>NZ_JACBZS010000001.1:2795185-3493982 GCF_013408305.1 Naumannella cuiyingiana | reverse complement strand
CCTCGGCGTACCACCACGGCACGCCGGTGATCGCGACCGATGTGCCCGGCCTGATCGATGTGGTCGACGAGTCGACCGGCTGGGTCGTGCCGGTGGACGATCCCGAGGCGCTGGCCGACACGATTCGCACCATGACTCCCGAGGATTGCGCGACGCGGAGCGCCGGTACGCGCGAATTCACCCGGGACAATGACTGGCCCGCGATGGCGCGCGCGGTTCTGCGGACCTTCCTCGGTGACCGCGGCCCGCGTCAGGGGCGGCCGAGGCCCGCGTAGGTCCAGCCGGCGCCCTGCCAGGCGGCCGGATCGAGGACATTGCGGCCGTCGATCACCAGGCGCTGGGCGACCAGGCCGGCCGTCGCCGCCGGGTCCAGCTCGCGGAACTCCGACCACTCGGTGACCAGCACCACCGCCTGCGCGTCCTTCAGCGCCGCCTCGGCGGACTCGGCATAGACGAGCTGCGGATGCGCGCGCCGCGCATTCTCCACGGCCTCGGGATCGAAGGCGAGGACCTCGGCACCGAGCCCGTTCAGCATCACGGCGACGTCGAGGGCCGGCGAGTCGCGGATGTCGTCGCTGTTCGGCTTGAACGCAAGGCCGAGCACCGCGATCCGCTTCTCATAGACCGAGCCGCCCAACAGCTCGGTCGCCAGGTCCACCACCCGCTGCCGGCGGCGCAGGTTGATCTCGTCGATCTCCTTGAGGAAGGCCAGCGACTCGCCGCGCCCGAGCTCCTCGGCCCGGGCTCGGAAGGCCCGGATGTCCTTCGGCAGGCAGCCACCGCCGAAGCCGACGCCGGCATTGAGGAACTTGCGCCCGATCCGGGCGTCGTGGCCGATCGCGTCGGCCAGCTTGGTGACATCGGCGCCGGTCACTTCGGCAATCTCGGCCATCGCGT
Source organism: Naumannella cuiyingiana (assembly GCF_013408305.1). Taxonomy (NCBI): domain Bacteria; kingdom Bacillati; phylum Actinomycetota; class Actinomycetes; order Propionibacteriales; family Propionibacteriaceae; genus Naumannella; species Naumannella cuiyingiana. Next base: position 3,493,085 of record NZ_JACBZS010000001.1, on the reverse strand, counting down.
TGATGAAGCTGATCTTGGTGGCGAGGAAGGCGTTGGCGGCGGTCTTCACCAGCTCGGCGGTCGCATAGTCGGTGACCACGACCGGCGTACCCGCATCCACCGCGGTGCGGTACACGTCGTCGAGGATCTGCCGCGCGCGGTCGCTGCGGACGCCGTAGACGATCCGGTCGGGCTCGATCGTGTCCTTGACCGCGAAACCCTCCCGCAGGAACTCGGGATTCCAGGCCAGCTCGGCGCCCGTCGGCTCGATCCGCTCGGCCAGCCGCTCGGCGGTGCCGACCGGCACGGTCGACTTGCCGACCACGAGCGCGCCCGGCTTGAGGTGGGGCAGCAGCGACTCCACGGCCGCATTGACATAGGTCAGGTCGGCGCTGTGCCCGCCGCGGCGCTGCGGCGTACCGACCGCGACGAAGTGCACATCGCACTCGGCAACCTCGGCGATGTCGGTGGTGAAGCGCAGCTTGCCGCTGTCGTGGTTCTCGGTCAGCAGCTCGGGCAATCCGGGCTCGAAGAACGGCGCCTGGCCGGCCGCCAGCGCCTCGATCTTGGCCGGATCGACATCCACCCCGACGACCTCGTGTCCGAGGGATGCCATCGCCGCCGCATGCACGGCACCGAGGTACCCGCACCCAATAACCGACATCTTCATCTGTGCCAGATCCTCCTGCGTCCGCACCACCGCCGGTCGGCGGCCCCGGCCACGATACGCGAACCGACCGCCCGACACGGAAACCGCCGGTTCGGGCGCGCGGGCGCGTCACGGTTAGACTCGCCGCGGTTCTGGCCGACAAAGAGTGGGAGTGGACGAGGATGAATGCCGATCTGGTGGTGGTGGGGTCCGGGTTCTTCGGGCTGACGATCGCCGAACGCGCCGCCGCCGAGCTGGGGCTGAAGGTGCTGGTGATCGACCGACGCGACCACATCGGCGGCAATGCCTACAGCGAGGACGACCCCGAGACCGGGATCGAGATCCACCGCTACGGCGCCCACCTGTTCCACACCTCCAACGAGACGGTGTGGGACTACGTGAACCGGTTCACCGCGTTCACCGACTACACCCACCGCGTCTACACCCGGCACAAGGGCGTGGTGTATCCGCTGCCGATCAACCTCGGCACAGTGAACCAGTTCTTCTCCGCGGCCCACTCGCCGGACGAGGCGCGCGCGCTGATCGCCGAGCAGGCGGCCGAGTTCGACTCGAAGACGGCGGCAAACCTGGAGGAGAAGGGCATTTCGCTGATCGGCCGCCCGCTGTACGAGGCGTTCATCCGCGACTACACCGCCAAGCAGTGGCAGACCGACCCGACCGAGCTGCCGGCGGAGATCATCACCCGGCTGCCGGTCCGCTACAACTACGACAATCGCTACTTCAACGACACCTGGGAGGGCCTGCCGGTCAACGGCTACACGGCGTGGCTGGAGGCGATGGCCGATCACCCGAACATCGAGGTACGCCTGTCCACCGACTTCTTCGATGCCGGCCAGGAGGTCGCCAAGCAGACCACCGTCGGCAACGTGCCCGTCGTCTACACCGGGCCCGTGGACCGCTACTTCGACTACGCCGAGGGCGAGCTGTCCTGGCGTACCCTCGACTTCGAGCGCGAGGTCGTGCCGACCGGCGACTTCCAGGGCACCTCGGTGATGAACTACGCCGACGCGGACGTGCCGTTCACCCGGATCCACGAGTTCAAGCACTTCCACCCCGAGCGCGCCGATCGCTACCCGAGCGACAAGTCGGTGATCATGCGCGAGTTCTCCCGCTTCGCCTCGCGCACCGACGAGCCCTACTACCCGGTCAACACGCCGAAGGACCGCGCCGGCCTCGAGGCATACCGCGAGCTCACCGAGGGGGAGCCGAACGTGCTGTTCGGCGGCCGCCTCGGCACCTACAAGTACCTCGACATGCACATGGCCATCGGCTCCGCGCTGTCGATGTATCGCAACAAGCTGCGCCCGATCTTCGGCCAGCCGGCCGAGTAATCCCGGCTCCTACTCGCCGGCGAAGCTGCGCTCCCAGGCCTCCAGCGAGGTGATCTCGGGCAGCGCGCGCTGGTACTCGGCGGCCAGCTCGTTCCAGCGCCGCTCCAGCTCCCGGTGCAGCCGCAGGCTCTCGGCCAGCATCTTGCGGAACTCGGCCTGGTCGCGCCGGTAGACCGACTTGCCGCGCCCGTCGGCGGTGGAGATCAGCGCGCTGTCGAAGAACGGGACCCGCCACCACGCGGCGTCCTTCTTCGCCAGCTCCACCTCGGGCTGCTCGACGTTCTCCGGCCGCGGGCGGGTGAGCAGGTGCCGGATCGTGCCGCGCGCACCGAACGCCCACAGCCTCGGCCCCTGCGGGGGCTGCTCGATCACCGGCGGATAGATCTTCTTGCCCCGGTTGGCGTGCGGCATCTCCTCCTCGGTGCCCGAGATCACCCGGGTCTCGGGGAAGTCGGCCTTCGCGGCCTGCAGCTCCGGCAGCCGCTCGCGCTGGGTCGGGTGCATGTGCGCCGGCCCGGACAAGATGTCGCGCAGCGCCCGATGCCGGGCGGCGACCGCGTAGTACTGCATGGACAGCAGGTGCTTGAGATCGATCCGCCGGCTGTTCGACATCAGCCGCCCGCCGTGCTTGAACGGCGAGTGCAGCAGCGCCGCGACGATCCGGTTGCGCGCATGGAAGTACGCCTGCCAGTCCTGGGAGTCGTCCTTGTCCACCCACGACACGTGCCACAGCGCGGCGCCGGGCAGCGAGACGGTGCGGTAGCCGGCCTCGCGCGCCCGCAGCCCGTACTCCGAGTCGTCCCACTTGATGAAGGCGGGCAGCGACAAGCCGATGTCCTTGACCACCTCGACCGGGATCAGGCACATCCACCAGCCGTTGTAGTCGGCGTCCATCCGCGCGTGCATCCACGGCGTCTGGCGCAGGTTGGTCTTGCGGAAGTCGTGCCGAATCTGCTCGTCGAACAGCGGCCGCCACAAGAAGTACTTCATGTCGACGACCTCGGCGAACGCGTGCAGCACCGGCTTGTCGAACAGGTCGAACATGTGGCCGCCGACGATCGTCGGCGTGCGGGCGTACCGCGCGAACTGCAGGGCCCGGAAGATGCCCTCCGGCTCGACCTGGACATCGTCGTCGAGCAGCATCACGAAGTCGCTGGTGCCGGCCTTGATCGTCTCGGCCATCCCGCGGGAGAAGCCGCCGGAACCGCCGATGTTGTCCTGGCGGATCAGGCCGAGCTGGTCGCCGAGATCGGCAGCGACCTCGGCGAAGCCGGGCTCGTCGGAGACGAGCTTGGTGCCCTGGTCAACGACGTAGACCTTGTCGATCTCGCGCCGCAGATCCTTCTCGGCCGCGAGCGTGCCGAGCGTGCGTACCGCGTAGTCGGGCTTGTTGACCGTGGTCATCCCGAGCGAGACGTTGCCGCCGACCCGGGGCTCCCGCTCGGTGGTCCACTCGCCGCCGCGCAGGATCACGTCGTCGTCGTTCGCGACGATCTCGAACCAGTACCAGCCGCCGTCGCCGAAGTTGGTGACCGCCAGCTCGAACTCCGAGGTCTGCTCGCCGGAGACCATCGCGGAGTCGACGCGTTGGGCGTTGCCGGCGGCGTTGGAGCGGTAGACCAGCACGGTGCCGTCGCCGGAGGTCGTCACCCCCAGCGTGATCTTGTCGATCGTGGTCCAGCGCTGCCAGTACGCCGCGGGAAAGGCATTGAAGTAGCTGGCATACGACACCCGTCGCCCGGCCGGCACCCGCGCGCTGCTCCGCGACAACACGTTGTCCATGTGGGCCAGGGCGGACACGCGGACGTCCTGGGGACCGATGCGGGTCCAGGTCTCCGGATCGGCATAGAGGGGAAGGATGTCCGGGTCGTTGTCCTGGGGAAAGACGACGTGCTGGATGGTGGTAGTCATGGCGGCCGGTGGGGCTCCTGGTTCGCGATCGGACGGGGGCGGCAGTGGCGTCGAGCGTGCTCGGCTCCGGCTCACAGCCCATCACATTGCGGCCCCGAGGGCCACTCAGCCGGGCGGCGCGTCCTCGTCCGCGGCGGCAATCAAGTCGGCGCGGGCGGCGATGGTCGCCCGGTCGCGGCCCTGGGCCTGGCCGAGCGCGGCCTCCGTGGCATCGATCCGGTGCCAGGCCGCCATGTCCAGCGGGTGCAGGCCCTTGTCGGCCAGCAGCGCGGTCAGCGGGCGGGGATCGGGCGGCGCGGGCGGGTCGTCCTCGGCGAGGTCGTGCAGCAGCGCACCGACGGTCTCCACGGCGTCGTGCTTGTTGGTGCCGATCACGCCGGTGGGCCCGCGCTTGATCCAGCCGGCGACGTACTCGCCGGGGGAGAAGGCGCCGTCGCGCAGCACCCGCCCGTCGACCTGGGGCACCCGGCCGGTCTCGTCGTCGAACGGTACGCCCGGCAGCGGTTGGCCGAGATAGCCGATCGAGGTCACGAACAGGTCCGCGGCCACCTCGTGCTCGGCGGGTACGCCGCCCGGCGGGGCGGTGGCCAGGCGTACCCCCGTCACGCGATCGGAACCGAGCAGCGCGACCGGGACGGTCCAGAAGTGCAGGTGCACCCGCTTGCGGGCGGCGCCCGGGCGCTTGGCCTGCCAGGCGAGGAACTCGGTGACATTGCGGGCGGCGACCTTGTCCGACGCGCGTACCCGATCGAGGACCGCCGGCAGGTCGAGCGGGTCGGGATGGAAGGCGATCTCGACGTCGGGCAGGCCGCCGAGCTCGCGTACCTCCTTGGTCGTGAACGAGGTCTCGCCGGGGCCGCGCCGGTGCACCAGGTGCACCTCCTCGACGTCCTTGCGGGCCAGTGAGGCGAGCACGGGGTCGGCCATGTCGGTGGTGGTGAGATCCGCCCCGTCCTTGATCAGGATCCGGGCGACGTCGAGCGCCACATTGCCGGCACCGATGATCACCGCGCGGCGGGTGGTCTCCACCAGGCTGGGCAGGCTCGCCCGATCGGTCGCGGACGCCTCCCCGGGATGCACGTCGGGGTGCCCGCAGTACCAGGCCACCAGATCGGCCGCGCCGATCGCACCGGGCAGCTCATGACCGGGGATGTCCAGCAGCCGACTGGTGGCGGCGCCGTAGGCATAGATCACGGCATCGACGTGGCGGCGCAGCTCGTCGATGGTCAGGTCGCGGCCGATCTCCACGTTGCCGACGAAGCTGACCGCCGGGGAGTCAAGCGTGCGTTCCAGGGTGTTGCGGATCGAGCGGATGCTCGGATGGTCGGGGGCGACGCCGTAGCGGACCAGCCCGAACGGGGTCGGCAGTCGGTCCAGGACCGTCACCTCGACGGGCGTCTCGGCCTGCTGGGCCAGCGCCTCGGCGGCATAGATCCCGGACGGTCCGGCGCCGACGATCGCGATCCGGCGCGGCCGGTCCGCGGCGCCGCCTCCCGGGCTTCCCATGGGCGCAGTATCGCCGACCGCGCCGGGGAGGTCACCCCCCGGGCGTGAGCGGCGCCACCGACGCGGTTGCGGCCGCCGGGCGAGTGGCCAGGCGGGCGTCGAGCAGGCGCCGGCCGAACACCGCCAGCACGAGCGCACAGGCGGCCCCGGCGCAGGTGACGGCGTAGGCCAGCCGGTGACCGCCGAGATCGGCCAACTGTCCGGCCGCGGTGGAGCCGATGGCGTACCCGAGACCGATGGTGCCGGCGAGCACCGTCATCACGGTGCCGAGCCGCCGGCGGTCCGCGACCCGTTCGGCGAGCGTGAACACAGTGATCATGTACGGCGCCACCGTCAGGCCGAGGAGGACGAGCAGCACGGGCAGTTGGTCGATCGATCCGACGACGAGCAACGGCAACGTCAGGACGACCATGGCGGCGGCGAACGCGAGATAGCGCCCGACCAGCCCGAATCGCGGGGGGAGAGCCGGCAGCGAGAAGCCGGCGATCACGCTGCCGACACCGAGCAGTGCGTGCAGCCCGCCGGCCAGTCCGGGTTGGCCGGCCTGCGTGGCGAGCACCGAGTTGCCGGTCTGTACCGAACCGAAGATCGTTCCCATCAGCAGCATCGCGACCAGCAGCAGCGCCAGGGCCCGGGTCAGCACCGGGCCGCCCGGGGTGGTCGCCGGGGCGTGGGCCTCGGGCCGGGTGAGCGCGGCGCTCGGATGGAGCGCGAAGGCCGAACCGAACACGATGATCATGACTGCCGCGGCGACCAGGGCTCCCGCCGGCGAGATCAGCGCAGCACCCAGTCCGACCAGGGCCGGCCCCAGCATGAACGATGCTTCGTCGGCCGTGCCCTCGTAGGAGAACGCGGTCTCCAGTCGGCGTCGGCGCTCGCCGGCGGCCGGAGTCGCAGCGTTGATCATCAGCGGCCAGCGCACCCTGGCGAGCGAGCCGACCTGGGGGAGCGCGATGCCCGACAGACCCGCCAGCGCGGCCAGCGCGGGCCACGGCAGCCCGGCAGCGGCGCCGGCGACCAGCCCGAGCAGCGCCGCGGCCGCCGCGACCGAACTGATCAGGAGCACCCAGCGCTGGCCGATCCGATCGGTGAGCGCACCGATCAGCGGCGCCACGACGGCGTTGCAGACCGCGAGCACGCCGGCGCTCACGCCCCCCGCGCCGTAGGAGCCCGTCGCGCCGGCGACCAGCAGCAGGGTGCCGAGTTGGGCCATGGCCAGGGGCAGGCGCGCGATCGCGGCGATCACCACGAACGGCCAGCCCGACTGGCCGAAGAGTTCCCGATAGCCCGCGATGAGGCCGGTCGGGGCGGTGGACTGGGACACTGATGCCTCCGGGTTCGATCAGCGGCGTGCCGTCCCACCCATCCGACACGCCCAGAACCCTGTGCTGGCGACCATGGTACGCCGCCGGATCCGCGGCGGCGAACCTCGCCTCGCGCTCAGTCGGCCTGGTCCAGCCCGAGGGCGATCACATCGGCGGAGCCGCCGGCGCGCCAGACGAAGTGCACGGTGGTGCGGTCGGGGGCGCTGCGCCACGAGGCGAGACTGACATCGCGGTCGACCCCGCAGGCCAAGCTGAACAGGTCTCGGCGGCAGGTCGCGCCGACGAGCACCACCGTGCCGTCGGCGAAGCGGACCCGCGCGGTGCCGGCACGCTGGGCCGGCAGCACGGCGCGAACCGGTACGCGGCGGCTCCGCAGGACCCGCAGCCGCGCGTCGATCGCCGCGGCCCGGACGGGCGCGTGATCGGCGGCAATGGCCGCGAACCGCTCGCTCAGTTCACTCACATCCCGCGGGTCCAACATCGGCTGCGGGGCCGCGCGCCGCCTGCGCGCCCCCAGCGCACCGGCCACGACCGCCACCGCGATACCGCCGACCGCGATACCGCATGCCACGAGCACGCCGAACTGCCACCACTGCATGTCACGAGTCTGCGCTTCGTGAGCCGCGTATGCCAGCGATAATTCGTACCGTTTCGAGTTCGCCGTTCGGGGTTGACGTTTCGGGGGTTGATCGTCACGTCCGGCGGTACAGCGCGACCCAGTCCTCGACGGTCAGGTCGCGAGGCAGTGCGCTGTCGGCGATCCCGGACCGGCCGAGCCAACCGGCCGCGGCGCGGGTGGAGGAGAAGCAGCCGGCCCGTCGCAGGATGGCGGGCAGGCGGGCGCCGGGTCCGGTGAACACCCGCCGCACCAGCTCGCGATAGGCGCCTCGCTCACCCGCCGGCAACAGCGGCGGACTGCGCCGCTCGATGATCAGGATGGCTCCGTCGACGCCCGGGCGCGGTTCGAACGCGCGCGACGGCACCCGGCGATCCAGCCGGAAGTCGAACCAGGGCAGCCATTGCGCCGTCATCAGGGTGGATCCGCCGATGCCCGCTCGCCGGCGCGCGACCTCCCACTGCAGGAGCAGGACCGCCCGGGTCCAACCGGGTGCCTGCAGCACCCGACGCAGCATCGCCGTGGTCTGGTGGAACGGCAGGTTGCCGACCAGCACCTGCGGCCCCGGCGCGAGCCGGTGGTCGAGGAAGTCCCCGGTGATCACGCGAACCCCGGGCAGCCGGGACCGCAGCCTCCTCGCGTACCGGTCGTCGATCTCGACGGCGGTGAGTGGGCGGCCGAGACGCGCGAGTGGTGCGGTCAGGGCGCCGTCGCCCGGGCCGATCTCGGTGATCGGGCCGTCGGTCGGTGCCACCAGCTCGACCATCCGACCGATGACCGCGCGGTCGATGAGAAGGTTCTGGCCGAGTTCGTGTGGGCCGCCCGCGGATCCGGCGCGCCTGGGCCGGGTCGAGCGAGATGACGGATTCTTGCGTGCCATGGGTGGTGCTCCGCTGTCGATTCGGACAGCCGGGCAGCACAAGATCGCCGCCCGGCCAGGGACCGGAGGACGGCGGAACGCGATCAACAGGTACGCCGCGCGGCGCGCGGCACCGAACACTCCGCCGTCAGCGGCGGCGCAGACGCACGGCAACTCCGACAGCGAGGGCACAGGTCGACATGGGGCCACCGTAGGCCCAGCACGCGTGGCGGTCGAACGGTTTTCCGCGCCCGGCGCGCGGCGGCCCGCGACTTGTGCCCGCCACGACCGCGGGAGTAGGAGTGGAGCCATGTCATCTCGCCCCCCGACGAACCCGACCGACGCAGCCGCGGATTCCCGCACCGTGGTCCCCGCCGCGGAGCGCACCTTCTTCGGACATCCGTGGGGGCTGGCCAACCTGGCCGGCGTGGAGATGTGGGAGCGGTTCAGCTTCTACGGTATGCAGGCGATCCTCGCGTTCTACATCTACTACTCGGTGAGCGAGGGCGGCCTGGGGCTGCCGGAAGCGGCGGCCACCTCGATCGTCGGTGCCTACGGCGGCCTGGTCTACCTGTCCTCGATCGTCGGCGCCTGGGTGGCGGACCGCCTGATCGGCGCCGAGCGCGCGGTGCTCACCGCCTGCGTGGTGATCATGATCGGTCACATCTCCCTGGCCGTGCTGCCCGGTGTCGCCGGTCTCGGGGTCGGCCTGGTCGCGATCGCGCTCGGCTCCGGCACCCTGAAGACGACGACCAGCTCGGTGCTCGGGGACATGTACGCCCCTGGTGACACCACGCGCGATGCGGCGTTCTCGATCTACTACATGGGCGTGAACCTCGGCGCGCTGATCGGTCCGTTGCTGACCAGCGCGCTGTGGGGCTGGCGGGGCTTCCACTGGGGCTTCGGGCTGGCCGCGATCGGTATGGCGGTCGGGCTGGTGCAGTACCTGCTGATGCGGCGCCGCACGATCAGCGTCGTCGGCCGGCCCGCGCCGAATCCGCTGCCCGCCGCGCAGCGGGCGCGCCTGTTGATCATCCTGGTCGGGGCAATCGCACTGATCGCGGTCCTCGCCGCGACCGGGGTGCTCCGCGCCGAGCGACTCTCGGCCATCGTTGTCGGCCTGACCCTGGTGGCCGCGGTGGTGATGTTCGCCGTGATCCTGACCAGCTCCGAGATCACCTCGACCGAGCGTAGCCGGGTGATTGCGTTCGTTCCGATGTTCATCGCCAGCGCGGTGTTCTGGTCGCTGTTCCAGCAACAGTTCGGCGTGGTCGCGATCTATGCCGACCAGCGCCTTGACCGCAACCTGTTCGGGGTCGAGCTTCCCCCGTCGCTGGTCAATTCGATCAACCCATTGTTCGTGATCATCTTCGCCGGTGTGTTCGCGACGCTGTGGACCAGGCTCGGCAGCCGCCAGCCGTCCGCCCCGATGAAGTTCGCCCTGGGAACCGTGATCATGGGCGTGGCCTTCCTGGCCTTTCTCCCGTGGTCCGGCGGCGGCCCCAACAGCACCCCGCTGTATGCGATCGTGCTGATCCTGTTGCTGTTCACCTTCGCCGAGCTGTGTCTGTCACCGGTCGGCCAGTCGCTCGCCACCAAGCTCGCCCCGCGGGCATTCCACACCCAGATGATCGCGCTGTTCTTCTTGTCCATCGCGGTCGGCTCGGCCGGTGCGGGTGCGCTCGGCGGCTTCTACACCGAGTCGAGCGAGCGACCGTATTTCCTGATCATCGGCGGCGCGTCGATCGCGGTCGGGGTGCTGGTCGCCCTGCTGTCGCGCTGGATCAACAAGATGATGATCGACGTGCGCTGAACCGCGACCGACTTCATGATCGCGTCGGGATTCGGCCCGACGGGAATCACCGCATCGCCGGGCGGGCCCATGTGGCAGATTCTCGACCATGGCAACCGAACTGACAGACCACCAGCGGCGACTGCTGGAACAGCCGATCTATGCCTCGCTCGGGACGACGCGCCCCGACGGCACCCCGCAGGTGAACCCGATGTGGTTCGGCTGGGACGGCGGGGACACGATCAGGTTCACCCACATCCCCGGCCGGGCGAAGTACCGCAATCTGCAGGCCAACCCGGCGATGTCGCTGATGCTGCTCGATCCCGACAACCCGTTCTCCTACATCGAGGTACGCGGGCGGCTGGTCGGGGTCGATCCCGACCCCACCGGCGCCTACTACGTCGAGCTGCAGAACCGGTACGGCAATCCCAGCACCACGCCGCCCCCGGATGCGGCCGATCGGATCGTATTGCAGATGAGCATCGACAAGGTCATCGGTCAGTAGCGGGCGGCGGTCCCGCAGCGGCGCCACGAAGGTCCTGCCCGATCGCCCGGAACGCCGCGACCGCCCCGCCGAGCATGCCCGAGCGATGTCCGCAGCGGGCGGGGACCAGGGCGGCTGCCCCGGTGCGGCGTCCGGACCGCCGCAGGTAGGCCTCGGTCGCGGCGGTACGCAGCGGGGTGTCGGCGGTCCCGAGCCCGCCGCCGAGGACCACCGCGTGCGGGTCCAACACGGCAACCAGCGCCGCGATCCCTTCGCCGAGCGCCGTCCCGGCGCTGCTCAGCACGTCGAGCGCCGCCGCGTCACCGGCGCGGGCGGCGGCGGCGATCGCGCGCCCGTCGGCGCGGCGACCGGTCCGTTCGGCGTAGCGGGCCTGCACGGCGCTCCCCGAGGAATAGGTCTCCAGGGTGGCCCGGTCCGCGGAATCCGCGGGTACGGCCAGGGGAAACTCGCCGAAGCCGATTGCCTCGCCGCGGGCACCGGCCCAGATCCGGTCGTCGATGACCAGGGCCGAGGACAATCCGGTGCCTAGCGACACGTAGAGGAACGATGCGAATCCGGCACCGGCCCCGAAGCGGGCCTCACCCAGCGCCCCGAGTCGGACATCGGAATCGATCACCAGCGGCCGCTCAGCCGCCCCGGGATCGCGGGCGAGGTAGGCGTCGTGGGGCTGGACCGCCCAGTCCAGCACCTCGTGGGAGGTGAGACGCCCGTCGACGACATATTCCGGGAATCCGGCCGCAACGCAGAGCGGGGGGTGGCCGAGCCGGCCGAGATCCGCGGCGGCCCGGGCCGCGAAGTCGATCACCCAGGCGACCTGATCGCCGTCGGCCGCGCCCGGCCCGGTCGCCTCGGTCCACTCGCGAACGACCCGACCGTCCGCGGCGACGCCGGCCGCCAGCGTCTTGGTGCCGCCGACATCGAGCGACAACACGGTCGCCGTCATCGCTGCTCGCGGTCCGGGGATTCGCCTGCGGCGGCGCGGTCGGCGTACAGCATGGCCGGCGGGACCAGCCGATAGACGGTGGCCGGCCATTCGGGGTCGTAGCCCTCCCCGGTGGTCAGCCGGGTGTAGGCGTGTCGCTTGTCGGCACCGAGGAGGATCATCGGGGCGCTCGCGGAATGCCGCACGATCGTGCCGATGCCGATCGTGACGCCGTGCGTCGGCACGTCGTCCAGGCCGCCGAAACCGGGAAATGTGGCCAGGTTGTCGCGCCGCGTCTGCTCGCCGAGCCGCACGATCCGGGTGAGCGAGTCGACCGGTGAGCCCGGGGGATTGAACGCGACGTGCCCGTCGCCGGCGCCGCTGGCCAGCAGGAAGCAGTCGATGCCACCCGCATCCGCGATGCGCTCCTCGTAGGCTGCGGGGTCCTTGGGATCGGGGAACCAGACATGCTCGTCGCGCACCCAGCGATCCGTGGGCAGCACTCGATTGAGTACGCCCTGGATCTCCACCCGGGCGAACCGCCGGCACGAGTAGTGCGCGTCGCCGTCCACATTGCGCCAGCTTGTCCCATCGGGCACGACGTAGTCGTCCATCATCGCGATCACGAGGCCGGACAGGTCCAGCTCGCGCGCGGCGGCCAGCGCGGCCAGGGCGTGATAGGTGCTGACCGGTGTCCGACCGCCGGGGCAGCCGAGCACGAATCTCCGACCGCCGCGCAGGGCCGTTGTCAGGTCGTCGACGATCCGGCCGGCAACGGCCGCGCCGACCGCGGCGGCGTCGGGACCGATCTGGATCTGCGGCATCGATCTCACCGGTCCTTCCGCGCCAGCGCGGGGCCGAGATGATCTTCCAGCCAACGCAGATTCGCCGCCTGGTCGGCCACCACCGCCGGGTAGTCCGCCGCGGTCAACGGCGCTCGGTCCTGCTCGACCACCACCCAGCCGTCGTACCCGGTGTCCAGCAGCGCCTCGGCGAACTCGTCCAGCCGCGAGTCTCCGCGCCCGAGGGTCGTCGAGACACCGGACCACCACTCGTCGAAATCGGTACGCCGCTCGGCGCGGGCGGTCTCGAGCACGTCGATGTGGACATCCTTGATGTGGACGTGGTTGATCCGCTCGCGCCAGCGCCGGTACAAGGCGATGCCGTCTCCGCCGGCGAGCACCAGGTGCCCGATGTCGAAGGTGAGCGACAGGTCCGTGGCGTCGAGCAGGCGGTCGACCTCGTCGGGCAGCTCGACGAAGGTGGCGATGTGCGGGTGGACGCTCGGCGTCAGGCCGCGATCCCGGGCGCGCGTCGCAGCATCGGACAGGACGCGGACCAGTCGGGCCCAGTCGTCGCCGGCAAGGCTCTGCGCGGGATCCTTGCGGGGCCGGCGCAGGAGATCGTCCGAGCCCTCGTCGGCGAGGATGGCCAGGCCGTCCGGGTTCGTCCGCTCCAGCTCGGCGAAGGTCTGCTCCATCCGGGCCAGGTCGCGCTCCAGTGCGTCGGGATCCTGCGTGTGCAGCGGAACGTAGGCCCCGACCGGGGTCAGGCCCGCGTCTGCGAAGACCCGGGCGACGCCGTCGGGATCTCCGAAGAATCCGGGTGGCCCGAGCTCGGATCCCGCGTAGCCCGAGCGGGCCATGGTGTCCAGCAGCTCGGCGGTGGTCACGACGCCGTCGACATCAAGATCACCGAACACGCCGTAGGAGACGGGGGCATTGGCCAGCCGGATCATCGCTCATCCTCGATTCGGCTCTCGTCCTCGATTCGGCTCTCATCTTCGGTTCGGATCGACTCGCCGAGGTTCTCCGCGACGGCTCGGGCGAGGAGCTGCAACTGCCGGATGTCGGTCTTGACCCCGGCCAAGCCGGCGGCATTGGGTCGATCCGTGCGGATCGCCGCGGCAAAGGCGTCGAGCTGGCGCAGGAATCCGGTCTCGTGGCCGCTGGTGTAGGTCGTGTCCCGGCGCAGCTCGCCCTCGTGACGCTGGCTGCGCAGCCGGCTGCGAGCCTCCAGCAGGTACGGCTTGGCGAGGCTGAACTCCAGCCGACCGTTGGCCGCCAGCACCGCCAGCTCCTCGTGGTACTCCGGGTGATCGGGCAGCCAGTTCCAGTTCAGCAGGTACGCCGTGTCGCCGACGCGGGCGTGGGCGAGCAGCGACGGTGGCTCCGCGGCGCCGAGCGGACCGAGCAGCTCGGCCGACCAGCGCGTCGGCAGGGGCAGGCCGAGCGCCCGCAACAGGCTGAACTCGTGGATGATCGATCCGTTCAGGACGTCGGCGTAGTAGCGGGTCAGCGGCTCGCTGGCCCCGGGCAGCGCCTCCCGCGCCCGCGCCGAGTCGTAGTCCACGAACGGGCGGATGCTTTCCGGGTCGGCATCGTGCGGAGCCGGGCCCATCCGCAGGTGTGAGACCTGCGGATCATCGGCGGGGTGGGAGACGGTGATCCGCACCAGGCGCGTGTCGCGGTACTCGGCGAGTTCCGCGGCCGCCGTCTCCACCAAGGGATCGAACATCTTCATGTAGCCGACCTGGGTGACCACCCGCTGCTCGGCTGCGAGCCGTTCCAGTTCGTCGACCTCACCGACAGTGAAGGCAAGCGGCTTCTCGGCCAACACGTGCTTCCCGGCCCGGATGGCCGCCGCGGCCAGTTGGGCATGCGATCCGGGAGTGGCGATCAGCACGGCGTCCACGTCGGACCCCAACACCTCGGCGGGGTCGGTGAACCCGCGCGTGCCGAGCAGGGCAGCCACCTCGGCGGCGCGGCTGGGGGAGGCATCACACACCGCCGCCACCTCGAATCCGGCGCGTCGCAGGCTCGCGAAGTGCACCGATTGCGAGATGGTCCCGGCACCGATCACCCCGATCCGGATGCGGCGTGCAGCGTCTGTCATCGGCAGTCCCGTCGTCGTCGATCGAACCCGTCGCCGAGAAGATACCAGTTAGTCCATACGGTCTGCCACACGATCCTTGGCGCCCGGACGGGCCGTCAGCTCACCGGGCGGAAGAGATCGGCCTTGAAACGGTACGCATCGCCGCGGTACTTCACCTCGCCCAGGATGATCGGGCGACCCCGGTCGTCATAGGCGGTCTCGGTCCCGACGAGGACCGGGCTGCCCAGATCGATCCCTAGCTGTCCGGCCAGCTCCTCGTCGGCCGCGCGGGCCTCCACGGCGTAGGAGCTGCGAGTGATCTCGACGCCGGCGAGGTCCGCGAGCGCGGCATACAGCGACCGGTCGACAAGATCGAGCTCGGCCAGGGCACCGGGCTCTGTCAGGTGCACGACGCTGCGATCGACGCACACGGGGGAGGGGCCGAGGAACCGGAGCCGCCGGATCTCGACCACCGGCGTCGCGGGGGCGACCCCGAGGCGGAGCGATTCGTCGTAGCTGCACGGTCGCATTTCCTGGAGGAGGATCCGCGAGTGCGCGGTGAGGCCGCGAGCCGTCGCCATCTCGGTGAAGCTCTGCAGGATGCTGGGCGGCTCACCGATCCGCTCGCCGGACACGTGCCAGCCACGCTGCCCGGTGGAGGCAACGCGCTCCTCGCGGGCCAGCCGATTGAGGGCGAGGCGAAGCGTCGAGCGCGAGGTCTCGAGGCGGTTGGCGAGCTCGCGCTCGGCCGGCAACCGGGAGCCGGGTCCGTAGACGCCGCGGTTCAGATCACCGAGGAGCTGGCGGTAGACCGCCTCGGCCGCCGGCCGGCCGCGCGTCAGGTCGCGCGCCTCGGAGCCGCCGTCCGCTCGGGCCGGTGCACGGGGAGCCATGGGGGCAGCGTACCAATGAACGCTTCGCGCCATCTATGGCGCAGGAGCGAATCATCTGGTCTAATTGGTTTGTCAGAGTTGACACCCGTAAGCCCTGGAGGAGCAATGAAGCACCGACTGCCCCGCGCGGCACTCATCGTGGCCAGTGGGGCCACCCTGCTGCTGTCCGCCTGCGTGCCCGGCGCCTCCGGCCCGTCCGCACCGCAGGAGGGAGGCCCGGCGATCACCGCGCCCGTGACCGTCGAGGAGGTCGCGGCGCTCGGCGAGACCACGCTCGATGTCCTCGCCGACTCCGGTGAGGAGGGGACCCTCGCGGCGCTCGAGCCGCTCTACGAGGAGCGCTATCCGAACGTGGACGTCCGGATCACCGTGAAGGGCTTCGACGACCTGATGAAGACGGTCGTCAACGTGGTGAGCAGCGAAGGCGCGCCCGATGTGGTGCAGGGCAACCAGGGCTACGCCGTCGACGGCGCTCTCGTCGAGGCCGGCCTGATCCGCAATCTCGATGATGTGGCGGCGGCCTACGGCTGGGAGGAACAGTTCGGCGCGGCCACGCTGGAGCAGTTCCGCTGGACCGAGGGGGGCGCCGCGTTCGGCGAGGGCGCCCTCTACGGCGTATCGCCGGTCGACGAGTTCGTCGGCGTCTTCTACAACCGCAGCGAGCTGGAGAAGCTCGGCATCACCACCCCGCCCAAGACCTTCGAGGAGTTCCAGCAGGCGCTCGCTGCCGCCAAGGCCGCGGGCAAGGTGCCGCTGATGCTCGGCAACTCGAGCAAGTACCCGGCGAACCAGGTCTTCTCGGTCGTGCAGTCGGCGTTCCAGGCGCCCGACGCGACCCGCGCCTGGATCACCGGAAGCGGGGAGAACTATGCGAACCCGGCGAATCTCGAGACGGCATCCATCATGCGGCAGTGGGTCGAGCAGGGCTACGTCGTCGAGGGCTATGACGGCATCAGCCCCGACGACGCGGTGGCGAAGTTCTCGGCGGGGGAGGGCGTGTTCCTGATCGGTGGATCGTGGAATGCGAATGCGCTGGCCGAGGTCGGAGGCGGCGACGGCTTCGGCTTCGTCGCGCCGCCGGTCGGCGCCGGCGGCGAGCGGACGGGGCCGGGCTCGCTGGGGCTGGGCTGGCACATCAATGCGGGTACGCAGAAGCTGCCGGCGGCCGTCGCCTTCGTGGCCATGCTGAACGATCCGAGCTTCGCCCAGCAGCTCGCGGACCTGAACCGCATTCCGGTTGCCGCGGATGGCGTCACCGCGCCGAATCAACTGTTCGCCGATGCCATGACCGCGGCGGGGGAGATCCGCGCCGGCGGCGGGGCGACCTTCTTCGTGGACTGGGCGACCCCGACCATGGCCGACACGGCAGGCTCCCGACTGCAGGAGTTGCTGGCCGGCCGGATCACGCCACAGGAGTACGTCAATGCGGTGCAGGCCGACTGGACCGACTTCCAGGAACAGCGCGCCACCGGCAGATGACCAGCATCGTGACTGACCCGGCACCGAGGTCTGCCCCGGCGGCCGGGAGGCCCGGCCGCCGGCGGCGGCGGAGTCTGGGTGACTTCTCGGCGTACTGGTTCCTGGCGCCGGGGCTGATCGTCTATGCGATCTTCGTGCTCTGGCCGATCGCCCAGACGGCGTGGCTCAGCCTGTTCGACTGGAACGGGCTGACGGCCGGGCGCTGGGCGGGCCCCGACAACTACCTGCGCGCGTTCGGTGACCGGCGGATCACCGGGGCCCTGGGCCATTCGTTCGCGTTCATCGGCTTCTACGCGCTGTTGCCGACGGCCATCGGGCTGGTCCTCACCGGACTCCTTTCGCGGGTGCGGGTGTATGGGCTGACCTTCTTCCGCGCCGTGCTCTTCCTTCCGCAGATCCTCGCCACCGTGGTGATCGCGGTCGCATGGCGCTGGATCTACGACATCGACGGGCCGCTCAATGCCGGCCTGCGGGCGATCGGCCTGGGCGGACTCACCCGGGCCTGGCTGGGCGACTTCGACCTCGCGCTGCCCTCGGTCGGCATGATCGGCGCCTGGATGACCTACGGATTGTGCATGGTCTTGTTCCTGGCGGGTGCGCAGAAGATTCCTCGGGAACTCTACGAGTCGGCGCGGCTCGACGGCGCCGGTGCGGTCCGCGAATTCCTGACCGTCACCCTGCCCGCCCTGCGCGGGGAGATCCAGGTCGCGCTCGTGCTCACCGTCACCTTCGCCCTGCGCAATTTCGACATCGTCTGGAACACCACCGCCGGCGGTCCGGGATCGTCCACGGCGGTTCCGTCGGTGTACATCTACCAGGGCGCGTTCCTCACCCGCGAGGTCGGCTATGCCGCGGCGATCAGCGTGCTGCTGACCATCCTGAT
Organism: Naumannella cuiyingiana; assembly: GCF_013408305.1. Classification (NCBI taxonomy): domain Bacteria; kingdom Bacillati; phylum Actinomycetota; class Actinomycetes; order Propionibacteriales; family Propionibacteriaceae; genus Naumannella; species Naumannella cuiyingiana. Next base: position 3,475,540 of record NZ_JACBZS010000001.1, on the reverse strand, counting down.
CCTGGCCGTCACCGGGATCGTGCTGTGGACGCTGAGGGAGCGACGATCATGAAGGAACGTCCCGCCGCAGTCGGCATCACCCATGCCTTGTTGATCCTCGCCTCGATCGTCGCGCTGTACCCGTTCTTCTCGATCCTGGCGCTCGCCGTCAGCGAGCCCGGCCGCCGGCCGACCGGCATGTCGCTGCCCAGCAGCTTCACCCTCGACAACTTCGCGCGGGCATGGACCGGTGGCCACTTCGATCAGGCGCTGGTGTCCTCGGCCATCGTCTCGGCGGTGGTCGTCTGCGGCACGGTCGTGCTGTCGGCGCTCGCGGCGTACCCGTTGGCGATGATGCGGGTGCCGTTCGGGCGGCTGATCATGGGCCTGTTGTTGCTGGGTCTGGTGATGCCGGTCGAGGCGATGATCGTGCCTCTTTACTACCAACTGCGCGGCCTGGGGCTGACCAACAGCTATCTCGCCCTGATCCTCCCGCAACTCGGTCTGCAACTCGCCTTCGGCACCTTCTGGATGCGCACGGCGTTCGCCGACATCCCACCCAGCCTCTCCGAGTCCGCCGCCCTGGACGGTGCGAGCCGCCTGCAGGGACTGCGCCACGTTCTGCTTCCCGTGGTCAGTCCCGCCGTCGGGACGCTCGCCACGTTGATCTTCTTGTTCAGTTGGAACGAGTTCCTCCTGGCGCTGGTCATGGTGCCGACGAACCAGGCGGTGCAGACCGCGCCGCTGGCCCTGTCGTTCTTCGCCGGCAACATCCGGACCGGCGATCCGGGCGTCACCGCCGCCGCCGCCGTTCTCGTCGCCCTGCCCGTGCTCGTGGTCTACGTGTTCCTGCAGCGCCGATTCATCTCGGGCATGCTGTCGGGTGCAGTGAAGGAGTGACCACGGAGAGGGCCCTGATGCGTACCCGACCGAACATCTTGTTGATCATGAGCGACGATCATGCCGCTCGCGCGATCGGGGCGTACGGATCGGTGGTGAATGCCACTCCCCGGATCGACGAGATCGCTCGCCGGGGTGCCCGGTTGGACTCCTGCTTCTGCACCAACGCCATCTGCGCCCCGAGCCGGGCGAGCATCCTGACCGGCACCTACAGCCACGTGAACGGGGTGCTGACGCTCGCGATACCGATGGACGCGTCGCAGCCGACCTTCGTCTCCCGGCTGAAGGAGGACGGATATCGCACCGGGCTCGTCGGCAAGTGGCATCTGGGGCACGGCGAGGCGCATGACCCACAGGGCTTCGACTACTGGGACGTCTTGCTCGGCCAGGGGGAGTACGTCGACCCGCGGTTCCGCACCGCGGCGGGCGAACGCACCGAGACCGGATATGTGACCGACGTGATCACCGATCTCGGCATCGGGTGGCTCGACAGCCAGGCTCCCGACGAACCGTGGTGCCTGCTCGTTCATCACAAGGCGCCGCACAGTCCCTGGGAGCCGGACGCGAAGCACGCCGGGATGTATGCCGACCCGATTCCGCTGCCGGACACCTTCGATGACGACTACGACACCAGGAGCGTTGCCGCCCACCATGCGACGATGCGGGTCGCCGACTACCTGCGCCGCGACGATCTCAAGATCGATCCGCCGGAGGGGCTGAGCTATTCCGATCTGGCGGCGTGGAAGTACCAGCGGTTCATGGAGGACTACCTGGCGGTGATCGCATCCGTCGACGACAACGTAGGCCGGCTGATCGACTGGCTCGACGACCGCGACCAGTTCGACGACACGATCGTGATCTACACCTCCGACCAGGGCTACTTCATCGGCGAGCACGGCTGGTTCGACAAGCGATTCATGTACGAGGAGTCGCTGCGGATGCCGTTCCTGATCAGCTACCCCAGGGCGATCGCGGCGGGCACCGAATCGGGCGAGATGGTCGCCAATGTCGACTTCGCCCGGACCCTGCTGGAGGCGGCCGGGGTCCAGCCGGATCCGCGGATGCAGGGGAGAAGCTTCTGGCGCGATCTCGCGCCAGGTACGCCGGAGCCGGCCCGCGACGGCCTGTACTACCGGTACTGGGAGAACGACTCCTCCGACCATCACGTCCTGGCGCACTATGGCCTGCGCACGGAACGCTACAAGATCATCTACTTCTACAACGACGGCCTGGGGGTCCCGGGCTCCGGCCCCTACACCTACCCGCCCGAATGGGAGCTCTACGACCTGGCGAACGACCCGGACGAGCTGCACAACGTGTACCACGACCCCGCCTACGGCGAGATCCGCGAGCAGTTGAAGCGCGAGCTGTGGCAGGCCCAGGCCGCGGTCGGCGACGAACCTCACCCGCGGCAACCAGCGCCGGGACCGTTGACGGTCGACTAGAGTCGAGCGCGGCCGAGTCAGGGACGGGAGAGCAATGTCGACCACGCCGCACATCGCCGACAACCACGACACGATCCGGGTACGGGGTGCCCGGGAGAACAATCTGCGCGACATCAGCGTCGAACTGCCCAAGCGGCGGCTCACGGTGTTCACCGGGGTATCCGGGTCGGGCAAGAGCTCACTGGTCTTCGCGACCATCGCCGCCGAGTCGCAGCGGATGATCAACGAGACCTACAGCGCGTTCGTCCAGGGCTTCATGCCACGGATGGACCGGCCCGATGTGGACCTGCTGGAGGGCCTGACCACCGCGATCATCGTCGATCAGGAGCGGCTGGGCGCCAATCCTCGGTCGACCGTCGGCACGGTGACGGACACCGGCACCATGTTGCGGATCCTGTTCAGCCGGCTGGGCGAGCCACACATCGGCTCGCCCCAGGCGTACTCGTTCAATGTCGCGTCGATCAGCGGCGCCGGCGCGGTCACGCCGGAGCGCGGGGGAGAGCAGGTCAAGGAGCGCCGGGACTTCTCGATCACCGGCGGGATGTGCCCGCGCTGCGAGGGCACCGGCCGGGTCAGCGACTTCGACCTCACCGCGCTGTACGACGAGGAGCTCTCGCTCAACGATGGCGCGCTGAAGATCCCGGGCTACAGCATGGACGGCTGGTACGGCCGGATCTTCCGCGGCGCGGGCTTCTTCGATCCCGACAAGCCGATCAAGAAGTTCACCAAGAAGCAGCTCAACGATCTGTTGCACAAGCCGCCGACCAAGATCAAGGTCGAGGGCATCAACGTCACCTACGAAGGCCTGATCCCGCGGATCCAGAAGTCGATGCTGAGCAAGGATCGCGAGGCGATGCAGCCGCACATCCGAGCGTTCGTGGACCGGGCCATCGCCTTCGACGTCTGCCCGGAGTGCGCCGGCACCCGACTGAACGAGGGGGCGCGTTCGTCCAAGATCGACGGCGTCAGCATCGCCGACGCGAACGCGATGCAGATCAGCGATCTCGCCGAGTGGGTACGCCGGATCGACGACCCATCGGTGGCGCCGCTGCTGAAGGCCCTGCGCGACAGCCTGGACTCGTTCGTGGAGATCGGGCTGGGCTACCTGAGCCTGGATCGTTCGTCCGGTTCGCTGTCGGGCGGCGAGGCGCAGCGGACGAAGATGATCAAGCACCTCGGTTCCTCGCTGACCGACATCACCTATGTCTTCGACGAGCCGACCATCGGGCTTCACCCGCACGACATCCGGCGGATGAACGACCTGCTGATCCGCCTGCGGGACAAGGGAAACACCGTGCTCGTGGTGGAGCACAAGCCGGAGGCGATCGCCGTCGCCGATCACGTCGTCGACCTCGGCCCGGGTGCCGGATCGGGCGGCGGCACGATCTGCTTCGAGGGAACGGTCGAGGACCTGCGGGCCAGCGACACCCTGACCGGACGGCACCTGGACGACCGGGCGCGGGTGAAGGACGAGGTGCGCGAGTCGACCGGTGCGCTGGAGATCCGCGGCGCGACGACCCACAACCTGCAAGACGTCGACGTCGACGTACCGCGCGGTGTGCTGTGCGTGATCACCGGGGTCGCCGGATCCGGCAAGAGCTCCCTGATCCACGGATCGCTGGGCAACCGCGACGGCGTGATCGCGATCGACCAGGGCGCGATCAAGGGCTCGCGGCGCAGCAACCCGGCCACCTACACCGGCCTGCTCGACCCGATCCGCAAGGCCTTCGCGAAGGCCAACGGCGTCAAGCCCGCCCTGTTCAGCGCCAACTCCGAGGGCGCCTGCCCGGTGTGCAAGGGCGCCGGCGTCGTCTACACCGAGCTGGGCTTCATGGAGACCGTGGCCACGACCTGCGAGGAATGCGGGGGCAAGCGCTTCCAGGCGGCGGTGCTGGACTACAAGCTGGGCGGCTCTGACATCAGCGAGGTGTTGGCGATGCCCGTCGCGGAGGCGGAGCGATTCTTCGCCGAGGGCGACGCGCGTACCCCTGCCGCACACAAGATCCTGGAACGGTTGGCGGCCGTCGGGCTGGGCTATCTCAGCCTCGGGCAGCCGCTCACCACGCTGTCCGGCGGCGAGCGCCAGCGACTGAAGCTCGCGACGCAGATGGGGGAGAAGGGCGGGGACGTGCTGATCCTCGACGAGCCGACGACGGGCCTGCACCTGGCCGATGTCGAGCAACTGCTGGAGCTGCTGGACGGCCTGGTGGACTCGGGCAAGTCGGTGATCGTGATCGAGCACCACCAGGCGGTGATGGCGCACGCGGACTGGATCATCGACATCGGCCCGGGCGCGGGCCACGACGGCGGCCGCGTGGTGTTCGAGGGTACGCCGGCGCAGCTCGTCGCCGACGGCTCGACGCTCACCGGCCAGCACCTGGCCGAGTATGTCGCGGATGGAGCAGTCGCCGGCAAGGGGTAGCCAGAGCGTCGATGTCGGCGCATTGTGGAGTCATCCGAGGAAAGGATGAGTCATGGCTGACTCCAACCGCGTCGTCGTGTACCAGGGTCCCGGGAAGGTGGCGGTCGAGTCGATCGACTACCCGAAGCTGGAGATCCCCGAGGAGGTCGCGAGTCACTTCGGTATCGCACAGAAGGCCCCACACGCGGTCATTCTCAAGCTGGTCACCACCAACATCTGCGGCTCCGACCAACACATGGTGCGCGGGCGTACCACCGCGCCCGTGGGGCAGACGCTCGGGCACGAGATCACCGGTGAGGTCGTCGAGACCGGGGAGGACGTGCTCTTCGTCAAGAAGGGCGACATCGTCTCGACGCCGTTCAACATCGCCTGCGGTCGGTGTCGGCTGTGCAACGAGGGCAAGACCGGGATCTGCCTGAACGTCAATCCGGCAAGGCCCGGTGCCGCGTACGGCTACGTGGACATGGGCGGCTGGATCGGCGGGCAGGCGGACTATGTGATGGTGCCGTACGCCGACTTCAACCTGCTGAAGTTCCCCGACCGCGATCAGGCCCTGGAGAAGATCTTGGACCTGACGATGCTGTCCGACATCTTCCCGACCGGCTATCACGGCGCGATCACCGCCGGCACGACGACGGGCTCGACGGTCTATGTCGCCGGCGCCGGGCCCGTCGGGCTGGCCGCCGCGTACGCCGCGCAGTTGCTCGGCGCGTCGGTGGTGATGGTCGGTGACATGAATCCCGAGCGGCTGCGCCAGGCCGAATCGTTCGGCTGTGTCGGGATCGACCTGACCAGCGAAGGGGAGTTGGGCGACAAGGTGGCCGACATCGTCGGCGAGCCGGTCGTGGACGCGGCCGTGGACGCGGTCGGATTCGAGGCGCGCGGCCACGGCGAGGGCGCCGCGGAGGCGCCCGCGACTGTGCTCAACGACGCGATGACCATCGCGCGGGCGGGCGCAGGGATCGGCATTCCCGGCCTCTACGTCACCGGCGACCCCGGTGCCGTCGACGACGCCGCCAAGGAAGGAACGCTCGGCGTGCGGTTGGGCCTCGGCTGGTCCAAGTCGAACTACTTCGTGACCGGCCAGTGCCCGGTGAAGCAGTACAACCGGAAGCTGATGAACATGATCTTGAGCGACAAGGCCGACATCGGGAAGGCGGTGAACGCGACCGTGATCACGCTGGACGAGGCCCCGGAAGGCTATGCCAGCTTCGATCAGGGCGTCGCGCGCAAGTATGTGATCGATCCGCACGGCATGGTCGCCTGACACACCCGCTGCGTGGACTCTGCCCGCCGAAGGGCACTCAATCGGGCCGACGAGGTCGGTGCCGCCGGGCCAGCAAGATCAGCCCACCAGCGAGCACCACCGCGATGAGCCCCACAATCATGGCTGCCCACACCCAAAGCAGTGACCATATCCCGACTGACATCGCTTTCACCTCACAGGCGCTTCCGTAGCTTGATCGTCGCTGGCGCCCACGCTGCCGACCAGTTCGGTACGACGCAACCGCATGGTCAGCCTCTTACCGAACCCTTATCACCGCGACCACGATGCTGGTCCGATAAGCCACATTATGACATTACGATAGTGTGCGTAGTGCATCAGATGAATCATCTGGCTCGCTGCATGCCACTACCCCGGCGTCAGCGGCCACTAAGGTCCTAACCTGCGCAAACAGCTGCTCTCGAATGACGGAGCAGGACTGCGATAGCCCAGACGCTGGCGAGTGAGACTGCCGGCGCCTTGGTAACGACACGCCGATGACCTGCGTTGAGCGCACGAAATCGAGCAATCGGTGAACTCGTGCTCGAGTGCCCACCCTCGCTCGTCGCCGACACACTCGGCTACAGCCACCAGGTCGCCTTCCTCCACGCCAACAAAGCCGCCGAGCCGTGGGCTCGCTACGCCGGACGACGCATTGCTTCCCCGTGACGTCGCGTCGATGGACGGGGCTCCCGGTCATGATGCTGCGTGACATTGGCGGGCCTGTCACAGCAGCGCGTTGAGCGCCTTGAACAGTGATTCGAAACGGTCGAGCGCGTCCGCGGCGTGCGTGCCCAGCACGTCCGGATGCTCGATGAGGTAGCGCGACGGGCCGAAGTGCCCGTACTCGTCCACGGCGCCCGGCAGTGTCCGGAAGTGGTCCTCGACCTCGACCGTGACACGTCCTGGCGCGTCGGCCGGTGCCTTCTTCGGAAGCGTCTGCTTCACGGTGAGGCCGTAGGTCGCCTTGACCAGTTGGAGGTAGCCGTCGCGGCCGATGATGTCCTCCACGTCGGCCTCGCCGGGGCCTCCTTCAGCGAACATGTCGGCGCTGAAGACGTGCCCGTCCCGCAGAAGGTCCGACTCGCGTAGGTCGCGGACCTTTTTCTTGTCGCCGGCACCGTGGTCGGTCAGAACCGCGACGTGCAGCTTGCTGCCGCCGAAGAGCGCCAGGAAGCTTGGGACCTTGGTGATGCCGCCGCACGGGGTGACCGTCCAGCGCGAGTCGAGCGGGGTTCGGCCCTGCTGGCGCAGCTGATCGCAGGCCCATTGGATGTACAGCAGGTCCGAGGGCCCCTCCACGAGAAGGCAGTGCTCCCCGACGAACAGCGTCTGCGTCAGGTCGTAGCCCAGGGCCGCCTGCAGCGGGAACAGGGTGTCCCCGTCCGTGGACAGGACCTGGTCGCCGACCTTGGTCCCGAGGACCTCCTCGTTCGGCCCGGTAGCGTCCTCGACGGTGCGGCAGCTGAGCAGGTTGGCGGCGTCGACCATGAACGGCGAGTGGGTGGTGTAGACGACCTGGTACCTGGGCAGGAGCTCCTCGCGGATGTATCGCAGCAGGTCCTCCTGCGCGCGTGCGTGCAGGGTCAGGCCGGGCTCGTCCAGCAGCACCACGAGGTTGTCGCCGTGCTGCTTCTGCACCTCAGAGAACCACACCAGGAAGGAGAAGAACCAGATAAATCCGGTGCTGCGCTCGTCGAGCCGGATCGTCGCCTCGTGCCGGGTGTTCTCGATGCGGGTCTGGAAAACCTTGCCGCTGTTGAACGGCGCTGGGTCACCAGGGCTGGCCTGGTCGAACCGGAACCGGACCTTCAGGTGCCGGTTCTGCGACCAGTACTTGAAGATCTTTTTCGACAGGCGCGTCTGCACGCCCTCGAGCTTGCTGATGAGCTCCTCGGAGGTCGCGATCTGGTTGATCGCCTCCGGCGTCGAGCCGACCATCGACAGCAGCGCGAGGAATACCTGCGATCCCGTCAGCTGCTCAAGCGTGCCGTTCGCCTTCGCGGCGAGCAGCTGGTCCAGCGACACCCTGCCCGGCAGTCGATCGTATTGGTCGTAGTAGACGAACTTCGGCAGCCGATCTTCGAGATAGCCACGAACGGTGGACTGGACGCCGCCCTTCGGCCAGCGTTCGGTGAGCTCTTTGAGCAAGGCCTCCTGCTGCGGCGACGGCTCCCCGACATTCTTGAGCGTGGCCAGCAGCTCGGCCGTGTCGCCTGCTTCCGACAGCTCCTGCTTCTCCTGCTCGGACAGTCCGGAGTTCTCGACGGCGTGGCTGACCGCCTCCGCCAGGTCCACTGGGACGGTCCAGGTGAGCTTGTTGTCGTAGTTCTTCGCAACGACGACCTTGCGGGAGGTGACCGCCTCAGCGGAGCCGGCCATGGCCATGACCTCGGCATACTCGTCGTCGTCGAGCTCCCACTCCGTCGTCAACGCCACGTCGACGTCTTCGGACTCCTCATATTCGGACCAGTTCATCCGCGGATAGCTCGTCTCGGACAAGTCAGCCCGCTCGGGCCGGACCGAGTTCAGCTTCTCCAGCGCCTCCAGCAGCGCGGTCTTACCGCTCTCGTTCTTGCCGACCAGGCAGGTGAGGTCATCGAACGTGAACCATTCGGAGTCCAGGACGGACTTGAAGTTGGTGATGCGTGCCCGGGTCAGACGCATGGATGCTCCTTCGGGAAGGCTGCTCTCGTGCTGTAAGCCTCGCACGGAGCGGTGACAGTCCGACGACGAAGCGTGGACTGACCCTATGCCGCTGCAACCACGCTTCCCGGGCACCAGGAATGGGGTGTCGTCATGGCACGCGATTGCGGCGGTCGGCGCACTCACATCGCCCCGCCAGAGCCCGCGCGGACGTCAGCACGCCGCGTGGCCCAATGCGCGCTCCGGCCGCGGCCGGGACGCTACATCGCTCTTTACGTCCTGTTCTCGGGCCGGCCGCCTCTGGTCGACGGCGTCGCCGGATCTCCTTCCACTCACGAAGCATCACCTCCGACCACGGCCATCACAGCCGAGCCTGACTCAACGGGTTCTTGGCCCCGTCCGTACGCAGTGACCGTGACTCATCTCCCGTCGGCAGCCTTGTGGCCGTACCTTCCGCCGGATCACGCAAGCTCACAACGAATGACCTTTCGATTAGCTGTTCGCAGACGTCTCTACCGGTTGAAGAACATGGATCCGTGTGGTCGAGGCGTCGTTGCGACCCATCGAGGTCAGGAAGTCGCGAGTGGTCTCCTCGGCGTCTGCGAGTTCGGCGCGCTGGGTGACGCCGACACCGTCCACGTGAAGTTCCCAACCGAGCCGCCAGGGCACGGGGCTAACCCAGTAGCCCCTGCGCCAGGTCTTGCCGCCCTCGCCATGCACGTCCGGGCAGTCAGCCGCGCAACAACCACACATCGGGCCTCAGCCGAGGTCGATGTCGGCTTCGTTCCCGCATACGCAATCTTGACACGTCCGGAACTTGATACGCAGGCTGTCCAGTAACGACCGCCGGGCCGGTTCCGGCTACCGCTCCAGGACCGCGCTCATGCGTTCGAGCGTCTGCCTCATCCCCCGCTCGTTGGTCCGCCGTCGTGCCCGCCCGAACAACAGCCAGTACGCACGGACGGCCACCGTCGGCTCCAGCCGGAAGTACTCGGTGACGACGGAGCCGTCGTCGCCGTCGGGTTCGATCCGGTAGCCCCAGTTGTTCACGGTGACCCGCTCGGTGCCGACCGAAAACTCGAAGACCCGCAATGGTTCGCACCTGATCACGGTGCACGGCGTCCAGTAGGTCGGCCCGATCCCGTTGCGGCGCACGTGCCCACTGAAGGTCGCGCCGACCGCCGGGCCGGTCGAGCCGCGAGTCCAGCGCGCCTCGAACGTCTCCGGGGAGAACTCGCCGATCCGTGTCACGTCACTGACCAGCGCCCACACGCGATCCGGCGTGGCGGACATCCGCATCGCCACCTCGCCGCCGAGCCACGTTCGATCTTCCCGGGCCTGCCACCTCATCGCCACCTCATTGCTGGCAGGCTACCCGGCACGCGGGCACGGGCGTACCCTCGGCTCGTGGCCCGCACCCGCCTCGCCGTGATCATCGACGCCAACGACCCCGCGCTGCTCGCAAGGTTCTGGGCCGCCCTGCTCCGACGCGACCTGATCAGCGACGCCGCCCGGCTGACTCTGCCGGCCCGTGACGACCGCGAGCTGGCCATCCGGTTCGAACCCACCGCACGCGCCAAGCGCGTTCCCAACTGGGCCCACTTCGATCTGACCAGCACCTCGCTCGATGACCAGAAACAGACGGTGACCCGGGCGCTCGGGCTCGGCGCGACCTTGATCGACTTCGGACAGGGCCCCGACGCCGTGCACGATGTGCTGGCCGACCCCGAGGGCAACGAGTTCTGCGTAACCCCGCACTGGAACACCTTCCTCGCGCGGACCGACCGCATCGGCGCGCTCGCCTGCGACGGCACCCGCGCGGTCGGGGAGTTCTGGGCCGCCGCCCTCGGCTGGCCGCTGGTCTGGGACGAGGGCGAGGAAACGGCGATCCAGTCCCCTGCCGGCGGGACCAAGATCAGTTGGGGCGGCCCGCCGCTGATGGAGCGCGACGGGCGCAACCGTTGGCGCTACGAGTTGATCACCGAGACATCCGTACGCGACGAGGTCGATCAGCTGACCGCCCTCGGCGCCGCCCTGGTCTCCCCCACCGACGACCGGGCCGATTCGACCGCGATGAGTGACCCCGATGGCAACGAGTTCACGGTTGCCGCCCCGCGGTCGTGGACATCGGAGCGGCGACCCCGCCCGGTGTGACACTGGCGCCATGTCGCTGCCCCGGCGCACGCTCGTCGCGCTGCTGCCCGTCGCCACAGCTCTCGCCGCCGGGCTGGCCGGCTGCGGCGAGGCCAAACCGGCGCCGGAGGCCGAGGCGACCGCCTCGCGGCTCGGCACGGCACTCGCCGAGATCGACGGCGTCACCTCGTCCGAGGCGAGGGTGCACATCCCCCGCCGCTCTCCCCGCGCGCGGATCGTCGGCAATGTCACCGTTCGCCCCGATCTCGATCTCGCCGAACTGACACGGGTCGCCCGGGCCTTCCGCGCCGCGCTCGAGGCCCACCAGTTTCCGCCGTACATCACCGAGGGCCGGCTCACCACATCGCTCGACGGTCACGAGTTCAGCTGGGAGATGGACCTGGCTGCGCCGGGCGAGCTGGTCGGACCCACGGTCGAGACCGCCTACGAGGAGCTTGATCGCGGGGCCAGCTCCGTCCAACTCGATCGGTACGGCGTCCGCTCCTCCTGGGAACGGATGGACGATCGTGCCCTGCTGGCGCCGGTCGGCCGGGTCCGGGTCGGCCGCGGGCTCACCGCGAGCGATTCCGCAGGCACGTTCACCTGGGTCGATGTCGTCGTGTTCCCCGACCAGCGCATCTACCCGATCCCCTTCACCTCCCTTGCCACCCCGATGATCGGCATCATGCGCAGCATCAGGCTCGGCTTCCTCGACAACCGGGTGAGCTGGCAACTGTCTCCAAGGTCCGAACGGATCGGGGGCGCCGACGATCCCCTGCTGCGCAGCACGGCGGCCCGATTCCTGCGCGACCTGCTCGCCCGGCCGGTGGCGCCGGAGCAGGACGTCGAGTTCATGCCGCCCTGGGGCGTGAAGCTCCGGGTCGCCGACACGGTCACGATCACCGAATGGAACAACGATGCGACGCGTGCCCAATCGGAGGCGGTGGTGATCGGCCTGCTCGAGGAGCTGAACCGCTGAGCGGGCGTACCAACGCCGGCGGATCGGACTACAGGTCGGCGATCCGGCGGCGCAGGAGGCAGAACTCGTTGCCCTCCGGATCGGCCAGCACGTGCCACTCCTCCTCCCCGGTCTGACCGACATCGGCCGGCCGGGCGCCCAGCGTCAGCAGCCGTTCCAGCTCGGCCTCCTGATCACGGTCGACCGGGTTCACGTCGAAGTGCAGCCGCAGCGGGTTCCTCGCCTGCCCCGCGTCCGCGACCTTCGCCAGAATGATCGTCGGCGCCAACCCACCGAAGCCCGATTCCGGGCCGATCTCGATGTCCTCGCCGTCGCGGTCCAGCACCACATAGCCGAGGACCGCGCACCAGAAGTCCGCCAGTCGGGCGGGATCGTTGCAGTTCAACACCAGTTCGGAAAGCCGGCAGCTCATGGTCCGACCGTATGCCGCGCGGCACCGCGTGTCAGACTTCGGACATGATCGACAGCGAGCGGGTCGAAGTTCCCACCCCGGACGGACCGATGCCTGCCGAGTGGTTCGGGCCGACCGACGGATCCGTGCCCGTGATCGTGGTCTGCCAGGAGATCTTCGGCGTCACCGACTACATCCGGCGTCGCTGCCGCGATCTCGCCGACGCCGGGTACGCCGTCCTGGCCCCCCACTTCTACTGGCGCCTCTCCCCCACCGGCGACGCACCGGAGATCGCCGAGACCGACGAGAACGCCCTGCAGCAGGCGATGGGGCTGGCCCAGCAACTCGACTTCGCCGCGGCGACCGCGGACGGAGTGGCCGCCGTGGCGTACGCCCGCGAGCACGGGACCGCGGTCGGCCTGGTCGGCTTCTGCTTCGGCGGCGGGCTCGCCTTCGCCATTGCCGCGCAGGCGGAGCCGGACGCGCTGGTCAGCTACTACGGCTCGGGATTGCCCGGACTGCTGGAGCTGGCCCCCCGGGTCACCGCACCCAGCCTGCACCACTTCGGCGACGCAGACTCCTTCATCGATGCCGACGCCCAGGCCCGGGTACGCGACGCCGTCACCGCCAACACCGAGGCCGAGTGGATCACCCACCCCGGCGCCGACCACGCCTTCGACAACGACGTGGCCCCCTGGCACCACCCCGAGGCATCGGCCCGCGCGTGGCAGGCGACGCTGCGCTTTCTCGCCGACCGGTTGCCCGCACGCTGAGCCTCACCCTGCCTCGCGGGTCCGCCCGCGCCCACCCCGGGCCTGCGCTCGCCAGAGCGCGGCCGCGGCGAGCGTCGACGCCGCTGCCAGCCCGCAGGCCATGATCACGAAGCCGGCGACACCCGGGACGAAGGCCCCGAGGACGGTGGTACCCACCGCGACGCCGAGATTGGAGGCCGAGTTGTTCCAGGACACGACGCTGCCCCGCTGCCGGGGGAACCGGGTGGCAAGCTGCGCCTGGGTCGCCCCGAAGAGCGTCCCGCCGGCCGCGAACCAGACCACGAGTCCTGCCAGTGCCACCTGCACGTGGCTCGCGGTGAGGGCCACGCCCATCGCCACGGCCAGGACCGTCCCCGCCCCGACGCTGATCGAGGCGATCGACCAGCCCGACCGCCGCCAACGGTCCACCAGGGGGCCCGCCACGAACGAGCCCAGCAGGGCGCCGACCCCCGCCACGGCACCGACCAACCCCAGTTGGGTCACACCCAGCCCGAATCGCCGGCCGAACAGCAGCCCCACGAACGAGTACGCACCCATCCGGGAGGCCTGCGCCAGCGTCGTCATGACGATGATCAACACGAACTCCGGGCGCCGCCACAACGCCGCCGAGGCACGCAACGCCTGCGTCGCGGAGCGCTCCGCGGGCCTGGGGCGGTCAGGATCGCGCAGCCGGAACGCGAGCAGCAGCATGGTTGCGAGCATGCACGCCCCGAGCGCGGCGAAGGACCAGCGCCAGCTCGCCGCGCCGGCCACGAAGGTGCCGAGAGGCACGCCCAGGATCTGGCCGGAGGCAAACGCGGCGGTGCCGCGGCCGATCGCCCGGCCGACCTGGTGCGGTGCCGCCGTCTCGCCGAAGTACGCCCAGATCGCCGGGCCCGCCAGCGCCCCTCCGACGCCGGTGACACCGTGCGCGACGACGATGATCGGCAGGGACGGGCCCAGCGCGCAGACCAGGTCGGCGATTCCGAAGATCGTTCCCCCCAACAGGATCACCCGGCGCCGGGAACGGTTGTCGGCCAGCGCGCCAAGGACCGGGCTGACCAGGGCGTACCCCAACACGTAGGCGGTGATGATCATCGCCGCCGCGGACGGCGGCTCCCCGAGGTCTGTGCTGACATCGGCCAGCATCGGCGAAACGACGAACATCTGGGCACCGATCAGGAAGAACACCAGATACAACAGCCCGTGCTGACGCCAGGGCGTCTGCACGGGAACCGTCCTCGTCGTCTGCGTAGTGGTCGTCACACTCCCATGGTGACCCCCGGGACCCCGTCCGGTCCAAGACCGGGTTCTTCGCCATCGATAAGTCTCGCTTATCATCGGTACGTGGGACTGGAACGACTCGAGTACTTTCTCGCGCTGGCCGACGAACTGCATTTCGGCCGCGCGGCCGAACGCGTGCACATCAGTCAGCCCGCTCTCTCCCAGCAGATCAAGAAGCTGGAATCCGAGCTCGGGGCCACCTTGATCGACCGAACGAATCGCTCGCCGACGCTGACCGCCGCCGGCGAGCGGCTGCGCACGGGAGGGCAGGAGCTGCTGGGTGCCCACGCGCGGCTCTGGGAGGATGTCCGCGCCGCCGCGCAGGGCCGGACCGACACTCTTCGCCTGGCGCGAACCAGGTCGAGCACGGACCCCCTGATCACCGATCTGGTCTCCCGGTTCCAGGACGCGTACCCGACCGTGGCCGTGCACACCTCGACCGGCTGGACGGCCTGGAATCTCACCCAGCTCACCATCGGCACCTTCGACGTGGCCGTGGTCCGCGGCCATCCGCGTCATCCGGGGGTACGCACGATGCGCCTCGCGCGCAGCGAGCTGGTCGCCGTCGTCTCGGACCGACATCCCGCGGCGCGGCGCGGCGGGCCGATCGGCATCGCCGACCTCGCGGGCCAGGCGCTGGTGATCTGGCCGCGGGAACTGGGACCGGATTTCTACGACCGGATCGTCACCCATGTCCGCGACCGCTCCCGCCGGCCGATCATCCTCGAGGCCGACAACGCCAGCACCTTCGACGCCGTGGCCGAGGGGCGCGGCTTCGGCGTACTCGACCGCATCCGCGTACCGGATGACCATCCCGGGATCACTGCGTTGCCGTTCGCCAAACCACTGCGGGTCGATCTGCGGCTGGCCTGGCACGGGGAGCCGGAACGGGGCGGCGCGCTGGCCGGATTCCTCCGCCTGGCGCAGCGGGTGGCCGTGCGGACCTGACGCCGTCCGACCTCCGTCGGGCGGGCCGGTCAGCCCAGGGCGAGCCGCAGTGCGTGGTCGGGATCGGCGGCGACCAGCAGCCTGGCCCGCGCCTCGGGTGCCAGGAAGCCCGCGCTCTCGAAGTGCTCGGCCAGCCCCAGCAGCGGCTGCCAGAAGCCGCCGTCGTCCAGCAGCACCAGCGGCTGACGCAGGTAGCCGAGGTTCAACCAGCTCCAGATCTCGACCAGCTCCTCCAGGGTTCCGGACCCGCCCGGCAGGCAGATGAAACCGTCGCAGCGGTCGGCCATGATCTTCTTCCGCTGGTGCATCGACTCCGTGATCACCAGCTCGGACAGGTCGCCCCGACCCCACTCGCGATCCATCATCGATTGCGGGATCACGCCGACCACCGTGCCGCCGTGGTCGAGCGCGCCCTGCGACACCGCGCCCATCAGGCCGACGCCGCCGGCCCCGTAGACCAGGGCGGCCCCGCGCCCGGCGATGGCCGCGCCCAATCGGTACGCCGTGTCGGACCAGCGCTCCTCCACCCCGGGCGCCGAGCCCGCGAACACCGTCACCGCACCGGTCTGCCCCACGGTCACCGGGCCTGGTCGGCCACACCCCAGAAGATCGCCGCGGCGCCCTGGGCCATGCCGTTCTTGGTGTGGGTCCGGAAGAACGGCGATGTGCCGAAGAGCAGCACGCGCGATCCCGTAGCGGACTCGGCGGAGATCACCGATGCCCGGCCGGCGGCGAACTCGGGGCCGGACTCGCCGGCACCGCGCCAGTGCCCGGCCAACAGCGGGTTCCCGGGCCCGTATCGCTGCTCGGCGCGGGTGCCGGCTCCCAGGTCGACGAACGTCACCGGCGGGTAGACGAAGGCGCTGTCCTGGGCCGACGCGGCCAGCACCCCGTCGGCCGGCGTCTCGACGGCGACGATCCCGTTGCCGCTGCCGGTCCCCTGCACCGCGCGGGCATCGATCGCCCCGAGGTCGCCGGCGGCCCGCGCCGCCGCGAGCCCGCGGCCCAGCAGCGGATGACCGTCGGCGAGGTACGCCTCCAGCGCGGCCCGCCCGGCCGCCTGCTCGGTGGAGAACCGAAGATCGCTGCCGACCCAGACCGCGTCGGCATCGTCGAGCAGGCCGGGCTGCTCGGTCAGCAGTTGGGCGCCGATCGGGACCAGGTCGGTGAAGCCCAGTTCTGTCAGCGCCAGCCGGTCGTCCGCGGTGCCGGTGTAGGCGATCCGCAGCGGGCCGGACAGCCGGCGGGTCCCGGCATCGTCGAGTTGCCCCACTTGCTCGGCGGTGGCCGAGGTGATCGTCAGGTCGTGGCTGCGCCACAGTTCACGCAACTTCGGCAAGGCGTCGCGGCCGAGGATCGGCGTACCGTCGGACAGCAGCGCCACCTCGACGCCCGAGTCGAGCAGGGCGTTCAACGCCTGGTAGTCGGTCAGCCCGGCAAGCTCGAAGGTGAACGAGCGGGCGGCCCCGTCGATCCGGCCGACCCGGTCCGGGGCATCGACGCGGCTGCCGCGGATCCGGGTCCGGTCGGTGATGTCACCGGCTTTGATCACGTCCGCTCCCCACAGATAGGAGTAGGACCAGGCCGACACGTCGTACATGCTGGGGACCTTGGCACTGATGTCGGAGCCGCGGTCCAGCAGCGCGTTGGCGAGCGCGCGCAGCGGCTGGTTCATGTCCACCGCATACGAACCCACCGGATAGGTACGCCCGCCCAGTCGCAGCTCGCGGTCCAGCCGGGTGACCCGGATGTCCTGCGCGATCAACTGCCGCACCAGACGCTGTGCATCACTGCGCGAACGCTGATCATCGCCCATCGGGATCAGGTACGCGCGCGGCAGCGTGACCGGCTCCTGGTCATCGGCGGCGTCCCAGAACTCCTTCCACTCCGCGGGTCCGGGCACCTGGTCGATGGTGGCGCCGGTGAGCTGGGCCTTCGGCTCGCCCGCGACGGCGCGGCGGAAAAACTCGATCTGATTGGCCAACATGTCCTCGGCGTTCTCGTTGGTGTAGGCGACCAGGCTGTCGATCGTCTGCACGCCGACGGCGGTGTTGATCACGCCGTTCCCGGGCGTCTGGGAGTTGCCGTTCGGACGCTGCTTCGGCAGTTCAACGGTGCTGGTCACGGCACCGTGGAAGGCCGCGTACTGCGCGGTGAAGATGGGCGGGAAGTCGTCCCAGCCCGATGGGGTGTCGCGGTAGGGAATCTTGATGTGGGAGGTGGCCGGCCCGGTGTTCTCGTTGACCACCTGGCCGGTCTCGATGTTCAGGTAGGTGTTGCCGTCGATGTCGGCCGCGACAACATCGCGCTCGACCCGCAGCGCCGCGGCGTAGGCGTGGGGCAGGAACAGGTCGTACTCGTAGTTGTCGCCGTGCGGAGGGCCGCAGGGCTCGACCTGGAGCACGCCGGTGTAGCCGTGCAGATCGGCGGCGTACAGCGGCTGCAGGGCCTGGACGGTACGGACGAAACTCATCGATTCTGGTGTCGCGTTGGTGATCATGTCACGGTTCTCGTCCAGCCCGAGTGCCGTCTGCCGGGTGCCGAGCGCCCGGCCGTCCGGGTTCAGGGTCAGACTGAAGTAGAGCCGGCTCTCCGCCAGCAGCTTCGTCGTGGCCGCATCCTTCGCGGTGATCAACTTCTCGATGTAGGCCAGCGCGGCGTCGGTGCCCTCCCATTCGTTGCCGTGGATGTTGCCGCTGAACCAGATCGGGGTCTTGTAGCCGCGGGCGAGCCCGCGATCCCGGGCCGCGACATCCGGCCGGTCCCTGATCTTGTCGCGCCAGCGGGCCTGCTTCGCGGTCTCGGAACGCGACTCCGGGGCGGTGACGGTGACCAGGTAGAGGTCTCGCCCACCCGTGGTCTCGCCGACGACCTGCGCCGAGATCCGATCCGAGGACCGCATCCACGCGTTCAGCTTCGAGGCGATGGCGTGGTAGGGGGTCAGACCCCCGGTCAACGAGCGATCGTCCGGGTTGTCGGGGAAGGTACGCAGCACCGGCTGCGAGGGATAGGACGCGGGCATCGGCAAGGCGCCCGGTGCTGCCTGCCCCTGTCCCTTCGCGGCCGCCCGAGCCAGTGCGGCGGGCGAGGCGGGGGCAGTGGATGCGGAGTCCTCGCCGCGCCCGTTGGACGGTTCGGCATGCGCCGGACGCATGCCGGGCGCCAGCAGCCCGACGGCGGCGAGGACCGCCACCAGCAGCAGAATCGGTGAACGCGGATGCCGCATGTCGCCTCCCAGGATCGCCCGGGACCCCGAGCTGCGTCCCGTGGCCCCACCCTGCCCGATCCGGGCGGGTTCCACCACCGATTCGGGCCGATGCCCGATCGGAACCCGCAGCTTCGCGCATGCCAGACTCGAGCCGTGACGCCTACCCCCGATCCGGAGGCCCTGCCCGAGCGCAACGAGACGCCCGCGGAGCGGATGGACCGCAACTGGGTCGAGCTGTTGCAGGAGCTTCGCGTGCTGCAGACCGGTACGCAGATCCTGGCGGGCTTCCTGCTGATCCTGCCGTTCCAGCCCGCCTTCGCCGAGCTCTCGCTCGCTCCCCGGATCGTCTACCTCTCCGCCAGTGGGCTGACCGTGGTCACGACCATTCTCGTGCTCGCTCCGGTCAGCGCGCACCGGCTGCTGTTCCGCCGCGGGCGCAAGGCCCAGCTCGTCGATCTCGGCGACCGGATGGCCCGGCTCGGCCTGGCCAGCCTGGCACTCAGCCTGGCCTGTGTGATGTTCCTGATCTTCACCATGGTGCTCGGGCTCGTCGCCGGCGCCGTCGCCGCCGCGGTCGTGCTGATCATGGTGATCATGCTGTGGCAGGTGATGCCCTTCACCGCGCTCCTGCGACGCTGAGGCGGGTCAGATCCGCAGGTTGTCGATCAGCCTGGTCTGCCCCAGTCGGGCGGCGACCAGGGCCACCTCCGCCTCGCCCGCGCCCGCCGGCTCGGACAGGTCGGCGCGGCGTAGCACCGCATAGTCGGATTCGAACCCGGCAGAGCTCAGGGCGGCCATCGCCTCGGCCTCGACGGCGGGGAGCGGCGTACCCGCCCGCGCCGCGCCGGCCATCGCCGACAGCACCCGGTGAATGAGGCCCGCCCGGTCCCGCTGTTCGGTGTCGAGGAATCCGTTGCGCGAGCTCATCGCGAGACCGTCCGGCTCGCGCACGGTCGGCGCGGCGACGATCTCGACCGGCGCCGACAGGTCGGCCACCATCCGGCGGATCACCTGCAACTGCTGGTAGTCCTTCTCACCGAACACGGCGACCTCGGCGCGACTCTGGTTGAACAGCCGCGTCACGACGCTGGCCACCCCGTCGAAGTGGCCGGGTCGGTGCGCACCCTCCAGGACGTCGGTCAGCCCGGGCACGTGCACGGTGGTCGCCGCCCCGGGCCCGAAGGGATACATCGCCTCCACCGAGGGCAGCCAGACCGCGTCAGCGCGGTCGGCGAGCGCGGCGAGGTCGGCGTCGACGGTACGCGGATAGCGGTCGAAGTCCCCGCCGTCGCCGAACTGGGTCGGATTGACGAAGATGCTGACCAGGACCGCATCGGCCCGTTCCCTGGCGGCGGCGACGAGCGACAGATGCCCCGCGTGCAGATTGCCCATCGTGGGCACCAGGCCGATCCGGCGGCCGGCCGCGCGCGCCTCATCGGTCCAGGCGCGCAACTGCGCGGGCTCGGTCAGCGCCCGGGGCCGGCTCTGTTCACTCACAAGGCCCGGACCCCAC
Organism: Naumannella cuiyingiana; assembly: GCF_013408305.1. NCBI lineage: Bacteria > Bacillati > Actinomycetota > Actinomycetes > Propionibacteriales > Propionibacteriaceae > Naumannella > Naumannella cuiyingiana. Next base: position 3,455,676 of record NZ_JACBZS010000001.1, on the reverse strand, counting down.
CGGTCAGCTGGCGCGGGACCGCCGGGCGTTCACGAACGATCGCACCCCGATCACGACATAGCACGCCGTGATCACGAACAGCAGCACGCTGGTGATGATCGCCGACGGCCGCTCGGCGGTGCCGGCGAACAGTTGGCCGATCTTCACCACGTTCATCAACGAACCGAGCGCACCCAACAGGGCGATCACCAACGCGATGTGCACGACGATCTTGCGCAATCCCTCCTGCCGGGCCAGCACACCGCAGATCACGATCGGCACGCCGACGAAGGCCGGGATCAGCGCGGTCACGCTCACCGCGCCCGTCGCCAGGTAGGCGATCAGCCCGATCACCGTGAGCAACACACCAACGGTCAGGGTCAGCCTGGGCACGAGATCTCACTTCCAGCCGGGTACGGACCAGAAAGATACTACTCACAGTAGTAAAGATCGTCCAGCGCGGTGCGCCTCACTCCGGCGCGAGGTCGGTCTCGGCCTCCCCCGTCGGATCCTCGTGCACCCGGATGGTGATCGGCCGCAACCTGGCCCAGAGCAGGAACAGCGCCCCGACGGCGGTCATGGCGATCCCGGTCCACAGATTGGCATCGACACCGCCGGTGCGGGCGGCCTCGTCCGGGGTGAAGCCGACCAGGCCGACGATGATCAGCACGACCCCGTAGAGGCCGATCAGAGCGCCGATGAAGTTGCGGATGTCGAAGGCACCGACCCGCTCGGTGTGCACGCTCGATTCGGTCATGATCAGCTCCTCAGCCGAAGATCACATTCAGGATGATCACGATGCCCAGCGCGACCGCCGCCACCGGCACCGGCCGCTGCCACGGCTTCAGCTTGGCATCGTTCTCGTCACGAAGGTCCGCGCGCGGCGTCTCCGAGGCGACCAGCCCGCGCAGCTCGTGCGCCGGCTTCGGGGTGGTCACCAGCGAGACCACGACCGACAACACGATGTCGACCGCGAACGCCACCGACGCGGCCAGGAACGCGGCGCCCTGGCCGGGCAGGTTGATCACGCCGACCTCGGACAGGATGAAGACCAGCACCGCCGACAAGGTGCCGCAGACCAGGCCGACCCAGCCGGCGGTCGGCGTCATCCGCTTCCAGAACATGCCGAGGATGAATGTGGCGAACAGCGGCGCATTGAAGAAGCCGAAGAGCGTCTGCAGGTAGTCCATCAGGTTGGAGAAGTTCCCCGCGATCAGCGCGGTGAAGATGGCGATGATGCAGGCGGCGACCGTGGCGTACCGGCCGACCTTGAGGTAGTAGGCGTCGTCGCGGTCCTTGACCACGTACTGCTGCCACAGGTCATAGCTGAAGACCGTGTTGAAGGCCGAAATGTTGGCCGCCATCCCGGCCATGAATGCCGCCAACAGGCCGGCGATCGCCACCCCCAGCAGCCCGTTGGGCAAGACCTCGCGCATCAGCAGCAGCAGCGCGTCGTTGTAGGTGACGCCGGTCTGCGCCACGGCCGCCTCCTCGCCGGCGCGGTAGTAGATCTCCTTGAACTGCGTGAGCTGCGGCACCAGCACGGCCGCGATCATGCCGGGGATCACCACGATGAACGGTACGAACATCTTCGGGTACGCCCCGATGATCGGGGTCATCCGCGCGGAGTTGATGTCCTTGGAGGCCATCGCCCGCTGCACCTCGACGAAGTTCGTCGTCCAGTAGCCGAAGGAGAGCACGAAGCCGAGGCCGAAGATGATCCCGACCACCGACAGCACCGGATTGGCGAAACCGGAGAGCTGTTCGCCCGGCCAGGTGTGCAACTGTTCCGCGCCGAGCATCCCGTCGTTCGCGACGCGCTGCATCAGCCCGTCCCAGCCGCCGACCCGGTTCAGGCCGATCAGCGTCAGCGGCAACAGCGCCGCGACGATCACGAAGAACTGCAGCACCTCGTTGTAGATCGCGGCGGACAGGCCGCCGAGCGTGATGTAGGACAACACGATCGCCGCGGCGACGATCAACGCCACCCACAGCGGCCAGCCGAGCAGGCGATTGACGATGGTGCCGAGCAGGAACAGGTTCACGCCGGCGATCAGAATCTGCGCGAGCGCGAAGGACAGCGCATTCACCAGGTGCGCACCGGTGCCGAATCGCATTCGCATGAACTCGGGCACCGAGCGGACCTTCGACCCGTAGTAGAACGGCATCATCACCACGCCGAGGAACAACATGGCGGGGATGGCGCCGACCCAGAAGTAGTGCATGGTCGGGAAGCCGTACTGGGCGCCGGTCGCCGACATGCCCATCACCTCGACCGCGCCGAGGTTGGCCGAGATGAACGCGAGGCCCGTCACCCAGGCGGGCAGGCTGCGCCCGGACAAGAAGAACTCGATGCTGTTGGAGACGCCGCGCCGGGCGTACCAACCGATCCCGAGGACGAACAGGAAATAGACCGCGATCAACACGTAGTCGATCCACTGGGCGTCCAGCCTGATCTCATTCATGCCGATTCCCTTCCTACCCGGGCGCCGACGATCACTGCCTCCTTCGAGACTAGACCCATCAGGCGGGTACGCGCAGCAAACTCTTGATCGCGCGTCGCTCGTCCATCGCCCGGTACGCCTCGCCCACCTCGGCGAGCGGCAGCTCGAGGTCGAACACGCGCCCGGGCTCGATCTCGCCGTCGAGCACCAGGTCGAGCAGCCGCGGCAGGTACTCCCGCGCGGGGGCGATTCCGCCGGCGACCGTCAGGTTGCGCCCGAAGATCGTTTCTGCGGGCAGCTCGACCTCGTGCGGGACACCGACGAAGCCGATCACGCCGCCCGGCCGCGCGATCCCGAATGCGGTCTGCATGGACTGTGCCGAACCGACACACTCCAGCACCGAGTCCGGGCCGAGTCCGCCCGTCAGCTCGGCGATGGCCGCCTCTCCGTCCGCGCCGCGCTCGGCGACGATGTCGGTCGCGCCGAAGGCCCGGGCCAGGCGTTGCCGCGGCTCGTGTCGCGACATCGCGATCACCCGGTGCGCGCCCATCCGCGACGCCGCCAGCACCGCGCACAGCCCGACGGCACCGTCCCCGATCACCACCGCCGTGGCGCCCGGACCCACGCGGGCGGAGACCGCGGCGTGCCAGCCGGTCGACATCACGTCGGTCAGCGCCAACAGCGACGGCAGGTGGCTCTCGTCGTGCTCGACGACCTTGATCAACGTCCCGTCGGCCAGCGGTACCCGGACCGCCTCGCCCTGCCCGCCGTCGACGGGCAGTCCCTCACGATCGGGCGCGCCGTAGTTGCCGCCGTTGCGGCAGGACGGCTGTACGCCGTAGCGGCACTCCGGGCAGGTGTTGTCCGACCACCTGAACGGGGCGACCACGAAGTCGCCCGGGTGCAGCGTGCGCACCTGCTCGCCCACGGCCTCGACCACGCCGACGAACTCGTGCCCGATCGGGCGCGCGTCCGGGACCGGAGTCACTCCCCGGTAGCGCCACAGGTCCGACCCGCACACCGCGGCCGCGGTGACCGTGACCACGGCGTCGGTCGGGCGTCGGATCGTCGGATCCGGACGCTCCTCCAGCGTGATCGTGCCGCCGGGATGCATCATGGTCGCTTTCATGATCAGCGAGCCTAGCCCGGGTGCCGCCGGTCAGTGCACCGCCGGGAACTCCTTGCGGGCGAACGACGCGATCCGCTGCATCATGAAGGTGTCGACGCCCGCGCCGATCGCCCCACCCACCGCGGGCAGCGCCTTGCCGAGCCGGCTCAGGCCGCTCCTGGCCAGCGAGGCCGCGAGGCGGAAGCCGATCGCCTTGTTGATCACCATCATCGCGGAGCGGGGCAACCGGCTCAGGGCCAACCCGGCGAGCCTGCCGCCCGGCACCACCACGCCGGCCTTGGTCAGGATCTCGTCGGCATTCGAGCCGGTCAGGGCGAGCAGGACGGCCGTGCGTACCTGCGGGTCCGCGATGTCGTAGCCGCGGATCTTGGCGATCGCCGCGATCATCCGGGTGGCCAGCAGGTGGAACTCCACGACATTCACCGGCAGCGCGACGGGCATCGTCACGAAGCCGCCGAGGCCGGTGACGAATCCGCCCGCCGCGCCCTTGGCCAGGGTCTGGCGTACCACCTTGCCGATTGCGGCCTCCTCGCTCGACGAGCTCGCCAGCGCCCGGTCGGCGACGGTCGCCGCCGACGCGAACGGCCCGCGGCCATCGATCCCGATCTCGAGCAGGGCCCGGACCAGCGAGTCCGCACGGCCCTCCAGGCCCTCGTTCTTGGTCTGCTCGACCACCTGCCGGGCCTGTTCCAACACGCCGGCCTCGTCATCGTTGCGGGACTGCCAGGGAAGGCGCACGATTCCTCCAAATGTCGACATCGAGATTCTGTCGGCACTCTAGCCCCTCCGCCGATCGGCGTCGCGGCCCGGAACGACTCGTGGACGCGACCCGCCCCAGAACGCGAGCCGCCTCAGAACGACTCGCCTCAGAACGACTCGCCTCAGAACGACTCGACCGCGTACACCCCGCCGTTGGTCGCCGCGGCATTGCGGGCCAGGTGCTGCAGATCGGTCAGGTAGTCGACCAGCTCGGCCGGGTCGGCGCTGCCGTCGAAGGCATCGGTCGCGCTCCACGGTCCGGCGAGATCGGTGAACTCCTGGGCGTCCCGGTCGGCGATCTGGGCGACCAGCCCCGAGCCCAGGGCGACGACGCTCTGGGTGGCATCGGTCGCAACATCGTCGCGGACGGTGTACTCGTCGCCGTCGAGCTGGTCGAGCTGCTTGCCGGTGACCAGTTCGATCAACGCGGTGAACCGGTCGTCGTCGGGAGCGATGTCGCTGGTCAGCACCTCATCGCCGGTCGGCGGGTTCTTGAGCGCCTGCACGGCCTGATCGTCATCTGCTGCGGTGTAGTAGGTCGTCATGGGCCCATGCTGGGCCATCGAGCCGGCCGGCGGAAGGGGGTACGGAATATCCGGCGTCAACGAACGGTTGAGCGGGTGTCCGGGCAGCGCACCCCGCGCGCCGCCGAGCCGAAGGAGGCAACCGTGGACACCCGTTGGATCAACTACCGTCGCGCCGTGGAGGCCTTCGAGGCCAAGGACTACCGCAGCGCCATCCCGGTCCTGCAGGGGCTGTTGGCCGACCGGCCCGAGGCCGTCGAGGTGCGGATGCTGCTGGCCCGCTCCTACTACCACTCGGCATCGCTGGAGCCCGCCGCGGAGCAACTGCGCGTCGTGCTCGACCAGCAGCCGACCGAGGCGTACGCCCACCTGCTGTTGGCCCGGACCCTCGAACGCCAGTCGCGTGCGGAGGAAGCCCGGCCGCACCGCAAGCTCGCCGCCGTCCTGACCGGCGACGACACGCTGGCCGCGACGCACGAGGTCGGCCGCTGAGCCGTTCACCGTCTCGTCAACCGCGAGACACCAAGGGGGCGCGGGATCTGCGTACCCTGAACCGGTGAGCGAGACCAGCACGACCCAGTCCGAGACGCCCCCGGCGGATTCTGCCGGGGGCGTCGTGTCGCAGGTCGGCGAGCGGTGGCCGATCGACCTGGCCCGGCTCGAGGGCTATCGGGTGGTCGATGTGGACGACGACGACCCCATCCTGCTCGACGCCTCCGGGCGGCCGGTCGAGACCTGGCGAGAGGGCTACCCCTACACCGACAAGCTCGACCGCGATCGCTACGACCTGGAGAAGCGGCTGCTGCAGATCGAGCTGCTGAAATTGCAGAAGTGGATCCAGAAGACCGGACGCCGACTGGTGATCATCTTCGAGGGCCGCGACGCCGCCGGCAAGGGCGGAACGATCAAGCGGTTCACCGAGCACCTGAATCCCCGTGGCGCCCGGGTGGTCGCACTGGAGAAGCCGACCGACCGCGAGCAGACGCAGTGGTACTTCCAGCGGTATGTGGCGCATCTGCCCTCGGCCGGCGAGATCGTGATGTTCGACCGGTCCTGGTACAACCGGGCGGGAGTCGAGCGGGTGATGGGCTTCAGCACCGACGACGAGTACCGGCTGTTCATGGACGACGCGCCGGCCTTCGAGCGGCTGTTGACCCGCGACGGCATCGACCTGGTGAAGTTCTGGTTCTCGGTCTCCCAGGCCGAACAGCGCACCCGGTTCGCGATCCGCCAGGTGGACCCGGTACGCCAGTGGAAGCTCTCCCCCACCGATCTCGCCTCGCTGGACAAGTGGGACGCCTACACCGCGGCCAAGGAGAACATGTTCGCCCTGACCGACAAGCCGGATGCGCCGTGGACCGTGGTGAAGTCCAACGACAAGAAGCGCGCCCGGCTGGAGGCGATGCGGCACGTGCTGTCGCGCTATGACTACGAGAACAAGGACCGCGAGATCGTCGGCACCCCCGACCGCAAGATCGTCGGCCCCGCCGCCGAGATCTTCCGCGACGCCGAGGACTGAGCCTCGGCGGCACGCCGCTCCCGGGCTTGCCCACCCCTTGGGCTTGCCCGGACCCCTTGGGCTTGCCCGGACCCCGGCCTTGCCCGAAACCCCGGCCTTGCCCCACCCCCGAGGCGTACCCCTCTCTCCCCGCTCACCCAACACGTGCTCGGTCACCCAACACCTATAGCTGTTGGGTGACGGGACAAGTGTTGGGTGAGCGGTTGGGTGACGGGCAAGTGTTGGGTCACGGGGGCAGTGCTGGGTGACGGGCAGTGCTGGGTGACGGGGCAAGTGTTGGGCGAGCGGGGACAAGTGTTGGGCAAGCGGGTGTCTCAGCTCGCGAGGTCGCCGCGGAGTCGCCGGCGCAGGCGCTCGATGAGGGGCCACCGCTCGTCCAGATCGGTGGTGATCCAGCGCGTCATGCCATAACCCAGATCGCGGACCGCGTCCTCGCGTACCTTCTCGCGGATCACCACCGCCGACACATCCTCGCCCGGCCGGCGAAGCCGCCCGTACTTGATCATCCCGTCGAACTCGCCGGTGTGGCGCCACTGCGGCCAGTAGAAGTCGACGATCGCCACCGTCGCGGATCCGTCGGTGATCTTGTGTTGCAGGACCGGTGCCGGCAGTCCGGCATCGTGGAAGATCAACCTGCTGACCGACTCCCCCGGCGACTCGCTCCGCCCGTCGAGCAGGCCACAGATGCGGCGTGCACCGACGATCCCGCGCCATCCCGCAGCCCGGTCGAGGGCCGCGTCGAGCTCGTCCCCGCTCAGACCTCGGGCGAGCGCGGCATCGCCTGCGGCCACGGCCAGCGCACCGGGGTAGCGCCGAGCAAGATCGACGACGGTACGCGCCAGCGAGGTGACGCGCATCCCGGCGACGGTGATCACCTCGTCCTCGCGCAGCACGGAGGCGTGCATGACCTGGCCGGGGCGGATGCGCCCGCCGTGCTCGCGGTGCTTGGTCAGGTGCACCCGCCACAGGTCTCCGCGCCAGACGGGCAGACCGTGCAGCACCGCCGCCGAGATGTGACTGGCGCAGGCGTCGTTGCCCACGTGTGCCAGCGCCGCCCGCACGGCCAGTCGATGTTGCGCCTCGGGCGAGGCCGCGGGCTCCGGGTAGGCATAGGCACCGCGCCGCACGCGGATCAGCTCGCCGCGGCGTACCAATGCGGCGATTCCGTCGGCCGAGTGTCCGCGCGCGGCGAGGTCTCCCGGGGACAAGATCAGACCCGCCTCCGCCCGCGGCATCTGCTCGCCCATGCCCGGAGTCTTGATCAGCACGCGGGCCACTCGCCAGCCCCCTGTGGACAACCGGGTCTGCCCGAGCCCGGGCCGCCCGGTGCAATCCCTCCCCGACCCCCGCCGACGCACCACTTCCTCGGTCACCCAACACCTATTGCTGTTGGGTGACCGAGCAAGTGGTGGGTGAGCGCTCCGATCGGGCCCGGCTCAGTCGGTGAGGAGTGTCTTGTGCAGCGGGCTCGGGAAGCGGACCCGGAAGCGGGTCTCCCCGATCCACCCGGCGACTTCCTCGGCGCGGGTGGTGATCTCGTGGCGACGCCGGGCCGGCACCTCCTCGAACCAGTGGATCCGGATCTGCCCGTCGGCGCGCTGCGCCCAGGTTCCGACCACCCGGCCGTCGGCCCAGACGGTCGGCGAGGCGTTGCCGGCGCGGTCGAAGGCGTCCCGGGCCGCCGTTTCCGGGAGGTACCACCGCCGGTGCTTCCATCCCATCGTCGTCGGGTCCAGCGTCGGCAACAGGGCGACCCACGGCCCCGGGTCGGCGAAATCATGATCATCGGGCGCCAGCCAGCCGGGCCCCTCGGACAGTTCCACCGGCTCGGCCCCCGCCGCGGCCAGCGCGTCCCGGGTCAGCGTCTTGGTCCAGCCCATCCACCACTGCAGATCCTCGGCCGTCGCCGGACCGAATCGCCGCAGCCAGGCGCCGGCCAGTTCGGCCGCGCTCTCGGCGAATGGCGGGCCGGCGAGCTCGCGGCCGAGCCAGTCGGCCGTCGGCAGCCAGGCGAACTCCGAGGTGTGCCAGCCCCCGACCGGGGTGGTCCGGGTCACCACAGCCTCGAAGCCGAGCAGGGTGAGCAGGCGGGTGTGCGCGGACTGGGCGACCTCCCATTTCGTGCCGGACCCGGCCCGGAGCCCGGTGTTCAGCCGCGGCAGGCGCTTGCCGATGGCCCGGGAGTTCAGCGGCCCCTCGGCGCGCAGCAGGGCGAGCACCTCGGCGGTGGCGTCGGCGATCCAGCGCTCCGGGGCATCGATCCCGCTGTCGGTGAGCATGCGGACCAGCAGCCGGCATTCGTTGGCGGCGATCTTGCGGGTGGCGGCCTCGTGCATCAGCGCCATCGTGGGGACGCCCGCCACCCAGAGGGTGCGTCGCATCGCGTGGTGGCGGACCAGGGTCTTGTCGGCCAATCGCTGCTCAACCGCCGACGGCTCCGGCGTCGCCATCCGGGCCCAGGCCGACAGATGCACGGTCGGCGGGTCGGTGGCGTGGAGCGCGAGCACGGCGTCGGCGATCGCGCCCGCATCGTCGCACCGCGCCGCCGGGGCCAGCAGGTGACGAGCGCCGAGCCGGGCGCGCCGCTGCGCATCGGTGATCCGGCGTACGCTCATCCCCGCCGCCTATGCCGCCGGGTCGGCATCGCGGTCGGTACCGCGCAGGCGGGCGATCCCGCTCATCAGGTGGTAGACGACGATCGCCGCGACCGATCCCAGTGCGATCCCCTTGAAGCTCAGCGCGCCGGCGCTGAAGGTGAAGTCGGCGATGGCGATGATCAGCGCCACCGCGGCCGTCAACTGGTTCGCGGGCCGGGAGAAGTCGACCCGGTTGTCGATCCAGATCCTGATTCCGATCACCCCGATCAGCCCGTAGAGCACGGTCGTCACGCCCCCGATCACCCCGGGCGGAATGGTGTTGATCAACGCGCCGACCTTCGGCGACAGGCCGAGCGCGACGGCGACGACCGCAGCCACCCAGTACGCGGCGGTCGAGTAGACCCGGGTCGCCGCCATCACCCCGATGTTCTCGCCGTAGGTGGTGGTGCCGGAACCGCCGGCCGAGCCCGAGAGCGTCGTCGCCAGCCCGTCGGCGAACAGCGCGCGCCCGGTCAACGGTCCGAGATCGCGGCCCGTCAGTTGGCTGACCGCCCGCACGTGGCCCACATTCTCGGCCACCAGGACCAGCACCACGGGCAGGAAGATCGGCAACACGGCCGGATCCAGCGTCGGTGTCGAGAACTGCGGCAGCCCCACCCAGGCGGCCGCAGCCACGGTGGCGAAGTCGACCTCGCCGCGTACCACCGCGACCAGATAGCCCACGACCACGCCGAGCACGATCGCCATCCGCCCCAGCAGGCCCCGGAACACGACCGTGGACAAGATCACCACCGCCAGCGTGATCACCGCCGTCACCGGCTGCTGGACGAAGTTGTCCCGGGCGGCCGGGGCCAGGTTGAAGCCGATCAGGGCGACGATCGCGCCGGCCACGACGGGCGGCATCAGGGCATCGATCCACCGCGTACCGGCGACGTGCACGATCGCGCCGACGATCATCAACAAGACGCCGATCGCGACGATCCCACCGAGCGCGCCGCCCGGCGATGCGGCGGCAGTCACCGGGGCAATGAACGCGAACGACGACCCCAGGTAGCTCGGCAGCCGGTTGCCGGTGATCAACAAGAACAGGATCGTCCCGATCCCGGAGAACAGGATGGTCGTGCTGGGCGGGAACCCGGTCAGCACCGGCACCAGGAAGGTCGCGCCGAACATGGCGAGCACATGTTGGACGCCGAGTCCGACGGTCCGCGGCCAGGACAACCGCTCGTCCGGCGCGACGATCGCTCCCGGCCGGTCCGGTACGCGTCGCCAACGGAAGCTGCGGGTGGGGCCTGCGGTCTGGCTCGGGTCCGGATCGATCACGGCGACAATCTAGGGCCCCGCCGCGACCGCGCGCGCCCGGCGAACGACAACCGGACCCCCCTTGCCCGATGCGACCGGGGTTCGGCAGGGTGAGAGCAATCGAATCACTTCGAAAGGACTCGCCATGGACCGCATGCCCCCCACGGTCATTGACGACATCGACGGCCCGCGACGGCCCGGCCGCAGGGTGCTGGCCGCCGTCGCGGTCGGCGCACTCGCCTGGTTCGCGCCGATGACTCCCGCCCGGGCCGAGCCGCTGCCGCCCGCCGAGGACGCCAACGGGATCACCGTGCAGCGGGTGGAGCGGGTGGAGAACCTGGACCGCTCCTATGACTACCGGATCTCCTCGGACAAGGTCACCGACGACGTCCAGACGACCTACGGCCTGTCCCTGCGCGTAACGCTGCCCGAGGACTACTTCTCCTCCGACCGCGACTACCCCGTGCTGTACATCTACAACGGCAATCCCGGCAACTACCGCGAGTGGACCGAGAAGGCCGGCCTCGAGGACGCGACCGACGGCACCGAGGTGATCTATGTGTCGGTCGAGGGCGGCGAGACGAGCTGGTACACCGACTGGAAGGGGTCCAACGGCTCCGGGCGGAAGAACGACTGGCGGACCTTCCACAACGAGCAGGTGGTGCCGTTCATCGACGCCAATCTGCGCACCATCGCCGATCGCGACCACCGCGGCGTGGCCGGCTTCTCGATGGGCGGCTTCGGCGCGATCCGGTACGCCCAGCAGTATCCGGAGCTCTATTCCTACGCGGCATCGTTCTCCGGGGGTCTCGACCTGGAGGACCAGGTGATCCGCGGCGCCGTCATCGGCAGCCTGACCGTGCAGGGCTGGAACCCGTACGGCCCGTTCGGCCCGGTGGTCTGGCCGAAGGACGGGGGCTGGAAGGAACAGAACCCGGTGCGGCATGCGGGCGACCTCGCCGACACCACGGTCAGTCTGTACGCCGGCTCCGGCGCCAATGACGCAGACATCTTCGAGCGCGGGGCCGGCTGGTCGACCCGCACCTTCGCCAGGTCGCTGGCCGCCGCCGGCGTGGAGCACCGGTTCGACATGTACGGCCGCAACGTGACCTATCAGGGCCGGCGCTGCAACGGCGGACACAACTGGGACTGCGCGGGTCTTGCCTTCGTCACGGAGCGCGAGCGGATGTTGGACGCGCTCACCGACGGCTCCGGAGGCTGATCGGACCGCCCGCGGCCGATGTCGCGGCGGCGACGGTTCGGACTCCGATCAGGACGAAGGCAGCGCCGGCGATTGTGTGCAGGGCGAGGAGCGTCGTCGCGGTGCGCGGATCGTGGGCGCCCAGCAGCGGAAGGGGAATGCTGAGGGCGGCGAGCACGCCGCCGAGGACGATGACGCCGCTCGCCGCCCGTCGGGATCGTTGCGCCGCCAGCCACACGACCAGGGACCCGGCGAGCACCGGGACGGCGGTCTTCCACGCAACATCGACACCCGTGACGAGATGATTCGCCGGCCCGATCCCGGGGTCCACCAACAAGGTGGCCCCGACAGCGCGGGCGACGCCGAAGCAGGCGAGATTGAGCGTCGTCGCGATCAGCGAGACGGTGGCGGCGGTGCGGGCAAACCGCCCGAAGCTCGGGGCGGCGCGACGGTTGCCCGCAGGAGCGGGGGCGGTTGCCGACGGTGTGGTGATCATGGCGTCGTCCTCAGGGTGTTGCGGCGGAAAAGGTGACACCTCTCAGACAGAACCGGGCCGCCCGCTGTGACAGTGCCGCGGGAACCTCTGCACAGCCGCTCTCGCGATCAGCGCGCCGTGCGGCGCGCCCGCTGGAAGTCGGCCCGGATCGCCCAGGCGTCGCCGACTCGTCCGAGATGGCCGAGCTTGTCGGGATTGCTCACCGCAAGAATGGTCGAGATCTGATCGCCTGCGACGTCGAGCACGAGGGCGTACACGACCCGGCCGCCGGAATCGCGCGCGATGGCGCCGGGCTGTCCATTGATCGGGTGCCGCTCATGGCTGATCCCGATCCGCGCGAGCACCGGGCCGACCGATCCCAGCACGCGTGCCACCTGTTCCGCACCGGTGACGGGCCGGACCAGGGCCGGGGCGTTGCCACCGCTGTCGCCGGCTATCCGGACATCCCGGGCAAGCAGCGCCCGGAGGGCGTCCACGTCGCCATCGGTGAAGGCCGCGAAGAAGCGCGCGGCAAGTTCGTCCCGGTCACGACCGTCCGCCTCGAAGCGGGGGCGTCCCGACTCCATGTGGCGACGAGCGCGAACCGCCAGTTGACGGCAGGCTGCTTCGGAACGTTCCAGCGTCACGGCGATGTCGGAGAAGGCGAAGTCGAAGACCTCGCGCAGCACGAACACGGCCCGCTCCGGCGGACTCAGGTGCTCCAGGAGCCGAAGCGCGGCCATCGACACCGAGTCCGCCAACTCTGCCGAGCGCTGCGGGTCGGCGTACGGATCGTCGAGCAGTGGTTCGGGCAACCACACTCCGACGTACTCCTCGCGCCGGACCCGCGCGGATCCGAGCACATTGATCGAAACCCGGGTGACCGCTGTGCACAGGTACGCCTTCGGCGACCTCGGCACGGTGCCGACCGCCGCATAGCGCAACCACGTCTCCTGGACGGCGTCCTCGGCCTCGGCCACACTGCCCAGAATCCGGTAGGCGATCGAGAACAACAGGGGTCGCAGCGCTTCGAACTCCTCCGCTCGATGCATCTGCGTCTCCCCCGTCGGATTGGTCAGGACTCCCGACGAATCCGGTCAGCCAGCGTAGCGAGCAGCCGAACGCGCCCTGGCCTTGGCCGCCTCGACCTCGCGGTTCTTCGGCGGGGCGGAGGTGACCAGGGCATCCAGCAGGTGCCGGGTGCTGTGCGCGACCTCGGCGACGGCGCGGTCGAATGCCGCCTGGTTGGCCTGGCTGGGCTTGGTCGTCCCGGCGATCTTGCGAACGTACTGCAGCGCGGCGGCGTGGACCTCGTCGTTGGTCGCCTCGGGTTCGAAATTGTGCAGGGTGCGGATATTGCGACACATGCGGGCAGCTTAGGCCTGACACGTGCGCCGGCGACCTGCTCGCCCTAAGCTCAACCCTGTCAGTTCGAGGGCTTGGAGGCCGCGACATGAGCATCGACGCTCCGCAGGGCAACGCGATCCGCACCGATCCCGACCTGCCCCCCGTGGCGGTCCAGGAGCCGCCGGGGACCAGCCTGCGGGCCAAGATCGTGATCGGCATCATCGCGCTGCTGGCCGCGATCGGCTGGGTGATGATCGCGGTCGTCCGGGGCGAGCAGGTGAACGGACTGTGGTTCGTGTTCGCCGCCGTCGGCAGCTACATCATCGGCTTTCGCTTCTACTCCAAGCTGATCGACCGCAAGATCGTCCAGCCCGACGACACCCGGGCCACCCCGGCCGAGATCCTGAACAACGGCAAGGACTTCCTGCCGACCGATCGGCGGGTGCTGTTCGGGCACCACTTCGCCGCGATCTCCGGTGCCGGACCGCTGGTCGGCCCGGTGCTCGCCGCGCAGATGGGCTACCTGCCCGGCACCATCTGGATCATCGTCGGGGTCATCTTCGCCGGCGCGGTCCAGGACTTCTTGGTGTTGCACCTGTCCCTGCGCCGCCGCGGCCGAAGCCTCGGGCAGATGGCCCGCGACGAGCTCGGCCCGATCGGCGGCTGGGCGGCGATGATCGGCGTGCTGACGATCATGATCATCCTGATCGCGGTGCTCGCCGTGGTGGTGATCGGCGCACTGGCCGAGAGCCCGTGGGGTGTCTTCTCCGTGTCGATGACCATCCCGATCGCCATCCTGATGGGGATCTACCTGCGATTCATCCGCCCCGGGCGGGTCTCCGAGACCTCGGCGATCGGCGTGGTGCTGCTGCTGTTCGCGATCATCGCCGGCGGGTGGGTGGCCAACTCCTCCTGGGCGGAGTTCTTCACCCTCGAGCCCGCGACCCTGGCGCTGTGGCTTGCCGCGTACGGATTCCTCGCCTCCGTGCTGCCGGTCTGGCTCCTGCTCGCTCCCCGCGATTATCTGTCGACCTTCATGAAGGTCGGCACGATCATCCTGCTGGCCCTGGCCATCGTGATCGCGCAGCCGGTGATCCAGATGCCGGCGGTCACCTCCTTCGCCTTCACCGGGACCGGCCCGGCCTTCGCCGGCGCGCTGTTCCCCTTCTTGTTCATCACCATCGCCTGCGGCGCCCTGTCGGGCTTCCACGCGCTGATTTCCTCGGGGACCACGCCCAAGCTGATCGAGAAGGAGAAGCAGGCCCGCCTGATCGGTTACGGCGGCATGCTGACCGAGTCGTTCGTCGCGATCATGGCGCTGGTCGCGGCGGTGGCGATCGATCAGCACCTGTACTTCGTGATGAACGCCCCCAAGGGCGTCACCGGCGGCGAGCCGGGAACCGCGGCCGCCTGGGTGAACAGCCTCGGCCTGCTCTCCCCCGGCGGCCAGCCGCTGCCGCCCTACCCGGCCGAGCAGATCGCCGCCGCCGCGCAATCGGTCGGGGAGGAGTCGATCGTCTCGCGGACCGGCGGCGCGCCCACGCTCGCCTTCGGGATGTCGCACATCCTCGCCCAGATCCCGTTCCTGCCCGCGGCCCAGGCGTTCTGGTACCACTTCGCGATCATGTTCGAGGCGCTGTTCATCCTGACCACCATCGATGCCGGTACGCGGGTCGCCCGCTTCATGCTGACCGACACCTTGGGCAACTTCCCCGGGATGAGCCGCTTCAAGGACCCCTCCTGGCGCGTCGGCGCCTGGCTCTGCTCGGCGATCGTGGTGGCAGCCTGGGGGGCGATCTTGCTGATGGGCGTCACCGACCCGCTCGGCGGGATCAACATGTTGTTCCCGCTGTTCGGCATCGCCAACCAGCTCCTTGCCGCGATCGCGCTGGCGGTCGTGTTCACCGTCGTGGTCAAACGCGGGCTCTACAAGTGGGCCTGGATCCCCGGGCTGCCGCTGGCCTGGGACCTCGCGGTCACCCTCACCGCCAGCTACCAGAAGGTCTTCTCCGCGAACCCGAAGATCGGCTACTGGGCGCTGAATGCCGCGGCCCGGGAGGCGCGCGCGTCCGGCGCGGAGAGCTTCCAGACGGCGACCACACCCGCCCAGATCGACGCGGTGATCAGGAACACCACGGTCCAGGGCACCCTGTCGGTGATCTATGCGTTGCTCGTGATCATCGTCGTCATCGCCGCCCTGTGGGCGTGCGCGAAGGCCGTTCGCGGGTCATCCGGGCCGCCGACGGAGGACGCGGTGGTGCCGACCCGCATCTTCGCCCCGGCGGGATTCATCCCGACCGCCACGGAGCGGGCCGTGCTGGCCGAGTGGCAACAGGCCGGCCTGGACCCGTCGCCGGACCGGCCGCGGCCGGTCACCGCACCCGCCGACGGTGAGCGACGATGACCGCGGTGCTGGAGCGGGCCTGGCGGGTGGCCAGTTGGTACGTCGGCTCGATCATGGGCGATCGGGCGTACCGGCGCTATGTCGAACACCTGCGCGCCACCCACCCGGATGCGTCGGTGCCGACCGAGCGGGAGTTCTGGCGTACCAGACACGCCGAGGCCGACGCGCGCCCCGGCATGCGCTGCTGCTGAGCAGAAAGTTCAAAAGGTCTGACTCCAGACCATTGACAGGGACCGGCGGTGCCCCGACAGACTGGGGACCATGACACAACGGGCCGCCACGACCGCCGTCGGGCAGATCCCCGCGGTCGTGCTGCGTCCCGTACGGGCCCATCACGCGTTCGAGGCCTGTGTCGAGCAACTGGCCACGGCCATCCGGCTCGGCGCCTGGGCGCGGGGCGAACTGCTGCCGCCCGAGCGCGAGCTGGCCGCCCGGCTGCAGGTCTCCCGGGCCACCCTGCGGGAGGCGATCGCGGCGCTGCGGGCGGCAGGCATGGTCCGCACCCGACGGGGGCGCGGCGGCGGGACGGAGGTCACGTCGAGCCCGACCGTGCCCAACGACGACCCGGACCAAGCCGGCGCCATCCTGGGTGCCGGCCCGCTGCCCGGCCAGCCGCCGCGTACCGATCAGCTCCTCGACACCCTGGTCTATCGCCGGATCGTCGAACCGGGCGCCTGCGAGTACGCCGCGAGCCTCACGCTCGCCCCGGCACAACGCGAACTGCTCGCCGCCAGCCTCGCCGAGGTCGAGGGCGCCGGGGATCCCGCCGAGCACCGGCAGGCCGACGCCCGCCTGCACCTCGCGCTGGCCGGCGTCACCGGCTCGGCCGCGATCACCTCCGCGGTGACGCATGTCCAGGCCGACCTGCACACGATGCTCTGCGCCATCCCGTCGCTGCCGGTCAACATCGATCACTCCACCGACCAGCACCGCAGCATCGTGCGGGCCGTGCTGGCCGGCAACCCCGCCCGGGCGCGCCGCGCCATGGAACGCCACTGCGACGACACTGCCGCGCTGCTGCGCGGCTTCCTCGGCTGAGAGAGAAGGCACGCCATGACCGCGACCGAACCCGCCCGGACCAATCCCCGCATGCTCGACCTCGCCGCCCTACGATCCGCCGTGGACGAGGGCACCATCGACACGGTCGTCGTCGCCTTCACCGACATGCAGGGCCGGCTGCAGGGCAAGCGGCTGCATGCGGCGTACTTCCTCGACTTCGCCCTCGAACACGGCACGGAGGGCTGCAACTACCTGCTTGCCGTCGATGTCGAGATGAACACCGTCGACGGGTACGCCATTTCGTCCTGGGAGCGGGGCTACGGCGATCTCGCCTTCGAACTCGACCTGAGCACCCTGCGCCGGCTGCCGCACGAGCCGGCCTCGGCGATGGTGCAGTGCGACCTGACCTGGCTGGACGGGCGGCCCGTGGAGCAGTCGCCGCGCCGGATCCTGCGCCGCCAGCTCGACCGGGCCGCCGCCCTCGGCTACACCGCGCTCGCCGGCACCGAGCTGGAGTTCGTGATCTTCCGGGACAGCTACGAGGAGGCGCAGCGGCGCGACTACCGCGAGCTGACGCCGGCCAACCTCTACAACATCGACTACTCCCTGCTCGGCACGGCGCGGGTGGAACCGCTGTTGCGCGCGATCCGCAATGCCACCTATGCGGCCGGGATGAACGTGGAGAGCGCCAAGGGCGAGTGCAATCTCGGCCAGCACGAGATCGGCTTCCTCTACGACGAGGCGATGGTCACCGCCGACAACCACAGCGTCTACAAGACGATGGCCAAGGAGATCGCCGCCCAGCACGGCCAGTCGATCACCTTCATGGCCAAGCCGAACGAGCGCGAGGGCAATTCCTGCCACATCCACCTGTCGCTGCGCGGGAAGGACGGCGAGCTGGTCTTCGACACCGGCGACGGCCCGACCCCGATCTATCGCAGCTTCATCGCCGGAATGCTCGCCACGATGCGCGACCACACCCTGCTCTATGCGCCGAACATCAACTCCTACAAGCGTTTCGCCGATGCCTCCTTCGCGCCGACGGCCATCGCCTGGGGCGAGGACAATCGCACCTGTGCGATCCGGACGGTCGGCCACCGCGGCTCGGCCCGGCTGGAGAACCGCGTACCCGGCGGCGACGTGAATCCCTACCTCGCGCTCGCCGCGATGCTGGCGAGCGGCCTCGACGGGATCGAGCAACAGCTCGAACTCGAGCCCGCCCTGGCGGGCAATGCCTATGCCGCGGGCCGCGAACGGGTGCCGGGCACCCTCGCCGAGGCCCGCGACGCCTTCGCCGGGTCCGCTGCGGCCCGGGCGGCATTCGGCGACGAGGTCGTCGACCACTACGTGAACATGGCCGATGTCGAGCTGGCGGCCTTCGGCGCCGCCGTCACCGACTGGGAGCTGCGCCGCGGCTTCGAACGCCTGTGAGACCGTCCGACCAACCCATTCGATGAGGAGCGCATGTCCACCCACCAGGTGATCAATCCCGCCACCGAGGAGCTGGTCGCGGAGATCCCGTCGGCCGACGAGGCCGGCGCCGACCAGGCCGTCGCCGGCGCGGCGGCGGCCGCGCCCGCGTGGGCCGAGGTAGCGCCCGGCGAGCGGGCCCGGCTGCTGCGTTCCTTCGCCGCCGTCGTCGACGCGCATCTTGACGAGCTGGCCGAGCTCGAGGTGCGCAATGCCGGCCATACCCGGGGCAATGCGCGCTGGGAGGCCGGCAACGTCCGCGACGTGCTCAACTACTACGCGGGTACGCCGGAACGCCTGCTCGGCAAGCAGATCCCGGTGGCGGGCGGCGTCGACCTGACCTTCCACGAGCCGATCGGCGTGGTCGGGATCATCGTCCCCTGGAACTTCCCGATGCCCATCGCCGGCTGGGGTCTGGCGCCGGCGCTGGCGGCCGGCAACACCGTCGTCCTCAAGCCAGCCGAGCTGACCCCGCTGACCGCGATCCGGCTCGGCGAGCTGGCGCTGGAGGCCGGGTTGCCCCCCGGGGTGCTCACCGTCGTGCCCGGCCAGGGCTCGGTCGTCGGCCGCCGCTTCGTCGAGCATCCGGACGTGGGCAAGATCGTCTTCACCGGTTCGACCGCCGTCGGCAAGTCGATCATGGCCGGCTGCGCCGACCGAGTGAAGCGGCTGACCCTGGAGCTCGGCGGCAAGAGCGCCAACATCATCTTCGCCGACGCCGATCTCTCCGCGGCGGCCGCGGCGGCACCCGGCGCGGTCTTCGACAATGCGGGGCAGGACTGCTGCGCACGGTCGCGGTTGCTGGTCCAGCGCAGCGTCTACGAGAAGTTTCTCGGCCTGCTCCGGCCGGCGATCGCGAACGTCCGGGTGGCCGACCCCGCGGCCGACGCCGGGGCGGACATGGGGCCGCTGATCTCCGCACAGCAGCGCGATCGCGTCCGCGCCTATCTCGATCATGCCCAGATCGACCAGCAGGCAGCCGTGCCCGACGGGCCCGGCTTCTGGGTGGCGCCCACGCTGACCCGGGTGGACAGCACCGACGAGCCCATCTGGCGCGAGGAGGTTTTCGGCCCCGTGGTCTCGGTGCTGCCGTTCGACGACGAGGACGAGGCGATCGCGCTGGCCAACGACACCGAGTACGGCCTGTCCGGTTCGATCTACACCGGCGATGTCGGGCGCGCGCTGCGCGTCGCGCGCGGCGTACGCGCCGGCAATCTCAGCGTCAACTCCCACGCCTCGGTGCGCTACTGGACCCCGTTCGGCGGCTACAAGCAATCGGGGCTGGGCCGCGAGCTCGGGCCGGACGCCGCCCACGGATTCACCGAGGAGAAGAACGTCTTCATCGCCACCGACCGGAAGGATGATCATGAGTAGTGCCGCGACGGGCCGGGTGGCCGGAAAGGTGGCGGTGATCACCGGCGCCGCGTCCGGGATCGGCCGGGCCAGCGCCGAACGCCTTGCGGCAGAGGGCGCCCGCGTGGTGCTGGCCGATGTCGACGACGGCGCCGGCAAGGAGCTTGCCGAACGCCTGGGCGGCAGCTTCTGCCACACCGACGTCACCGATCCCGAGCAGGTTTCGGCGCTGTTCGATCATGCCCAGCAGACCTGGGGCAGCGTCGACATCGCGTTCAACAACGCGGGCATCTCCCCGCCCGAGGACGACTCGATCCTCGACACCGACCTCGAGGCGTGGAAGCGGGTGCAGGAGGTCAACCTGACCAGCGTGTACCTGTGCTGCAAGGCCGCGCTGCCGTACATGATCGAGCAGGGGCGCGGATCGATCATCAACACCGCCTCGTTCGTCGCGGTGATGGGTGCCGCAACCTCACAGATCTCCTACTCGGCCTCCAAGGGCGGGGTGTTGTCGATGAGCCGGGAACTCGGCGTGCAGTTCGCGCGTCAGGGCGTGCGGGTGAATGCGCTGTGCCCCGGCCCGGTGAACACCCCGCTGCTGCGCGATCTGTTCGCCGCCGACCCCGAGCGAGCCGAGCGCCGGTTGGTGCACGTGCCGATGGGCCGCTTCGGCGAGCCGGAGGAGATGGCCAATGCCGTCCTCTTCCTGGCCTCCGACGAGGCCAGCTTCATCACCGCGAGCACGTTCCTGGTCGACGGCGGCATCTCCGCTGCCTATGTGACGCCACTGTGAGCGGCGTACCGCCCGTGATCGGGCTGACCAGCTACCGCGAACCGACCCGCTGGGGTGCCTGGCACGAGGTGGCCGACCTGCTGACCGGGAACTACAGCGCCACCGTGACCAAGGCCGGCGCGATACCCGTGCTGCTGCCCGCCTCGGACCCGACGGTCCTGGACCGGCTGGACGGGCTGGTGATCAGCGGCGGGCCCGATGTCGATCCCGCACGCTATGCGGCCCGGCCGCACCCGCGTGCGGGTGAGCCCAGAACCGTGCGAGATGCGTGGGAACTGGACCTGCTGGACGGGGCGGCCGCGCGTGGCATGCCGGTGCTCGGCGTGTGCCGCGGGATGCAGGTGATGGCCGTCCACGCCGGCGGGTCGCTCGACCAGCACGTGCCCGACCTGGTCGGCCACGAGCGGCACTCCCCCGGCCCGGACGCCTTCGGCGACACCGAAGTGGTGATCGACGCCGGGTCGCGCCTGGCGGAGGTGCTGGGCGAGACCCGGACGATCGTGTCGTGTCACCACCACCAGTCGGTCGCCGCACACCCGGGACTGAACCCGGTCGCGCGGGCCGCGGACGGGTTGCTGGAGGCGATCGAGCATCCGGACCGGGAGTTCTGGCTCGGCATCCAGTGGCATCCCGAGCATCGGGAGGAGGACGCCCTCTTCCGCGGCCTCGCGGCGGCCGCGCGGGCGTACCGTCACTCGAACGGTGCGGGATCGCCCGCCCCGTAGCGCGCGATCACCACCTCCTCGCCCGAGAGGTCGACGACCGTCGTCGGCTCCACGCCGCAGTCACCGGAATCGACCACGGCGTCGAGCTGATTGCCGAGCTCGTCGTTGATCACCCAGCCCTCCGTCAGCGGGTCCTCCTCGCCGGGCAGCAGCAGCGTGCTGGAGATCATCGGCTCACCGAGCGCCTCGACCAGCGCGAGCGTCGTCGTGTGCTCGGGAATCCGGACGCCGACCGTGCGCTTCTTCGGGTGCAACATCTGCCGCGGCACCTCCCGAGTCGCCGGGAGGATGAAGGTGTACTTCCCCGGGGTGGCGGCCTTGACCGCCCGGAAGGTCGCATTGTCGAGCTGGACGAACTGCCCGAGCTGAGCGAAGTCCTTGCAGACCAGGGTGAAGTGGTGCTTGTCGTCGAGCTGGCGGATGGCCCGGATCCGGTTCAGCCCATCGGCATTGCCGAGCCGGCAGCCGAGCGCGAAGCAGGAGTCCGTCGGGTACGCCACCAGCCCGCCGTCGCGCACGATGTCGATCACCTGGCCGATCGCGCGTGGCTGCGGATTGTCGGGGTGCACGTCGAAATACCTCGCCATGTCCGGATCCTAGACCGCCGGACCGACGCCCGGCGGGGTGTCACATAGGGTGATCGGGTGGCGATATTCGACCTCACCCTGGCGGAATTGCGGCGGCGCACCAGCATGAAGTGGCGCCGCTACGGCCCGGACGTGTTGCCCGCCTGGGTCGCGGAGATGGACTGCCGCCCCGCGCCCGCCGTCCGGGAGACCCTGGTCGCCGCCATCGAGTCCGGCGACACCGGCTACCCGGAGGGCTCGGACTACCAGGCGGCCTACGCCGACTTCGCCGCGACGCGCTGGGGTTGGGACTTCGACCCGAATGACGCCGTAATCGTGCCGGACGTGATGCAGGGTGTGGCGAAGGTTGCCGAGCTGCTGACCCCGCCGGACACCGCGGTGGTGGTCAACAATCCCGTCTACAACTGTTTCTACGGCTATCTGCCCTGGGCGAAGCGTCGGGTTCTCGAGGTTCCGCTGGGCGCCGACGGACGGCTCGACCTCGACGCCCTGGCCGCCGCCTTCGCCGGGCCGGAGCGGCCATCGGCCTACCTGCTGTGCAATCCCCACAACCCGACCGGCACCGTGCACAGCCCCGCCGAGCTCACGCGCGTCGCCGAGCTCGCGGCCGAGCACGGCGTCGCAGTGATCAGCGACGAGATCCACGCGCCGCTGGTCCCGGCAGACGCCGGGTTCGTGCCGTACCTGTCGCTGCCCGGCACCGAGGACGCGGTGACGGTCACGTCGGCGTCGAAGGCCTGGAATCTGGCCGGGCTGAAGGCGGCCGTCGCGATCGGCGGTACGCGAGCGGCCGCGGCCCTGCGTACCCTGCCCAACGAGGTGACCGGCAGCGCCAGCCATCTCGGCATCCTCTCCCACGTCGCCGCGCTCGAGAAGGCCCGCGACTGGCTCGACGAGGCAATCGACGAGATCGCGGCGAACCGGGCACTCTTCTCCGAGCTGCTCGCCCGGGACGTGCCCGGGGCGGTGTATCGGCCGGGGGCGGCGACCTACCTGGCCTGGGTCGACGCACGCGGGCTGGGCCTGGACCGTCCGGTGCAGCAGTTCCGGACCCGCGGCCGGGTCGCGCTCAGCGACGGAGCCGCGTTCGGCAGCGGCGGCGAAGGGTTCGTCCGGGTCAACCTCGCCACCTCGCCCGAGATCCTCACCGAGGTGGTGGCGCGGATGGGCCGCGCCGTCGCCCCGGCCTGACCGGCTGGCCTAGGCTCGCAGGCGTGCCCGACCGGAACTCCCTGTCCATCGGCGAGCTCGCCGAGCGATCCGGCCTCGCCCACTCGGCGCTGCGGTTCTACGAGCAGCACGGCCTGCTCAGCCCCGAACGCAATGCGGCGAACCAGCGCCGCTATCCGCGCAGCGAACTGCGCCGGATCGCGTTCATCCGCTCCGCCCAGCGCGTCGGGCTGACCCTGGGCGAGATCCGCACCGCGCTGGCGTCCCTGCCGAGCGGCCGCACGCCGACCCGCGCCGACTGGCGGCAACTGTCGGAGTCGTGGCGGCCGCGCCTGAACGAGCAGATCCGGCGGCTGGAGGAACTGCGGGACCGGCTGGACACCTGCATCGGCTGCGGCTGCCTGAGCCTGTCCACCTGCGCCCTGAGCAATCCCGAGGATCGCGCCCATGCCGACGGCCCCGGGGCCGTCTACATGGAACACCGCATCGAGCGCGGCTGAGCCGCCCCCGGCCGGACCGATAGGGTGCGGCCACCGAGTCCCCTGCTGGAAGGATCACGATGGTCGCCAAGGTTGCGTTTCTCACCGCCGGGGGCTTCGCACCCTGCCTGTCGGCGTCGCTGGGATACCTGATCCGGCGCTGGAGCGAGGTCTCGCCCGACACCGAACTGATCGCCTACCGCAATGGCTATCACGGCCTGCTCAGCGGCAACTCGGTGTCGATCACGCCGCAGGTCCGGGAGCGGGCCGAACTGCTGACCGAGTACGGGGGGTCGCCGATCGGGAACTCCCGGGTGAAGCTGACCAACGCCCAAGACCTGGTCAAGCGCGGCCTGGTGGCCGAAGGCCAGGACCCGCTGCAGGTGGCGGCCGACCGGCTGACCGCGGACGGCGTTGACGTGTTGCACACCATCGGCGGGGACGACACCAACACCACCGCCGCCGATCTCGCCCGCTTCCTGGCCGAGCAGGGCCACGACCTCACGGTGGTCGGCCTGCCCAAGACCATCGACAACGACGTGGTGCCGATCAAGCAGACCCTCGGGGCGTGGACCGCCGCCGAGATGGGTTCGCGGTTCGCCCAGAACGTGCTCGCCGAGCACAATGTCGGCCCGCGGATGTTGATCATCCACGAGGTGATGGGCCGCAACTGCGGCTGGCTGACCGCCGCCACCGCGAGGGCGTACCGCGATTGGCTGGACGGCCGGGAGTGGCTGCCCGAGATCGGGCTCTCCAAGGAAGCCTGGGACGTGCACGCGGTGTGGATCCCGGAGGCGCCGATCGATCTCGAGTCCGAGGTGGCCCGGTTGAAGTCGATCATGGACGAGCAGGGCAATGTGACGATCTTCTTGTCCGAGGGCGCAGGCCTGGACGCGATCGTGGCCGAGATGGAGGCCGCCGGCGAGGACGTGCCACGCGACCCGTTCGGACATGTGCGACTCGACGAGATCAACCCCGGCGCGTGGTTCGCCGACCGGTTGAAGAGCAAGCTCGGCGCGGAGAAGGTGCTGGTCCAGAAGTCGGGCTACTACTCGCGCTCGGCGGCGGCCAATGAGGCCGATCTGGCGCTGATCTCGCGGATGGCCGACACGGCCGTCGAGGCCGCGATCGCTGGCCGGCCCGGGGTGATCGGCGAGGATTACGAGCGCGGCGACGAGCTGCGGCCCATCGAGTTCGACCGGATCGCGGGCGGCAAGCCCTTCGACACCTCGACCGACTGGTACCTCGCCACCCTCGATGCCATCGGCCAACCGCGGCCGAGCTGAAGCCCGAGCGCGGCGACTCGCTCCGAGCGCCGCTCCGGGGTCACGAAGGAATCCGCACATCCCTCCCGCAGGTGATGCCGCTCTGGGGCGCCCAAAGCGGGCATAACTACGGAAACAATCGGGGCGGACGGGTGGGATCGTCGCCCGGCGGGCCGGTCAGCGGCGGGCGATCTTGCTGACCACCGCGGTGATCAGGGCGCCGATGCCGAGGCCCGAGCCGATCCCGACGAGCCAGCCGCCGGCCATCCCGACCCGCACCCCGCGGGCGGCGACATCGGCGCGGACCAGTTCCTCGGACTCGCCCGGCTCGCCGTCGAACGACACCGGCTTCGGATAGCTGGGCGGAGTCCAGGCCTGGGCGCTCGGGCGGCGTACCCGCGCGGCCCGGGGTTCGTCGGCCCCGTCGTCGCGATTGCGCCCGGTCTCCTCCTCATACGCCTCCGGCGTGAGGATCGGGTCACCGCTCTCCTCCAGCGGTTCGTCCACCAACTGGTGCTCGCCCGCGACGGCCGGTTGGTTGGCCGTCGCGATCCAACCCGCCAATCGCAGGATCAACTGCGCGAACAGGTTGAAGAACAGCATCAGCGCAATGACTGGCCCGAACAGGCTGGCCGTCGGGCTGTTGCTGAAGAGCTGGATCAGGTAGCCGAGCAGGTACTGCAGGATCGCCAGGCCCACGGCGCCCGCGACGGAGCCTCGCACCAACGCATTCCGCGGCGGCCGGTACTCCGGAAAGACCCGGAAGATGAACCAGAACAGCACGAAGCCGGCCACCAGCGATGCCGCGATCGGGACCAGCCGGACCAGCGCGCCGATGCCCGGTACGCCGTCCAGCCCGAGCAGATCGATCACCGTCGCGGCGAGAGCGGTGGCGACGCTGGAGAGCGCGAAGGTGATCAACAGCATCAGCAAGAAGATGATCAACGTGCCCAGATTCGCCAGCGTCTCGACCACGATGTTGCGCTTGTTCTCGGTCATGTCGAAGACCGGCCGCATCTGCGCCCGGATGGCGCTCTTGATGTTGCCGATCCAGTTCGCACCCGAGTACGCCCCGGCGAGCACCGCGAAGATGCCGACCGCGGCCCAGTTGTTGAAGGCATTCAGCACCGTCTCGCTGAGCTGACCGGCCATCGGCGCGCCGCTCATCGCCCGCGTGATCTGATCGGCGACGGCCTGCTGCAGCCCCTGATCCCGGCTGACGATGAACCCCGCCGTGGCAAACGCGAAAGAGATGATCGGCACCAGCGACAGCACCGAGAAATAGGTGATCGCCGCCGCGAACTGGGCGCCCAGGCGCGATCCGTAGCGCGCATTCGACCGCAACAGGTGCGCCACCCAGGGCCGGCGCTGCAGCTTCTCGATCCTGTCCGACACGACGCCTCCTCCGCCTCGTGGGCGACCTTAGCGGGTCGGGGAACGACAGGTACGCAGCACCGGGTTCGGCGCGCGCGCCGGACTCGCCCGCGAGCCGGCGGGCTCACCTCACTCGAAGGCCTCCGGCGGCGGGCAGGAGCAGACCAGGTTCCGATCGCCGAAGGCGCCGTCGATCCGCGCCACCGGCGGCCAGTACTTGTCGTGACCGGCTCCCGCGATCGGGCCGCGGTGCAGCCCGGACGGGTACGCCGCGATCCGGCGCGGGTACGGGTGATCCCACTCGTCGGCACTCACCTGGTCGGCGGTGTGCGGGGCGTTGATCAACGGATTGTCCTGCGCCGGCCACTCCCCCGACTCGACGCGGGTGATCTCGCCGCGAATGCTGATCATCGCCTCGCAGAACCGGTCCAGTTCGATCAGGTCCTCCGACTCGGTTGGTTCCACCATCAGCGTGCCCGCGACGGGGAAGCTCATCGTCGGGGCATGGAAGCCGTAGTCGATCAGCCGCTTGGCGACATCGTCGACGGTGATCCCGCTCGCCTTGGTCAGCGGCCGGAGATCGAGGATGCACTCGTGGGCCACCAGACCGCCGCGCCCGGCGTACAGCACCGGGTAGTGCTCGCGCAGCCGCGCGGCCACGTAGTTCGCCGCGAGCACCGCATGCTCGGTGGCCGACCGCAGCCCGTCGGCGCCCATCATCGCGATGTAGGCCCAACTGATCGGCAGGATGCCCGCCGACCCGTAGGGTGCGGCCGAGATCGGGCCCACTCCCGATTCCGGCCCGGCCTCGCTCGCCAACGGGTGATTGGGCAGGAACGGGGTCAGGTGCTCGCCCACGGCGACCGGTCCCACGCCCGGACCGCCGCCGCCGTGCGGGATGCAGAAGGTCTTGTGCAGATTCAGGTGGCTGACGTCGGCGCCGAACCGGCCGGGCAGCGCGTGCCCGAGCAGGGCGTTGAGGTTGGCGCCGTCGACATAGACCTGACCGCCCGCATCGTGCACCAGCGCGCACAACTCGGTGATCGTCTCCTCGTAGACGCCGTGCGTCGACGGGTAGGTGACCATGATCGCCGCCAGCTCGTCGCGGTGGGAGTCGATCTTGGCGCGAAGATCGGTCAGGTCGACCGAGCCGTCGGCGGTGGCGGCGACCACGACCACCCGCATCCCGGCCATGGCGGCGGAGGCCGCATTGGTTCCGTGCGCCGAGGACGGGATCAGGCAGACGACGCGTTGATCATCGCCCCGGGATCGGTGGTACGCCCGGATCGCGAGCAGGCCCGCCAACTCACCCTGGCTGCCGGCATTCGGCTGGACCGACACCTTCGCGTAGCCGGTGACCCGGGCCAGCCAGTCCTCCAGCTCGGTGATCAGCTCGCGATATCCCCGCGCATCCTCGGCCGGGGCGAAGGGATGGAGTTCGGCGTACCCGGGGTAGGAGATCGGCTCCATCTCCGCCGTCGCGTTGAGCTTCATCGTGCACGAACCCAGCGGGATCATCCCCCGGTCCAGCGCGAAATCGCGATCGGACAGCGCCCGCAGGTAGCGCAGCATGGAGGTCTCGCTGTGGTGGCTGTTGAACACCGGGTGGGTCAGGTACTCGGTGTCGCGCGTCTGTCCCGCAAGATCACCCAGCTCGCGCCCGGTCAGCTCGGCGCCGAAGGCCGCGGCGACCGCGGCCAGGTCGGCCTCTTCGGCGTCCTCACCGACGCTGATCCCGACATGATCGGCATCGATGCGCCGCAGGTGCACGCCGCCGTCGCGGGCGGCCGCGATGATCGCGTCCGCCCGGCCGGGCACCTCGACCAGCAGCGTGTCGAAGAACGAGCGGTGCACCGGCGGATGCCCCGCCGCATCCAGGGCCGCGGCCAGCCGTCGGGTCCGGTGCATGATCGTCTCGGCGATCCGGGCCAGGCCGCGCGGGCCGTGATAGACGGCGTACATGCCCGCCACCACCGCGAGCAGCACCTGCGCGGTGCAGATGTTGGAGGTGGCCTTCTCGCGCCGGATGTGCTGTTCGCGGGTCTGCAGCGCGAGCCGGTAGGCCGGCGTACCGGCCGCGTCCTTGGACACGCCGACCAGGCGTCCCGGCAGCGTGCGCTCGAGCTTGTCCCGGACGGCGATGTAGCCGGCATGGGGGCCGCCGTAGAACAGCGGTACGCCGAAGCGCTGCGTCGAGCCGACCGCGACATCGGCACCCCAGGTGGCGGGGGCCCGGGTCACCGTGAGGGCCAGCAGGTCGGCGGCGGCAATCACCAGCGCGCCGTTCTCGTGCGCCTTGTCGGCGATCGCGCCCAGCTCATCGGCGGCGCGGACCACGCCGTCGGCGGTCGGCGTCTGGACGACGACGGCGAAGGCCTCGTTGGACTGCAGCGCCGCGACGAGATCGTCGGCGACCACGACGTCGATACCCATCGCCTCCGCGCGGGTACGCAGCACCGCCAGGCTCTGCGGCAGGATCCCGGCGTCGACCACGGCGACGCTGCCCTTGCGGACATTGCGGCGGGCGAGCTGGACGGCCTCGGCGACGGCGGTGCCCTCGTCCAACAGGCTCGCCCCGGCGGTCGGCAGGCCGGTCAGATCGGCGACGACGGTCTGGAAGTTGAGCAGTGCCTCGAGCCGGCCCTGGGAGATCTCGGGCTGATAGGGCGTGTAGGCGGTGTACCAGGCGGGGCTCTCCAGGACGTTGCGGCGAATCACGGGCGGAGTGATCGTGCCGTGATAGCCGAGGCCGATCATCGCGCGCAGCGGGTTGTTGAGCGCGGCGAGCTCGCGCATCCGGGCCAGCGCCTGCGCCTCGGTCAGCGGGTCGGGCAGGTCGAGCGCCTCATGCAGCCGGATCTTCGCCGGCAGCGCCCCGTCCACCAGGCCGGCCAACGAGTCGTGCCCCACCGCCCGCAGCATCGTCGCGCGCTGGTCGTCGTCGGGCCCGATGTGGCGGGCGGCGAAACCCGGATTGGCGCTGTCGGCGGCGGTGGTGTCGGCGACCTCGTCGATGGGCTGGTCGGCGAGTTGCTGGGCCACGGCGTACTCCTCGGTGCAGGCGGGATCCGGGCAGTGCTGCCCGCTCCCCCTCTGTCACCGGTGCTCCAGAGTTGCCAGCCCCGTTGCGGAGCGCCGACGCGGTCTCGGGTGCCTGAGAGGTTCCGGGGAGGTTGCCCCTTCGGCGCCGCCGCTGCGGTCTCTCCCGCGCCGGTTGTCGCGCCGCCAAGGTTACACGCGACGGCTGTGCACCGATGCCGGATCGGTGGCGCGTCCCGAGCGGTCAGTTGTGCACAGGTACGCGGCGGCCTCAGCCGGCGGCGCGGCGCTTGGCTGCCCGGCGCTTGGCGAGTTCGTCGCCCTCGAAAGCGACCATCGGCTCCTCGGACTCCTCCTCGGCCGCGGCGCGCTCGGCGGGCAGCTCGTGCAGGCTGCCCCGGACGTCCTTCCACACGCTGCCCAGACCAATGGCGAACATCCCCTGGCCGCCGGCCAGCAGGTCGCGGATCTCGTGGTCCTCGGTGCACTCATAGACCGAGATTCCGTCGCTCATCAAGGTGACCTGCGACAGATCCTCGACGCCGCGGGCGCGGAGGTGGTCGATAGCGACCCGGATCTGCTGCAGCGCGATGCCGGCGTCGAGCAGGCGCTTGATCACCCGGAGCAGCAAGATGTCGCGGAAGCTGTAGAGGCGCTGGCTCCCGGAGCCGGACGCGCCGCGCACGCCGGGCTTGACCAGGCCGGTTCGGGCCCAGTAGTCGAGCTGTCGGTAGGTGATACCGGCCGCGCTGCAGGCGACCGGGCCGCGGTAGCCGATGTCGTCCGCGACGGGCGAGAAATCCCCGTCGAACAGCAACTCCTGCGCCTGCTCGGGCGCGTCGATCTCCAGGCCGGGCAGCGGCTCGTGTGTCTCGGACTGCTTGCTCACTGTCTGCTCCTGGGGAAGGGCTACCACGTTTCACGGCGTGGTAGTTACACCGTTGTCGGCCACGCTACGGCGCCACGGACGGAAGGGTCAACGACACGCCGGGAACCCTCGACTTCTTCTGCAGCCCCGACCCCGGGAGGCTCAGTCCTGGCGGCCGCCGCCCTCGTCGGTGACGAAGTCGTCGGGGTTGACGTGGTCGAGGAACTCGCGGAACCGCTCGACCTCGTCGTCCTCCTCCTCGGGAACGTCGATCCCGGCCTCGTCCAGCACCTCCTCGGCGCAGTAGATCTCCGCGCCCGTGCGGACCGCCAGGGCAATCGCGTCCGAGGGCCGCGCGCTGATCTCGACGCCGCCGTCGAGGGCCAGCTCGGCGTAGAAGGTGCCGCCGCTCAGCTCGGTGATCCGGACCTCCACCAGCCTGCGCTGCAGACCGGCCAGCACATCGACGAGCAGATCGTGCGTCATCGGCCGCGGCGGCACGATGCCCTCCTGCGCGTTCGCGATCGCCGACGCCTCGCTGGCGCCGATCCAGATGGTCAGATAGCGCTTGCCGCCGACCTCTCGGAGCAACACCATCGGCGCGTTCTGCGGCATCTCGACGCGC
Source organism: Naumannella cuiyingiana (assembly GCF_013408305.1). NCBI lineage: Bacteria > Bacillati > Actinomycetota > Actinomycetes > Propionibacteriales > Propionibacteriaceae > Naumannella > Naumannella cuiyingiana. Next base: position 3,425,249 of record NZ_JACBZS010000001.1, on the reverse strand, counting down.
ACGCCGACCAGGTCCAGTTCCCGCATGTCGCCCAGCCTACGCCGAGCCTCCAGTCGCCCACGCCCGGGCGGTGCCCGCCCGCCGGTCGGTCTCGGGGAGCCGCGCCGTCAGCGGTCCATCGCGGTACGCATCAGCGCCGCGTGGACATGGATCACGATGTTGGCCACCTCGTGTGCGGCCTGCCGGGACCCGCCCATCCGTCGCTGGTGCGGGGCGATCGCCTGCTCGATCACTCCGACCTCGCGCTCCGCGGCCATCTTGAAGGCGCGCAGGTGCCGGGCGTCGATCCCGAACTCCGCGAGCTTGCGCGCGGCCACGGCCACGGTCACGGCCTCACGGCCGTAGTGGTTCGTGCCGCGTCGCGGCAGGACGAGCATCTGCTTCTCCAACTCGATCAGCGCCGGCTCGCTCAGGCCGCTCGCCTCGAGCAGTTCCTCGCGGGACAGCCGGAGCTGGGGTCGGCGCTGGGCGGCGGGCCGCGGGCTCGGGTCGGCCTCGGTGTCGGCGGGCGCGGGCCGCTCGGCGGGTGCGGCCGCCAGCCGGGGTCGCGGGGTCTCCAACGCCGGCGGCTCCATCCCGCGATCCATCATGTCCAGATGCTCGCGGATCACCTTCAGCGGCAGATAGTGGTCCTTCTGCACGGTCAGGATGTAGCGCAACCGCTCCACATCGGTCTCGGTGTAGCGGCGATAGCCCGACTTGGCCCGCTCCGGCGAGACCAGCCCCTCCCCCTCCAGGAACCTGATCTTGGAGATGGTGATGTCGGGGAAGTCGTTCTTGAGCATGGCGAGCACCTGCCCGATGCTGCGCTTCTCTGCCGGCATCAGCCCACGCCGCGCGCGCTCGCGAAGTAGACCATCCGGAACTTGCCGATCTGCACCTCATCACCGGACTTCAGGGGCGCCTCACCGTCGATCAGCGCGCGGTTCACGTAGGTGCCGTTGAGGCTTCCCTGGTCCTTGACGAGTACGCCGCCCTCGGTGCGCTGGAGCTCGGCATGGTGGCGGGAGACGGTGATGTCGTCGAAGAAGATGTCGGCATCGGGGTGCCGGCCGACGCTCGTGGTGTCGCGGTCGATCAGGAAGCGCGAGCCCGATCCCGGGCCGCGGTGCACGATCAGCAGCGACGAACCCTGCGGCAGGTTCTCGATCGCCGCCTCGTCCTCCTCGGTGAGCTCGGCGAGCAGGCCCTCGTCGGCGATCTGGATGATGCGGGTGTTGTCGCCGCCGAGGGCGTCGACCTCGGTCTCGTCCGGGGCATCGGCGGGGCGCACCATCGGCTCACCACAGCGGGCGCAGAAGTTCGCCCCGTCCGGGTTGTTGTGTCCGCAGTGCGTGCAGTAAGGCATGGACTCCTTCTCCGTCCTACCCCGCGTGAGGTCTGGTCATCCTAGTGCCAGGACGCAATCAGGAGGCCACCGACTCGGCATAGGCATCCGCGTCCAGCAACTCCTCCAGCGCGGAGGTGTCTGCCACCTCGACCTCGAACAGCCAGCCGTCGCCGTACGGATCGTTGTTGACGGTCTCCGGCGCCGCGGCCAGCGTCTCGTTGACCGCCGTCACCACGCCGGCGACCGGGGTGAACAGATCGGACACGCTCTTGGTCGACTCGAGCTCCCCGACGGCATCGCCGACGGCGACCTCTTCGCCGGGTTCGGGAAGCTGGGCGAAGACGATGTCGCCGAGCTGCTCCGCGGCATAGCTGGTGATGCCGACCCGGACGATTCCGGAGTTGCCGGCCCGCGCCCACTCGTGGTCGTTGCTGTATCTCAGGTCCTCGGGGAAATCCGCCATGACCGACACCTCTTCCGCTGGGGCTGCTACCGGGCTGGGCGAGCGTACTGATTCTCGCTCGCGCTGTGCAAGGATTCCACGCGCACCTCGGACTCCCGGGTGATCGTGACGGTCCCGCCCACCTGGTCGCCCGTCACGGCACTCACCAGGCCGCCACGGAACCGGGCCCCCTCCTCGAGGTTGTTCGGATCTCCGATCGCCTCGATCACGATCGGACGGGTGATCGCGGTGCCGCCGGATGTCGGGCCGTCCGGGCCCTGCCCGAAGGCGGTGGAGGCGACGACGCGGATCGAGTTGTTGATCTCGATCGCCTCCGCCCCGGCGTCGCGCAACTCCTGGACCGCGTCCACCAGTACGGCGTCGCTGACCGCGCCGCGCGGGTCGTCGATGACGATCCGGACGCCGGGTCCGACGGCGGGCAGCGTACCGGCCAGAATGCCCAGATTCTCCTCGCGCCGGGTCGCCTCCTCGCGCGCCACCCGCTCACGATCGGCGCCGGTGCGCAGCTCCTCGCGGGTCTGCTCGAGCTCGCGCAGGTCCTCGTCGAGGCGCCGGGACTCGGCGTTCAGCCCGTCCAGGATCTGCACCAGATCGGCGCGCCTGGCGGTCGCATAGGCGTCGTCGTCGTTACGCGCCCGCAACTGGACCATGACGCCGATCGCGACCAGGCACAAGACGAGGCCGACCACGACCTGCGCGCGGCTGGGCCGCAGCAGCGATCGCCAGTCGGCGGCCGGCTCGGCGTCCGCGGCCCGGGTCGGCGCCGCGTGTTCGGGGGTGTGCGGCGCGGTGTCGATCCGCGGCAGCCGCCGGGTCTCCGCGTTCTCCTCGGGCGCGCGCTCGGCCGGGGTGTCCTCAGGCATGGAACAGCGCCCGTCGAATGGCCGCGGCATTGGTGAAGATCCGGATGCCGAGCACCACGACCACCCCGGTCGAGAGCTGACTGCCGACCCCGATCTGGTCGCCGACCCAGACAATCAGCGCCGCGATCAGCACATTCGAGACGAAGGAGACCACGAAGACGCGATCGTTGAACTTGCCGTCCAGCCAGGCGCGGAAAGCGCCGAACAGGGCGTCCAGCGCGGCAACGATCGCGATGGGCAGATAGGGCTGCAGGTACGCCGGGAGGGTCGGCTGGAGCAGCGCTCCGATCAGGATGCCGAGCGCCAGTCCGACGATCGCGATCATCGTGCCACCTCCGCTCGTTCCAGGGGCGCCTGCGGGCTGCCCGGCAAGGTGAGCTCATCGGATCCGGTGAGCTCGTAGCGCATCTGGTAGTTGTCCTTGAGATAGTTCCACAGCACGCCGCCGGACGACTGTACCCAACGGCTCTGCAGGTTCCGCGGATCGCCGATCGCCTCGACCCGGTAGGGCCGGGTCAGGGACCGGTAGTCGACGGTGATCGCGTCGCCGGCCGCTCGGATCGCGGTACGCGAACCGAGCCGGTGCCCGTTGATCGCGATCGCCTCGGCGCCGGACAGCCACAAGCCGTTGACCAGCAGTTGCAGGTCCCGGTCGAGCACCCGGTTGCTGGTGCCCTGCGCGTCCGCCGGTGCGTCATCGACGGTGATCACGAGGCCCGGCCCCCGGACGTCGACCGTCTGCGCCGCCTCGCCGTAGCGCTCCAACCGGTCCCGGGTGCGCGCGCCGGTGGCGTCGCCGGCCAGCGCCTGCTCGCGGGCGGCGTCGATCTCGTCGGTGAGCGTCCCGATCCGGGCCCGCTGGTCGGCCACGGTCTGCTCCTGCCGGGCGATCCGGTCGACCAGATCCAGCCGCTGTTGTTCGTCCGCCGGCGCCGCCCGCAGGGTCTGGGCCAGCGACAGCCCGATCATCGCGCCCGCGACGAGCAGGCAGCCGAAGACGATCAGCGCACCGCGGCGCCGCCCGGTCGTGGCCCCGGCGGACCTGCTCCCGCCGCTCGCCTCGGCGTACCCCGGTTCGATCGGCTGGTCGATGAGTTGGTTCAGCAGGTCCATCGAGGCGTCGCGGCGCCGGTCACGCGGTGGGCGTACCCGGCGGCGCAGGATCTGCGACCAGTTCGGCCCCATGTCCGCGCCTCCCTCAGTCGGTTCGCTCGCGCAGCAGCATGCGCGCCTGCGCCACATAGAGCAAACCGGCCCACCAGTACAGGCCCGTACCCCACAGCGCGAACGCCCAGCCGACGATCCGGGCGGCGACCGCCCACCCGTCGGGCACGATGGGCACCTCCCCGGAGCCGAGCAGCACCAGCGGGAAGGCGTACAGCAGGCAGAACGTCGCCGCCTTGCCCAGGAAGTGCACCGGTAGCGGCCGGTATCCGCGACCGCCGAGCAACGGGACGACGAGCACCAGCATCACGTCCCGCGCGATCAGGATCGCGACGAGCCACCACGGGATGACACCGCGCGCCGCCAACCCGACCACGATCGCGAGGATGTAGAGCCGATCCGCGATCGGGTCGAGCAGTTGGCCGAGCCTGGTCACCTGGCCCAGCCGGCGGGCGAGCCAGCCGTCCAGCCAGTCGGTCACGCCGGCGGCCGCCAGCACGGCCACCGCGAGCAGGTCGGCCCGGGGCACCAGCAGCACCCACAAGAACACGCCGACCCCGGCCAGCCGCACCATCGACAAGACATTCGGGGCGGTCCAGATCCGGTTGCTGACCTGGCGGCCGAGGCCATCGGTGTCCCCGTCGGGTGCGGGAAGCGGTGAGCCGCGGGACACCCGGCCAGCCTAGGCGATGCCGGCGCCGCGGGTGCGCATCCGGATCGCGGTTCGGTACGCCTGCAGGATCTGCGGGGCGACCTCCGACCAGTCGTAGCGGCGGGCGTGGGCGCGGCCCGCGGGCGGGGCGGGCGGCCGGTCGAGCGCCGAGACGACCGCGTCGGCGAGTGCGCGATGATCACCGGGCGGCACGGTCGCGCCGTGCGCCCGGCCGCCACCCTCCGCCAGCACCGCACGAAATGCCGGCAGATCGGAGGCGACCACGCGGGCGCCGGCCGCCAGCGCCTCGACCAGGATCAGACCGAAGCTCTCCCGCGCGAGGTTCGGCGCGACGAAGACATCGGTGCCCCGCAGCAGCGCGCTGCGTTCGGCGTCGCTGATCAGTCCGGTACGCCGCACTCCCCCGGGCAGCTTGGTCCGGCCCGGGCCGGCGACGACGATCTCGGCATCGGGGCGGGCGGCGCGGATCCGCGGCAGCGCCCGCAGGAAGACCGGCAGGCCCTTGCGTTCCTCGTCCAGTCGCCCGAGCAGCGTGACCCGCGGCGCCCGGCCGGGCTCGGCCCGCGGGCCGGCGAAGTCGGCGACGCGTACCCCGTTGGGAATGATCATCGGATCGAGCCCCAGGTGGCGCCGGACGACGGACCGGGCGCTGGAGGAGACCGCCAGGCCGAGATCGATGCGGTCGATCATGGGTCCCAGCGCGCGTCCGGCGAGGCGCATCGCGGTGCTGCCCGGGGTGGCCGTGTGGAAGGTCGCAACGACCGGGACGGCCCGCGCCTCCCGCAGGGCCAGCAGCGCGACGCTCGGCGTGACGGGCTCGTGCACGTGCAGGACATCGACCCGTTCGCGGGCCAGCCAGGCGGCGACCCGCGCATGGCTGCGCGGGCCGAAGTTCACCCGGGCGACCGACCCGTTGTAGCGCACCGGCACCCCGGCTCCGGCGCTGGCCACGAGCCGACGCAGCTCCGGGTCGGCCTCGGCGCCCAGGCGGCCCGGTGCCAGCACGCGCGGCTGGTGCCCGAGCCGGCGCAGCTCGCGTGCCAGGCCGAGGACGTGGTTCTGCACCCCGCCCGGGGCCGCGAGCGAATAGGGACAGACCAGCCCGACCCGTAGCCCACTCATCTCGTCGAGCCGGTGTCGAAGAACGGTTGCATCACGTGCCAGTCTGCCGGGTGCGCGGCAACGAACCGGGAGAACCAGTCCGCGAGGTCCTGGGTCATCGCGGCCAGTCCGGTGCGGCCGGGCCGATGCTCGATCGGGTCGGAGAACTCGATCTTCATCCCGGCCGCCGTGTAGTGACAGCCCACGCCGAGCAGTACGGCGCCGGTCCGCCGGGCGACGAGCGCGGGGCCGGCCGGCATGATCACGCGCCGCCCGTTCCAGCGCACGGCCACCCCGCCGGTGCCGAACTCGCGATCGGCCATCAGGCAGACCACCCGGCCGGCCCGGACGGCGCCGATCAGCGCGCGCACCGCTCCCGGGTCGTCGTGGGCGAGGATGTCGATGCCGAGTCCGGCGCGGATCCGGGTGAAGGCGGCGAACTCGGCCTCGCCGAGCCGTTCGGCGACCGAGCTGACGGGCAGGCCGGTGCTGGCGGCCCAGCCGCCGGCGAGATCCCAGTTGCCGCTGTGCGGCAGGGCGCAGACGACGCCCGGCCCGGCGTGCGCGAGCCGCAGCACGCGTTCGCCCTCGGGATCGGCGCTGACCCGGCCGGCGATCTGTTCGGGCCGCCAGGACGGCAGCGCGAGCACCTCCAGATAGGTACGCAGCCACGAGCGGATCGCCTGGCGACGCAGCCCGGGCCCCGGCGACTCGCCGGTCGCCAGCTCGATATTGGTCGCCCAGGTCCGCAGCGGCGCGATGTCGGAGCGCACCGCCCACTCGGCCCCCAGGTTCATGATCAGGTTCCGGACCGGGCGCGGCAGCCGGGGCACGATTCGCTCACCGGCGGCGAAGAGCCGGCGGTTGCGGGCATCGACCTGCTCGGGGGTGGCGGGCACGGGTCACTCCGCCAGGCTGCGCGCGGCCCGCCGCATCCGCAGCGCGACCGTCCAGCCGCCGAGCACCGCCAGCACGACCAGGGCCGCCGGCAGCGCCCAGGGCAGGCCGAGCCCGTGCGCCAGCATGCCGAGCAGGATGATCACGATCCGATCCGCGCGGGCGGCGGGCCCGCCGCCGCCGGTCCCGCCGAGCGATTCGGCGCGGGCCTTCAGGTACGAGATCAACTGGCCGGTGACCAGCACCGCCAACGCCAGCACGGCCCACGCCTGCTCACCGCGCAGCGCGAAGAAGATCACCACCGAACCGAAGATCGCCCCGTCGGCGACCCGGTCCAGGCTGGAGTCGAGGAAGGCCCCCCACCGGCCCACGCGATCATCCAACCGGGCCATCGCCCCGTCGATCGTGTCGGACAACGACAGCACGCCGATGATCAGTGCGCCCTGCCACAGCCAGCCCTGCGGGACCGTGATCAGCGCGGTGACGCAGACCGCGACCGTGCCGAGCCAGGTGACCACATCCGGCGCGACCCGCAGCGCCAGGAGCAGCCGGGCGATCGGGCGTACCAGACGATCGCCGAAGGCCCGCAGGTTCTCCAGCATCAGTCCGCCGCCCGCTCGGGGGGAGCGCCGAAGAGCCGCTGCCAGGCCTCGTGCAGCCGGGAGCGGGCGTCCTCCAGCAGCATCGGCAGCGGCTTGGTGTGCGCGATGATCGGCATGAAGTTCGCATCGCCGGCCCAGCGCGGCACCACGTGCTGGTGCAGGTGCGCCTGGATGCCGGCGCCGCCGACGACGCCCTGGTTGATGCCGAGGTTGAAGCCGGCGGGGCCCGACACCTCCCGGGTGACGATCATGGCCTGCTGGGTGAGCCGGGCCAGCTCGTCGGTCTCGGCATCGGTCAGGTCGGGATAGTCGGCGACATGCCGATACGGGCAGACCAGGGTGTGCCCGGGCGAGTAGGGATAGAGGTTCATCACCACATAGCAGTGCGCGCCGCGGCGTACCACCAGCCCTTCGGCGTCCGGCAGCCGCGCCGCCCGGCAGAACGGGCACTCGCGCGGGCTGTCGTCGGCCGGCTTGTCCTGCCCGTCGATGTAGACCATCCGGTGCGGCGTCCACAGCCGGGCGAAGCCGTCCGGCTCGCCCGGCAGGGTCGCCGGATCCTCACCCGCGGCCGGGTTCAACTCTCCCACCCCCGGGCCTCAGACCTGGCGCCGGTCGGCGATCGCGCCGGTGATCTCGGCGATCGCCTCGTCGACGGGTACGCCGTTGCGCTGGCTGCCGTCGCGGAACCGGAAGGACACCGCTCCCGCGTCGCGGTCCTCGCCGCCGGCGATCAACTGGAACGGCACCTTCGCCCTGGTCGCGTTCCTGATCTTCTTCTGCATCCGGTCGTCGGAGGTGTCGACCTCGACGCGTACCCCATGATCACGAAGGCGGGCGGCGACGTCTTGCAGGTAGCCGTCGAACTCGGCCGCGACCGGGATGCCGACCACCTGCACGGGCGCGAGCCAGGGCGGGAAGGCGCCGGCATAGTGCTCGACCAGCACGCCGATGAACCGCTCGATCGAGCCGAACTTCGCCGAGTGGATCATCACGGGCTGCCGGCGGGTGCCGTCGGCGTCGACGTATTCCAGGTTGAACCGGTCGGGCGAGGGCTGGTTGAAGTCGTACTGGATGGTCGACATCTGCCAGGTACGCCCGATCGCGTCGCGGGCCTGGATGCTGATCTTGGGCCCGTAGTAGGCGGCGCCGCCCGGGTCGGGCACGAGCTCCAAGCCCGAGGCGGTGGCCACATCGGCCAGCACCTGCGTGGCGATCGCCCAGTCCTCGTCGGACCCGATGAACTTGTCGGGCTTGGAGTCGTCGCGGGTGGACAGCTCCAGGTAGAAGTCGTCCAGACCGAAATCGCGCAGCAGGCCGAGCACGAAGTCCAGCAGATGCTGCACCTCGGCCGGCGCCTGCTCGGGGGTGACATAGGAGTGCGAATCGTCCTGGGAGAAGCCGCGTACCCGGGTCAGCCCGTGGATCACGCCCGACTTCTCGTTGCGGTAGACGTGCCCGAACTCGAACAACCGGATCGGCAGGTCCCGGTAGGAACGCTGCTGGGAGCGGTAGATCAGGTTGTGCATCGGGCAGTTCATCGCCTTCAGCCGGTAGTCCTGGCCGTCCACGTCGAGCGCCGGGAACATGCCCTCGCCGTAGTAGGGCAGGTGGCCCGAGGTGTGGAACAGCTCCTCCTTGGCGATGTGCGGCGTACCGACGTAGTCGAAGCCCGCATCGAGGTGGCGCTGCCGGACGTAGTCCTCCATCTCGCGCTTGATCACCCCGCCCTTGGCGTGGAAGACCGGCAGGCCGGAGCCGATCTCCTCGGGGAAGGAGAACAGGTCCAACTCGCGGCCGAGCCGGCGGTGGTCGCGCTTGGCGGCCTCCTCCAGCCGGTGCTGGTACGCCTTGAGCTCCTCGCGGCTCGGCCAGGCGGTGCCATAGATGCGCTGCAGTTGCGGGTTCTTCTCGCTGCCACGCCAGTAGGCCGCGGCGGTGCGGGTCAGCGCGTACGCCGGGATGTAACCGGTGTGCGGCACGTGCGGCCCGCGGCACAGGTCGGACCAGGCTCGTGAGTCGTCGCGATTCAGGTTGTCGTAGATGGTCAGTTGCCCCGTGCCGACCTCGACGGAGCTGCCGTCGTCGTCGGAGGTGGCGCCCTTCAGCCCGATCAGCTCGAGCTTGTACGGCTCGTCGGCCAGCTCCGCGCGCGCCTCGTCGTCGCTCACCTCGCGGCGGGCGAACCGCTGCCGCGCCTTGATGATCTTGGTCATCGACTTCTCCAGCCCCTTGAGATCATCGGGGGTGAAGGGTTCGGCGACGTCGAAGTCGTAGTAGAAGCCGTCGGTGATCGGCGGGCCGATGCCGAGCTTGGCGTCCGGATGGGCGTCCTGGACGGCCTGGGCGAGCACGTGCGCGGCGGAGTGCCGGACGATCGCCAGGCCCTCGGGCTCGTCGATCCGGATGGGCTCGACCCGCTCGCCCCCGGCGAGCTCGCGGGCGAGGTCGCGCTGCTCGCCGTCGACCCGCATGGCGACGATCGTCTTGTCGTCGCCGAACAGGTCGAGGCCGGTCGTCGTGGTGGTCAGCTCCCGGACGTCGTCGTCTCCGTCGCGTACCAGGGTGATCTGCACCGACACTGCGCTTCCTCTCTCGGGATCCCGCGGGCTGTTCCCACCGGCGTCGCAATGCCCCATCATGCCGCACCGGTGCGGGCGCGGTCGCCACGGTTTCCGGTGGGCCGAGAGCGGCTCAGCGACCGAACAGGCGGCCGAACAATCCCGTCGGGCGGCGGGGTGTCTTCGGGTCGTAGCCCGCGCCGGCACCGAGTCCGGTCGTCGGGAAGGCCGGGTCGGCGAGCTCCTCGCGGCCGGCTTCGTCGTTCACCGCGGCAGGCTGACGGCGCGCGGTGTCGCGCGGGCCGTGGTGGTGGAGAAATGGGTGAGGCCCCGCCAAGTATGAGTTGGCGGGGCCTCTGGGTGACCCGCGGTGAGGCTGCGGACCGCGCCGGGGGGAATCGGATCTGCAGCCCCCTCACGGGCCACACCCTCCGCCGAAGCTTCGGGTAGGACCAATTCCCGGTCCTTTGCAGTTCCTCCGAGGAGGAACGTGAGACATGTCTACGCCCCGCAATCGCAGTTCTGCAAGGGGTTTCGGGAAATTCGGAGGACGAATCCTGCCGTCCACAGGCTTTCCCACCGCGGATGGATGGTTGTCCACCGTTCGCGCGGGGTTGACCACAGGTTCATCCACAGGTCATCCGTTGGTACGCCGGAGTGGCAGCCTCTCGGCGTGGCGCCGTGCATCCCCGCCCCGAAGGTGGTCGCATGGTGTCGGCCCCGCTACGTATGAGGTTGCGGGGCCCCTTGCTTTCCCCGCTGCGGTTCGTCGGGCCTCGGGCTCTCGGGCCGCCCCGCTCAGCGCAGCAGCTCGGCGATCTCGTCGTACCCGCGGCGCTCCGCGTGCTGCAGCGCGGTCACCCCGTCGGCGTCGGGGATGGCCGGGTCGGCGCCCGCGTCGAGCAGGATCTTCACCACCTGCTGGTGCCGCTCTCCCCCGTCGCCGAGAATGACGGCCTCCAGCAGCGCGGTCCAGCCCAGGTCGTTGACATGGTCGAGGTCGACCTCGGTGCGGACCACGCGTCGCAGGTAGTCGACGTGGCCGCGCTCGGCGGCGGGGATCGGCGACAGTCCGCCGAACCGGTTGGTCGCGGTCAGGTCGGGATCGGCCGGCAGGAGAATTTCCAGCATCTGCACGCTGCCGGTCACCCCGGTCACCAGCCACGGCGTGTCCGAGCGGTCGTCGACGGCGTCCGGGTCGGCGCCGAGGTAGGTCAGCAGCCGGGCCACCTGCGTGCTGTCGGCCGCGGCGGCGACGAGCAGCGGGGTCTGGCCACGGTCGTTGCGGGCCTCGAGCTCTGCGCCGCCGCGCAGGGCGAGCGCGGCCGCATCCGCGTCGTCACCGGCTGCCGCATCCAGCAGGCGGCGATTCGCCTCGGCCCGCGACACCCGGCCCTGGGATGCCGCCGCGTCGATCAGCTCGGCCTGGGCGTCCAGACCGCTCTCCCGGGCGAGCTCCAGCGGAGACCGATCGTCGCGCCGTGAGCGCAGGGTCACGTCGCCGCCGGCAGCGACCAGGACGCGAACGGTGTCGACGTAGTCGCGCTCGTCGCCGCGCGCTTCCCCGCCGGCCCGCTCGGCGAACACCAGCGCCTCGTGCAGCCCGGTCCAGCCGAGCCGGTTCACGTGATCGATGTCGACTCCACGCTGGATCAGCTCACCGACGATGTCGGCGTGACCGCGCTCCGCGGCGCGGATCAGGCCCGTGCCGCGGTAGGAGTCGAGGCTGGCGACGTCGGCGCCGTGGTCGAGGGTGAGGCGGAGCAGCTCGGAGAAGCCCTCGGAGGTGGCGATCAGGTACGCGCTCTGCTCGGTGGCGTCCTTGGCGTTGACGTCCGCGCCGCGCTCGACCAGGTCCTGGGCGGCATCCACGTCGTTCGCCCAGGCGGCTCGGATCAGATCGTCGTCGAGTGCCGGATCGCGCACGGCGCTGGCCTCCCTTGTCGGTGTCGGAGTCGGGGTCGGGGTCTCGGTGGTGGGCTGGGTCGGGTCCGGACCGCTCCGGCTGACCGACGGCGAGACGGTCGGCACCGCGGGGGCGGTCGGTTCCGGCCCGGCGCTGGGCGCGGCACACGCACCGAGCACCACGGCCACGGCAGCCACCGCGACCGGTGCCGGCCTCGGGCGCATCAGGTACCTCCGTGCAGATTGACCGCCGCCGCCCGGCTGGTCACGGCATGATCGCGGAGCAGGCCGGCCGCCACCTCCGCGTCGCCGGCCGCGATCGCATCGGTGATCGCCACGTGCTCGGCGTGGATCGCGCGGGGGTCGGTGTGTTGCCGCTGCAGCCAGCGCAGGCGGGGCCCGATCAGGGCGAGCAGCTCGGTGGTGACCCCGGGGCGCGCGCGGGCGCTCAGCACCTCGTGGAAGCGCGCGTTGCCGTCGCTCGCCGCCGCGGTGTCGCCGTTGGCGATGGCCGTCGCGGTCTCGGCAAGGACGACGCGCAGCGCGGTGACGTCACCCTCGCTCGCCTCACGCGCGAGTCTGGTCACCAGCAGGGTTTCCAGGGCGGCGTTGGCGGCAACCAGCTCGTCGATCTCGTCGGCGGTGTAGGCCCGGACGGCGATACCGCCGGTCGCCCGCTGTTCGGCGTACCCGGCGGCGACCAGCTCGCGCAGCGCCTCGCGTACCGGCACGCGGGAGACGGCCAGCTCCGCGCCGAGCGTGCGCTCCACCAGCCGGTCCCCCGGGGACAGGTCGCCGGAGATGATCTTGTCCCGGATGGCATCCCGGGCCTCGGCCACGACGGCGGCGGTTCTCGGCACGACACCGATGGTATACCACCCGCTCCGAGCGCGTGATCTCTCATCTGGTTGCGGCAGGTTCTCAGACGCACCGTGCGGATACCTCGAGGTCGGGTCGATCACACTGGACGTCCTGACCAAGATCGAGTTGGTGCGGGCCCAGGTCGGAGCCGGAGTTGCGTACCGCCCAAGAAAAAGAACCCCTGGCCTGACCAAGGGTTCTCTGCTGTGGGCGATACTGGGTTCGAACCAGTGACCTCTTCGGTGTGAACGAAGCGCGCTACCACTGCGCCAATCGCCCGGGCGAGCGCCAAGACTAGCGCACGTCCTCGGGCTGCGGAAATCGCCGAGTGATCAACTCGCTGCCCGGCTGTTGCGGGTCAGGAGGTTCTGGGTGTTCCTCGTCGAGCAATTCACGGACTCGTTCGGTGGTGCGTCGGGCTCGGCGGGTTGTGGTGACGATTGCGATGACCACAACGAGTGCTCCGGCCGCGGTGATGACCCACCACCCGGGGCGAGAGGCCGCTGGTAGTGATGTGGCCACTGCGCGCAGGTTGATGCGGTTGACGACGACGGCGCCCACGATGGCGACGCCGAGTGCTTGGCCGACCTGGCGGCCGGTTGATGCGACTGCAGACGCAACGGCCGCCTGGCTCTTCGGCATCCCAGCAACCGCGGCGTTGGTGATCGGCGCGTTGAGCATGCCGAACCCGATGCCGAACACGACGAAGGACGTCAGGAGCACCAACAGCGACGTGTGCTGGTGCAGGCGGGTGAGCAGCGCGGCGGAGATCGCCACGCAGCAGCCGCTGATCGCCAGCGGGATCCGCGGGCCATGGCGTGCTGCCAGCCGACCCGACAGGGGGGCAACGATCAGCACCATCGCCGCGATCGGCAGCATCAACGCGCCAGCACTGGCGGGTGAAAGACCGCGGGCATCCTGCAGGTAGAACGTCACCACCCACAGGTAACCGGCGGTGCCGCCCATGCCGATCAGAGCGATGAGGATGGCACCGGAGAACGGTGCGCTGCGGAAGAACAGCGGGTCGACGACTGGCTCGGGGACGCGGCCCTCCCACCACACCAGCGCGGCGGCACACACCAGGACGATCACTGCCAGGACGATGATCCGAGCCGATGCCCACCCCAGCGAGTTGCCCTCGATGATGGCGTACGTCAACGCCAGCAAGATCACGATGACCAGTGCTTGCCCGATCGCGTCAAACCGGCGTCGGGTTGGTGACTTGGACTCCGGAACGGCCCACGCGCACAGCCCGATCGCTATCACACCGATCGGGATGTTCACCCAGAAGATCGATCGCCAACCGGCGTGTTGGACCAGGAAACCGCCCAGCACCGGGCCGATCGCCATGCTCAGCCCGTAGACCCCGCTCCAGATACCGAAGGCGTGGGCTCGGCGACGGGCGTCGGGGTAGACCTGCGTGACGATTGCTATCGCGACGGGATTCATCATCGAGCCGCCCAGCGCCTGGACGACCCGGGACCCGATGAGCCAACCGATGGTGGGCGCCGCGGCGCACAACGCCGAAGCGATCGTGAAGACGGCCAGACCTGTTTGCAACGTCAGCCGCCGTCCCCATCGGTCCGCTGTCGCACCCGCCGTCAGCAAGAAGGCGCCCAGGACCAGCTGATAGGCATCCACCGTCCACTGTGCGGACGAGAACGAGGCGTGCATGTCTTGCCGGATCTGTGGCAGCCCGATCGTGACGATCGTATTGTCCACGCCGACGATCAGCAGGCTCAGACAACAGATACCGAGCACGAGACCGGGCCGCACGAGACGCGTGGTACGAGGCATGCCTTCATCGTCACCAGAGGCTGACCGGTTGGTCCAACAATGATTCCGTATCGGTATCGATACCGTTTGCGGATCGTCTACGATGAGGTGTGCCCGAGACGCTCGACATCGTCACCATGCGTAGCTTGGTCGCCGTTGCCCAGTGCGGCGGCTTTCACAAGGCGGCTCGGGTTCTTCACCTCACTCAGGCTGCCGTCAGCCGACACGTTCAGCGTCTGGAGGACACCCTCAAGGTGCAGCTGGTGACCCGCGAAGGTCGGGCGATCCGATTCACCCAGGACGGCGAACGCTTCCTCACGCACGCGACACGAATCCTCGAAGCACACGACGCCGCCCTGGACGACTTCATCGACCGCACCCAGACCGTCACGATCGGGGCGATGGACCACGCCGTCGACATCCTCCTTCCGGCTCTGGTGCATCAGCTACGAGCAGCCCTGCCACGGAAGAACATCCAGCTACGACTCGGGCGCAGCGCGCGATTGCGCGACGCCGTCAACCGCAACCAGCTCGACGCGGCACTCGTTCTCGAAAGACTCACCAGCGACCCCACCGAGATCGGAGCGATTCCCACCCAATGGGTCGCCGGGCGAGAGCTCGCAACCGCCGAACACCCCCCAAGGCGCCGCGTACCGCTCGTCCTGTTCGACCACGACTGCGGCCTGCGCCGCGGCGCGATAGACACCATCGCCGCAGCCGGCCTGCGCTACGACATCAGTGCAGAATCACCCGACCTGGCCGGGATTCAAGCGGCGGTACGCACCAATCTCGGCTACACCCTGTTACCCGCCCTCGGCCGGCTTCCCGACAGCATTTACGCGGTCTCTGGCTTGCCCGAGCCGCCCGGCGTCGTGATGAGAACACAGACAGCCACCCACGTCACAGACACCGATGCCCGCACCATCCGCGACGTGGTCCAGGACGTGCTCGCCCTGCACCACGCCTGACTGATCACCGCTCGCCTGCCTCGCGCATACACCTAGCCGTCGACCTCCAGCCGCCGCGGACCCGGCCCCTGCTGGGACAGCTCGTCGTCGGGATTCAGCAGCTTGCAGGCGCTCATCGACAGGCAGCCACAACCGATGCAACCGTTCAGTTCGCGTTCCAGGCGTTCGATCTGGTGGCGGCGTTGGGCCAGGGTCGCGCGCCAGACCTTCGACACCCGCCGCCAGTCGCGGGCGGTCGGCTGGCGATCCATCGGCAGCTCGCCGAACGCCTGCTGCACGTCGGCGAGCGGGATCCCCAGCCGCTTGGCGACCACGATCAGCGAGATCCGCCGCACCATGTGGCGGTGATAGCGGCGCTGGTTCCCGACCGTACGCGTGGCCACGATCAACCCGAGCTGCTCGTAGTAGTGCAGCGCCGACTTCGCCACGCCGGTCCGCCCGGCGATCTCGCCGATGCTCAACAGGTCGCTGGGATGTGGATGCCCCTCCATGATCGAATCTTCGCGCTGTTCGGCCCTTGATCTCAAGTCCACTTGAGTTTCTAGGTTTGCTGCATGACCTCGGAATCCCCATCCGTCCACGCCCCACGCAGCGACTCCCCGCGCTTCACCGATCTCTTCCGTGACGGCAATGCCGGCGCCGTCGGCATCCTGGCCGGCGGCTTCCTGCTGGCCGCGATCACGATGTTCGTCACCACGGCCCTGATGCCCTCGGTCGTCGCCGAGATCGGTGGTCGGGAGCTGTACGCCTGGCCGACGACGATCTATGTCGTCGTCTCGATCATCGGCGTGATGGGCGTCGGCCAGGCCCTGGCCAGGCTCGGGGCCGTCGGCGCGTACCTGCTCGCCTTCGCCACCTACCTCGTCGGTGGGATCGTCTGCACGCTCGCGCCGACGATGCCGGTGCTGCTCGCCGGCCGCGCCGTCGTCGGGCTGGGCGGCGGGCTGCTGTCCGGGCTCGGGTACGCCCTGGTCCGCACCGTGCTTCCGCAACGCCTGTGGGGAATGGCCACCGGGCTGATCTCGGCGATGTTCGGCGTCGGCACGCTCGTCGGGCCGGTCCTCGGCGGCCTCTTCGCCCAGTTCGACGCCTGGCGGCTGGCCTTCGCGATGATCGCGCTGGCCGGCCTTGCTCTCGGGTTCGTCGCGCCGCGGGCACTGCGCGGGCACGGTCGCACCGGGCAGGTCGAGCCGTTCCCGCTCGGCTCGGTCGCGCTGCTGACCGCCGCGGTGGCCGCGCTGAGCGTCGCCTCGATCACCGAGGGTGCGGCGCGGGTCGCGCTGCTCGCCGCGGCCGCGGTCCTGCTCGTCGCCTTCGTCGCCTGGGACCGCCGGGCCCGCTCCTCGGTACTGCCGGACTCCACCTATCGGCCGGGATCGCCGATGCGCTGGCTGATGCTGACCAATGCGATGCTGACCATTGCCGTCGTCAGCGAGGCCTTCACGCCGCTGTTCGGCCAGAGCATGGCCGGCCTCGCCCCGGTGGTCGCCGGCTTCTTCGGTGCCGCGGTCTCGGTCGGCTGGTCGTTCTTCGGCCTGCTCGGCGCCCGCGCCGCGACCCCGCGGTCGCGCTCGGCACTGTTGATCATCGGGCCCGGCCTGTTGGCAGCGGGCTTCCTCGGCGCCGCGCTCACCCAGCGCGAGCCGGCGGGGCCCGGCCTGGCGATCGTCTGGTTCGTGTTGTTGGTGATCGCCGGCGCCGGCATCGGCTTCGGCTTCCCCGTGCTCAGCTACGCGACGATGAGCAATGTCACCGATGCGGCAGAGGCCGGCAAGGCGGCCGCCACCATCCCGTTGGTCGGCCTGGCCGCACAGAGCCTCGGGGCCGCCCTCGCCGGCGTCCTGGTCAACGCCGGCCTGCCGTCCATGCCGCAGGCCGCGATCAACCTCTTCGTCGGGCTGGCCGTCCTGGCGGCACTCGGCGTGGTGACGGCCCTGGCAGCGGTACGCCGCCGCGCCGTCGCCGAGTAGCCGCTCAGGCGGGATCGGGCTCGTCGACCGAACGGCGCGCGAACTCCTCGGCGATCGCGGCGGTCACCGGTCCGACCGGATAGCTGTGCTCGTCCCAGGCGACGATCGGGTGCACGTCGCGCAGCGAGCCGGTGAGGAAGACCTCGTCGGCCCGCTGCGCGGCGGCGAGGTCGATGTCCTCCTCCACCGCGCCGGACTGCTCGATCACGCAGGCCCGGGTGATGCCGGCCAGCGGACCCGCGGCCAGCGTCGGCGTGATCACGCGGTCGCCGAAGACGAGGAAGATGTTCGACCCGGACGCCTCGCAGACCTGGCCACGGGTGTTGCAGAACAGCGCCTCCCCGGCGCCGTGATCATGGGCGTACGCCAGGGCGCGAACATTGCCGGCGTACGACGTCGTCTTGATCCCCGACAGCGGGTCGTCGGGGTTGCGGGTCCAGGGCACGGTGACGATCCGCCCCGGTTCGCTGGTGCGCGCCGCCGGACCGGCTGCGACGATCAGCCGCGGCGGCCCGTACGCGGCATTGCTGCTGAGCGGCCCGATGCCGCCCGTCCAGGTGATCCGGAGCCGTCCGAACTCGAAGTCCCGCCCCGCCAGGACGGCGGCGATACCCTCGCGTACCGCCGACTCCTCGGGCGTCGGCAGGCCGAGAACCTTGGCGGAGTTCTCCAACCGGCGGACGTGCCGGCCGATCGCGAACGCGCCCCACGGCTCGATCTTCAGGGTTTCGAAGACGCCGTCGCCGGCGACCAGCCCATGATCATCGGCGGGCACGGTCGCGTCGGCGGCATCGGCGTACAGCGTGCCGTCGATCCAGACACGCGGGCGGGCTTCACTCACCCGCCCATGCTGCCACGGCGACGACCGTCAGCGCGGCTCGAGCACGAAGATCGGGATCTTGCGATCGGTCTTGGTCTGGTACTCCGCATAGGGCGGGTACGCCGCGACGGATCGGTCCCACCAGGTTCGGTACTCCTCGGGGTCGTCCACCAGCCGCGCCCGCACCGGGAAGGTGTCGCTGCCGTCCATCAGCTCGATGTCGGGGTGGGCGACCAGGTTGTTGAACCACACCGGATTCTCCGGCGAACCGCCCTTGCTCGCCACGGCCGCGTAGTTTCCGTCGGCCTCGACCCGCATCACGGGCACCCGCCGAAGCTCGCCGGTCTTCGCTCCCTGCTGGTTCATCACCACGACGGCCATCCCCTTCACGCTGGCCGCCGCTGTGTCGCCCGCGGCGTCGATGTCCGCCAGTTGCTTGCGCACCCACTCCCACTGTCCCATGCACCCGACGCTAGCGCGCTGGTTTGTGCGCGGCCAGAGTCGTCGGCTAGTCTCTTCCACGCGCTGCTGCCGGAAACGGCACAGCGATGCGGACGTGGCTCAGTTGGTAGAGCATCACCTTGCCAAGGTGAGGGTCGCGGGTTCGAATCCCGTCGTCCGCTCGGAGCGGGTCTCAGCCCCGGTGGTCTCGACCAGGGTCTCAACCACCAAGGTTGGGCTCCTCACCTGGTGGAGTGGCCGAGAGGCGAGGCAACGGACTGCAAATCCGTCTACACGGGTTCAAATCCCGTCTCCACCTCGGGCGATTGGCGCAGGGGCTAGCGCGCTTCCCTGACACGGAAGAGGTCACTGGTTCGATTCCAGTATCGCCCACCACCAAGGGCTGCCGACCGGCGACGGTCGGCAGCCCCTCGCTCTCCCGGCCAGGGACGGAGCCCTGATGATCGAACCGCCGCGCCACTACCCCTCGTGGGTCGTCCCGACGGTCATCGGCGCCACGCTGGTCATCGCCGCGTACTGCGTGTTCCGGATCTTTGCCGCGACCGGCGACCCGGAGTTCTTCGGCTGGTCGGTCGCGCTGTGTCTGCTGTACGCCGTGGTCGGCTCCGCCCTCGCCACGCGACGCGATCCGGGCGGCGGGCGACCGCTCTGGTCCGTCCTGGCGGCGGGTGTCTGCGCCGGTGCGTTGCTGGCGGCGGTCTTCGTCGTCGGGGCGTTCGTCGTGCGCGCCGTTCCCGCACTGGCGGACGCCGTGCGAGCGGTCACCGGGCAGGCCGATCACACGCCGTTCGTGGCGGTGGTCGCGATCACGGCGCTGACGGGCGTCGCGGAGGAACTGTTCTTCCGCGGTGCCGTCTACGCCCGGCTCGCCCGCCGGCCGGTTCTGGTCAGCACCCTGGCCTATGCGGCGGTCACCGCCGGATCGCTGAACCCGATGATGATCTTCGCCGCGCTGGTGCTCGGTACGGTCACCGGCCTGCAGCGGCGCTCCAGCGGAGGGATCGTGCTTCCGGCGGTCACCCATGTGGTGTGGTCACTGACCATGCTGCTCGCGCTCCCCGCCGTCGTCGGCTGACCCGGTCAGCGCCGCCAGCCGCTCGCGCAGCGCCGCGAGCACCATCTGCCGATAGCCGAGCACGGGGCCGGGCACCAGATCGGTGATGGCATCGTCGGTCACGATCACCTCGTTGGAGACCGACTCCAGCAGGTTGCGACCCGTCACGGGGTCGACCCGGGTGATCAACGACAGCCAGAGCGCGGATGCCCGGGGCGTGGCCACCGGGGCGATGAACACCGGCAGCGGCCGCCGGTTCAGGATCCGCCCCAGCACCTGCATCATCCGGCGATAGGTGAGCACGTCGGCGCCGCCGATCTCATACGTGCGGCCCAGCGCCTCCTCCCGCTCCGCGACCCCGACGAGATAGCGCACGGCGTCGCCGATCCAGATCGGCTGCACCCGCGTGTTCACCCACCGCGGGGCGATCATCACCGGCAGCGCATCGACCAGCTCGCGCGTCATCTCCCACGAGATCCCGCCGTGGCCGACGATGATCGCCGCCCGCAGGGTGGTCACGGGTACGCCTGCCGCCGCCAGCAGCCGCTCCGCCTCGCGCCGCGAGCGCAGGTGCGGCGACAGGTCGTCGCGATCGCTGCCCAGGCCGCCGAGGTAGACGATCTGGCGCACCCCGGCCCGGGCCGCGGCTGCACCGAAGTTCTGCGCGGCGCGGGCATCCTCGGTCTCGAAGTCCCGCGACCCGAGTCCGTGCACCAGGTAGTAGGCGACGGTCGCGCCGGCCATCGCGTCGGCCAGCGACCCGGCGTCGGCGACATCACCCGCCACCGGTCTGGCCGGCCCGGCGTACTCGTCGGGGTTGCGGGTCATCGCCCGCACATCGTGCCCGGCCTCCGCGAGGGCCGGCACCAGCCGCCGTCCCACGAAACCGGTCGCCCCTGCCACCAGGATCGATGCCACCGCCGCCTCCGTGCGTTGCGTGTCGTTGCCCGGACCGCGCGCCGGGACTGTCAGGATAGGAGCAATGAACGCGATCCCCGGCACGGACACCGTTCCGGGACGGCTCCGCAAGGTCGGTGTGCTGGCCTTCCGCGCCGGGTTTCGCTATCGCGTGATCGGCCTCGCGGCGGAGAGCGCGTTCTTCGCCCTGTTGTCGCTGCCGCCGATGCTGTTCGCGCTGGTCGGAGCGCTCGGCTTCGTCGCCGCACAGACCGACCCGTCGACGATCTTCGGGCTGCGCGACGACATCCTCGGTTTCGCGGGCCAGTTCCTGACCCGGACCAGCATCGAGTCGATCCTCGCCCCCACCATCGACGAGGTGATCAGCAGCCGGCGCTCCGATGTGGTGTCGATCGGCTTCCTGATCGCCCTGTGGACGGGATCGCGGGCGATCGCGGTCTTCGTCGAGACCGTCAGCCTGATGTATGGCTACCAGGGCAGGCGCAGCATCGTGCGGCAGCGGGCCCTCAGCTTTGCGCTGTTCTTGTTGTTGCTGGTGATCGGCATCGTGCTGATCCCGCTGATCCTCACCGGGCCTTCGCTGATCGGCGAGCTGTTGCCCGAGCGGGTTGCCTGGCTGGCCGGGCTCTACTGGCCCGTGGTGACGTTGCTCTCGATCGGGCTGGTCACCACGATGTTCTATCTCGCGGTGCCCGAACGCCACGCCTGGCACTCGCACCTGCCGGGCGCGCTGTGGACGATGGTGATGTGGCTGGTCGGCAGCCAGCTCCTGCGCCTGGTGCTCTCCTTCGCCAGCGACACCACCTCGATCTACGGGCCGCTCGCAGCGCCGATCGCCGTCTTGTTGTGGCTCTATCTGACGTCGCTGGCCGTGCTGATCGGCGCGGCCATCAACGCCTCCGTCGCCGAGGTCTTTCCCCGGTTTGCGGGGGTACGCCCGACTCCGCGACGGGCCGAGGACTCACTTCAGGCCGCTGCTGGCGATGCCGGTGACGATCTGGCGCTGGAGGAACAAGAAGATGATGATCACCGGAACCATCGAGACGACTGACATCGCCAGGATGTAGTTGAACGGCACGATCAGTTCGGCGTTGAACTGGGCCAACGCGACCGGGAGGGTGTAGTTGTCCTGCTGCTGGGAGATCACCAGCGGCCACAAGAAGTCGTTCCAGCGCCACATGATCGAGAAGATGGTGACCACCGCGATCGGCGGACCGCACAGCGGCAGCACGACCCGGGCGAAGATGCCGAACTCGCTCGCTCCGTCGACCCGCGCGGCCTCGATCAGATCGTCCGGTATCCCCAGCATGTACTGCCGGATCAGGAACACCCCGGTCGGCGTCGCCGCCGGCGGGATGATCAGGCCCCACAACGTGTTCACCAGCCCGAGCTGGTAGGCCATCTGGTAGACCGGGATCAGGATCACCTGCAGCGGGATCATGATCGTCGCCAGCACGAGCAGGAAGACGAAGTTGCGGCCGCGGAAGTTGTACTTGGCCAGGCCGTAGGCGCACATCGTGTTGATCACGACCGTCAACGCGGTGGCGGCGACCGTGACGATCACCGAGTTGCGCAGATAGGTCGCGAACGGGAATCGCTCCAGCGCCCCGGTGTAGTTCTCCAGGCTCCACTGCGCGGGCAGGATCACCGGCGGCCGCTGCGCCAGTTCGGTGGGGGTCTTGAAGCTCGACACGAAGGTCCAGACCAGCGGGCCGAGGATCAGCAGCGCGGTGGCGATCAGGATCACGTAACGCGCGATCGCCCAGCCCGTCGGCGGGCGGCGGCCGGTGCCGGTCCAGGTCGGCGCGGCCGGCCGCCCTGCGGCGACATCGGGCGGGTTCGTCGCCGGGGCGCTCATGCGATGCCCCGACGCCGCGCGTTGAGGAAGTTCAGCATGGTGAAGGCGAACACGCAGATGAACAACACCACCGAACCGGCCGCGGCGATCCCGTAGCGGATCGGCGAGACGAAGGCCCGCTCGTAGACGAACTGCACCATCAGCATCGTCGCGCCGACCGGGCCACCGCCGGTCAGCGAGTAGATGTAGTCGAAGGACTGGAAGGCCGACATGGTGCCGAGGATCACCACCACCAGGGTCGTCGGGCGCAGCAGTGGCCAGGTGAGGTGCCGGAACTGTTGCCAGCGCGAGGCGCCGTCGACATGCGCCGCCTCGTAGACCGTCGGGTCGATTCCCTGCAGCCCGGACAACATGATCAGCGTGTAGAAGCCCAGGTGGATCCACAGCCCGACCGCGATGATCACCCCCATCGCGAGCGGTCCGTTGATCAGCCAACCCGGCTCGGGCAGGCCGAGCGTGCCGAGGACGATGTTCACCAGACCGTTCGTCCGGTCCAGCAGCCAGCGCCACAACAGCCCGATCACCACGGCCGAGAGCAGGCTCGGCAGGAACAGCACCGCCCGGAAGAACCCCCGCCCGGGGAAGGCGTCGTTCAGCAGCACGGCGTACGCCGTGGCCAGCACTGTGGTCGCGATCACGAAGCAGATCACGTAGAAGACGGTCTGACCGGCCACCTGCCAGAACTCGGCATCGCTGACCAGCTCGGAGTAGTTGCTGGTCCCGACGAACCGGAAATTGCGCCCGTCGCGGGAGTCGTAGAGGGAGATGTTGACCATGTTGATCGCCGGCCAGATCGTGAACAGCAAGAAGATCACCAGGTTCGGCGCAATGAACAGGTACGGCGCGAGCGTACGCGCCGTGAACCGCCGCCGGCGTGCGACGGGCCGGCTCACCCGGCCGCGTCCTGCAGCGACTTCTCCGCGCCCTTGCGGAAGGCGGCCACGGCCTGGGCCGGATCCTGCTGCCCCGCCAACACGGCGGCGAGCACCTTGGTCATCTCGGTGCTGGTGGCGCTGAAGGCGGGCGAGAACGACGTGCCGAAGGTGTCGGGCGGGGTCTGCTGGACATCGGCGAGGAAGACCTGCATGTCGGCATCGCGGTTGCTGTATTCCACCCCGGACTCGATCAGGTCCTTGCGGGTCGGCAGGAAGTTGGCCTTGTCCGCCAGATAGCGCTGGGAGTCGGCGGAGTTCATGAAGGCGATGAAGTCGGCGGCGAGCTGCTGGCGCGGGCTGGCCTTGAACGCGCCCATGAACTTGCCGCCCGGGAATCCGCCGCAGCGCTCCTGGCAGGGGTTCGGCACCGCCGCCCAGTCGAACTCAGCGGACTCGGCGAAGGCCGCGACCTGCCAGTTGCCCGAAACATAGATCGGCGCCTGCTGGGCGAGGAAGATCTCGTTCGCCGCGGTGTAGCGCGTACCGGCCTGCAACCACAGGTCGCGCGGCATCACGCCGTCGGCATTCAGCTCGGCGAACCTGGTCACGGCGGCGACGGCCGGCTCCTCGGCGAGCGCGACCTGCGTACCCGATTCGTCGAAGACGGTCGTCCCGTACTGGCTCATCATCGTGGAGAACCGGTGACCCGACACGTCCATGGCCAGACCGAACTCGGTGCCGGCGCCCTTCTTCACCTGCTCGGCCGCCTCGACGACCTCGTCCCACGACCGCCACGGCCGCTGCGCCGTCGGTGGCTCGACGCCGGCCTTCTCGAACAGGTCGAGATTGATCATCGGCCCGTTCAGCGTCAGGTCGCTGGGCACCGCGAGCAGCTCGCCGCCCGGCCCGGTGGCCGGTCCGGCCATGCCGTCGAGGTACTGCCCCGCGAGCTCCGGTCGCAGCGCGGTCAGATCGACCAGGTCGTCGCGGACCGGGGTGAGCGTGGTCAGGCGGGCAACGTCGGGGGGATTACCACCGGAGAGCCTGGCCTGCAGCGTCTGCTCCAGATTGGCGTACGGGATCAGTTCGAGGTTCACCGTGGCCCCCGTCTCCTGCTCGAAGCGGGCGATCAGGTCGCGCGTCGCCTGCTCGTCCGGACCGTCGGTGAAGTACAGGTAGGTCAGCGTCTGGTCGCCCGTCTGCTCCGCCTCGCCCCCGGCGCCGCCGGGCGCACAGGCCGCGGTCGCCGCCAGCACCAGCGCCGCGCCTAGCCCGGCCGCCGTCCTGATCAGTCCTCGTCGCATCGCGTCGTCCTTCCGCATTGGGGGAGCCACACTGCCGCGCACAGTTTTGCCGATCCGGCCACGATTGACGAGACGCCGGCGCGATATGTCGCCCAGCCGTGACCCGAGGCCACGAGGTCGATGCTCAATATGTGAGATTCAATCTCATACTTTGGTATCTCAGCTTGTGGACGCGTGTCCGAGCCGCGAGAGTGTCCGCATGAACGCACCGACTCTCGTCGTCCTGGCCGCCGGCAGCTCTGATTCTCAGGTCAACCAGGTAGCCCACGCCATGCGCGTCGGGCTGCAGGCGATGCGTCCCGAACTCGACGTCCGCGCTGCGTTCCTCGATCACTGTCCGCCGACCGGACCGCAGGTGGTCAGCCACCTGGCCCGCGCCGGCGTGCGCGAGATCGCCTTCGTTCCCGCACTGCTGTCCAGCCCGTTCGCCACCGACGAGCGCGTCGCGACGCTGGTACGCCGCACCCGCGCCACGCACCCGGAGATCCGCACCGCGGTCGCGGGGTCGATCGGCCCGGAGGCGAGCCTGTTGTCCCGGGTCGACGCGCAACTGCGGCAGGCGCTGCGCCGGGCCCGGGCCACCGAGCTCGACGGCCTGGTGCTGCTGGCCGAGGGCACCCCCGATTCCCGCGGAGCGGCGCTCGTCGCCCGCCGCGCCCGGCAGTGGGGCCAGCACCACAAGCTGCCCTGCGTACCCGTCTTCACCGATGCCGGCGCCGGCGCGATGGCGGAGGCGCTGCACTCGCTGTACGCCCAGGGGCGGCGCAACGTGGCCGTCGGCTCGCTCTGCCTGACCGCCGATGCGCACTGGGTGGAACGGGCCGAGCAAGCGCGGTCGGCCGGCGTCGTCGCGGTCGGCGATCCGCTCGGGGCCGACGAGACCGTCCTTGATCTGGCGCTGGCCCGCTACGCCGTGGCGGCGATGGAACTGGTCGACTTCGGTTTCGACGAGACCGCGGAGCCCGCGCGCCCGTCGCTCAGCGTGGTCGGTGCCTGAGGCCGCTTGAGCGGCCCCGGCGTCACATGGTCGCCGCGAGCAGCCTCTTCTGCTCGGCCACGTCGAAATCGGCGGGCGGCCAGCCGAGGTTCAGCCGCTCCAACTGCTCGGCGAGCAACTGGGCGGCCGCCCAGTTGCGGTACCACTTGCGATCGGCCGGGATGACGTACCAGGGCGCGACCTCGGTGTTGCAGTTGGCCAACGCGTCGGCATAGGCCGCCTGGTAGTCCGCCCAGCGGGAGCGGGCGACCAGGTCGCCCGGGTTGTACTTCCAGTACTTGTCCGGGTTGTCCAGCCGCTCCATCAGGCGCTCACCCTGCTTGGCATAGGACACGTTCAGGAAGCACTTGATGATCAAGGTGCCCTGCTCGGCCAACCGGGCCTCGAACTCGTTGATCCGGTCATAGCGCGAGCGCCATTCGGCCTCGTCCACGAGCTGCTCGACCCGGACCACCAGCACGTCCTCGTACTGGGAGCGGTCGAAGATCCCGACCTGGCCGGGCGACGGGAGCGCACGCTCGATCCGCCACAAGAAGTCGTGGGACCGCTCCTCCTCGGTGGGCGCCTTGAAGCCGGTGATCCGGACGCCCTGGGGGTCCATCAGCCCGACCGCGTGCCGGATCACGCCGCCCTTACCGGAGGTGTCCATGCCCTGCAGGATCATCAACACCCGCGGCGCGCTCTCCGGATCGGCCCGGCCGGCGGCGAAGAGGCGCTCCTGGCGATCGTCCAGCACGGGCGCCAGCTCGGCCATCAGCTTCGGCTGGTCCGACTTGTCCTTGCCGGGGAACCCGTGGGTGGCGCGGGGGTCGAGCGCGGACAGGTCGACCGGCCCGGCCGGCAACCGCAGGAGGTCGGAGATCGGAGTCGTCATGGCGTCATCCTGCCGCACGCGGCGGTTCGGCGTACCTGTGCGAACTACCATCACCGGGTGGACCTGCCGCTGTCTCCCCCGCTGGCGCCGATGCTCGCGGCGCCGGCGACGACGATTCCGCCCGGAATGGCCTATGAGCCCAAGTGGGACGGATTTCGCGCGCTGGTCTTTCGTGATCACGACGAGGTACGCCTGATCAGCCGCTCGGGCCGCGACCTGACGCCCTACTTCCCCGATGTCGTCGAGGCCGTGCGCGCCGATGCGCCGCAGCGTTGCGTGCTCGACGGCGAACTCGTGGTGATCGACGGCGATGCCCTGCGCTTCACCCGACTGCTGGAGCGGTCGGGGGCGGCACCGCACCGGGTCGCCCAACTGGTACGCCTGCGCCCGGCATCCATGATCGTCTTCGACGTGCTTGCCGTGGACGATCTTGCGATGCTGCGGCTGCCCTATCGGGAGCGGCGCCGCGTCGCGGAGGCGCTGTTCGCCGACCTCTCCGGGCCGCTGTTCCTGAGCCCGATGACGACCGACCCCGACACCGCGCGCGAGTGGTTCGCGCGCTTCGAGGGCAATGGTCTGGACGGCGTGATCGCCAAGTCACCGGACGGCCCCTACCTGCCGGGCGTGCGCGCGATGACGAAGATCAAACATCGCCGCGACGCCGACACCGTGATCGGGGGGTTCCGCCTGCACAAGAACTCCGCGCCCGGCCGACCGCTGCTCGGCGTGCTGCACCTCGGCCTGCACGACGAGCGGGGGCGGCTGGCCTGGGTCGGTGCCTGCTCCGGTTTCTCCCGCGATGCCCGCGAGCGGCTGCTCGAGGTGTTGCTGCCGCTCGCGCTGACGCCGGGTACGCCGGCCCACGCCGAGCATCCCTGGGCCCCCCCGACGCTGCCCGGGGATGCTCGGCGCCCGCAACCCGGTCCGCGCAGCGGCGGCCCGGACGAGGCCACCTATCTGCTCGCGCCCGAACTCGTCTGCGAGGTCTCCTACGACCACCTCGAGGACGACCTGCGCTTTCGCAGCAGCCCGGCCTTCGTCCGGTTCCGCCCCGACCGGCTGCCCGCCGAGTGCACGTTCGCCCAGTTGGAGGCGCGTCCGAGCACCGACCTGCGCTCGGTGCTCGGCGCCGGACCGGTCACCAGATCGTGAATCCCCCGTCGATCACCAGATCGGCACCGTTGATCATCGCGGCCGCGTCGCTGGCCAGGAACGCCGCGGCGGCGGCGATCTCGGCGGGCACGGCGAACCGGCCGACCGGGATCTGCGCCTGGTGGGCGACCCCCTTGGGGTTGTCCCAGGCGGCGATCCCGAGCGGTGTCAGCACCACGGTCGGCGAGATCGCGTTCACCCGGACCCCGCGACCGGCCCACTCCAGGGCGAGGACGCGGGTGAGGCCGATCACTCCGAACTTCGAGGCCGAGTAGGCGACGTGCTCGGCGATCGCCACCCGCGCCGCCTGGGACGCGAGGTTGATGATCACGCCCCGGCCGCGGTCCAGCATGCCGGTGCCGACGGCCCGGCACATCCGGTAGCTCCCGCTGAGGTTCACCGCAATCGTGGTGTCCCAGTCCTCCTCCGGCAAGGATTCGGCCGGTGCCAGCCGGGCGATGCCCGCGGAGTTCACCAGGATGTCGATCCCCGACAGGCGCTCCTCGGCGATGCTCACCGCTCGGGTGACCGATTCGGTCGATGTCACATCGCAGGCCACCGCGCTCGCGCGACCGCCGGACTCCCCGATCGCGCCCGCGGCGGACTCGGCGGCCCGCTCGTCGACGTCCATGATCACCAGATCGGCACCCGAGTCGGCGAACCGCTGCGCGATCGCCGCGCCGATCCCCGAGGCCCCGCCCGTGACGACCGCGCTGCGACCGGTGAGGTCGACGCGGATGTCGTCGGCCGGAGCGGCGATCTCGGTGATCAGCCCGGAACCGGCGCTCACTGCCCGCCCGGTTCCTGGCCGGGGATGCCCTCGTAGGCGATGTTGCCGGTCTTCAGGTTCTCCGCGGTCAGCTCGGGGATCTGGGACAGGAACTCCTGTCGGTTGGTGACCACGTGTTCCATCGCCACGCCGACATTGTCCTTCGTGATCCGCGGCATGATGTAGACCGGCTTGGTGTTGATCTGCTCCCCGCGGGCGATCGCCGCGGCGACCGCGAGACCCGCGGACAGCTCGACCGTGCCGTTCTGCAGCATCGTGCCGATGAACTCACCGGACTCCACCGCCTTCAGCCCGTCCTCGATGCCGTCGATGCCGACGATCGGCGTATCGGTCGCACCGGCCTCCTTCAGGGCCTGCAGCGCGCCGAGTCCCATGTCGTCGTTCTGGGCGACGACTCCGTCGATCTGGTCGCCATAGGCCGAGATCCAGTTCTTGGTCTTGTTCACCGCCTCGTCGCGCTTCCAGTTGGCGGTGTCCTGCGCGAGGACCTTGATGTCGGGATTCTCGGCCAGCACGTTCTCGATACCGGTCTGCCGGTTGATCTGGCCCGACTGCCCGAGCGGGCCCTGCAGGATCACGATGTTGCCGCGCCCGCCGAGCGCGTCGGCCATCATCTGCATCTCGTTCTCCCCCGCGAGCACGTCGTCGGGTTGGACGTCGCCTGCGACATCGGGATTGTTCAGCGAGGCGTTGACCGGGATCACCGGGATTCCGGCCGCATTGGCCGCGGCGACCTGCGGCTGCAGCGAGTCGGCCTGGACCGGGACCACGACGATCGCGTCGACGCCCGCGGCGATCAACTGGTCCATCTGGCTGGCCTGGGTGCTCACGTCGAGATTCGCCGAGTTCCACAACACCTCGATGTTGTTCGCCGCGGCATAGGCGTCCATGCCCTCCTTGCCGGCGGTGATGAACGAGCTCATGTCGTAGACGGTGACGCCGATCCGCAGCCGGTCGCCGCCCTCGCCGCCCTCACCCCCTTGGTTGCGCGTGGGGTCACCGGCGCCACAGGCCGCGGCCAGCAGCACCAGCGCGGCGGTGATCACCGCCACCAGTGGACGGGTGATCTGTCGGGTCCGTCGTCGCATCATGTCTCCTTCGTTGGTGGGCGTGTGGTGGGTACGGTCAGGTCCGGCGTTTGGCCGTCCAGACATCGACGGCAACCGCGAAGACGATCAGGACTCCCTTGATCACGTCCTGCCAGTACGCCGGGACCAGCAAGATGTCGAGGCCGTTGTTCAGGGTCTGGATCAGGATCAGGCCGAGCGCGGTGCCCCAGATCGATCCGCGGCCACCCATCAGGCTGGCACCGCCGATCACGACCGCGGCAATGGCATCGAGCTCATAGCCCTGGCCCAGATTGGGCGGGCCCGAGATCACCCGGGAGGCGAGCATCACCCCGGACAGGCCGGCGAGCACGCCGGAGATCACGTAGACGCTGAACAGGATTCCGCGGACATTCACGCCGGCGATCTCGGCCGCATTGCGGTTCCCGCCCACGGCGTAGACGCGCATCCCGTACGACGTCCGTCGCATCACGAACGCCAGCACGAGAATCCCGGCGATCATCACCAGGACCGGGATCTGCAGCCCGAAGATCGTCGTGTTCGCGATCGCGCCGAACTCCGGCGGCAGGCCGTTGATCGGGGCGCCGCCACCGATCGCGTACGCGACCCCCGAACCGGCGGTCAACATGCCGAGGGTGGCGATGAACGGTGGCACGTTCACCACCGCGACGAAGAAGCCGTTGATCGCACCCGCGAGCAGCCCGACCAGGACAGCCGTCAGCACGGTCAACAAGACCTGTCCCGGATTCGCCTTGGCAACGGCGGCGCCGGCCATCGCCGACACCGCGATCACGCTGCCGACGGACAGATCGATGCCGCCGGTCAGGATGACCAGGGTCTGGCCCAGCGCGATCAGCGCGAACGGCGCGGCGGCGATCAGGATCGTCTGCACGTTGTCGAGGCTGGAGAATCGCGCGCTGCGGTAGCTGAAGTAGCAGATCACCAGCAACACCACGATCAACATCGCGTTGCGCAGCAGCAGCCCGATCCACCACTGCCGGGAGAAGCGTCGCGCCTCCCCGCCCAGC
This sequence comes from Naumannella cuiyingiana, assembly GCF_013408305.1. Lineage (NCBI taxonomy): Bacteria > Bacillati > Actinomycetota > Actinomycetes > Propionibacteriales > Propionibacteriaceae > Naumannella > Naumannella cuiyingiana. The sequence goes on along the minus strand of NZ_JACBZS010000001.1, from coordinate 3,394,916 downwards.
TCGGTGCTGTCGGGCACCTGGTCGGGACCGGCGACCTGGCTGGTCGAATCGCTCATCGAACGTCCTCACTCCCGTGCTCGTCGTCGGTCGCCGCCCCGGTCGCGGCGGGCGGAGCTTCCTGATCACCCGTGGCGAGGGTGAAGATCCGGGCCTGGGCGTCGTCGGCACCGAGCGCCGCCCGATCCAGCTCGCCGGCGACCTGCCCGTCGGCGAGGACCAGCGCCCGGTGGGCGAGCCCCAGGATCTCGGGCATGTCGGACGACGCCATGATCACTGCGACCCCACCGGCGGCGAGGTCGGTGATGATGCGGTAGATCTCCGACCGCGCGCCGACGTCGACACCGCGGGTCGGCTCGTCGAGCAGCAAGACATCGATCTCTCCGGTCAGCCAGCGCGCGAACACGACCTTCTGCTGATTTCCCCCGGACAACGTGCCGACCTCCTGGCCGAGGCCCCGCGAACGGAGCCGGACCGAGGTCATGGCCTGTTGGACGGCCTGGGTCCGCGCCCGCGGCCGCAGCACGCCGCCGCGCGTGAATCGGGCGAGGTGGGGCAGGCTGCCGTTGTCCAGCACCGACATGCCGAGGACGGCACCCGAGGCCTTGCGGTCCTCGGGGACCATCGCCAGGCCGCGCCGGATCGCCGACCGCGGCGCGCCCCGAGCGAGGGTCTTCCCGTGCACCCGGATCACGCCCGCATCGCTTCGGCGTACCCCGAAGATCGCCTCCAGCAGCTCGGTGCGACCGGCGCCGACCAGCCCGGCCAGGCCGACGATCTCGCCGCGTCGCACCTGAAGGCTCACCGGCCCGCCGGCGCCGGTGACGTGCAGGCCGTCGATCTCGAGCACGACATCCTCGCCGGCGGGTGTGATGTCGGGGAACAGGGTGCCGAGTTCGCGACCGATCATGGCGGTCACGATGTCCTCGTCACTGACGGCCGCGATCGGCTGGTCCATGATCAGACTGCCGTCGCGCAGTACCACGACCCGGTCGGCCAGCGCCCGGATCTCCTCCATCTTGTGGGTGGTGTAGATCATTGCCACGCCCTGGGAGCGCAGCCGCCGGACCACGCGGTAGAGCTGCTCGACCTCTCGCTCGGAGATCGCCGACGTCGGCTCGTCCAGCAGCAGGACCCGGGCCCCGGTGTGGGTGGCCTTGACGATCTCGATGATCTGCTGGATGCCGACCGGCAGCCGGCGCATCGGCGCCGTGACGTCGATCTCGACGCCGAAGTCGGCGAGCGCGGAGCGGGCGGCCTTGATCATCGACCGCCGGTCCAGCAGGCCGAACCGGTGCAGCTCACGGCCGACGAAGAGATTCTCATAGACCGACTGCTCGGGGATCGAGGCAAGCTCCTGCGGGACGATCGCGACCCCGGCCCGGTGGGCGTCGGCGACGCTGCCGTGCAGTTCGTGCCCGTCGACGCTGACGCTCCCGCCGTCTGCCCGGTACTGACCGGAGGCGATCTTCAGCAGGGTCGACTTGCCCGCCCCGTTCTCACCGGCGAGTGCCGTGACGGTGCCGGGCTCGAGGTCGAGGCCGACGCCGGTCAGGACCGGCACGCCGCCGAACCCCTTGGTCACGTCCCGGACCGACAGCACCGGCGCCACGTCGCCTCCCCGCCTCATTGCGATCTGCTCATGTGAGCGCCCCATGTCCACATGAGTGCTCGTGCGTGGTGTCGACGCTAGATTGCACACTGGAGCGTGTCAAGAGCCTTATGATGCTCATATGAGCATGGGGGATGCGGCCCGGCCGACGGTCGCGATCGACGAGCAATTGCTGATGGCAGAGGTGGCGCGCCGCTACTTCTGGGAGGGCCGCACCCGCGTCCAGATCGCGACCGAGTTCGGGCTGTCCCGGTTCAAGGTGGCACGCCTGATCGAGGCGGCACTGCGTACCGGGATCGTGCGGATCGAGATCGCCATGCCGCAGGCGGTGGATGCCGAGCTCTCGGTGAAGCTGCGGGAGCGCTACGGGCTCGACCGGGCCCTCGTCACCACGACCGCGGGCACCTCACCGGAAGTCATCCGCGACGCGCTCGGCGCGGCCGCGGCGCGGCTGCTCGGTGACCTTGTCGGTGAGGGCGACGTGCTGGGCGTGACCTCGGGCCGGACGATCGACGCCACCGTGCGCCACCTGACCAGCCTCGCCGGGTGCGAGATCGTCCAACTGACCGGCATGAGCGGGAATCTGGACGAGAATTCCGTCGAGGTGCTGCGCCGGGTGGCGGCCGTCTCGGGCGGGGCCGCGCACAGCATGTACGCCCCGCTGACGGTGTCGACACCGGAGGCGGCGGCGGCCCTGCGCGCGGATCCCCGGGTGCGGCAGGCATATGCCAGGTTCGGCGACGTGACCATCGCCCTCGTCGCCGTCGGCTGCTGGAGCCCGGCGGACTCCCGGTTCCACGACGAGGTGAGCGACGCCCACCGCTCCGAACTGCTCGCCCGCGGAGTGATCGCCGATGTCGGCGGCGCGCTGATCGACGCCGCCGGACGACCGGTGACGGACTTCGACGACCGGGTGCTCGGTCTGACCGTCGATCAGCTCGCCGCGATCGACCAGGTGATCGTCGTCGGCGGCGGCGAGCGCAAGGCGCCCGCCATCCTTGCCACGCTGCGCGCGGGGATCGTGAACACCTTGATCACCGACGGCGGTGTCGCACGCTATCTGCTCGCCGACTGATCATTCCTCAACTCAGCCGGCGGCGCAGTCCGAGGTCGCCCGCGCACCGGGCCGGCCCTCCGAGGCGGCGGAGAAGGTGATCACCGCGGCCGCCGAGGCGCCGGGCTCGCGGACGGCGTACCCCTGCACGGTGACGGTCTCCCCCGGCGCGGCGGCGACGAACTCGTTCGGCACCACCGCGCGCCAATTGCTGCCGTCGGCGACATCCCCCGATACGCGGTAGACATCGTCGGCGAAGTCGGCATCGCGGGCCGCGCGCCCGGTGTTCGTCAGCGTGAACGTGCAGCGGACCACCTCGGTGTTCAGCGGTTCGGCCGCTGCCGCGCTGGCCGTGACCCCGCGGCGCTGGGGCCCGGCCCCCTCCAGCGAGCGCACGGCGAGGTCATAGCTCAGCACGCCCCGCTCGTCGCGGCTCGTGCCCAGGACGTAGAACCGCAGGCCGTTGCGGCGGTCGGTGTACTCGGCGGCCGATCCGGACCCGGCACCGGCCTTGAACAGCCCGTCGTTGAGCTGGCGATGATCACCGCGAGTCATCGGCACCGGCGTACCGCTCGCGTCGACGTAGTCGGTCAGTCCGATGTCGTCGGGGTTCGCGTCGATCACCCACTTGCCGGGATTCGCCCAACGGTCGTCCTTGGTCTTGGCCAGCAGCACGCCCGAGTCGGCGGTGAAGGAGTCGCTGCCCATCCGGTCGACGACCTCCAGGGTGTAGGCGTCATAGCCGCCGCCGTCGCAGCGCCACTCGTTGCGCGGCCCGCCCGCCCCCTGCGAGACGCAGGTGGAACGGTCCCCGCCGTCGAGGCCGATGACCATTCCGGCCGCATCGTCGGGGCCCTGGACGGCGCGCGCCTGCACCCGAGTACGCACGATGCCCTTCGCGGTCAGCTCCGAGCGGTTGGTCCGGACCACCGCGTCCTTGTCCACCATCTTCAGGGTCATCTTGTCCCGCAGCATGAGCTGCGCGCCCATCACCGCGCCGCGGTCCGACGGCACGTGCCAGCGTTCGTGCTGCCCGCCCGGCCCGTTGAACGAGCCGCGACTCAACATGTCCCACACGCCGGACGCGTCGCGTCTCGGGTCGGCGGCATAGGGGTTGCCGTAGTTGTCGCCGATCGACAGGTTGTGACTGAGCTCGTGGGCATAGACCGCGGCGCCGGAGGACTCGGCCTCGATGGAGGTGGTGCCGCTGGCGTTGGGCCACATCGACGCCGCGGACTTCCACGAGGTCCAGTCGACATAGCGGGTGTCGGCCCATCTCGGGGCCTCCTTGCCGGTCTCGGCCGCCACGGCCTCGCGCCACTCCGGCGGCGGGCCGAGCTCGTCCGGGATGTCGGCGGGCGAGGCGTACCGCTTCTGGCCGAATTCCAGCCAGGTCGCCGATTCGTCCATCCCGGCGCCGACATAGAACACGTTGTCGAACTCGCCGATGGGATCGTCCATCCCGGTGTCGGCTCTCCACTCGGCCAGCGCATCGCGGCGGAAGTCGCCGTTGCACTTCAGCGCCTTCGGGCACTGGGTCTCCGGCGGACCACCGGCGCTGAACCCGGCGAAGTGGTACTGGTAGGACTTCTTCGGCAGCCGGTACGGGCCGAACGGCACGAGTTCGACGCCGTAGCGGCCGGCGGAGGTCTCCATCCAGTACTCGTTCAGGGTGTGGCCACGATTCAGCTCCGAGGGCTTGTTCAGGAAGTCGGCAAAGAACTGCGGCACGTCCTCGCGGGGCAGGTCGCTGACCAGGTCCGGGTTGCCCCACGGTGTCGAGCCCTTCGGCTGGGTGACCTGGAACGGCTCGTCGGGGTAGTCGAGCAGCACGATCGCCGCGCGCCACTTCTTCACGGTCGGCTCCCGGCCCGGGTCGGACCAGTCGGCGCCCGGCGTGGCGACGTAGTCGTCCCAGGTGAGCTGGTCGAGATCGGCGACCTGCTGCGGATCGATCGGCGCCACGCCCGGCGCGATCTCCGACGCCGGCTCGATGGCGATCCGCGGACCCCCGGGCAGGGCGTGCGCCGGGGCGGTGCCGGCCAGCAGGCCGGCGAGCGCGGCGACCGCGACCAGCCAGCGGATCGGACGACGGGCGAACAGCCGCGGACCGGGTGACGATGCTCGGAACATCTGGGGGCCTCCGGGATCGGGTCCTTGCATGCTAGACATCCGACCTCATCCGCGCAGGTATTCACCGCAATCGGGCAGCGCTCGCCTCGCGCCGTTCTACTTCTCGATCCGGTTCCCGTGCTCGTCCCAGTGCGCGGCGACCTTCTTGCTGGGCTGCACGCGCGGCGGCTCGCCCGGCTGCTTGGGATAGTCGGGCGGCCAGTTCAGCTCGCCGCCGGGCAGGTTCTCCCACAACTCCAGCAGCGGCTCGATCGAGTACGCCGCATCGTCCATCCCCGCCCACGGGTCGCCGTCGGCGAGGTAGTCGGGAATCGTCGTCAGGTTGTACTCGCCCGGGTCCGTCACCTCGGCCAGGTGCTGCCAGGTCATCGGCGTGCTGACCGGGGCGCCGGGACGCGCGCGCAGGCTCCAGGCGCTGGCGATCGTCCGGTCGCGCAGGTTCTGGTTGTAATCCAGGAACAACCGGGCGCCCCGCTCCTCCTTCCACCAGGCGGTCGTCACGCCACCATCGCGGCGCTCCAGCTCGCGGCCGAGACCGATCGCGGCATGGCGTACCTCGTCGAAGCCCCAGCGCGGCTCGATCCGCACGTAGATGTGTACGCCGCGATTGCCGCTGGTCTTCGGATAGCCGCGCAGCCCCAGCTCCTCCAGCAGCTCGCGCGCGACGGCGGCGACCCGTTGGGCATCGGCGAATCCCGTGCCCTCCTGGGGATCGAGGTCGATCCGCAACTCGTCGGGATGATCGACATCGGGCCGGCGTACCGGCCAGGGGTGGAAGGTCAGCGCACCCATCTGCGCCGCCCAGACCAGCGACGCCGGCTCGGTCGGGCACAGCTCGTCGGCGGTACGCCCGCTCGGGAAGGTGATCTTGACGGTCTCGACGTAGTCGGGCGCCCCCTTCGGCAGCCGCTTCTGGTAGAAGCCGTCACCGTCGCGATCCTGCGGCCCGGTCGCCAGCCGCATCCCCTCCCGCCAGCCGTCCGGCCAGCGTTCCATCGCCGTCGGCCGCTCGCCGATGCTGCGCAGCATCACCTCACCGACCTCGGCGAAATAGCGGCAGACATCGAGCTTGGAGATGGCGGGGGTGCGCTCCGTCGCCTCGTAGACCACGCGGTCCGGGCTGGACACCCGGACCTCGCGTCCCCCGACGACGAGCTCCGCGGCGGGCGTCTTGGCCATGGGGCCAACCTAGTGCCGGGGCGTGGTCACCCGCGCTCGACCAGCCCGTGCCGGTACGCGAAGATCGCGGCCTGGGTGCGATCGCGCAGCCCGAGCTTCGCCAGCACCCGCCCGACGTGGGTCTTCACCGTGACCTCCTCGACCGTCAGGGCCGCCGCAATCTCGGCATTGCTCAGCCCGTCGGCCACCAGCAACAACACCTCCCGCTCCCGCGGGGTGAGCTCCGCCAGCCCGGGCGGCGGGCGCCTCGGCAGATCGCGGCGCGCCGGATCGGTGAAGTGCCGGATCAGCCGCCGGGTGGTCGCGGGCGAGACCACCGCGTCACCGCGGTGCACGTGCCGGATCGCCTGCAGCAGCTCGGCCAGCGGGGTGTCCTTGACGAGGAACCCGCTGGCGCCCGCCTGCAGCGCATCGAACACGTGCTCGTCGAGATCGAAGGTGGTCAGCACCAGGACCCGCGGCCCGTCGGCCCGTCGCGAGATCCGGGCGGTCGCCTCGATCCCGCTCATCCCCGGCATCCGGACGTCCATCAGCACCACATCGCAGGCGCATCGGTCCAGCAGCGCGAGCGCCTCCCGCCCGTCGGCGGCCTCACCGACGATCCGGATCCCCGGCTGGGCGCCGAGCGCCATCCGCAGGCCGGTCCGGACCAGTTCCTGATCATCGACCAACACGACCCGGACCGGGCTCATCCGGACCCCCGCACCGGCAGCGCCGCCACCACCTCGAACCCGCCGCCGGCGCGTGGCCCGGCGCGCAGCCGCCCGCCCAGGGCGCCGACCCGCTCCCGCATCCCGATCAACCCGTGACCGGCATCCTCCCGGTCCGGCTCCGCCGGGCCGGTTCCGTCGTCGCGCACCATGATCGACAACTCGTCACCGGTACGCCGCAGGCACACCTCGACCGCGCGCGCCGTCGGGGCGTGTGTGCGGACATTGGTCAGGGCCTCCTGCACGATCCGGTACGCGCCGAGCTGCACACCCGCCGGCAGCTCCGCACTCCCGGCGGCGAGCGTCATCCGGACCGGTACGCCGAGCGCGACCGACTGTTCGACCAGCCCACGCAACTGCCCGATCCCCGGCAGCGGCGCGTGACCGGTCGGTTCGGCGCTGCGCAGGACGCCGAGCATCGAGCGCAACTCCTGCATGGCGCTGCGGCTGCTGTCCTCCAGGCTCCGCAGGGCCGACCTGGCCTGCCGGGGGTCGGTGTCGATGCAGGAGGCGGCGCCCGCCGCGAGCAGGCCCACCGCGCTCAGGTTGTGCGAGACCACGTCGTGCAACTCGCGCGCGATCCTGATCCGTTCGGCCACCGCGGCGGCCTCCACCTGCGCGTGCCGCTCCTGCTCGGCCTGCTCGGCCCGCGCCCGCAGGCTCGCCAGGTGGTCGCTGTGGGTGCGCGCCAGCGTCCCGGCGAACCAGGCCACCAGCACCAGCCCCAGCAGGGACAGCAGGTCGCGCGGGCCCAGGAAGTACTCCCCCAGGCGCGGCGCGACCGCGGCGATCACCCACCCCGCCACGGCCGCGGCGGCCGGGACCGACCACCGCCAGGACCGAAGCCGCGCGACGCCGTAGAGGCCGGCCAGCAACATCACGTCGGCGGCCAGCAGGCCGACGCCCGCCAGCAACTGGAGCGCGGCCACCGCGACGATGGCGGCGAAGGCGGCGACCGGCCGGCGGCGACGCCAGAGATAGGGCAGGCACAGGCCGAGGGGGATCAGCAGGGCGGCGTACCCGCCCGGCCCCGCCCCGAATCCCTGGATGGGCAGGTTGTAGGCGAACACAGCGGACGCGACCAGGCCGTCGGTGATCATTCCCGGCCACCGCCCGGTCCGGTCCCGCGTTCTCGTCACCGCCTCCACCATCGCGATGCTAATCCCCGGGCGGCGGCGGGTGATCAAAGATCCTCCTTGGGTAGGAGGCCGAAGATCCTGCCCACGGGCGACGATCCGCGCGCGTGATCACAGCACGCTGGATCCATGGACACCGTGACGACCGCGAACCTGACCAAGAGGTACGGCAAGCACACCGTGGTCGAGGGGCTCGACCTGCAGATCCCGGCCGGCTGTGTGTACGGCTTCCTCGGGCCGAACGGGTCCGGTAAGTCGACCACGATGAAGCTGTTGCTCTCCCTGGTCCGGCCGAGCGCGGGCGAGGTGCGCATCCTGGGCGAGCCGATGACCCGCCGGACCCGGCGCCGACAGCTCGCCCGGATCGGTTCGCTGATCGAGGCGCCGCCGGGATATACCCACCTCACCGGCGCCGAGAACCTGCGGCTGGTCCGACGCGCCCTCGGGCTGAGCGCCGACAAGATCGACTGGGCGGTGCGGACCGTGCGGCTGGATCGGCAACTGGACAAGAAGGTCGCCAACTACTCGCTCGGCATGAAGCAGCGCCTCGGCATCGCCATGGCACTGGCCCGGCAACCCAGTCTGCTGATCCTCGACGAACCGACCAACGGGCTCGACCCGGCGGGCATCGAGGAGATTCGGGAACTCCTCGGCAACCTCGCCCGCCGCGGTGTCACGGTGATGGTGTCGAGCCACCTGCTCGGCGAGATCGACAAGACCGCCGACCGGCTCGGCATCATCTCCCGCGGCCGGCTGGTCTTCCAGGGCACCCGCGCCGACCTGTTCGCCGCGGCCACCCCGGCGGTGTTGATCGACACCCCGGTTCCGGCGCGCGCCGAGGAAGCCCTGCGCGGCCGGATCGCCGCCTCCACGCTCGCCGGCGGCATCCGGATCGAGGGCATCGACAACGCGGTCACCGCGCGGGTGGTGGCCGACCTGGTGCGGTCCGGCGTACCCATCCACGGCGTCCGCCGCGAGGAACAGTCCCTGGAGGACGTGTTCTTGAACCTGACCAGCGGCGGCCGGCTGTGATCGCGACCACCGAGGCCCGGCGGTCGGCCGGCGTGGCGTCGCGGTCGGCGGTGCTGATCAACGAGCTGGCCAAGCTGCGCCACCTGCGCATCGGGATGCTCGCCGCCGTGCTCGTCGTCGCCCAGGCGGGCGTGGTCATGCTGACGACCGTGTCCAGCGCCGAGTTCACCGACCCGGCCACCAGGGACTGGACCGTGGTGCTCGCCGGGCTCTCCCGGTCCGCGCCCCTGCTCTGCCCGCTGTTGATCGCCGTCATCGCCAGCCGGTTGATCGACATCGAGCACCGCGGCAACGGCTGGCTGATGAACCAGACCAGCGGCACGGCCCCCGGCGCCCTGTGCCGGGCCAAGCTGATCATCGGCGCGAGCATCCTCACCTGCGTCGCGATCGCCACCAACCTCGCCATCCTGGGACTGGGGCGGCTTGCCGGCATCCGAACCGCGGTGCCGGCGGGGCTGTGGGCGGGGTACGCCGCCTGCGCCCTGCTGATCAACATCGTCGTGCTCGCCGGCCACCTGCTGCTGGCGGCGAAGATCGGCAACCAGCTCGTCACCCTCGGCATCGGCCTCGTCGGCACGGTGATCGGAGTCTTCGCGACCGGCCTGCCCGTCTGGTTCGCCCACGCCACGCCGTGGGGTTACTACTCGCTGGCCGAGGCCGCGCGCTACCAGGACGGCCACCTGATCATCCGCACGCCGGACTACCTCGGCGTGCTCGTCATGTTCGTCGTCGCAGCCGCGCTGTTCGGTCTTCTCACCAACGCATTCGACCGCAGGGAGGGCTGATCATGGCCACCGATCTGTTCGCCGGCGTCGCCACCGAGCTGGGCAAGCTCAGGCGCTCGCTCGGCTGGAGCGTCGTGGTCGGGCTGCCCGTGATCATGGTCTTCGCGGGCGCGTTCACCACCGTCGTCTCCGGCGAGCCGCTCGCCGACGGCTGGCACACCCTGTGGCTGCGGTCGCTCGTGTTCTACGGTCTGCTCCCGCTCACCCTCGGGCTCGCCATCCTGGCCTCGCTGGCTTGGCGCACGGAACACCGCGACGGCAACTGGAACGCCCTGATGACCACGCCGGTCCCGTCCTGGCAGATCGTGTTGTCGAAGACTCTGGCCATCGGCCTGCTGGCGGCGGCCATGCAGGTGCTGCTGCTGCTCGTCGTGATCGCCGCCGGCACGCTGCTGTTCGGCCTGCCCGGCATGTTGCCGGCGCGCTACTTCGCCATCACCGCGGTCCTGATCATCGCCACGCTGCCGGTGGTCGCCCTCCAGTCGGCCCTGTCGCTGGCGATCCGGTCCGTCGCCGTCCCCGTGGCCATCGCCGCCGCCGGGGCGGGCGTCGCGGCCGTCGCGCTGATGGCGAAGCTGCCCGGGGTGGCGTACCTGCTGCCCTATGCGGTCACCGCGCGCAGCACCCAACTGGCCACCGGCACCTTCGGCGACAGCGGCCGGCTCACCGCCCCAACCGTGGTCGCGCTGCTGATCGCGAGCGTGCTGCTCACCGCTGCCGTGACCGTCCTCGCCGCCCGGTACCTCGACCGCCGCGATGTGCACGCCTGACGACGTGAGCCGCGGGACCGGTGGAATACGCTGGTCCCCTCCCGCGTTGCACCGACGGCACGGTTTGCCCGGACGGAAGGAGTTGATCATGACCAACACCCCGCAGGATGCCCCGAAGCTGAAGGTCCTGAAGACCGAGGACGAGTGGCGGGCCCAACTCAGCCCCGACGAGTACCACGTGCTCCGCGAGGCCGGCACCGAGCGTCCGTTCGTCGGCGAGTACACCGACACCAAGACCGAGGGCGTCTATCGCTGTCGCGCCTGCGGCGAGGAGCTGTTCCGCAGTGACACCAAGTTCGACTCCCACTGCGGCTGGCCGAGCTTCTACGCCCCGACCGGCAATGAGGCGATCCGCTACATCGAGGACCGCTCGCTGCCCGGCATGCCGCGCACGGAGGTACGCTGCGCCGCCTGCGACTCCCACCTCGGCCACGTCTTCTCCGGCGAGGGCTACGGCACCCCGACCGATCTGCGCTACTGCATCAACTCGCTGAGCATGACCCTGGAGCCGGCGCAGGGCTGAGTCCCGCGTCGGCGCCGCTGCGCCGCGAATGGGGAATCGGCGTCGACGCGGCTAGGCTGACCGCTCAGTACCTCCCACCCCCACCGGAGTCATGACGTCCAGCGCGCGCCCACTCACCCCGGCCGACCGTGCCGGCTCCTCCCGACCCTCGCTCCTCGGCCTGCTCGGCAACTGGCTGCGCGGCATCCTGATCGGCATGGCCGAACTGGTACCCGGCGTCTCCGGCGGCACGGTGGCCCTGGTCGTCGGCTGCTACGACGACCTGATCGGCTCGGCCGCGAAGGTGGTGCGCGGCTTCGTCTCGCTGATCCGCCCGCCGCACGGACAGACGCGGGGCGCGGCGTTCAGGTCCGAGCTGGGCGACGTGCGCTGGTCGCTGGTGATTCCGGCACTGATCGGCATGGGCACCGCGATCGTCGCACTGTCCGGGATCATGCACGGTTTCGTCGAGGACTCCCCCGAACTGTCCCGGGCCCTGTTTGCCGGGATGGTGCTGGCCAGCCTGCTGGTGCCGATCTCGATGCTGCGTACCCAGACCAGGGCGCCCGGCGGCGCGGGCCGACGCGTCCTGGAGTTCGCCGTGGTCGCGGCCGCAGCCGTTGCCCTGTTCCTGCTGCTCGGCCTGCGCGACCCCGCCCGGTCGGCGACCGAACCGCCGCTGCCCCTGGTCTTCCTCGCCGCCGCGATCGCCATCTGCGCCCTGGTCGTGCCGGGCGTCTCCGGTTCCTTCCTGCTGCTGGCGATGGGCCTGTACGCGCCGACCCTGGCCGCGGTCAGCGACCGCAACGCGAGCTATCTCGGTGTCTTCGCCCTGGGGGCGATCGTCGGCCTCGCCACCTTCGTCCAGGTGCTCAGTTGGCTGCTCCGCGAGCACCGGCGCTGGACCCTGCTGGTGATGCTCGGCCTGATGGCGGGTTCGCTCCGGGCGCTGTGGCCGTGGCAGGGCGCCGACGGTTCGTTCCGGGCGCCCGGGCCCGACCCGTGGCCGGCCGTCGGACTCTTCGTCCTGGGCGTGGCGGTGGTCCTGGTCCTGTGGCTGGTGGAGCGCCGGATGACCCCGCAACCGAAGCCGGCCCGCGCCGCCTGAGGGACTCCCGCTCGGGATTCCCCACTCAGGTGCTCAGGGCTCGCGCGTACCCTGCGCGAACACCTGCCGCCAGCCCGACGCGGTACGCCGCCACACCGAGCTGCGCAGCCGACTCTCCCCCGGTTCGACCGCGCGCCAGACCAGCAGCATCACATCCTGGCCGAGCGGGCGTGCCTCCAGCAGTTCCAGGCTCGCGTCGCAGGCCGGATCCGCGGCCAGGGCATCGATCATGTCCGCCCGGTTCCACAGGCGGCCCGACGCGCCGATCTCGACCCACTCGGGCGCGAGCAGCGCGGCAAGGCGGCCCACGTCGCCGCGTACCGCCGGATCGAGCAGCTCGCGTTCCGCCGCCACCACCTGCTCGGTGTCGGTGGGCTCCAGTGCGAACAGCGCCTCGGGCTCGCTCTCGCCGGCGTCGCCGGCCGGGGCGGGCGTACCCGCAACCGGCTCGCCGCCGAATCCGGGGCCGGCGTCCGGGCGCCCACCGCGCTGGTACGCCGATGCGGCCGCCCGGGCTCGCTCGTCGGCCGCCTCGTTGAGCGCGTGCCCGGCATGGCCCTTCACCCACTGGAAGTCCACGGTGCGGCCGGTCATCGCGATGTCCAGTTCGCGCAGCAGCTCCTGGTTCAGTACCGGCTTGCCGTCGGCCTTCTTCCAGCCGCGGCGCTTCCAGTTCGCCATCCACTTGGTGATCGCGTTGATCACGTACTGGCTGTCGCAGAGCACCAGCAGCGGCTCGTCGCTGCCCGCGGTGGCCCGCAACAGGTCCAGCACCGCCATCAGCTCGCCCATGTTGTTGGTGCCGTGGGCCCAGCCGCCGGCGGCCCAGCGGTCGGTGTCGATGAACCAGCACCAGCCCGCGGGGCCGGGATTGCCCAATGCGGAACCGTCGGCGGCGGCGACGATCATCGTCGCGGACCCGCGGCGATCATGAGCCGGCCGCCGACCAGCTCGTCACGATGTCGGCGAGTTCGCGGCGCCGACCGGTGAAGAACGGCACCTCCTCGCGGGTGTGCCGGCGGGCCCGCGCCGCGCGCAGCGCCCGCATCAGATCGACGATCCGGTGCAGCTCGTCGGCCTCGAAGGCCAGCATCCACTCGTAGTCGCCCAGCGCGAACGCGCTCACCGTGTTGGCGCGGACATCCGGATAGTCGCGGGCCAGCATCCCGTGCTCGCGGAGCATGTCGCGCCGCTCGTCGTCGGGCAGCAGGTACCACTCCAGCGACCGGACGAACGGGTAGACGCAGACGAAGTCCCTGGCCTGCTCGCCGGACATGAACGCCGGGACGTGGCCCTTGTTGAACTCGGCGGGCCGGTGCAGCGCAAGCTGGGACCAGACCGGCTCCAGGAACGCGCCCAGCTCGCTGGCCCGGAGCGCCAGGTAGGCGTCCTGCAGCGTCGCCGAGTCGGGCGCATGCCACCAGACCATCAGATCGGCATCGGCGCGCAGCCCCGCCACGTCGTACCAGCCCCGGATGTCCAGGTCGGCGCCCTCGGTGGCCCGCGCCACCCGTTCCAGCGCGTCGGCGGCGGCCTCGGCCGGCGGTGCCGCGCCGCGCGCGAACACCGACCACATGGTGTAGCGGATCGTCTCGTTGATCTCCCGCGCCTTCACCGCTCGCCCGCTCCTGCCTGTTCGGCCGCGCGTAGTTGCGCGGACTCCGCGTGGACCAGCTCGACGATACGCGTGAGCACCGCGGGGTCGGTCTGCGGTGGCACGCCGTGGCCGAGATTGAAGATGTGGCCGGGCGCGTGGGCGCCGCTGCGGATGACCCGGCGGACCCGCTCTGCCAGGACCGGCCAGGGTGCGCCGAGCAGCGCCGGGTCGAGATTGCCCTGGACGGCGTACCCGCCGCCGGTGCGTCGCGCCGCCTCGGCCAGCGGCACCCGCCAGTCCACGCCGATCACGTCCGCGCCGGCCGCGGCCATGTCGGACAACAGCTCGCCGGTGCCGACCCCGAAGTGGATCCGCGGTACGCCCGGGTGCTCGCGGCCGATCTGCGCCAGGATCGCCGCGGAGTGCGGTGCGACGTGCTCGCGATAGTCGGCCGGCGCCAGCGAGCCGACCCAGGAGTCGAAGAGCTGGACCGCCGCCGCGCCGGCGGCCGCCTGGGTGGCGAGAAAGGTCGCCGACATCCGGGCGAGCTTCTCGCACAACTCGGCCCAGACCCGGGGCTCGGCCGCCATCAGCGCCTTGGTCCGCGCGTGATCGCGGCTCGGACCGCCCTCCACCAGATAGCTGGCCAGCGTGAACGGTGCACCGGCGAAGCCGATCAGCGGCACCGATCCGAGCTGCTCGGTCAGCGCACCGACCGCCTCGGTGACGAAGCCGAGCGCGCCCGGGTCCAGCTCCGGCAGCGCCCGAACGGCGGCGAGATCGCGGATCGGCTCGGCGATCACCGGACCCGTCCCCGGCACGATGTCGAGGTCGATTCCGGCGGCGGCCAGCGGCACCATGATGTCGGAGAAGAAGATCGCCGCATCGACGCCGTGCCGGCGGACCGGCTGCAGGGTGATCTCGGCGACCAGCTCGGGCCGCCGGCAGCTCTCCAGCATCGTGGTGCCCTCGCGGACCGCGCGGTACTCGGGCAGGGAGCGCCCCGCCTGTCGCATGAACCACACGGGTACCGGTCCGTCGGTCTGTCGGCCGGTCGCGGCGCGGACCAGCGACGAGTCATCCCACTGCACGGGTGCATCCTGCCGCGCGCCCGCCAGCCCGTCGAACCGGCGCGTCGGGCGCACCGCCGCGGCCGACCTTGCCTAGGCTGGGGCAGGTGGCGGCGATCAACGGCAGTGAGGTGACGCCCGCGGCATTCCAGCGGGCCTGTGCGGAGCTTGCCCGGGCGACCTGGCGCGCCGAGGTGCGCATCGAGGACATGCCGGCGCCGCAGCGGATCGCTCCGCACGCCGTGGCGATCAGCGCCGATGTGGTCCGGCCGGACGCACCCGGCGGCGAGGAGGCCGACATCGCCAACGGCCGGCTGATCCTGCTGCACGATCCCGCGGGCAACGGCGCCTGGGACGGCACCTTCCGGCTGGTCACCTTCGCCCGGGCCGAGATCGACGCCGAGATGGTCGCCGATCCCATGATCAATCCGGTCGGCTGGTCCTGGCTGACCGAGCCGCTGGAGAGCCGCGACGTGCGATTCACCAACCCCAGCGGCACCGTGACCAGCGTGTCGAGCCAGTCCTTCGGGCAGCTCGGCGACGAAGAATCCCGTGCCGAGATGGAGATTCGGGCGTCCTGGACGCCGCTGCTCGACGACGGCGCGGGGCTCGCGCCGCACCTGGCCGCCTGGCAGGACCTGCTGTGCACCATGGCGGGCCTGCCCCCACTGCCGGAGGGCGTCGTGATGATCACCGACCGCCGCCGCGGGGCGCGGTGAGCACGGCTCCGGACGCACCGGGCGCGTCGACCGCCGACGAGGCCCCCACCGCCGCCGCCGAGCCCGACAACCCGACCAAGCCCGACGACACGACCAAACCCGACGACCCGACCAAGCCCGACGACACGGCGGGCGAGGAAGCCCCGCAGCTCCCGCTGCTGGCCGAGCCGGCCGACGGCGTACCCGCCGTCGTCGACACCGACGCCGCGTTCGCCGCCATGCTGGAATCGCTGGCGGGCGGCACCGGGCCGGTGGCGGTCGACGCCGAACGCGCACAGGCCTACCGCTACTCCGCGCGCGCCTACCTGCTGCAACTGCGCCGGGCCGGCTCGGGCACCCATCTGGTCGACCCGTTGCCGTTCGCCGAACGGGACTGGGCGGGGCTCGGCGGCGTGATCGGCGACGCGGAATGGGTGATCCATGCCGCCTCCCAGGACACCCCGTCCCTGGCCGAGCTCGGACTGGTGCCGTCGCGGCTGTTCGACACCGAGCTCGCCGGCCGGCTGCTGGGCAAGCCGCGGGTCGGTCTCGGCGCGCTGATCGAGGAGACCTTCGGGCTGCGGCTGGCGAAGGAACACTCGATGGCCGACTGGTCGGCGCGCCCACTGCCGGAGGCATGGCTGAACTACGCGGCCCTCGACGTCGAGCTGTTGGTCGAACTGCGGGACCGGCTGACCGAACAGCTCGCCGCGGCCGGACGCACGGTCTGGGCCGAGCAGGAGTTCGCCCACCTCGCCGCGCGGGCGGCCGTGCCGGCCGAACCGCGCACCGATCCGTGGCGACGCACGGCCGGGATCCATCAGTTGCGCACGCCCGCGCAGCTCGCCGTGGTACGCGAACTCTGGCTGACCCGCGACGAACTGGCGCGCCGCTACGACAAGGCGCCCGGCAAGATCGTCGCCGACAAGGCCATCACCGAGCTGGCCGCCGATCGCCGCCCCGGGCGCGCGGCGCTGCGCGGCGTCGACGGCTTCAAGCGCAGGATGGCCCGCCGGTTCGAGACGAACTGGTTGCAGGCGATCGAGCGTGCGCTGGCGCTGCCCCCCGCCGAGCGACCGCCCGTGAGGGTGAAGAGCGATGCGTTGCCGCCGCCGCGCAGTTGGGCCCGCAGCCGCCCGGAGGCCTATACCCGTTGGCTGGCCGCCCGCGACGCGATCAATGCGCTGGCCGGCGATCTCGGCGTGCCGGCCGAGAACCTGATCACTCCCGCACACTGGCGCCGGGTCGCCTGGGCCCCGCCGGAACCGGCCGACGCCACCACCATTGCCGCCCAACTGGAACAGCTCGGCGCGCGACCCTGGCAGCGCGTCCTGGTTGCACCGGCGCTCGCCGCGGCCTTCCAGCCCGCCACCTAGAGGCCGGTACGCCAGGCAGCGGCGCGCTGGTGGTCATGCGCGGGCACGACGGGCAACTGCTCCTGGAGCACGTGCAGGCGATGCAGGGCACGCCAGGTCAGCTCGCGGTCTTCGTCGGCCAGGCACCCGGGATAGCCCGACCTCTGCCGCAGCTCGTCGATCTGCAGCCCGTGCCAGGCGGTGTCGCCGACCAGCAGCACCGGTCCCCCGTCGGTCGCCAGCAGGACGCCCACGCTGCCCGGGGTGTGCCCGGCCAGATCGACCAGGCGTACCGTCCCATCGCCGAACAGGTCGTGGCTGCGGTCGAAGGTGAGGATCGGCGGGCCGTCGAGGGAGAACTCGAGCAGTTCCCGCCCGGCCAGCCCCCGGCGTACCCCACCGACGGGCGCCCGCTCACCCTCGGCGGCCCACGCGATCTCGTCCGCGTGCATCACTGCCGGCAGGCCCGGCAGGTCGAGGAGGCCCGACACATGGTCCCAGTGCGCGTGCGTGCTGTGCGCCAGGTCCGGGTCGATACCGGCCTCGCGCAGCGCGTCCATGGTGGGCAGCAGGTCACTGGGCGGTTGCACCGCACGCCGCAACATGGGTTGAAGCTCGCGCATCACCTGACGATTCACCTCCCGCGGGAACGCCGGGTCGAGCAGGATGGTCGCCTCCCGATGATGGATGACGAACGACTGCAGACTGAGCTGGTCGGCGCCGGCCAGCCGCTCGAACGTCAGCCTGCTCGGTACCGGCCGCGGACGCTGCCGCAGGGTCTGCAGCCGCACGGTGCCGCGGGCCGGCGGCAGCGGTCGATCGGCGAGGGCCGCGTAACGCGCGAGCAGACGGCGATCGCCGCGGCGCGGTGCGACCATCGAGCGTACGTACATGCGCGAGACGCTAGGACTTCAGGTCGACCTGAAGGCAAGCTTGCCCTATGCGCATCTCCGCCGCGGCCGACCTGGTCGGCGTACCGACACATGTCCTTCGACACTGGGAGGACGAGGGCGTCCTGGCACCCTCCAGATCCGGCACCAACCAGCGCGAGTTCAGCACCCAACAGGTCGACGCAGCGCGTATCGTGCATCGCCTGCGCGAGGCCGGGGTCGGGATTGCGCAGATCCGGGAACTCCTGCCCGCGCAGCGATCCCGCCGATCCGAGCTGCTGTCCGCCGAGGCGGACCGGCTGGACCGAAGCGCCATCCGGTCGGCCGCCGCAGCGAGGTTCCTGCGCCACGTCGGCCGGTGCCGCCACCCGGTGATCGAGGACTGTCCCGAGTGCCGCAGCTACGCGACGTTCGAGCGGACCGGCTGAGATGGCCGGACGCACCTACGCGGCGCTGCTCCGCGGCGTCAGCCCGATGAATGCGCCGTCCGCCGCGCTGCGCGAGGCCTTCGCGGCGGCAGGCTTCGCCGACGTGCGCACGGTGATCGCCAGCGGCAATGTCGTCTTCACCGCCGGCACGCGACTGTCGCCGGCGACCATTCGCCGCCGGGCGGAGGACGCGCTGGAGGAGCGGCTGGGCCGCCGGTTCCTGACCATCCTGCGCCCGATCGAGGCACTCCGCGGGCTGCTCGCCGCCGACCCGTGGCAACAGTGGCCGGTGCCGGACGGCGCGAAGCGGGTGGTCACCTTCTTCCTCGCGGAGCCGGAGACGGTGCCCGAGCTCCCGCTGGCCCGCGCCGGCGCCACGCTGTACGCCGTGCGCGGCGCCGAGGCGTACTGCGCCTACGTGCCGAGCGCGCGGGGCGGGGAATTCATGGGCGTCATCGAGCGGACATTCGGCAAGGACATCACCACGCGGACCTGGGACACCGTTCGCCGCATCGCACGCTGACTCCGGCGGATCGCCGGCACCGCTTCCACTCGGAAGTTACCAGCAGGTAATGTTGCCCGCATGCCACGTGAATCCCGCGATGTCGTCTTCGTCGACGGCGTGCGCACCCCCTTCGGCAAGGCCGGCTCCCTGTACGCCGAGACCCGTGCCGACGACCTGGTGGTGGACTGCGTACGCGAACTGCTCCGCCGCCACCCCGAGCTACCCCCCGAACGGGTCGACGATGTCGCGATCGCCGCGACCACGCAGACCGGCGACCAGGGTCTGACCATCGGCCGCACGGTCGCGCTGTTGTCCGGACTGCCGCGGTCGGTCCCCGGTTACGCCATCGACCGGATGTGCGCGGGCGCGATGACCGCCGTCACCACCACCGCGGCCGGGATCGCGTTCGGCGCCTACGACGTCACGATCGCCGGCGGCGTGGAGCACATGGGCCACCACCCGATGGGCGAGGGCGTCGACCCGAACCCACGCTTCCTCGCCGAGCAGCTCGTCGATCCCGAGGCGTTGATCATGGGCAACACCGCCGAGAATCTCCATGATCGTTTTCCCGAGATCACCAAGGAGCGGGCGGACGCGTTCGCCGTCGCCTCGCAGCAACGGGTCGCGCAGGCGTACGCCGACGGGGTGATCCAGCCGATGCTGGTGCCCGTCGCCGCGCGCAGCAGCGAGCTGGGCTGGGGGCTGGCGACCGCCGACGAGCCGCCCCGCCCCGACACCACCCTCGAGGGACTGTCCGGGCTGAAGACGCCGTTCCGCCCCCACGGACGGGTCACGCCGGGCAATGCCGCGGGCCTGAACGACGGCGCGACCGCCTGCCTGCTCGCCTCCGCCGATGCGGCACAAGAGCTCGGTCTGCCGGTCGCCATGCGGCTGGTGGGGTACGCCTTCGCGGGCGTCGACCCGGAGGTGATGGGTGTCGGGCCCGTGCCGTCGACCGAGAAGGCGCTCGCCCGGACCGGCCTGAGCATCGACGACATCGGCGCGTTCGAGATCAACGAGGCCTTCGCCGTGCAGGTGCTGGCCTTCCTCGATCACTTCGGCATCGCCGACGACGATCCCCGGGTGAACCCCTACGGCGGTGCCATCGCCCTGGGCCACCCGCTCGCCAGCTCGGGCGTACGGCTGATGATCCACCTGGCGAAGACGTTCGCCGACCGTCCCGACATCCGCTACGGCATCACCACCATGTGCGTCGGCCTCGGCATGGGCGGCACCGTGATCTGGGAGAACCCGCACTTCACCGGAGGCGACAAGTGAGCGAGAGCACCGTGACCGACGAGATCCTGTCCGGGCCGGCGCTGGACGACGCGCTTGCCCTGGCCGCCGAGCAGACCACCGACGAGGTCGTCACGCACGCCCTCAGTCGCGACGTCGCCCTGCCGGGTGGCGCCGGCACCCTGGTGTTGATCACCCTCGACAACGGGTTGGACCACAACCGGCCGAACACCTTCGGCCCGGCCGGCCTGACCGAGCTGAACGCCGCCATCGACGCCGCCGCCGCGCGCACCGACATCGTCGGCATCGCCGTCACCGGCAAGCCGTTCATCCTGGCCGCCGGCGCCGACCTCTCCCAGGTCGGAAAGATCACCGACCGCGAGCAGGCGAAGCTCGTCGCCCGGATCGGGCACGGCGTGTTCGACAAGCTGCACGCGGTGGAGGTCCCGACGTTCTGCCTGATCAACGGGCTCGCCCTCGGTGGCGGCCTGGAGATCGCGCTGCACTGCGACTACCGGACGATCAACGCGGCCGCTCCGGCACTGGGTCTGCCCGAGTGCTTCCTCGGCCTGCTGCCCGGCTGGGGTGGGCTGTGGCTTCTCCCGCACCTGATCGGCGCGCCGGGCGCCACCAAGGTGATCATCGAGAATGCGCTGAGCCAGAACCGGATGTTGAAGGCGCCGCAGGCCCACCAGCTCGGCATCGCCGACGCGATGTTCGAGGGCGCGGACTTCCTGGAGCGTTCGCTGGACTGGGTTGCCCGGGTGATCACCGGCGAGGTGACCGTGCAGCGGCGCGCCGTGGACACCGGCCAGGAGTGGTCCGACGCGGTCGCGAAGGCGCGGGAGTTCGCCGACTCCAAGGTCGGCGGCGTGGCGCCCGCCCCCTACCGCGCGCTGGACATCCTGGCGGCCAACGCGACCCGGGATCGGGCCGCCGGGTTCGCCGCCGAGGACGACGGGCTGGCCGATCTGATCATGGGCGACGAGCTGCGCGCGGGGCTGTACGCCTTCGATCTCGTCCAGAAGCGCGCCAAGCGCCCCGCCGGGGCCCCGGACAAGGCGCTGGCCCGCAAGATCACCAAGGTCGGCATCGTCGGAGCCGGGCTGATGGCGAGCCAGTTGGCGATGTTGTTCGCGCGGCGGCTCGGCGTACCCGTCGTGATGTCCGATCTCGACCAGCAGCGGGTGGACAAGGGCATCGGCTATGTGCACGGCGAGATCGACAAGCTGCACGCCAAGGGCCGCCTGAACCCGGACAAGGTCAACCGTTACAAGGCGTTGATCTCCGGCACCACCGACACGGGCGATTTCGCCGACTGCGACTTCGTGATCGAGGCGGTCTTCGAAGAGCTCGGGCTGAAGCAGCAGATCTTCGCCGACCTGGAGAAGATCGTCTCCGCCGAATGCGTGCTGGCCACCAACACCTCCTCGCTGTCGATCACCGAGATGGCGTCTGGCCTGGGCCATCCCGAGCGGGTCGTCGGCTTCCACTTCTTCAATCCGGTCGCGATCTTGCCGCTGCTGGAGATCATCCGCGGGCGCGACACCGACGACGCGACGCTGGCCACCGCCTTCGCCGTGGCCAAGCAGTTGAAGAAGAACGCCGTCCTGGTTGCCGACGCGCCGGCGTTCGTCGTCAACCGGGTGCTCACCCGGATGCTGTCGGAGATCACCGCGACCCTGGACGAGGGCACCGACTTCGAGGTCGCCGACCGCGCGCTCGCGCCGCTCGGCCTGCCAATGTCGCCGTTCGTGCTGCTGCAACTGGTCGGCCCGGCCGTTGCGCTGCACGTCAACGAGACCCTGAACGCGGCATTCGGCGATCGGTTCCCGGTCTCGCAGAATCTCCGCCGACTCGTCGAGGCCAAGCGGTCCGGCATCTACGACTACGACGACCAGGGCCGGCCCTTCGTCTCCGACGAGACGCGCGCCCTGTTCACGGTCGGCGACCAGCCGAGCACGGAGGAGCAGGTCCGCACGCGGGTCGAGGACGCGCTGGCCGACGAGATCAGACGAATGCTGGACGAGGAGGTCGTCGCGGACGCCCGCGACATCGACCTGTGCCTGATCCTCGGCGCGGGCTATCCCTTCCACCTGGGCGGGATCACGCCGTACCTGGACCGCTCCGGGGCGGCCGAGCGCGCGACCGGGCGGCGGTTCGCCGAGCCCGGGGTGGCCTCCCTCGCCTGAGGCGGCGGACGGCGTCCATGATCCGGACGCCGTCCGCGGCCGGACGCGGGAGTCCTACGTTTCCAACTGGCTCAGTGGCGCACTGGGTGCCGGACGTCCCAGGAGTCGGAACAGATGAGAACGAAGCAGGGTCTGGTCGTCGTCGTCGCCGCGGCGCTCGCACTGGCGCTCCCGCTCGGCGCCTGCGCGGCCACGGCGGAGGACAGCCCGACGGCTCCGCAGGCGGATCTGACCACCCTGCGGGACGAGGTGATCCCGGCCACCGATCCGGGCCGCAGCCCCGCCAACGCGAACCGCCGCACCGACACGTTCGTCTCGATGATCCTCAAGCCCGGCGGGGTCTTCCTGCCCGGCTTCTACGAGAACGGCTGGGACGGCAACGCGATCGTGCCGATCTTCGCCTCCCTCGTCGTGCGCGACGAGTCCGGTCAGCCCAAGCCCGACCTGGCGGAATCCTGGGAGATCTCGCCGGACAACCTCACCTACACCTACCACCTGCGGGACGGGCTGACGTTCAGCGACGGCTCGCCGCTGACCGCCGATGACGTCGCGTTCACCCTGACGCTGCTCAACGACCCCGCGTACTCCGGCTACATCGACTTCTCCGACATCGTGATCGCCGGCACGGACGAGTTCCGCAACGGCGACGCTCCCGGCCTGTCCGGGATCACGGTCATCGACCCGCGCACGATCACGATCACCACCGAAAGGCCCAATCCGCTCGCCCTGACCATCCTCGGCGGTCCGGTGATCTCGAAGGCCCATTACGGCAAGGGGTACGCCAAGGGCAAGCTCGACTACCTGCGCGACCTGTACGCCAAGCCGCT
Organism: Naumannella cuiyingiana; assembly: GCF_013408305.1. Taxonomy (NCBI): domain Bacteria; kingdom Bacillati; phylum Actinomycetota; class Actinomycetes; order Propionibacteriales; family Propionibacteriaceae; genus Naumannella; species Naumannella cuiyingiana. The sequence continues at coordinate 3,372,100 of NZ_JACBZS010000001.1, read as the reverse complement.
CGGCGCCGGGCCCTACCAGCTCGACCGGTTCGTCGAGGGCCAGGAGGTCCGGTACACGGCCAACCCGCACTACTACGGCGGCCAGCCCCCGATCGCGCACCTGATCTACAAGGTGTTGCCCAGCACCGACGCGGCGCTGCAGAACTTCCAGAACGGCGACATCGACCAGGGCGGGTTCGGCAGCGATCCGGCGGTCATCGACGAGCTGAAGGAGCTCGGCTACGCCACGATCAACACCAGGGTGATCCCCGACATCGGCCAGATCTGGGTGAACAACTCGAACCCGGCGCTCGCCCCGACGCAGGCCCGCCAGGCGCTCAACTACGGCCTCGACCGGCAACAGATCGTCGACGCCAGGTTCAAGGGGCTCGGCCAGGTGGCCGACACCTACGCGGCGCCGCCGCTGTGGTCGTACACGACCGAGGGTGTGACCCGCTACGACTTCGACCCGGACCGGGCCGGACAGTTGCTGGACGAGCTGGGCTGGGTCCGGGGCGCGGACGGGATCCGGGAGAAGGACGGCAAGAAGCTGACGCTGTCCTACATCACCACCAAGCCGGACGATCCGGTGATCCCGATCGGCGAACAGAACTACACCGCGCTCGGCATCGATTTCGTCCCCGAGGTGCTCGACTCCAACACGGCGTTCGCGCGCTTCAACTCGGGCGACTACGACCTGGCCGGGTTCCGCACGGAGGGGCTCGCCGACCCGGACGATGCCGTGCGCGAGTTCGGCACCAACGACCCGAACATCAACCTTTCCCGCTACCGCAATCCCGAGGTCACGCGGCTGGTCGCCGCGGGGGTCGGCACCTTCGACGAGGCCGAGCGCAAGAAGATCTATGCCGAGCTCTACCAGCGCCTCAGCGAGGACCCGCCGACCATCCTGCTCGACTACCGCAAGTCGATCTCGGCGTACAACGCCCGGGTGGAGGGCGCTGACGCCTTCCGGACCGGCGGCGAGGACGCGGCGCAGGCGCTCGCCAAGTTGAAGATCAGGTCGAGCTGAGCGCGCCCGGCCCGACCGCTCGGCGATGATCGGCTACCTGACCAGGCGCCTCGCCACGATGCTGGCGCTGCTGTTCGGCGTGTCCGTGCTGGTGTTCTGGCTGTTCGCGCTGATGCCGGGCGATCACTTCTCCGGCAACCGATCGCTCACCCCGCAGCGGGTCGCGGAGCTGCGGGCGCTCTACGGGCTCGACCAGCCGGTCGTCGTGCGCTACGGCATCTGGCTGCGCAACCTGTTCCGCGGCGACCTCGGCTACTCCCTGGAGTACAACCGGCCGGTCGCCGAGGTGCTCGCGCCGCTGCTGTGGAACTCGTTCCTGGTGGCCTTCGCTGCGTTCGTGCTCACCTGGCTGATCGCGCTGGTCACCGGCGTGCTCGCGGCGACCCGGCAGTACTCGTGGTTCGACCGGCTGGTCACCGTCGCGCTGTTCGCCTCGCTGTCGGTGCCGTCGTTCTTCCTCGGGCTGATGATGATCAAGATCTTGGCCATCGACCTGCAACTGTTCCCGGCCGGCGGGATGCTGGACACCGGCAGTCTGACCAGCGGGCCCGCGCGGGTCGTCGAGATCGTGCACCACCTGGCGCTGCCCGTCGCGATCCTGACCTTCCTCGGCGCGGGGTCGCTGACCCGCTACTTCCGCTCCGGCATGCTCGAGGTGCTGCGTGCCGACTTCATCCGCACCGCCCGGGCGAAGGGTCTCGGCGAGCGGGCCGTGGTGTTCTCCCACGCCCTGCGCAATGCGCTGCTGCCGGCCATCACCCTGCTGGCCTTCGAGCTGCCCGCCCTGTTCTCCGGGGCGATCATCACCGAACAGATCTTCAACTGGCCCGGCGTCGGCCGGCTGCAGATCGAGTCGGTGCAGACCCGCGACTACGACGTGCTGATGACGCTCACCATGCTGCTCGCGCTGCTCACGGTCGTGGGCAGCTTCCTCGCCGACGTGTTGTACGCCGTGGCCGACCCGCGGATCCGGCTCGTGGCAAAGGTGCGGCACGGATGACCGAACAGCACCTGCCCCTGCTCGCCACCGCGCCGGCCCCCGCCGGCGCTCGCCCGCCGCGGCCGGTCCGCTCACGTTCGCTGTGGTCGCAGGCCATCGGGCGATTGCTGCGGACCCCCGTCGCCGTCGTCGCGCTCGCCGTCCTGGTTCTGATGTTGTTGTTCTGCTTCGTCGGGCCGCTGATCTCTCCCTACACCGGCGACGAGATCAATCTGCGGATCGCCGAGCACGTCCCCACGATGGACCACTGGCTGGGCACCGACGACTACGGCCGCGATGTCGCCACCAGGCTGATGCTCGCGGGGCGGATCTCGCTGACCATCGGCCTGGCGTCCATGCTGCTCTCGCTGGTGCTCGGCGCGGTGCTGGGGATCGTGTCCGGCTATTTCCGCGGCGTGCTCGACCTGGTGTTGATGCGGCTCGCCGACCTGCTGATGGCCCTGCCCGGGCTGCCGCTGCTGATCGTGCTGGCCGCCTTGTTGTCGGAGTTCAAGGTCGCACCGGAGGCCCGGATCTACCTGGTGACCGTGCTGCTCAGCCTGATCGGCTGGCCGAGCATCGCCCGGCTGGTGCGGGGACAGGTGTTGTCGCTGCGCGAGGAGCCGTACCTGCGCGCCGCCGAGGTGCTCGGGCTGAGCACCCGCTCCAAGCTGTTCCATCACCTGCTGCCGAACGTATTGCCACTGCTGATCGTGGTCGCCACCCTCAGCGTCGCCTCCGGCATCCTGAGCGAGTCGGCGCTGAGCTTCCTCGGGCTCGGGGTGATGGCCCCGAGCGCCTCCTGGGGAAACATGATCACCGCGGCGAACAATCTGATCGACTTCCGGCAGCACTGGTGGCTGTGGGTGCCGCCCGGGATGGCGCTGTTGATCACGGTGGCGGCGATCAACGTGCTCGGCGACCGGTTGCGCGACGCGTTCGACCCGCGGAGCGGGGGTGGCTCGCGTGGCCGATGAGGAACCCCTGCTGACGGTGCGCGGGCTGCGAACGGAGTTCCCCGCGCCCGGCGGGACGCGCGCAGTCGTCGACGATGTCGGCTTCACCGTGCGCCGTGGCGAGGTGGTCGGCCTGGTCGGCGAGTCCGGCTCCGGCAAGAGCGTCACCGCGATGTCGCTGATGCGGCTGGTCGCCGAGCCGGGCCGGATCGCGGGCGGGAGCGTCCGCTTCGCCGACCGCGATGTGCTCGCGTTGCGGCGCAGCGGACTGCAACGCCTGCGCGGCGGCGACATCGGGATGATCTTCCAGGAGCCGATGCACTCGATGAATCCGGTGTTCACCATCGGCCGGCAGGTGATCGAGACGTTGCGCGCGCACGAATCGATCGGCCGCCGCGAGGCCTATGACCGGGCCGTCGAATGGCTCGATCGCGTCGGATTGGCGCGTCCCGACCGGCTGATGCGCAGCTACCCGCACGAGCTGTCCGGCGGGATGCTGCAGCGGGCGATGATCGCGATGGCACTGTGCTGTCGCCCGCGGCTGCTGATCGCCGACGAGCCGACGACCGCGCTGGACGTCACCATCCAGGCGCAGATCCTCGACCTGCTGCTCGACCTGCGCGACGAGACCGGGATGGCGATGCTGTTCATCACCCACGACCTCGGCGTCGTGGCCCAGGTCGCCGACTCGGTCCTGGTGATGTACGGCGGACGGATCGTGGAGCGCGGCGACGTGTTCTCGATCTTCGACGATCCGCAACACCCCTACACCGATGCCCTGCTGCGGACCAAGCCGGTGCTCGGCCAACGGCTGGACCGCCTGCCGACGATCTCCGAACAGGTACGCGAGGCGACGCTGCGCGGCCCGGCCGCCGAGGAGCCCGCGTCGTGACCGGCTCCGACGCCCCGCTGATCGAGGTCACCGACCTCGTCAAGCACTTCGGCGACCGCGGGTTCGGCCGCCGCCGCGACCAACTCGTCCGGGCGGTGGACGGGGTCAGCCTCACCGTCGCCGACGGGGAGCTGGTGGGGCTGGTCGGCGAATCCGGCAGCGGCAAGACCACCCTCGGCCAGACGGTGCTGCGGATGCACGAGCCGACCTCGGGCGCGGTGCGGTTCCGCGGGACCGACCTGTCCGGGCTGTCGCGCCGCGAGCTCACCCGGCTGCGGCCCCGGATGCAGTACATCTTCCAGGATCCGTTCAGCGCCCTGAATCCGCGGCTGCAGATCGCGGACGCGATCGGCGAACCGCTGCTGCGGCACGGCCGCGCCACCCGCGACGACGTGCGGGATCGGGTACGCGAGGTACTGGCGCTGTGCGAGATGGGCCCGGACAGCCTGGACCGCTTCCCGCACGAGTTCTCCGGCGGCCAGCGGCAGCGGATCGTGATCGCCCGCGCGATGGCGCTCGAACCGGAGTTCGTGGTCGCCGACGAGCCCGTCTCGGCGCTCGACGTGTCGATCCAGGCCCAGATCATCAACCTGTTCAGCGACCTGCGCGAACAGCGCGGCACCGCGTTCTTGTTCATCTCCCACGATCTCGGCGTGGTCGATCACCTGTGTACCCGGGTCGCGATCATGTACCGCGGCGTGATCGTCGAGTCCGGCACCCGCGACCAGTTGTTCGACGACCCGGCCCACCCCTACACCCGCGAACTGCTGGCCGCAGTGCCGACCCCGGATCCGCGGCGGCGCCGGCGCGGTGAGCGTCGCCCGCGCCGCGAGTGGGACCTGCCCGCCGCGCCCGGTGCGCCCACCTGGCGCGATGTCCCGCTCACCGACCTCGGCGACGGGCACCTCGTCGCGCTGCCCGAGCTCAGTTGATCCGCGCGTCGGCAGGCGGCCGGGCGCCCTCGGCCCACCGGAAGTAGGAGGCCGGCGGCAGCCGCACCAGCCCGACCTGGATCACCAGGCCCGCCACCAGCACCGGCAACAGGACGAACCCGAGCAGATCGCCGGGCGGGCCCGCGTCCGGCGGGCCGGTGCTCACGAGCGCGGCGACCAGCGCGACCCCGAGCACTGCCGCGCCGACGACCTGGGCCGACGCGCCGACCGCGATCAGCACCCGCGCCGGCAGCCCCGGCCCCAACCGGGGACCGGCCCACAGGAACAGGTCGCGCACCATCCAGCCCGCGATGTAGGCAACCGCTCCCCCGCCCGCGGCCTCCAGCAGCGGGTGGGCGAGATCGGGATGGACGCCGTTGACCATGCCGATCACGGCGATCACCCACGCCTCGGTGCCCAGGAAGATCGAGCCGAGGCGGGTCAGCCGGGCGGCGCCCCCCGCGGCGGGCGCGCTCAGGCAGACCAGGATCGTCCGCCCCTCGGCGAGCACCGCCAGCACCACGGCCGCGGCGACGACCACGCTCGTCATGATGCGACGACCGTCGTCGGATGACCGCGCAGGACCCGGCGGAAGACCAGCCACGCCACCGCCAGCGTGACCGCGGAGAGCACCGCGAAGACCGCCGCGAGGGTCAGCATGGCCGGCGTACCGATCGGACTGGCCGCCTCCTGCACGGTGACCCGCCCCACGATGAACCACGGCTGGCGGGACAGCTCGCGATAGATCCAGCCGATCAGCAGGATCGGCATCGGCACCCACAGCCCGATCCGCAACAGGGCCAGCCATCGTTTGCCGCGGAAGATCGCCCCGTTCAGGGTGAGTGGCCCCAGCACGAACCAGGTCAGCAACCAGATCGCCATCCCGGTCAGGATCATCACGCTGGCGAGCGCGTGCAGCCAGTCCGGCTCATCGGTCGGTACGCCCTCGGGGCGAGCCGCGTCGAACTGCGCGAACCCGGCGACGGCCAGCGGCGGACTGGCCAGCGCCGCGATCCCGACCCCGATCCGGATCAGTCGGCGACCGGGCACGCTCAGCGGGTCCGTTCGCAGCCAGTTCGCCCCGAAGGTCGCACACCAGAAGGCGCCGATGATCAACGAGCTGGCGGCGATGTGGATCAGTGGCCAGACCGTGGCCGGCCGGTCCACCAGTGCCCAGAAGGCGGCGGGCGTGAGCTGCGGCGTCGGGATCGGGTCGTGCAGATAGGAGTTCGCGGTGACGATGAAGATCATCGACGCGTACGCCGTGATCGTGATCCCCCAGAAGACGGCTGACTGCAGCCAGAGCGGGATGATCTTGCGCCCGGCCAGCCAGACGCCGAGCAGCGTGGACTCCAGGAAGAATGCGACGACCGTCTCCAGTGCGAGCAGGCCGGCGATCGGCCCGTACTCGTCGGTCCCCGGGCCGGTCCACAGCATCGCCATCTGCAGCTCCATCACCAGCCCGGCGACGATGCCGATGCCGTAGTTGGCCACATAGATCCGGGCGAGCAGGTCGATGATCGGCGTGGGCTGCCGACGGCCGCGGAGCGCGGAGAGCGTCGACAGCACCGCGATGATCGGGGTCAGGCCGAGGGTGGTGGCGACAAACAGGTAGTGCACCGATGCCGTGGTCGCGAACAGCAGTCGGGCGATGGTCAGCTCAGCCACGGGCGAGTGGGTCCGGGTTGCGCGTCATGACGTCCATCCTGCGCCCGGCAACACCGGCCACAACAGCGGACATGATCAACAGTTGCGCAGCCCGGAAGCGATGCCGGGCATTGATCCGGATCAACCCCGATTCGTTCCGCGGTCCGACCCGGCGGCGCTGCTCAGACGAGTCCGCCGGCGTGGGCCAGCACGACCAGCGCCACCCGATCGCGGCAGTCCAGCCGGGTCAACAGCTTGCTGACATAGGTACGCGCGGTGCCCGGACTCAGCGACAGTTGTACGGCGATCTCGTCGTTGGACAGGCCGCGCCCGACCCAGGCCAGCATGTCGCGCTCGCGCCCGCTGAGCCCGGCGATCCGCCGCTCGGCCTCGGCCGCGCGGGCACGCCCGGCGAGGGCTCGTCGGACCACCAACCGGGTGGCGGCAGGATCGAGCACCGCCTCCCCGGCGTGCGCCCGGCGTACGGCTGCGTGCAGTTCGGCCGGCTCGAGGTCCTTGCGCATGAATCCCGCGGCGCCCGCCTCCAGCGAGTCGAACAGCAACTCGTCGCTGTCGAAGGTGGTCAACATGATCACCGGCACTGCGGCTGTGTCGTCGCGGGCGCGGAGCGCCTGCAGCGCCCCGATTCCGTCGAGCACCGGCATCCGGATGTCCATCAGCACGACATCGATCCGCCCGCCGTCGGCCGCACGCAGCGCCTCCAGCGCCTCCGCTCCGTTCGCGGCTTCCGCGGTGACCACGATTCGATCGCCGCGGTCGTCCCCCTCCGCACCGAGCTCGAGCAGCGCCCGGATGCCGGCCCGGACCATCGCCTGGTCGTCGACCACCAGTACGCCGATCTCGCTCACCGATCAATCCTCACACGGATAGCTGGCCGCCACCTCGAACCGGTCCGGCTCCGCCGAGATCGTCACCTCGCCGTTGACCAGGATCGCCCGTTCGCGCATCCCCGTGATCCCGGACCCGGGTTGCCAGTCCGCCGCCGCTCCCCCGTCGTCGACCACCCCGACCCGCAGCCGGCCGGGCTCGCGAACGATGGCGATGTCGACCCGCCGGGCGCGCGAGTGCCGCTGGACGTTGGTCAGTGCCTCCTGGACCAGCCGGGTCGCGCTGGCCTCGACCAGCGCGCCGACCGAGCCGAGCTCTCCGCTCCGGGTCAGGGAAACCTCGGTCCCGGCTTCGCGCAGCGCCTCGATCGCCACCTCCACATCGGCGAATCGCGGCACCGGAAGCCTGGACCGCTCCAGCGGTGAGCGGAGGATCGCCACGACCTGGTCGACATCGCGGCGGGCGCCGCGCGCGACGCTTCTGATCATGTCCAGGGCGGCCCGGGCGCGTTCGCCGTCGGTGCCCAGCACCGCCCGGGCGATGCTCGCCTGCTGCGCGATGATCACCAGCGCGTGGCCCATCCCGTCATGGATGTCGCGGCTGACCCCGCGCCGCTCGGCCTCCACCCGTGCCTCCACCTCGCGCTCGTGCACGGTACGCTCCAGCGCGATCCGCCGCCCGAGCTCTGCGTGCCACCGGTTGCGGAAGAGCAGCGCATCGCCGACGGCGAGGCCGCCGACCAACACCGCGGCATCGGTCAGCAACTGGTTGCCGAGGATCTGCGATCCCTGACCGAGCGCGAACAGGCGTACCCCGAAGGCCACCAGCAACAGGCCGGCGCCGACGATCGCGGCCGCCCGGACCCGGCCGCGCTCGGCGGCATTCACCACCGCCGGCACCAGCAGGATCGCGAACCCGATCGGCGGCCGGCCGGTGGCGTAGTAACCGAAGAGCAGCGCCGCGGAGATCACGAGCGCCGCGACGGGCCAGCGCCGGCCGGCAAGGAGCAGCACAGCTCCCATGCCCGGGGCCAGCAGCCAGGCGGCCCAGGTGATCGGCAGGTCGCCCGGCCGGGCCGAGACACTGACCAGGTTGATCGCCGTGAAGATCGTCCCCGCCGCGACCAGCGCGATCGTCAGCCAGCGGGCCTGGGGCGCCGCCGCGGCCCTCCCCCGCACCCGGTACGCCCGCTCAGCGCAGGGGCGCGACGGGATCGGAGTCGCTGCTGCTGATCGCCTCGACGGCGTACCTGGCGATCTCCTGCGGATTCAGCCCGCAGTCCTCCAGCAGCTCATCGCGCGAGGCGTGATCATGGAACTGCTGGGGGATCCCGAACTCGCGCAGCGGGACCGTCACGCCGGCGCGGCGCAGCTCCTGGGCCAGACGCGACCCGAGCCCGCCGACCTCGCCACCGTCCTCGATGCTGATCACCAGATCGTGGCGGGCGGCCTCGGTGATCAGCGCCCGGTTCACCGGCAGCGCCCGGACCGGATCGATCACGGTGGTGCCGATGCCCTGATCGGTCAGCCGCGATGCGACCTCGGTCGCCACCCGGCACATCGGGCCGTAGGCCACGACCAGCACCCGGGCGTCGGCCCCGCGTACCAACACGTCCATGCCCTCGTGCTGCTCCACCGCCGGCAGCTCCTCCGGTACGCCACCGCGCGGGAACCTGATCATGGTCGGCGCGTCGGCGATCTCCGCCGCCGCCTCCAGCGCGCCGGTCAGGCGGACCGCATCCCGGGGCGCCCACAGCGAGAGCCCGGGCACCAGGCCGGCGATCGAGGTGTCCCACATGCCGTGGTGGCTCGGCCCGTCGGGGCCGGTGATCCCGGCCCGGTCGAGGACGAAGGTCACCCCCTGGCGGTGCAGCGCGACGTCCATCAGCAGTTGGTCGAAGGCGCGGTTCAGGAAGGTCGAGTAGATGGCCACCACCGGGTGCAGGCCGGCGCTGGCCAGGCCCGCGGCCGAGGTCACCGCGTGCTGCTCGGCGATGCCGACGTCGAAGGTCCGCTCGGGGAACTCGTCGGCGAAGCGGTGCAGTCCGGTCGGATAGAGCATCGCCGCGGTCACCGCGACGACGTCCGCGCGGCGCCGGCCCAGGTCGAGCATCGCGTCGGCGAAGACGCTCGTCCAGCTCTGCGTCGTCTTCGACGACAACGGCGCACCGGTCACGGCGTCGATCTGCCCGATCGAGTGGAACTGGTCCTCCACATGGTCCTCGGCGGCCTTGAACCCGCGACCCTTCTGGGTCCGGACGTGCACGATCACCGGGCCGCCGAAGCCCTTTGCCTGCTGCAGCGCCTGCTCGACCGCGCCGATGTCGTGGCCGTCGATCGGCCCGACGTACTTCATGTCCAGGTCGGCGAACAGGCCCTGCGGCGCGAGCACATCCTTCAGTCCGGCCTTCATGCCGTGCAGCCACTCATAGGCGGTCCGGCCGATCCACGGGGTACCCGAGATGCTGCGGCGGACCAGGTCCAGGACGTCTTCGTAGCGGCGGTCGGTACGCACCGCGCCGAGCGCCTGCGCGATCCCGCCGACCGTCGGGGTGTAGGACCGGCCGTTGTCATTGGCCACGATGATCAGTGGCAGGTCGGGATCGGCGGAGATGTTGTTCATCGCCTCCCAGGCCATCCCTCCGGTGAGCGCCCCGTCGCCGACGACCGCGACCACGGTGCGATCCTCGCCGCGCAGCCGGAAACCCTTCGCCATCCCCTCGGCCCAGGACAGTCCGGCCGAGGCGTGCGAGTTCTCGACCCAGTCGTGCGGGCTCTCCGCCCGGCTGGGATAGCCGGCCATGCCGCCGCGCTGGCGCAGGGTCGGCAGGTCTCCCGTCCGGCCGGTGAGCATCTTGTGCACATAGGCCTGGTGCCCGACGTCGAAGACGATCGGATCGTTCGGGGAGTCGAACACCCGGTGCAGGGCGATGGTCAGCTCGACCACGCCGAGATTCGGCCCGAGGTGGCCGCCGGTCCGGCTGACCGCATGGATCAGCGTGCCGCGAATCTCCTCCGCGAGCCGCTCGAGCTCGCGACCGTCGAGGTCGCGCAGGTCCTGCGGTCCGCGGATGCGATCGAGAAACGACATGACGACCAGTCTAGGAGCGCTCGCCACGCTCCGTGTGCAGTACGCATCGAACGACGGTCCCCGATCCGTTCCCGATGCCCACGAGCGGCGCGGCCGACATCAGCGGAAGGCCGACTCCCCGGTCAACGCCTGCCCGATCACCAGCGTGTGCATCTCCGGGGTGCCCTCGTAGGTCAGCACGGACTCGAGGTTGTTGGCGTGCCGCATCACCGGATATTCCAGTGAGATGCCGTTGGCACCGAGGATGGTACGCGCGGTGCGGCAGACCTCGATGGCCGCGCTGACGTTGTTCAGCTTGCCGATGCTGACCTGTTCCGGGCGGAGCCCGACCTCGTCCTTGCGGCGTCCCAGGTGCAGCGCGAGCAGCGTACCGGTCCAGACGGCGAGCGCCATGTCGGCGAGCTTGGCCTGGGTGAGCTGGAAGCCGGCGATCGGCCGGTCGAACTGGCGGCGCTGCTTGGCGTAGTCCACCGCGGACTCCAGCGCGCTGCGGGCCGCGCCCATCGCGCCCCAGACGATCCCGTAGCGGGCCTCGCTGAGGCAGGACAGCGGGCCCTTCAGCCCGCGTACCTCCGGCAGCACCGCCGAGTCCGGCAGCCGCACGTCGGACAGCACGATCTCGCCGGTGACCGACGCCCGCAGGGAGAGCTTGTGCTTGATCTCGGGCGCGCTGAAGCCGGGCGTGTCGGTCGGCACCACGAAGCCGCGGATGCCGCCGTCGGCCTCCCCGGCGTTGGCCCAGACCACCGCCACATCGGCGATCGGCGCGTTGGTGATCCACATCTTCGCGCCGTTCAGTACCCAGTCGCTGCCGTCGCGCCGCGCGCGGGTGGTCATCCCCGCCGGATCCGACCCGTGGTCGGGCTCGGTCAACCCGAAGCAGCCGATCGCCTCGCCCGCGGCCATCCGCGGCAGCCACTCGTTCTTCTGCTCCTCGCTGCCGAACCGCCAGATCGCGAACATGGCCAGCGAGCCCTGCACCGACACCAGCGAGCGCAGGCCCGAGTCGATCGCCTCCAGCTCCAGGCACGCCAATCCGTAGTCCACCGCGCTGGCACCGGCGCAGCCGTAGCCCTCCAGGTGCATCCCGAGTACGCCGAGCGCGCCCAGCTCCTTGGCCAACTGACGCGCCTCCGGCAGCTCGCCCCGCTCGTACCACTCCGCGATGTCCGGCAGGACCCGCTGCTCGCCGAAGCCGCGGACGCTGGCCGCGATCGCGCGCTCGCTCTCGCTGAGCTGCGAGGCGAGGTCGATCAGGTCCAACGGGTCGGTGGTGGTCCTGCTGCTCACGAGGGTGCTCCTTCTGCGTCATGCCCGGCTGCGTCATGCCCGGCTGCGTCGTGCCCCGGCGGGTGCGGTGCCCGGTCGGGGTCAGCCTACGGGGGCGCGGATCGCGCGGGCCGGTGGCTACGCTCGGCCCGTGACCCTCATCGTGCAGGTCTCCGACACCCACTTCGACAACAGTCCCGCCACCGCGCAGCGCAATGCGCGGGTCTGGGACTACCTCGAGGCGCTGCCGTTCGATCCCGAGCTGGTGCTGCACACGGGCGATGTCACCGATCACGGGCTGTCCAACGAGTACCGGGAGGCGGCGCGCCGGGTCGCCGGGCGGCACCGGGTGGCGGCGATCCCCGGCAACCACGACCGGCGTACCGACTTCGCCGAGGGGCTGCCCGGCGTGACCGCCGATTCCGATCCGGCCGGCCCGCTCGACCTCGCGGTCGAGCTGGCGGAGCTGACGGTGATCGCGTTGGACTCGACCGTCCCGTCGGCCGACGGCGAGCGGATCGACCACGGCCATCTGGCGGAGTCCTCGCTGATCTGGCTGGACCGCCAGCTCGCTGCCCGCCCCGCCGGGCGGACCGCGCTGGTCGCGCTGCATCATCCGCCGGTCGCGCTCGGGCACCCGACCATGGACGCGATCCGCCTGGACAATCCGGACGATCTGGCCGACGTGCTGAACGCGCACCGCGACATCGCCGGCATCGTCTGTGGGCACGCGCACACGGCCACGGCGGCCACCTTTGCGGGGCTGCCGGTGCGGATCGCGCCCGGTGTGGCGTCCACGATCACGCTGGAGGGCGAGCCCGGGGAGCTGCTGAACCGCGATCTGCCGCCGGGCTTCGCGTTCCACGAGGTACGCCCGGACGGCACGTTGATCACCCAGTTCCGCCATCTGTGAGCGCGTCCGATGGACCTCTTCTGCAAGATCATCGCCGGCGATGAACCCGCCGAGATCATCGCCCGCGACGAGCACACCATCGCGTTCCTGGACCACCGGCCAGTGTTCGCCGGCCACACGCTGATCTGCCCGGTACGCCACATCGACACCCTGCTGGAGCTGCCGCCGGCCGAGATGGAGCCGCTGCTCGCCGCGGGCCAGCGCATCGCCCGCGCGCTCGGCGACGGGCTCGGCGCGCAGGGTACGTTCGTCGCGATGAACAACGTGGTCAGCCAGTCGGTGCCGCACCTGCACCTGCATGTGGTGCCGCGCACCAAGGGGGACGGGCTGCGCGGGTTCTTCTGGCCCCGCACCAGGTACGCCGACGGCGAGGCCGCGGAGGTCGCCGCCCGGATCCGGGCCGCGCTGCCGGGAGCGGAATGACCCGGCGCCCGCGGGCGCTCGCCGCGCTCGCCGCGGCCATCGGGCTGGCCCTGATCCTGCTCGGGTTCGCGATCCGGCCGCCCGCGCCCGGCCCGCCCCCCGACTATGCGCCCGCGCCCGAGGTGAGCATCGAACACGACGGCGGCCGACCGGACGGGGAGTCCGGCGGCGAGACCGGGTCGGAGCGGTCGGCGCCGACGCTGGATGAGCGGCTCTACTCGGCCGGCGCATTGCCCGCCGTCGACTGCCCGCGGCCCGCGGTCGGCGATACGTCGGCAGACGGGTTGCGCGAGTTCGCCGAGAATGCCGTCGACCGCTGCCTGATGCCCGCATGGTCGCCCGCGCTGCGGCGGGTCGGCGTACGGCTCGATCGGCCGGTGATCAAGATCGTCACCACCGCCGAGGCGAGTTCCCCGTGCGGCCCGATGAGCAGCAAGAATCTCGTGCTCGCGTTCTACTGCACCGACAACGCGACGATCTATCTGTTCACCGACGGGGCGCGGCGCTACGCCGAGCGGGCGGACTGGCTGCCGATGACGGTGCTGGCCCACGAGTTCGGACACCACGTGCAGCGGGCCACCAACAGTTGGCCGGTCGACGACGCCGCCTCGACCGGGGCATTGCGGCGTACCGAACTGCAGGCCGAGTGCCTGGCCGGCGTCTGGTTCGCCGAGGGCAAGGACAATATTCGCGACTTCGCCCTCGGGCCCGTGCTGGGCCGCTACGTCGGCAACGAGACCCACGGTTCGGTGGAGAGCCGGCGGCGCTGGTTCCGCGCCGGATTCGAGTCCGGCGACACCGACGCCTGCCGCACCTACACGGCGCCCGCCGACCGGGTGGGTTGAGGCCATCCGCGGCATGTGCGGCAGCAGAGGGCCAACCCCGCCGTCGTGTCGTCAGTTATCGCCCTCCACACGCCCCACCGGGCGGCGATACCTCACGACGAGATCGCCGAGCGGGCGGGTGGACCCGGCACACCCGGTGGCCTAGCGTGCTGGTCATGGACGCACTCGAGAGCATCATCGGCGATGTCGGCGACACCTTCTGGACGTGGCTGGTTCTGCCGGTCGTGGTGCTGCTCGGCATCTACTTCACCGTACGCACGGGGGTCGCGCAGATCCGGCTGCTCCCGGCGATGATCAAGACGCTCGGCAACAAGACCCCGCCGGACGCCTCGGGCAAGGCGCAGTCCATCAGCTCCTTCCAGGCCTTCACGGTCTCGGCCGCGTCGCGGGTCGGGGTCGGCAACATCGCCGGCGTGGGCACGGCGATCGCGCTCGGCGGCCCGGGCGCGGTGTTCTGGATGTGGCTGATGGCGGCGATCGGTGCCGCCTCGGCGATCATCGAGTCCACGTTGGCGCAGGTCTACAAGGTCAAGGACGAGCCGTTCGGCTTCCGGGGCGGTCCCGCCTACTACATGGAGAAGGGCATCGGCAGCCGAGCGATGGGAATCGCCTTCGCGATCGTGCTGGTGATCTGCTTCCCGTTCGCGTTCAGCTCGCTGCAGGCCAACACCATCGCCGACGCGGTCACCTCCGCGGCCGGCGTCGAGGGGATGGGATCAACCTGGGCATCGGCCTAGCGCTGGTCGTGATGACCGGCCTGGTGATCTTCGGCGGCCTGCGCCGGATCGCCAACATCACCGACAAGATCGTGCCGGTGATGGCGCTGCTCTATCTGGGCGTCGGGATCGTCATCGTCGCGATGAACATCGAGAACGTGCCGGGCATGGTGGTCGCCATCGTCCGGGATGCGTTCACCCCGAACTCCGTGACCGGCGCGGCCGTCGGCACGGTGATCCTGCTCGGCGTGAAGCGGGGCATGTTCTCCAACGAGGCCGGCCTCGGCTCGGCACCGAATGCCGGCGCGAGCGCCGCGGTCACCCACCCGGTGAAGCAGGGCCTGGTGCAGTCGCTCGGCGTCTACTTCGACACCATGATCGTCTGCTCGATCACGGCGTTCATCATCCTCTCCGCCACCCCGGATCTGAGGGGTGCCGGCGAGGGCATCGCGCTGACCCAGAACGCGATGATCAACAACCTCGGGCCCTGGGCCGGCGTGCTGCTCGCGGTGATCATCTTCTTGTTGGCGTTCAGCTCGATCCTCGGCAACTACTACTACGGCCAGTCCAACATCGAGTTCATCACCGGTGAGAACCGGGTCGCCCTGACCACCTACCGGGTCCTCGCACTGCTGGCCGTCCTGGGCGGTGCGCTCGCCTCCGCGTCGCTGGTCTGGACGATTGCCGACCAGATCATGGGCGTGATGGCCCTGATCAACCTGATCGCGCTCGCCCTGCTCTCCGGGGTCGCCTTCAAGATGCTGAAGTCCTACACCGATCAGTACCGGCGCGGTGAGGACCCGATCTTCACCGTCGAGGAGTTCGCACCCAAGGGTGACGTGTCGTTCTGGCAGGACGAGGAGCAGGTCACCGGCTACCCGCCCAAGGGCGCGCCGGCCCGCCGACGCTGACCCGCCACCCCCCTCGTGTGGTCAGTGGTCCTCGCCCGGATCCCGTCCGCCCGAGGCCTCCTCGATCCGGCGTACCTGCTCGGCGGTCAGCTGCACCTCAGCGGCGCCGAGGTTCTCCTCCAGATGCCGGATTGAGGTGGTGCCGGGGATCGGCAGCACGTTGGGCGCCCGGTGCAGCAGCCAGGCGAGAGCCACCTGGGAGCCGGTGGCCCCCAGCTCACGCGCGATCTGATCAAGGACACTGCCGGCCCGCGCCAGGTCGCCGATGGCCAGCGGAAAGTACGGCAGGAAAGCGATTCCGAGGTCGGCCGCGTGATCGATCACGGGGTCACTGGTGCGCGCGGAGAGGTTGTATGCGTTCTGCACCGACGCGATCGGCGCGGTCGTGCGTGCCTCGTCGAGCTCAGGAACGCTCACCTCGGACAGCCCCAGGTGGCGAATCTTCCCGGCAATCCGGAGCTCGTCGAGCGCGCCGACCTGCTCGGCGACCGGGTACGCCGGGTCGAGGCGATGCAGCTGCAACAGGTCGATCCTCTCGACCCGCAGCCGCCGCAGGCTCAGCTCCACCTGTTGTCTGAGGTACGCGGGGTTGCCCACCAGCACCCACTCGGTGGGTGACGGGCGGGTGAGGCCCACCTTGGTGGCGATCGACACGTCCTCGGGATAGGGGTGCAGGGCCTTCGCGATCAGTTCCTCGTTCTCCCCCAGTGCGTAGGCGTCGGCGGTGTCGATCAGCTGAACGCCGAGCTCCACTGCTCGCCGCAGCAGGGTGATCGCGTCGGCCGGGTCGGCGGGGGGTCGCCAGATCTGGGCGCCGGCCTGGGTGCCGTCACCGGTGGCGTCGGTGAGCCGCATCGCGCCGAGCCCGATCCGGCGTACCCGAAGATCGCCGCCGATCCGGAAGAACTCATCGACGGGCTGTGTTGCATCATCAATAGCGGTCATGAAACGGAGGCTAGGAGCTGACGTCAGCGTCAGGTGCAAGCCGGTTCGGAGAGGATCTTTCGATGACAGATCGGCACGAGCGAACGATCACCATCGGTGAGCTGGCCGCGCGGACCGGGCTCAGCGTCCGAGCGGTGCGCTACTACGAGCAGCACGGCCTGCTGCCCGCGGTCCGCACCAGCGCCGGTCACCGCCGCTTCGACCCGGAAGCGGCCGAGACCGTACGCCGGATCCGCCTCTTCCTGGATGCCGGCCTGCCGCTCGCGATCGTGGCCCGGGTGCTGCCCTGCTTCGAAGGCGGCGACCGGCTGGCCTCCTGCGTCGCCGACTATCTCGACGAGCACATGGATTCCTTGGCTCGGCGGATGGAAGAACTGGACGAGCAACGCGGCACCCTGCAGAGACTGCAGGAGCTCGTCGTCGCCTAGGTGTATCTGTCGCCCGCGGCGGCCGGGGCCACACCCTCCTTGTCGTCAGTTGTCGCCGCCCGGACGCACTGCCGGGCGGCGACAACTGACGAAGGGATCGCGGGCGGCGATCAGCCCTTGTTCTTCAGCGAGCGCAGCACGTACTGCATGATCCCTCCGTTGCGGTAGTAGTCCGCCTCGCCGGGGGTGTCGATGCGTACCACCGCGTCGAAGGCGGTCTCCTTGCCCTCCGGCGAGGTCGCGACGACCTTGACGGTCTCGGGGGTACGCCCCTCGTTCAGCTCGGTGATCCCCGAGATGTCGAAGGTCTCCTCGCCGGTCAGGCCGAGCGACTCCGCGCTCTCCCCCTCCGGGAACTGCAGCGGCAGCACCCCCATGCCGATCAGGTTCGACCGGTGGATCCGCTCGTAGGACTCGGTGATCACCGCCTTCACCCCGAGCAGCGCGGTGCCCTTGGCGGCCCAGTCGCGCGACGAGCCCGAGCCGTACTCCTTGCCGCCGAGCACCACCAGCGGCGTACCGGCCGCCTGGTAGTTCTCCGACGCCTCGAACACGGTGGTCACCGGCGCGTCGGCCTGGCTGAAGTCGCGCGTCACGCCGCCCTCGGTGCCCGGCGCGAGCTGGTTGCGCAGCCGGATGTTGGCGAAGGTGCCGCGGATCATCACCTCGTGATTGCCGCGCCGCGACCCGTAGGAGTTGAAGTCGCGCCGCTCGACGCCATGCTCGGTCAGGTACTTGCCCGCCGGGCTGTCCGTCTTGATCGCACCGGCCGGCGAGATGTGGTCGGTGGTCACGGAGTCGCCGAGCTTGAGCAGCACCCGGGCACCGGAGATGTCGGTCACCGGCTGCGGCTCGGCCTGCATGCCCTCGAAGTACGGTGGGCGCCGGACATAGGTGGAGTCGGCGTCCCACTCGAAGATCTTGCCCTCGGGCGTCGGCAGGCTGCGCCACTCGTCGTCGCCGGCGAACACATCGGCGTACCCCTTGGTGAACATCTGCGCGTTGATCGCGCCGCCGACGACCTCGTCGATCTCCGCCTGGCTCGGCCAGACATCCTTCAGGTAGACGGGGTTGCCCTGCTCGTCGGTGCCCAGCGGGTCGTTGAACAGGTCGATGTCCATCGTGCCGGCCAGCGCGTACGCCACGACCAGCGGCGGGCTGGCCAGGTAGTTCATCTTCACGTCGGGGTTGATCCGGCCCTCGAAGTTCCGGTTGCCCGAGAGCACCGAGGTGACGGCAAGATCGTTGTTGTTCACGGCATCGCTGACCTCGGGGATCAGCGGCCCGGAGTTGCCGATGCAGGTGGTGCAGCCGTAGCCGACCAGGTTGAAGCCGAGCTTGTCCAGATAGGGCGTGAGACCGGCCTTGTCGTAGTACTCCATGACGACCTTCGAGCCGGGCGCCAGCGTCGTCTTCACCCACGGCTTGCGGGTCAGGCCCTTCTCGATCGCCTTCTTCGCCACCAGCGCGGCGCCGACCATGACGCTCGGGTTCGAGGTGTTGGTGCACGAGGTGATCGCGGCAATCGTCACCGCACCATGATCGATCTCGAAGCTCGATCCGTCCTCCAGCGTGACGGTGGTCGGCTTGCGCGGGCGGTCCAGCTCGGCCGAGGTGTCGTACTCGACGGGCTTGGCCGAGTCGTCGACATGCTCGTCGCCCGGGCCGTTCTCGGTCGGGTCGGAGGCGATGAAGCTGCCGTCCACGCCGACGTCGTAGCCCTTGACCTGCTGCGGTTGATCATCGTCGACGTAGTCGCCGATCACCTCGCGGAAGGCGCTCTTGGCATCGGCGAGCAGGATCCGGTCCTGCGGGCGCTTGGGGCCGGCGATCGACGGCACGACGGTGGCCAGGTCGAGCTCCAGGTACTCCGAGTACTCGGCCTCGCGCTCCGGGTCGTGCCACAGTCCCTGGGTTTTGGCATAGCTCTCGACCAGGGCGATCTGATCTTCGTCGCGGCCGGTCAGGCGCAGGTAGTCGGTGGTGTGATCATCGATCGGCCAGACGGCGATGGTCGAGCCGAACTCCGGGCTCATGTTGCCGATGGTGGCGCGATTGGCCAGCGGCACGGCGCCGACGCCGGCGCCGTAGAACTCGACGAACTTGCCGACCACGCCGTGCTCGCGCAGCATCTCGGTGATCGTCAGCACCAGGTCGGTCGCGGTCGCGCCCTCCGGCAGCTCGCCGGTCAGCTTGAAGCCGACCACGCGCGGGATCAGCATCGACACCGGCTGGCCGAGCATCGCGGCCTCCGCCTCGATGCCGCCCACGCCCCAACCGACGACGCCGAGGCCGTTGACCATCGTGGTGTGGGAATCCGTGCCCACACAGGTGTCCGGGTACGCCTGCAGCACGCCGTCGACCGTGCGCGGATAGACCACCTTGGCCAGGTGCTCGATGTTGACCTGGTGCACGATGCCGGTGCCGGGCGGAACGACCTTGAAGTCGTCGAAGGCGGTCTGGCCCCAGCGAAGGAACTGGTAGCGCTCGCGGTTGCGGCCGTACTCGATCTCGACGTTGCGCTCGAAGGCATCCGGGCGACCGAAGACGTCGGCGATCACGGAGTGGTCGATCACCAGCTCGGCCGGCGAGAGGGGGTTGACCTTGGCCGGATCGCCGCCGAGATCGGCGATCGCCTCGCGCATGGTGGCGAGGTCGACGATGCACGGTACGCCGGTGAAGTCCTGCATGATCACCCTGGCCGGGGTGAACTGGATCTCCTTGCTGGGCTTGGCCTTCGGGTCCCACGAGCCCAGCGCGCGGATGTCGTCGGCGGTGATGTTGGCGCCGTCCTCGGTGCGCAGCAGGTTCTCCAGCAGGACCTTCAGGCTGTAGGGCAGCTTGTCCGCACCCTCGACGGCGTCCAGCCGGTAGATCTGGTAGCTGGTGCCGTTGACGTCCAGCCGATCCTCGGCCCCGAAACTGTTCACGCTCATTGTGCAACTCCCGGCTCGGAAACTCTCTCGACGTCAAGATACCACGGTATTCGGGCGGCTCGACGGTTCGCCGGTCAGTCTGCCGCAGGCCCGGCGTACCGACCCATGCAGGGCACCCTCACTCGCCCCGCGGCGGATCGGCGTCGATCGCGCGCCGAACGGCCTGCTCCTCGGCGTCGCTCAGCCCCGCCGCGCGCTCGTCCGTGCGTGTCTCCTCGTGGGCCAGCGCGGCGGCCAGCGTGTCGCGCAGTGGTCGGCAGGCGAGGCCCGCAGCCCGGGCGCGCGCGGTGTCCAAGGTGGCGAACCCGCGCATGGCCGGGTCGTCGATCCACAGCGGCAACGACATCGGCCCCATCCAGGCCGCGACGCCGAGCGCGGAGAGCCGGGCCGGCGCGACGGGTCGGGCCGGCGTCGCACCGCCGGCGACCAGCGCGGCGGTGCGCAGGACCTCGGCCAGGTCGGTTCGGCCCCGTCACATTGAAGGTGCCGTCCAGCCGGCGCTCGGCCGCCGAGACCAGCCAGCCCGCCAGGTCGCGCACGTCGATCATCGCGCACGGGCACGCCGGATCGTCCGGGACGATCACGTCCGGCCCGCTCGGGTGCGCGAACCGCCACGGCCAGTAGCCCGACCGTCCCGACCAGTCCTCCGGGCCGCCGATCAGCCCGACCCGCGCGATCGTCGCCGGAGTCGGCCCTGCCCGCACCGCCTCCTCGCACGCGACCTTGGCGTTCCCGTAGGACTCCATCGACTCCATCACGTCCCCGGGCAGGGCAGACAGGGTCGCGGCGGACTCGTCGCGATCGAGCTCGCTCGCGTCGGCATAGACATTGGCCGAGGAGACGAAGACCCAGTGCCCCGCGGTCAGGGCGCCGACCGCGCGGCGCACCTGCCCGGGCTGGCGGGACACGTCGATGACCGCGTCCCACCCCTCCCCCGCCACGGGCGCGAGGCCCGCCGGGTCGTCGCGGTCCCCGGCCACGAAGCGCGCCCCGGGCGCGACCGAGGCACTCCCCCGCGCCAGGCAGGTCACCGCGTGCCCGCGCGTGATCGCGTCGACGGCGACCGCGCGGCCGAGCATCGCCGTGCCGCCCAGAATCAGCATCTTCACCGGGTCAGCCAAGCCGGTCCGGCCGCCCGCGCCAGCCCCTCTGCCCACGGCGAAAAGCGCGCCGTCACCTGCGCGCGGACGCGGCCATCTCCGCTCGCCACGCCTCATGCAGAGCGGTCAGGCGCTCACGGACGCGCGGATACGTCTCCGACAGGTCGGTCCGCTCGCCCGGATCCCGACCCAGGTGATGCAGCGCCACGCCCGGCTCGATGCCCGCGTGCTCCACGGTGTTGATCGCATCGACGTGCGCGCCGGCATCGATGGAGCGCAGCTTCCACTCGCCCTCGCGGACCGCCCATTGGAAGCCGGTGTCGAAGTGCAACACCTCGTGGCCGGCGCCCTCGCCGCGCAGCACGGGGGCAAGATCGATTCCGTCGGTCTCGCGCACCTGCTCGCCGGTGAGTCCGGCCGCGGCGGCGAAGGTGGGCAACAGGTCCAGGCTGCTGACCAGTTCCGCGCACGCGCCGCCCGCCGGTACGCCGCCGCCCACCCAGCGGACCAGGAACGGGACGCGGACGCCGCCCTCGTAGAGGGAGTACTTGCCGCCCGCGAGCGGCGCATTCTCGGCAAAGTTGCAGGTCGAGCCGCCATTGTCGGTGAGGTAGACGACCAGCGTGTCCTCGGCGACGCCGAGGGTGTCGAGTTGATCAAGCAGGAGGCCGATCTCCTCATCCATGATCGCCAACTGGGCGGCATAGTAGGCGCGGCCGTTCGGATCGTTCGGCCAGATCGCCCCGTCGTACCAGTCGAGATAGTCGTCGACGGCCGGATCAAGATCGGCGAACGGCGGCAATCCCCTCTCCCGCAGCACCTCCGCGGGGAGCTGGCCGTTGAAGTTGTGCACCGCGTTGAAGGCAACCATGGCGAAGAAGGGCCGCTGGTCGGCGACCGCGCGGCCGATGAAGCCACGGGTACGCTCGCCGAGCTCGCGGGTCAGATGCCGCTCGATCTCGGCCTCGGTCTCGCCCGATTCGTCGGCGGCCAGCAGCGGGCCGACGCCGTGGCGCCACGCGGCCGGGCCGTAGCGTTCCTCCGCCGCGCGCGAGTGGTGCAGGTAGTGCAGCCGGCCCATCGACTGGCCGGCGAGCCCGTAGAGCGACTCGTCGAAGCCGTGGTGGGGCGGGCAGGCGCGATCGCCCCGGCGTTCCTGGCCGTAGTGCACCTTGCCGAAGTAGCCGCACCGGTAGCCCGCCCCACCCAGCACCTCGGCGATGCTCGGTCGGTCGTCCCCGAACGAGGACGTGTCGAACCAGTACGCACCCCATCGTTGCTGGTGGACGCCTGCCATCAGCCCCGCCCGCGACGGGCTGCAGATCGGTGCGGTCACATAACCCTGGGTACAGGTCGTGCCGTCCGCCGCCAGGCGATCCAGGTGCGGAGTGGCGATGTCGTCGCGCAGGCCGAGGGTGCTGCGGTCGGCGTACCCGTGATCGTCGGAGAGGATCAGGACGATGTTCGGCGCCACGGCACTCATGCGGCGCGCTCATCGACGCGACGGACCAGCCAGGTCTCGCCGTCGATCTCATGCGCGATGTATCCCTGCTCGCGCCACCAACCCGGGCGCGCCGCCGACCCGTCCATGCGGATCCGGACCTCGGCGTAGCCGTCGATCCGGGCCCGCTCGGCGACGGCCCGCAACAACACCTCGCCCGCGCGCTCGCCGAACCCGCCCTCGCCCAGCACCAGCCGGTCGAGGAGCAGTTCGTGCTCGCCGCCGGAGACGACCACGACGCCCACCGCCCGACCCTCGCGTTCGGCGAGCCAGCACTCCCGCTCGGCGAGCAGCGGTGCGAACTCGGCCGCCGCGCGCGGGCGCGTCCGTCGCGACCCGGCGGAGACCAGGTCGGCGATGAGCTCGAGGTCGTGCGCGCTGGCGAGCCGGAGCCGGATGCCGTCGCCGTCGGGGCGGGCGGCCGAGGCGATGATCGAGTCCAGCACGCCGGGGAATCGCTCGGCGAGCTCGGGGGCGCGCAACTGCACGAAGCGCTGCCGGCCGCGCAGCGAGGTACGCGTGATCCCCGCCTCGCGCAGCACCCGGTAGTGGTGCGACAGCGTCGACTTGTGCACGGCGAGGTCGGCATTGATCGCCCCGCAGGACTCCACGCCGACCCGGCTCAGCCGCTCGACGATCGACAGCCGCACGGGGTCGGCGACGGCGGCGAGCAGCTCGGGCAACTCGACATCGCCCGCGTCGGGGTGGAAGAGCTCTTCGGGGACCACGCCCCGAGCCTACCCGACGTTTGTTGCATGATCTTCCAATCATTCGCTAGTTTGACGCTCATCCAACTGTTCGGAGAAGCCATGTCGGATCAGCCCCGCCCACCGCTGCTGCTGCTCGCGCTCGTCACGTTCGTCGTCGGCACCGACGGCTTCGTGATCGCCGGGCTGCTGCCCCAGATCGCCGCCGACCTGCACGTCACGCCGGCGCTGGCCGGGCAGCTGGTCACCGCATTCGCGCTCACCTTCGCCGTCGCGGCGGTGGTGCTGAGCGCGGTCACCGGCGCCTGGGACCGCGGGCGGGTGATGATCATCGGGCTCTGCGTGCTGGCGGCCGCCAGCGTGGGAACCGCGCTCGCGCCGAACTTCCCGCTCGCACTGCTCGGCCGCATCGTCGCCGCGCTGGGGGCCTCCGTGCTCACCTCCGCGGCGGCCAGCACGACCGCTGCCCTGGTCGCGCCCGAGCGCCGGGGCCGGGCGCTCTCCGTGGTGATGGGTGGGCTGATCTCGGCATCGGCGATCGGCGTACCGCTCGGCCTGCTGATCGGCCTGGCCGGCTGGCGGGCGACGCTGGTCGCCATCGGCGTGTTGGCGTTCGGGGTCGCCATCGCCATCGCTCGCCGGCTCCCGCCGGTCCGCCTCCCGTCAACCTCGCTCGCCAGTCGGCTGGCCCCGCTCGGCCGCCCGGCGGTTCTCCGCGTCGCGGGCGCCACGTCGCCGCTGCTCTGCGCCATGTACGCCGTCCACACCTATGCGGCCGTCCTGCTCGCGCCGACCCATCCCGAGCCGTGGATGATCATCGCCGCGCTGACCGGCTTCGGGATCGCCTCGGTGATCGGCAATGCCATCGCCGGCCGGCTCGTGGACCGCCGTCCCGCCTGGCTGGTGATCGGGGCGGTCGCGATCGGTTTGATCGCCGTGGACGCGCTGGGCACGTTCACCCTCGGCTCCGGGATCGGCTCAACCGTCTGGATCGTCGCGCTGGCCCTGTTCGGTGGTGCGATCACGGTCCCCCAGCAGCTCCGGCTGCTCCGCATCGACCCGACCGCGGCGCCGGCCCTGCTCGCGCTCAACTCCACCGCGATCTACGTCGGCGCGGCCGCCGGCGGCGCGCTCGGGGGCCTCGCCTTGACCTGGTCGCCGCCCGCGGTGCTCGGCGCCGCGGCACTCAGCGCGGCGGCCGGTCTGCTGCTGATCATCGCCGACCGGCCGTGGCGCGACGAGGCGCCGCGCGGAGCAACCGCGCCGGCGGCCAGCGGCCGGGCGGCCTGAGACCGATCAGGCCGGGCCGGGTTCGAGGATGGCGACGG
This sequence comes from Naumannella cuiyingiana, assembly GCF_013408305.1. Taxonomy (NCBI): domain Bacteria; kingdom Bacillati; phylum Actinomycetota; class Actinomycetes; order Propionibacteriales; family Propionibacteriaceae; genus Naumannella; species Naumannella cuiyingiana. The sequence continues at coordinate 3,347,724 of NZ_JACBZS010000001.1, read as the reverse complement.
CCTCGATGTGCTGGGTCTGCGGGAACAGGTCGAACGCGCGCAGGCTGCGCACCCGCCAGCCGCCGCCGAGCAGGTAGCCCAGGTCGCGCCCCAGCGCGGCGGGATCGCAGGCCACATAGGCGATCGCGCGCGGCCGGCGGGCCACCGCCCGCTCCAGCACGCGCCGGCCGGCACCCTTGCGTGGCGGGTCGAGCACGACCAGGTCGGTGCGCGCGGGCAGCCGGTCGAGGACCCGTTCCACCGGCCCGGCGCTGAACCGGACACCCTCCAGATCGGCGAGGTTGCGCCGCGCCGCCTCGACGGCGTCGCGTGCGTACTCCACGCCCCACACCCGGACGCCGCGCGCCGCCAGGGCGCCCGCGAACAGGCCCACCCCGCAGTACAGGTCGAACGCCCGCTCCCCCGCGCGGGGTTCCAGTCCTTCCAGCACGGCGGACACCAGCGTGTCAGCCGCGGCCGGGTGCACCTGCCAGAAACCGTCGGCGGCGACCCGCCAGTCGCGCCCCGCGGCGCGCTCCACGACCTCGGCGGGCCCGGTCGGTACGCCGTCGACCATCAGCACCGGGTCGGGCGCGGCGATCCGGCAGCCGCCCTCGGGCAATGGCACCACGTCGTGCGAACGGTGTCGCCGCATCCCGGTCCGGCCGTCATCGTCGGTCACCAGCCCCAGCCGGGTACGCCACCCCCAGCGCGGCTCGACCGCCTCGACCTCGCCGGGCCAGGCGTACCCGCCGAGGCGCTGCAACTGCTCGCGTACCACCGCGGTCTTCCAGGCCACCTGGCCGGCGGCCGAGACATGCTGCAGATCGCAACCGCCGCAGCCGCCCGGCCCGGCCACCGGACAGGCCGGCGAAACACGTTCGGGATCCGCCTCGAGCACCTCCACCGCATCCGCGCGCCAGAACCGGTCGTGGGAATCGTCGGTGATCGCGACCCGGACCAGCTCGCCCGGCAGCGCGTGCCGGACGAAGATCACCCGGCCATCCACCCGGGCGACACAGTGCCCCCCGTGGGCGACCGGGCCCACCCGGACCGGGCCGACGATCTCTCCCGGCGCGGCCGTCATTTCTGGCTGGGATCGTCGTTTCCGACGGTCCCGGTGAGCCGGAACGCCATCGGGTCCTCCCGGGCGAGCCGATCGCGGCGGCCGCTGGAGGACTCCAACTGGTAGGGCACGGAGGTGATCATCACGCCCGGGGTGAAGAGCAGCCGCGCGCGCAGGAAGAAGGCGGTCTGGTTGTGCAGCACCCGCTCCCACCAGCGCCCGACCACGTACTCGGGGATGTAGACGTTCACGACGTCACGAGGGCTCTCGGTCCGGATGCCGTTGACGAAGTTCAGCACCGGATTGACCATCTCGCGGAAGGGCGAGGCGACCACCTTCAGCGGCATCCCCACCCCGGTGGCCTCCCACTCCCGCACCAGCGCCTCGGTCTCGTCCGGGTCGATCGCGACGGTGATCGCCTCCAGCGTGCTGGGCCGAGACGCCTTGGCGAAGGCCAGCGCGCGCATGGTCGGCTTGTGCACCTTGGAGACCAGCACCACGGCGTGCACCCGGCTCGGCAGCAGCCGCTCGTCGTCGCTGGTGATCGCCAGCTCGCGGGCGGTGGCCGCGTAGTGGCGGTTGATCCCCTTCATCATCGCGAAGATCACCAACATGGCGATGATGGCGATGTAGGCGCCGTGGGTGAACTTCGAGATCAGCACCACGACGAGCACGGTGCCGGTGCACACACAGCCGACCAGGCTGATCACCCTCGAACGCATCACGGTGCGTCGCTCGCCCGGGCCGAGGTCACCCCGCAGTTGCCTGTTCCAGTGCCGCACCATCCCGAACTGGCTGAGCGTGAACGACACGAACACCCCGACCACGTAGAGCTGGATCAGCGCGGTGACGCTGGCATTGAAGACGAGTACCAAGACGATGGCCAGCACCGCCAACGCGACGATCCCGTTGCTGTAGGCCAGCCGGTCGCCGCGGGTGTGCAACTGTCGGGGCAGGAACCCGTCGCGGGCCAGGATCGAGCCGAGCACGGGGAATCCGTTGAACGCGGTGTTGGCGGCCAGGAACAAGATCACCATGGTCGCGGCGATGACGAAGTAGAAGGCCGGCCGGAAGTCGGCGAAGATCGCATCGGCGAGTTGGGCGATCGCGGTGTGGGCCTCGAAGTCGATCGGTACGCCGTCGCGCGCGAAGGTCGAGTTGCCGTCCTCGATCAGCTTCAGCCCCGTCAGATTGGCCAGCGTGATCACACCGAGCATCATCGACACCGCGACCAGCCCCAGCAGCCCGAGCGTGGTGGCGGCATTGCGGCTCTTCGGCTTCCGGAATGCGGGCACCCCGTTGGAGATCGCCTCGACACCGGTCAGCGCGGCACAACCCGAGGAGAACGCCCGCATCAACAGCACCGCCATCGCGATGCCGGCGAACGGGACGTAGTCGGGCTCGCCGATCACCTGCAGATCGGTCGTCTCCACCGAGATGTCGTGGCCGAGCGCCAGGATCCGGAACAGGCCGATGCCGACCATGCCCAACACCGCCACCATGAAGGCATAGGTCGGGATCGCGAACAAGGTGCCGGATTCGCGTACCCCGCGCAGGTTGATCGCGGCCAGCACGCCGATCAGCACCGCGGCCAGAATCCCCTCGTGGCCGGCGATCCACGGAAAGATCGCCCGAGCGTTCTGGACGCCGGAAGAAACCGACACCGCGACGGTCAGCACATAGTCGACGAGCAGCGCCGAGGCCACGCCGAGGCCGGCATTCGCGCCGAGATTCTCGGTGGCCACCTCGTAGTCCCCGCCGCCGGAGGGATAGGCGCGGACGTTCTGTCGGTAAGACGTGATCACGATCAGCATCACCGCCGCGACCACGATGGCGACCGGCCAGGAGAAGGCGAAGCCCGCCAGGCCGGCGAGCGAGAGGGTGAGCAGGATCTCGTCCGGGGCGTAGGCCACCGAGCTCAGGGCGTCGGAGGCGAACACCGGCAGCGCGACCCGCTTCGGAAGCAGCGTCTGGTGCAACTGGTCGCTCGGCAGCTTGCGGCCGACCAGGACCCGCTTGCCGACATCGGACAGGTTCACGGGTGGTCACCCTAGACCCGCGCGCCAACATCTCCGATTCGCCGCGGTGGACACGAGACACCGTCCTCGCCCACGATGAACATCGTGCACATCGTCATCATGGGCTGCGGCCGGGTGGGATCCGGACTCGCGCTCGCGCTGGAGAAGCGCGGCCACTCGGTCGCGGTGATCGATCAGAACGTCGACGCCTTCCGCCGGCTCGGCCCCGAGTTCGGCGGCCGGACGGTGAAGGGCGTCGGATTCGACCGGGCCGTGCTCACCCAGGCCGGGATCGAGCAGGCGGACGCGTTCGCGGCGGTGTCCAGCGGAGACAATTCCAACATCCTGTCCGCCCGCGTGGTACGCGAGATCTACGGCGTCGACAATGTCGTCGCCCGGATCTATGACCCCGGGCGCGCCGCCGTCTACGAACGGCTCGGCATCCCGACGGTGGCCACCGTGAAGTGGACGACCGACCAGGTTCTGCGCCGGCTGCTGCCCGAGGGGTCCGAGCCGGTCTGGCGCGACCCCACCGGCGCGGTCCGGCTGATCCAGGTGCACGCGAATCCCGCCTGGGTCGGCCACACGGTCGGCCAGATGGCCGACGCGGCGCGATGCCAACTGCCGTTCCTGCAGCGGATGGGCAGCGCGCTGGTTCCGGAACGGTCGACCCACTTCCAGGACGGCGATCTCGTCTATGCGGCCCTCACCCGGGACCGGGTCGCGGAGGTCGAGTCCGTCCTCGAGGCCGAGCCGCCGCGCGACTGAGGCCGGCGTACCCACAGATGCAGATGATCAGCCCATTCGAGACGAGGACGAGCCGATGCGCGTGACGATTGCCGGGGCCGGGAATGTCGGCCGTTCGATCGCGACCGAGCTGACCGAGAACGGCCATCAGGTGTTGCTGATCGAGAAGGATCCGCATGCCTTCAAGACCGACTCGGTGCCCGGCGCGGAGTGGCTGCTCGCCGACGCCTGCGAGCTGTCCTCGCTGGAGGAGGCCGGGCTGGAGTCCTGCGACGTGTCCATCGCGGCGACCGGGGACGACAAGGCCAATCTGGTGCACGCGCTGCTGGCCAAGACCGAGTTCAGCGTGCCGCGGACGGTCGGCCGGGTGAACCATCCCCGCAACGAGTGGATGTTCGACGACGAGTGGGGCGTGGACGTCGCCGTTTCCACGCCCCGGCTGATGTCGGCGCTGGTCGAGGAGGCGGTGGCGGTCGGCGACCTGGTCCGGTTGCTGACCTTCCGTCAGTCCAATACCGATCTGGTCGAGATGACCCTGCCGGCCGACAGCCCCTGTATCGGGCGACGGGTTGGCGACCTGGAGTGGCCGGCGGACGCGGTCCTCGTCGCCGTCATCCGCGACGGACGAGCGATGGCCCCCGAGCGCGAGGGTGCGCTCGAGGGCGGTGACGAGTTGTTGTTCGTCACGGCCCAGGAGGACGAGAGCGCCCTGGCCCGCATGCTGGCCCCGAAGCTCGGCGACATCGACTGAACGGCGCCGGGCCGGTACGCCGGCTCAGTTCGGGGTGCTGATGATCTCGTAGCTCGGGTTGTACAGCACCCGGCCGGTCTGCTGGCAGCTCACCCGACCGGTGACCCGGAGCACGGTGCCGGCCTCGATCCCGCGGATCTCGCGGCGGCCCATCCAGACCAGTCGGGCCTGGCCCGAGCCGTCGTCGAGATCGGCGACCAGCCGTGGCGTACCGCCTGCCGGCGCGAGCGTCAGGCAGGACACCGTCCCGGTGAGGACGACCTCCTGACGGTCGGTGCAGTCGGCGACCGGCGTCGCGCCGTCGCGCGCGGCAGCCTCGCGACGGTCCTGGGCGACCAACTCGTCGTTGGAGGATGTGAAGCGGCGCAGCGCCCGGGTCAGCGGATTCCCGGAGCGACGCCTGGACGTGGTTTCAGCATTCATGACAGCGGCCTCCTCGGGCCGACGGTGGTGATCAACCTGCGGGTTGGTCGGCGGGCGGACCCATCCCTTCCGGGATCGTCATCAACAAGACCTCACCGGAGCGTTGCGGTCCGTCGCCGCGGCGGACCACGACATCGCGGAAGGCGTCGTAGAACGGCAGCACCGGGTCCTCCTCGAGCGCTTCGCTGAGCGCGGCTTCTCCATAGAGTACTCCGCGCAGGGCCCAGCGCGGCCCCTGTGCCATCCAGGTCCGGGTGGGCTGGACGGCGTCCTGACCGTCCGGGCCCTTGGCCGGCATCAGCCGGCGTACCTCGGTGCCGAACGGACCTTCCACCAGCGTCACCTGACCGCCGGCCTGCTCCGTCTCGGCGATCAACTGGGTGCGGGTGTCGGCCCACAGGCCGCCGCTGCGGGGGGCTGCGAAGACGGTCAGGTCCAGGGCGGAATTGCCCGAGACCAGCATCGCCGAGACGATGCGCCGGGTGCCTTCGACGACGTTGAGGCGCAGTTCGGCGCCTTCGAACGGGGTGATGATCAAGGAGCCGAGGTCGAGCCGGCTGACCTCGTCGTCCTCCAGATCGACCTCGGTGATGTCGAAGGGTCCCTCATCGCGGAACTCGCCGCGATCCAGCGTGGCCCACTCGTCCTCGTCGTGCTCGCGGTCGACCGGCTCCTCGTCCGGGTCGGCCTCGCTCTCGTCGGCCTCGGTGTCGTCGGCCTCGGTGTCGTCGGCCTCGGTGTCGTCGGCATCGGTGTCGTCGGCATCGGTGTCGTCGGCCTCGGTGTCCGCATCGGTATCGGTGTCGGTGTCGTCACGCTGATCGACGTCGTCACCTTCCGCCTCGGTGGTCACCGACTCGTCGTCGGCGACCTCCTCGGCTTCTTCCCTGCGCTTCTTGCGGCCAAAGATCATGAACCCTCCCGGTTCTTCTCTACCCATGTGGCGACCCCGCCGGTGGAGCCGTAGCCGCCGGCCCCGCGCTCGGAGTCGGCCAACTCCTCGGTGATCACGAACTCCGCCCGGCCGACCCGTTGCACGACCAGTTGGGCGATCCGGTCCCCGCGGGCAATCGTGATCGGTTCGGTCCGATCGGTGTTCAGCAGACAGACCTTGATCTCGCCCCGGTAGCCGGCGTCGATCGTGCCCGGGGTGTTCACCACCGACAGCCCGTGGCGGGCCGCGAGACCTGAGCGGGGATGGACGAACCCGGCCCATCCCGGCGGGATCGCGAGAGCAATCCCGGTGCCCACCAGCCGACGCTCCCCCGGCGCCAGTTCGACATCTTCGACCGTGACGAGATCGGCGCCGGCATCCAGCGGGCGCGCATAGTCCGGGACCATGGCGATCGGGTCGAGCAGCCGGATCCCGACCCTGACGACTTCCTCCGCGGGTGACACGTGGCCACCCTAGCCACTGGCGGGCGTACCGATCGAACCGTCCGGTCGGGCCGGATCGGATGCCGGTCGCGGCGTACCGGCTGCGGGCCGGGCGGCGCGGATGGCGCTCGCCAACCGGCCGGCGTCGCGGGTGCCGATCAGCCAGTACGGGTGCGGATCGGCGGGGTCCCGTACGGGCAGCTCGACCGCCTCGGGCAGCCAGGGCCGCGTCACCAGCCAGGCCCGCACGGCCGCCCGGGGCCCGAGCCGCTCGCGGGCCGCGGCCCGGTCGAGCGCGATCGGCTCGTCGGCGTAGGACCATTCGAGCAACGAGCGCCCGGCGCGCACCCCGGCGTCGTCGACCGTCACCCGGCGCGCACCCCAGCCGCCGAGAGCGAGGGCGATCGGTACGCCGGTGAGCACGGCGCCGGCAAGGCCGGCCCACCAGGGCAGGTACGCCCCGATCGCGATCACCAGCGTCGCCCAGAGCGCCGCGGCGACCAGCCACCACCAGATGGGCGCCCACTGACGCTCGGTGTACGGCCCGGTGGGTTCCACACTCGTCCTCTCCGGCGCTACCCCTAGGATGAAACTGCGCGACACGATACGCCGGTCCGCGCGACCGCAGCCAATGCGCGATTGCGCCCGGCACACGAGCGAAGGAGACCCATGGAACCGTCCAAGGCGATCTTGTGGAAGATCTACGCCGGCCTGCTGGGCGCCGCCACTACCTTCGTGGCGCAGAAGGCGGTCAGTGGCGCGTGGAAGGCGGTCACCGGCGACGAACCGCCGTCGCCCAGCGATCCCGATGCCCCGCTCGGCCAAGCCGTCATCTGGGCGCTGTCGAGCGCGATCGGCATCGGTGTCACCCAGTTGTTGATCAATCGGTTCACGGCCCGGCGCTGGCGCGCCGCGATGGGCGACGACAACCCGCCCCAGGTCGGCCGGATCCGGCTGAACATCTGACAGCGGGCCCCTTCACCTGCCACCGGCACCGGCCTCACTGATCCGCCGGGGTGTATGTCACGAGCACGATGCCGCCCGCGAGCGGTTCGGCGCTGGACACGTGCCAGGTACGCCGAACCGTGGAGCGGAACAGGGGCATGCCGCTGCCCAGGGTGATCGGGTTGACCTTGAGCTGAATCTCATCGATCTCGTCGAGAAGTTGGCCGGCGACGTCGCTGCCACCGCAGAGCCAGATGTCGTCGCCCGCATCGCGCTTGAGCCGGGAAACCTGGGTGCCGAGGTCGCCGGACAGCGCCTCGACGGTGGGGTCCTCGGGGAGGGCGTGATGGGTCACCACCAACTGACGCAGGTGCGGGTAGGCGCTGGTGAGCCCGGCCTGCAGTGCTGGCTCATGGGTGCTGCGCCCCAGGATCACGGTGTCGAAGCGGCGAGCCGATCCCGTCACCCCCAGTGGGCCGCGAAGATGCTGGGGACATGTCTCGGGATACCGGGAGAACAGGTCATCCAGGGTTTCCTGGCAGACCGGGAAGGCCGAGGTGTCCCCGGTCGAGTCGGCGATGTAGCCGTCGATGCTGGTGGCGATGTAGTAGACGAGTTTTCTCATGGGACTCCAATCACAACGGATGTTGTGGTTGAGTTAATCACAACACCCGTACTGGTTGCCCTAGGTTTGTGCCATGGTCGCCAATCCCGCCCGACGCTCGCAGCTTGCCCAGGCCGCGGTAGCAATCCTGGGCAGCGAGGGCCCACGCGCACTGACCCACCGTGCCGTGGACAGGAAGGCCGAACTCCCTCCGGGCACCTGCGCAAACTACTTCCCCAGCAAGGCCGAGTTGCTGCTGGCCATGACGCAACGGGTCTTCGAGTTGCTCGCACCCGATCCGGACAGGCTTGATCAACTCGCAGACCTCCCGGCCGCAGAAGCACCAGCCCGGTACGCCGAATACGTCACCGAGCGTCTCCTCGAGCACCCCTACGTGGCGGCGGCCCTGATCGAACTACGACTGGAAGCCACCCGCTCCGACGACGTTCGAGCGGTACTGGAGCCCGTCCTGCATCAAGGCTTCGCGACGGATGTGGCGTTCCACCGGGCTCGCGGGCTGCCCGGCGGCCGCGAGCAAGTGCTGTGGCTTCACCACCTGGTCAACGGTGCAGTGCTGGACGCCATCACCATTCCCGTGCACCCCGGGTCGAAGGTCGGCGAGGTCGTGGCCCGAGCCGCCAGCAAGCTCACGGCCTGAACCGGACCCCCCGCGACACCAGCCCGGTACGCCGAATACGTCACCGAGCGTCTCCTCGAGCACCCCTACGTGGCCGCGGCCCTGATCGAACTACGACTGGAAGCCACCCGCTCCGACGACGTTCGAGCGGTACTGGAGCCCGTCCTGCATCAAGGCTTCGCGACGGATGTGGCATTCCACCGGGCTCGCGGGCTGCCCGGCGGCCGCGAGCAAGTGCTGTGGCTTCACCACCTGGTCAACGGTGCCGTGCTGGACGCCATCACCATTCCCGTGCACCCCGGGTCGAAGGTCGGCGAGGTCGTGGCCCGAGCCGCCAGCAAGCTCACGGCCTGAACCGGACCCCCCGCGACACGACCGACATCTCCGACCAGCGCAGCGATCCACCGAGATGTGTTCGGGCACGACGACGGGCCGCGGGGGCGGCTGGGGTTGTTGATCACTGAAGAACGCGCCGAGATGCTGCCGATCAGCCGTCGGGCCCGGGTGGTGGCAGGTCCGGCCGCGACTGTGGTGGTTGTCCGGGGTGGGTGCCGCTGGGGTCGCGGGTGAGGGTCCAGCCGTGGGGGCTGGTCCAGGTGTAGCTGCCGTCGGGGTTGCGATGGTAGGTCCAGCCGGTGTGGGTTTTCAGTCGGTGGTGTCGGCGGCACAGGGGTGCGAGGTTGTCGGTGTGGGTGGGGCCGTTCGGCCAGGGGGTGATGTGGTCGATGTCGGCGCGGTGGCTGTTCTTGGCACACCACGGGAATACGCAGGTCGGGTCGCGCAGGAGGACGTGTTCGCGGATCCGGTCGGGGACCTGGTAGCGCTCGGAGCTGACGGGCTGGTTGAGGTCGATCACGGGTTTCACGATCACCCGGGTGCCGGGCGCGCGGCACCAGTGGCGGACCTGCTCGGCCGTGACCGGGGAGTTGGTGGTGCCGAGCCGCCCGAGTGGCCCGAACGGCCCGGCGCTGTCGTGGTGGGCGACGGTGTCGCAGTCGACGGTGGTGTCGTGGTGGGCGGTCAGGTGGGCGTAGATGGTGAGGGTTCGTGGTGCCGGGCCCGCAGCTTCCGGATCCGGGCCGGTCGAGTTCTGGCTGGTGCTGTCGGGCGCGGGTTCGGGCTGTGCGGGGTCGAGGGGCGGTTGTCGGCGGGCCAGGTCGCCCAGGGCCCGGGCTCGGCGGGCCTGTAGCGGCGCATCCGAGCCCCACGCGGTCAGCGCCTGCGCGCCGGCGGCGAGGGCGGATTCGAGGGCGAGCCCGTCGGGCAGCTCGAGGGTGCCGGTCAGGTGGGCGCGGCCATCCACGCTGGTGGTGTCGCACTCGACCTGCACGAACAGATCCGCCTCCCCGACGCCGTCATCCGGATCAGCGACACCGTCACCCGAAGGCTCGCCATGGATGGCGACGGCGGTCGCGATCAGCCGGGCGAGCTGGGTGGGCCCGATCCGTCCGGCGACGGCGGCGACCTGCCGGTCCACACACCCCGCGCCCGCGCGCGAGAGTCCGCGAGTGGCCTCCGCCACGGTCCGGGCCCGCCACGCCGGCACCCGCAACGCCTGCACGCCCGCCCACAACATCGGCAGCCGGAACCGCAACTCCAGGGCGTCGCCGATCAGCCGCTGCCCAGCCTCGGTCGTGATCCCGAGCACGGCGGCGAACTCGGCGATGCAGGCCGGATCCACCCCCGGCGCGCCGTCTCCGGCCAACGTGATCAGCGTGTCCTCACCCCGCGACCACAAGGTCGCGGGCTGATCATCCAGATCCGGGTGCAGGATCGCCCACTCCACCGCCGCGACCAGGATCTCCGCCTCCGCCCGCAACTGATCTTGCCGCAGACCTGCAGCAACGCCGAGCAACTCACCCGCCGTCACCACGCCTGTGCCCCGATCCATGACACCCACCCTAGAGACCGGGTCTGACAATCCCGGACCACCGAGAACCCGTTGTCCACAACGCATTCCGCGTGCCCCGCGCAGCGTCCCCGGATCCGGAACCAGCACTCCGGAAGCCGGGTCAGGCCCCACCCCGGCCAGCCGGGTACGCAAGAGCCGGGCGCCCGCGATGCGGTGCCCGGCTCCTCCTGCGTGATCAGATCCGCGCGTGCTCAGCCTGCGCAGTCGACGCAGTAGGCCATCCCGTTCTTCTCCTCGGCGAGCTGGCTGCGGTGGCGGACCAGGAAGCAGCTCGCACAGGTGAACTCGTCGGACTGGCGCGGCAGCACCCGGACCGTCAGCTCCTCGTGCGACAGGTCGGCGCCCGGCAGCTCGAACGACTCGGCCGCCTCGACCTCGTCCTCGTCGACCTTGCCGGAGTTCTTGTCGTTGCGGCGGTTCTTGAGCTCCTCGATCGAGTCCTCGCTCATCTCCTCGTCGCTCTTGCGCGGTGCGTCGTAGTCGGTCGCCATGACCTCTCCTCTCGCGAGTTCTCGTCCCGGACAGTGGCCCCTTCGGCCGCTGCGGGCGATGGTCCCAACGCACCGGACCCGCGGGCTATTCCGCCGAAAGCGGGACATGTGTACCACAACCGGACCCGGCAGGACAGCCGGGCCGGTCCGGGCGTTGCGCGGCCCGATCAGATCGCCGGGGTGCCCGGGTGCCGCAGGTTGACGCAACAGCTCTCCGGGCAGACCACCCGGCCGGCCTCGGCCCCCTCGATGACCGCCGGTTCGACGGCCTCGCCGCGCGCCAGGGCGGCCCGCTCGAGCGCGATGTCGGCGAGCGCCGCGACGAATGCCGGGTCGGTGCCGGCGGTGGCGGCCCGGGCGAACTCCAGGCCCAGGTCGTCGGCCGTGGCCGCCGCCTCGTGGTCCAGGTCGTAGACGACCTCCATGTGGTCGGAGACGAAGCCGATCGGGGCGACGACGACGGCGCGCACCCCGTCGGCCGCGAGCTTGGCCAACTGATCGTTGATGTCGGGCTCCAGCCAGGGCTGCTGCGGGGGGCCGGAGCGGGAGCAGTACGCGAGGTCCCAGCCCACGCCGGGCGCCGCTTCGGCGGCGACGGCTCCGGCCACCGCGCGGTGCCAAGCCACATACCCGCCCTCCGCTGGCCGCGGCTGCGGCCCGGCCGCGCGGGCCATCGCATCCGGGATGGAGTGCGTGACGAAGAGCAGCCGGGTCGCCTCGGGCGGTGTCGCGATGCCCGCCAGCGCCCGGCGTACCGCCGCGACGTTCGCGGCCACGAAACCGGGATGGGTCGCATAGTTGCGCACCCGCTCGACGATCAGCGCGTCGCCGGCGGCCGCTGCGAGATTCTCCCGGTACTGCCGGCACGACGACCACGACGGGTACGCCGAGGTGGTGACGGCCAACACCCGCCGGTGCCCGTCGCGGGCCAGCGCCGGCAACACGTCGTCCAACAGCGGATGCCAGTTGCGGTTCCCGAGCACGACGGGCAGGGCGCTCCCCCGGCCGGCCAGCTCGCTGCGCAGCGCCGTCAGCAGTTCGTCGGTGCGGGCATTGATCGGGCTGCGGCCGCCGAACAGGGCGTAGTGTTCGCCGACCTCGGCCAGCCGCTCGTCCGGGATCCCGCGGCCGGCCGTGACCCGCCGCAGGAAGGGCAGCACATCGTCGGGACCGTCCGGGCCGCCGAAGGAGACCAGGACGACGGCGTCGTAGGGGGCGAGTGGATCGGCGGTGGGCGAATCGGGAGCGGGCGACAAAGCTTCGGACACCCGGCCATCCTGACACGGCACACCGCCCGCCTCCCCCGCGCAGCCAGCCGAGCCCGGTACGTTGGGACTCTGACCGGTCCGGCTCACCGGCCCGGCCCCGCAGACCCGGTCCGGCCCGCAGGCGTCGGCCGCACGACCCACGGAGGGACACGAGGGTGGAGATCGGACTTACCCCCCGCGAGATCCAGTCGCGGATCCGCGCGGGTGCGTCCCTCGAGGAAGTGGCCGAGGCCGCCGGGGCACCCTCCGACAAGATTCGCGGGTTCGCCGCTCCGGTGCTGGCCGAGCGTGAGCACGTCGCCGCGCTGGCACTTGCCGCCCCCGTCCGGCGGCGCGGCGAAGGCTCGGCCCACCGCACCCTGAACGTGGCGGTGACGGACAAGCTCGGCAGCCGCGGGGTGCGGGCCGAGCAGATCGACTGGGACGCCTGGCGGCGCGAGGACCGCCGCTGGACGCTGGTCGCGCGCTACGAGTTGGGCGCTGCGCCGCGGGAGGCGGTCTTCTACTTCAATCAGCAGAATCGGTTCTCGGTCCCGGCCAACGACGATGCCCGCTGGCTGACCGGCGAGCTGTCCGCGCTGCCCGGCGCCCCCGACGATCCGACCGAGCCCACGGTCGACCTGAACGACGAGCTGGCCCTCGTCCGCGCCCTGCGCGAACCCGAGTCCGACGATCCGGTACGCCTGCCCGGCGACGACGCCGATCCGCCGCCGGTGCGGCTGCTGCACCCGCCCGCCGGCGACGAGGCCGACGAGCCCACCCGGCGGATCGAGTTGGGCCCGGAGGCGGGCCCACCGGCGCCGCCCGACCTGCCGCTCCCGCGCAGCCAGCCGACGCCCCAGGACATCGGCCAGGAGATCGAGGCCGAGCTCGCCAATTACGACAACGGGCCGGCCACCGGCGGCCTCGACCTGCTCTACGACTTTCTCGACCGGCCGGGCGACCGGCAGGACTATGCCGGGCTGGCGCCCGAGGAACCCGAGCAGCCGTCCCTGGACTTCGACGCCGGGCCGGACGAGCCGGTTCGAGATGAGCCTGCCCAGGACGAGCCCGCCCAGGACGAGCCCGCCCAGGATGAGCCGGTTCAGGACGAGCCGGTTCAGGACAAGCGGGTGCAGGACAAGCCCGTTCAGGACAAGCCGGAACCGGACGGACCCGAGCACCGCGACCCGACCGGTGGCGACGACGCCGCCCCGTCGGACACGGCCCGGGACACGTCGGGCAAGCCCACGCCCGAGAAGACCCCGACGGAGGCGTCCGACGAGGCGGCCGAGGAGACCGTGCGCGTCCCGCGTACCCGCAAGAAGCGCAGCAAGCGCGCCGCCGTGCCGAGCTGGGACGAGATCATGTTCGGCGGCCCGGGCAACGACGAAGAATGAACCTGCGGTCGCCGATCGGGCGACCGCGACAAGGGACACGACAGGAGCGCGACGTGAGCATGTTCGACAACCTCAAGGGCAAGGCCGATCAACTGCGCGAGAAGGCCGAGGGCTTCATCGACGAGAACGCCGACAAGATCAAGGACGGCATCGAGAAGGCCGGCGACTTCGTCGACGAGAAGACCGGTGGCCGGTTCTCCGAGCAGGTCGACAACGTGCAGACCGGCGCGGCGAACCTGGTGGACAAGGCGTCGACGGACGACACCCCGGCGGCGACCGACCCGATCGCCACCGACCCCGTGCAACCCGGCACCGGCCCCGCGCCGCGGGACACCCCGCCCGCCGGCTGACCCGGACGAGCCGTCGGCGCCGCCTCACTCCCCGCCGGTGGCCACCGGACGGGCGGGATCGGCGATCCAGTCGCTCCACGACCCGGCGTAGAGGCGTACCCCCGCGATGCCGGCGAGCCGCAGCGCAGCCAGGGTGCGGGCCGCAGTGACGCCGGAACCGCAGTAGACGACGTCCCCGGGTGCCACCCTCGCCAACCGTTCGGACAGCGCCGGCTCCGGCAGGAAGCGTCCGTCCGCCGCATGCAGTCCCGCATCGGGCAGATTCCGCGCTCCCGGCACGTGCCCGGCGACCGGATCCATCGGCTCGACCTCGCCGCGGTAACGCTCCGCCGCCCGCACGTCCCACACGTTGTGCCCCGCGGCGAGCACGCCGGCGATGTCGTCGGCCCCGACCACCTCCGGCCAGTCGTCGCCGGCCGCCGTGAAATCGCCCGGTTCGACGGGCGGCGTCTCCCCCGTCTCGATCTCGCCACCGCTCCCGACCCAGGCGGCGTACCCGCCGTCGAGCAGTGAGACGTCGAGATGACCGGCACCGGTCAACATCCACCACAGCCGCGCCGCGGCCAGCCCGTCACCGCCGTCGATCACCACGACCGGACGGTCCGCCGAGACACCGTGCGCGCGCATCGCCGCCGCGAAGTCCGCGATCCGCGGCAGCGGGTGGCGCCCGGCCCCGAGGTCATGGTCGGTCAGTTCTGTCTCGAGATCGACGTAGCGCGATCCGGGCAGGTGGCCGGCCGCGAACTCGGCGCGACCGGGTCCGCCGGCCAGCGACCAGCGCGCATCGAGCACCTGCGGCGCCGCTGCGCCGCCGAGACGGCGCCGGAGTTCGTCAGCGGTGATCAGCACGCTCGGCCTCCTCCAACAGCTCGGTGATCCGGACCCCCAGCACGAGATCGGCCGGGTGCGGTTCGCCCGTGGCGAGGGCGCGGGCGGCGAGTGCGAATGCCTCGCTCGGTTCGGTACGCCACGGCGGCATCTCCGCGATGCCGGCGCGACCCCAGAAGCCGTTCGCATTGCCGGCGGCCGCCGGCGGCGAGAACAGCGACAGCGTGGCAACCGAGGTCGCTCCGCCACGATGCACCGCGAGCAGGTTCACCACGTCGGCGACGCCGCGATTCATGATCAACTCCTCGACATCGCCGAGCACGGTGATCATGGTGGACAGCGCGTGCGGTCCGAGATCCCACAGGGCGCCACGCTCGCGGCGCCAGGTCGATTCCGCATACGGGCTCCCCGGCTGATCGATCGCGGAGATCATCCGCAGCCAGCCGCCGGACCAGCCACCGGTGGCGGCGAGTTCGTCGAGCCAGGCCCGCTGTTCGGGCAGGAACAGCCGGGTGAAGAAGACGAGGGCGCGCACGCCGGATCGCTCGACGGCGTCGGCCACCGCGCGGGCGTCGGCGGCGCTCAGCGCGACCGGTTTGTCGAGCAGCAGATGCCTGCCCGCCTCGGCCGCCCGCACCGCAAGGCCCGCCTGGACGTCGGGCGGTACGGCGATGGCCACCGCGTCCACGTCGGCGAGCAACCCGTCCAGGTCGGGGTAGCTGCGAACCCCCAGATCCGCCGCCAGCGCCGTGGCACGTTCCGGGTTGCGGCCCCAGACGCCGGCGAAGTCCACCTCGGGGGCCGCGGCCAGGCCCGCCGCGTGTGTTTCCCGCGCCCAGTGCCCGGTGCCGATCAGGCCGACCCGCAGGCGCTTCGGCGTACCCAACTCAGTCATGGCGACACCCTGTCATGCCGGCTCCGCCCCGACACCCTCAGTCCTCGCCGAACGGCAGCGGTTCGGGGCTCAGCGTGGCCTGCGCGACCGCGCGGGTCATCCGGCGCCGATGGTGCTGGCGGCACAGCACCTCGTAACTAACCACCTGATCGCCGACCGCGGTCGGCTCCTCGGTGTCGCCGACCACCACCTGACTGCCCTCGGTGACCATCCGCCCGTCGACCACCCGCGCGTTGTGGGTGGCGCGGCGCCCGCACCAGCACAACGGCTGGACCTGCAGGGTCTCCACCCGGTCGGCGAGCTCGACCAGCCGCCGCGATCCCGGGAACATCCGGGTCTGGAAGTCGGTCAGGATGCCGAAGGCGAACACGTCGAGCTGCAGATCGTCCACCACCCGGGCCAGTTGGTCGATCTGCTCGGCCGAGTAGAACTGGCACTCGTCGCAGACCAGGAAGTCCAGGCGCTGACCGGATGTCAGCGCCGACACGACGCGGCGGAAGAAGTCGAACCCCGGGCCGACCTCGCGGGCCGGGCTGGCCAGCCCGAGACGCGACGACACGAGCGACTCCCCCGCCCGGTCGTGGCTGGTGAACAGCTCGCCCGCCCGCCCGGCGACCCGCTGCGTGTGATGTACCTGCAGCGCCAGGGTCGACTTGCCGCAGTCCATCGGGCCGGTGAAGAAGACGAGTTCTGCCACGTGGGCCCATTCTGCCGTCTCCCGCACCGCTGGGCTCTCAACGCCGCGGGGTCACCTGCCGCTCGGCGCCGTTCACCCGAACCGTGACCGGCGAGGCGTCCGCGGCCCGGTCGGCGGTCACCGTGAAGTCGGTCACCCGACCGCCTCGCCACGTGCAGTCCACGCGATGGCCGCCGCGCGCCCGCAGTCCGCGGAACGAGCCGTCGGCCCAGGCCTTCGGCAGTGCCGGGAGCAGCTCGATCACTCCCGTGTGGCTCTGCAGCAACATCTCCGGGATCGCGCCGGTGATGCCGAGATTGCCGTCGATCTGGAACGGCGGGTGGGTGCAGAAGAAATTCGACAAGGTGTTGAACCGCAACAGGCCCCGGATCATGGTGCGGGCCTTCTCCGCCTGGCGCAGCCGGGCGAACAGCGCGACCCGCCATGGCCAGGTCCACGATCGCCGGCTGTCTCCGGTGACCGAGTCCTCGGTGAACGGCTGTCCCTCGCGTACGCCACAGCGCGCATCGAGCGAGACCAGGGCCGCGGCGGCCAGCTCCGGAGTCGTGTCCGGGGTGATCTGGCGACCGGGGTAGACCGCGAAGAGGTGCGAGGTGTGCCGATGCACGTCGGCCGGATCGTCGCGGTCGGTCTGCCACTCCTGCAACTGTCCCCAACGGCCGATCTTGTTAGGCGCCAGCTTCTCCTGCAGCTTCGCCACCCGCGCCCGGTAGTCGGGATCCAGACCGAGGACTTCCGACGCCTCGCGGTAGTTCTGGAACAGGTCCCAGATGATCTGCTGGTCATACATCACCCCGTCCTCGCGCGGGCCGTGCTCGGGCGACCAGCCGTCCGGGGCGTACAGCAGACCGTCGTCCTTGGTGATCAGGCGGTCCTCCCAGAATTCGCAGACCTCCTTGAGCAGCGGGTACGCCAGGTCGCGCAGGTAGGCCTCGTCGCGGCCGAAGGCATAGTGCTCCCACAGGTGCTGGGCGTACCAGGCGCTGGCCACGGTGTTCCACTCCCAGGAGTTGCCGCCGAAGATGCTCTGCGAGGTCCGGGCCGTCCAGCCGCGAACCTCCCCGAAGGCATTGCGGGTCGCGACCCGGCTCGGCACGGCCACCTGGCGGATGTACTCGACAAGCGCGACGTGGCTGTCCGCCAGCGCCGTGGTCTCCGCGCCCCAGTAGTTCATCTGCAGATTGATGTTGGTGTGGTAGTCCGATGCCCACGGCGGCTCGTTGCTGTTGTTCCACAGGCCCTGCAGATTGGCGGGCAGGCCGCCGGGCTGCGAGCTCGAACCGAGCAGGTAACGGCCGTAGCCGAACAACTGCTGCTCCAGGGCCGGGTCGTCCTCACCGTCGTCGTAGCGAGCGAGTCGCACATCGGTCGGCTGGGCGAGAACCTCGTCGGCCGTGCTGCCCCAGTCCACGGCGACCCGCTCGGCGCGTTCGGTCGCCTCCTCGGCGTGCTCTGCCCACAGTTCGTCGAACGTGCGGTCGGCCAGGTCGGTGAGCGCGGCGTCGATCCGTGGGAGCGGGTCCTCCCCGCGCCAGTCGTCGGCCGCGCTCATCCGGTAGTTGGTGCGGGCATCCAGCAGCAGCGTGACCGTGGTTGCGCCGGCCAGTCGCAGCCGGTCGCGATCGGCGCTCACAGTCCCGTCGGTGTCGGTGATCTGGATCCGGCAGGCGAACTTCAGTTCGTTGGCCATCTCCCCCGCGAAGCCGAGCGCGCGGGCGTCGGCATCGGCGGCGGTCTCGGCGCCCTGGGCGGAGGTGAGCGCGAACACGGCGTCGAGCGCGCCTGCGGTGTCGGTGCGATAGCGCAGTACCAGGACATCGGCCGGCCGGCTCGCGAAACACTCCCGGATCACGGTTGCCTTCGACGTCCGGAACGCCGTGGTCTGTACGGCGGCCCGCGGGTCGAGGCTGCGGCGGTAGTCGCCGAAGGCCACCGCCGTGGCGGAGTCGATCCCGTCACCGGTCAGCCCGATGCCGGCGAGCTCGAGGCGCTGGCTGCGGCGCTCGGTGGTGAACACGAAGCGGTAGCTGCGGTACGCCCTCGGCTGCGCGACGGTGAACTCGGTCGGCTCGCCGCGGCCGGCAAGGGCGCCGGCGCGTTCGTCGAGCACCGTCCAGGCGTACCCGTCGGCCGAGCCCTCCAGACGCCAGCCGACCGGATCGAACCGGGCGCGACCGCGCACCGTGCCCGGCGTGAGGGAGTAGCGGCGCACTGTCGCCGTGGCCTGCAGATCGACCTGCCAGATCACCTCGGGCGCCCGGGCCGGGCGCCACAGCGTCTTGGTGCCACCGGTCAGGGCGCGCAACGGGTCGGCGTGACCGGAGCTGACCACGCCCGGCGTGCGCACGAACAGCCGCGCGGCGCCCGACTCGGCTCCGAACCGGGCGGTGAACTCGCCGAAGTCTCGATAGCAACCGAACCCACGCACGCTGAGGTCGAAGGCGGAGTCGGGCTGGCCGGCGAGCGCATTGTCGTAATTGTTCAGCCCGCCCCACAGGCTCTGCTCGTTGAACTGCATCCGCTCGTTCGCGGGGTCACCGAACAGCATGGCGCCGAGTCGCGCATTGCCGATGGGCAGCGCCTCGGACTGCCAGTCGAGCCCCGGCCGCGCGTACCACAGCGCACCATCGGGCACGGCCGGTAGCTTGCCCGCGGCCAGCGGGCCGGTGGGCGAGGGTGCGGCGTGGGCCGGTAGGACGCGCAGTGCCGGCGCGGCCGCCGAGACGAGGACGAATGCCCCGCCGGCCTGTAGCAGTCGACGGCGGGTGGGGTCATGGGGACGAGACATCAGACACTCCCGGGGGGATCATGCGGGGACTGGGGGCCATCTGCGGACTCGTCGGCGGACGACGCTGACCGCTGGGCCAATCCTTACACAAAAAGATCTGATGTCTAGGGCAGGCCGGTCGCTGTCAGGGCTGCAGCAGCGGCACCAGCATCTCGGCCGCGGTCAGCGAGCCGTGCATCCCGACCAGACCGAACTCGCCCGGCATCTCGCGGGTCATCACCGCCCAGTTGCCCGCCATCGCCACCAGCACGTCGCCGAATCGCGCCGCCACTCGCGGGTCGAGCTCGCCCAGCCAGCCGTCCTCGACGGCCTCGTCGCGGGTGCGTACCCAGGCGCGTTCGCCCAATCGGCGGGCCCAGCGCTCCCCCACCTCGACCGCGGAGACACCCTGGTCGAGATAGATCTGGCGAAACCGGCCCTCGCCGGCCAGCCGGTGTACTCCGTCGAGCAGGCCGGTCTCATCCTGGACCAGCAGCCGGTTCTCCGCCGGCACGTCGACCATCCCGTGGTCGCCGGTGATGATCAGACGCACGTCCTCGGGAAGCTCGGCCCGCAGCCACGAGGCCCAGCGATCGATCCGGATCAGACACTCCAGCCACTCCTCGGACTGCCACCCGTAGGCATGCCCGCAATGATCGAGCTCGCGTTCGTAGGCATAGACCAGGGTCTGCGGGGCCCGGGTCGCGGCGGCGGCCACGGCCTCGATCCGCTGCGCGGAGTCCGCGTCCTCGGCGACGCCGACGAAATCGCCGCCGCGCAGGCCCGCAACGGTGAGCACGCTGTTCTCGAACCTGCTCGGCAGCACCGAGGAGACGGCAACCCCGGAGGCCGCGAGGCGCTGCAACTCCGTCTCGCGCGGCTGCAGTTCCAACGGGCCGAGCGCCGACTCCCAGAACAGCGGCGCGACGACCTCGCGCTCCTCGGGCAGCCAGAAGGTGAATCCGGCAACGCCGTGCTCGCCCGGCGGCAGGCCCGTGCCGAGGCTGGTCAGGCTGGTCACCGTCGTGCTGGGCACCGCCGCGGTGATCACCTGGCCCCCGCGACGCAGCGCGCCGGCGAGGAATGGTGCACGCGAGGCGACCTGTTCGAGCTGTTCGGTGCCGAGCCCGTCGATCAGCAGCACCACGAAGCGCTCGCCCGGACCGATCCCGACCCGATCCTCGCCGCCGTGGCCGAGTTGGTGGGCGATGCTGGGCAGCAGATCCGCGAGGGTACGCGTGCCGTAGTGCGGGACCACGGGCAGCTCGGTCGGGACGGAGGTTGTCTCGTCGCGGCTCACCGGGTGGCCGACCCCCCGAGGCCCCCGGATTGTTCGACCGGGCCGGAGACGGAGCGCACGCCGCCGACCCCGGTCCGCTGCTGCAGCAGGGTGCCCAGGTGGATCAGATCGTTGACCGGGCCCTGACCATCGGCGGCGACACTCATCCGCACCATCAGGTCCTCCGTCGTCGAGGTGCCGGTGTAGCCGTGGTCGGCCTCGCAGTTCGGGTCCGAGCAGCCGGCCGGTTCGAGGTCGATCCGGTTCATCACGCCCCAGCCCACGGTCAGCCAGGCCTCGGCCGTGGAGGCGCCGGGACGATAGCTCTCCGGAGCGGTGACCACGCGCGTCACGGTGACGCTGCCGATCCGGTCCAGCCGCACCGACTCCGTCGAGGAGGCGGCCTGCGCATTCGGGCCCTCACCGGGCTGCTCGTCGGTGTGACCCACCAACAACCGCGTGGGCGTCAGCACCAGGATGGTCAGGTGGCGCCGGATCTCGTCGCGGTTGAAGGTCGGCTCGTGGTGCACCACGAACGCATCGATCGGTTCGTCACCGAGGGCCAGCAGCACCGTGTCCTCGACGAGATCGGGGAAGTACCCGCAGGCGTCGATCTCGGCGCGCAGGGCGGCCCGGGATCCGGCTCGTTGCAACGAAGTCACCGATCCATTCTCACACGCTCGGCGCCCGGTCACTGGCCGCGCCCCGGTCCGGGCCTCAGCCGAGGCGCCGGGACCGGGCGTCGCGTTCGTCGGCCGTCGGCGCGAGGGTGATCCGCGCGCCGGCGACGGCGACCTGGTGGGTCGAGGCGATCACCGGGCTGAGGGTGCACTGCGCGACCTGCGGCAGATCCGCGGCCAACTGGGCCAACCGGTGCAGCACGTCCTCCACCCCCGCGACGTCGACGCCGGCCGCCCCGTGCCGGCCGAACAGCACCGGCGCCGCCCGCAGGTCGCGGACCATCGCCCGCGCATCCTGGGTGGTCAGCGGCGGTACGCGATAGCTGGTGTCGCCGAGCAGCTCCTCGGCGATGCCCGCAACGCCGACCGAGATGATCGGCCCGAACGAGGGATCCTCGCGGCTCCGCAGCACCAGCGAGGTGCCCGGGGGCATCATCGCCTGGACGACCGGCCGGGCGATCTCGGTCCAGTCCGGCGCGCCCTCGGCGGCGTCGGTGGTGACCAACTGGGCGGTGACGTTCGCCAGGTCGCGCCAGGCCTCGGCCATCTCGTCGGGGTCATCGATGTTGCGATGGACGGCGGCGAGATCGCGCTGCCCGCGGACGGCGGGCGAGGACGCCTTCAACACCACGCTCCAGCCGAGGTCGCGGGCGCGCTCGTCGGCGTCGGCGAGCGAGGAGACCGGGTAGCTCGGCACCGGGTTGATCCCATAGGCCCGCAGGATCGCGGTCGTCTCCTCCGGGGTGCACTCGCGCCCGTCGGGCGCCTCGCGCAGCACCGCCGAGATGACCCGGCGAGCGGCGGGCACGTCGTGATCGAGCAGCGGCACCGCGCCCGCGTCGCGGTCGCGCCAGCGGGCGTACGCCGTGGCCGCCGCGAGCCCGGCGAGCGCGTCGACATAGCTGCTGAACACCGGCAGTTGTCCGCGGCCGTCCGGCCGGTCATCGGCGGGGACGCTCTCGTCGAAGTCGACGAAGACGCCGAGCAGCGGCTTGTCGGTCCGCCCGGCCAGGCCGCCCAGGGCCTCTCGCACCCCGCCGCCGAGCACCCCGAACGGATCGACCGTGGCGACCAGCACGGCATCGCTGTCCTCGGCGCCCAGCGCCCGTTCCGCCGCGTCGACATAACCCTGCGGCGTGGTGTCGCGCGGCACCAGCACCGGATCGTCGGCGATCAGGCCCGACCGCTCGGCGAACCGTCCCATGTGCCGCAGCAGCGAGGGCGAGTTGCTGATCAGGCGTACCCGCTCGCCGCGCGGGAGCGGCTGCCGGGCGAGGATCAGGGCGACGGCGAGCATCTGGTCGCGCCGCTCGGAGACGATCACTCCGGACTGTCGGAACAGCGCATCGATCGCCTCCGAGGGAGCGGCGGCGAGGCCACCGCGGGCGCCCTCGTGACTGGCCCGCTGGGACCGTCCCGGCGCGAACAGCACCACCGGCTTGCGCCGGGCGAGCCGGCGCACGATCCGGGAGAACTTGCGCGGGTTGCCGATCCGGTCCACCGACAACACGCAGACCGCCGTGTCGTCGTCGTCCTGCCAGTACTGCATCACGTCGTTGACCGAGACATCGGCATAGATGCCGGAGCTGAAGAAGGTCGAGATGCCGACGCCGTCACGGTGGGCGGCGGTGAGCAGGGTGACCGCGATCGGCGAGGACTGGGTGAGCAGCCCGATGGCGCCGGGCCGCGGGGCGGGTGCGGGGCTCGCGTTCATCCGGACGGCGGGGTCGGTGTTGATCAGGCCGAGCGCGTCCGGACCGAGCATCCGCAGTCCGTAGGAGCGGGCCATGCCGACCAGGTCCTCGGCGAAGTCGCGCGGCCGGGTCCGCGGGTCGGGATCGCCGCCGGTCAGCACCACCACCCCGTGGGCCTTGTGGTACGCCGCATCGAGCAGCAGCGCCCGGACCTTCGCCGCGGGCGCACAGACCACGACGAGATCGATCTCCCCTTCGATATCGGCCATCGATGCCGCGCGGGTGACCGTGCCCGCCGCCGGCAGGTCCGAGCCGACCATGATCACCTCGCCGGTGTATCCGGATCCGGCGAGCTGGCGCTCCAGCAGCGCGATCCGGTCGGGTACGCCGACCAGCGCGAGGCGGGCCGGGCTGACCAACCGGCGTACCGATGCCGCCTCAGCCCGGTGTTCGCGCCGCTCCATCACCCCGACCGCGGTGTCCGTGGCGAGGATGGGGAACTCGACCATGATCACGCCGTCGTCGAACTCCTTGTGCACGTGATAGCCCGCATCGGCGAAAACCTGCGCCATCCGCCGGTTCTGCGGCAGGACCTCGGCGACGAACCGGCCGATCCCGCGCTGCCGCGCGGCGACGGCCAGGTGTTCCAGCAACAGTTGCCCGATGCCGCGGCCCTGCTGGGAGTCCTCGACCAGAAAGGCCACCTCGGCCTCGTCCGGCCCGATCCGGTCGAACCGGCCGACGGCAAGCATCCGCTGCGTACCGTCCGGATTCGCCACCGTGATGATCAACGCGACGCGATCGACGTGGTCGACCGTGGTGAACCGCTGCACATCTGATTCCGACAGCACCGGATACGGCGCGAAGAACCGCAGGTACTTCGACTCGGGCGAGACCCGCGCATAGAACTCCACCAACAACCCGGCATCGGCCGGGGTGATCGGGCGCAGATGGGCGACGGCCCCGTCCGACAGCAGGACATCGGCCTCCCACTCGCGCGGATACGCTCCCTCGGCTGGCTCCGGCCGTGGTGTCGTCACGGCGCAAGCGTACGGGCTGGCCACCCCGGGGCAGCAGATCCCCGCGCGGCGTCGCCGGCCACTTCACCTTGTCGCACGCCCGAGTGCGGCCGCGTAGGCTGCCCGCCGTGTTCACCCGGCTCCACCCGTCGCGCTGGTGGCTGCCCGTGCTCGGCGCGGTGCTCGGCGGCGCCGCGTTCTGGCTCGTCCGCGACAGCCTCGGCGACGACATCTACATCACGCTGTCCTACGCGCGGAACCTCGCGGTGCGCGGCGAGTGGGGCCTGGTGCCCGGCATCACGGCCAACTCGGCCACCTCGCCGCTGAACGTGTTGACCCTCGCCGCGCTGACCCGGGCGTCGCTGCTCAGCGGCGCGCCGCACGCGGTCGCGGCGCTGGGCGCCCAGTCGGTGCTGGCCGGCGCGCTGCTGGGCTGGGCCTGGTCGCGGCTGGTGCGCGCGGCGAGGATGCCCGGCTGGGTCGGCGCGGTCGGCCTGGTCGGCGCGGCCACCAATCCCTATGTGGTGTCCTCGCTCGGCCTGGAGGTGCTGCTGATCCCGACGGCGCTCGCCTGGCTGGTGGTCGCGGCGGTCGAGCGGCGCCCCGTGCTCTACGGCATCGTCGCGGGCCTCGCGGTGCTGGTCCGGCTCGATCTGATCGTCTTCGTGCTGGTGATCGCCGTGGCGGCGGGCGCGATCCGGCGCCGGCTGTGGCTCTCGGCGGCGGTGGGGGTCGCGGTCACCGTGCCGTGGTTTGCCTACAGTTGGGTCGCGCTCGGTTCGTTCATCCCCGACACGCTGGTGATCAAGCAGGCCCAGCGCGGGCTGTTCGGCGAGTGGACCTTCACGACCGGGCTGGTCCGCCACTTCCATTCCGATCCGGTGCGGGTCCTGGTCGCGGTGGCGATCGCCGCGCTGGGCATCACGTTGACGCTCGCGTGGTTCGGGGTGCGGTTCGCCCGACGCTGGGACTCCTTCGGCGTACCGTCGGCCTTCGCGGCGCTGGGCTGCGGCGCGATCGGCTACTACGTGGCGTATTCGCTGCTCGGCGTCGGCCCGTACTCGTGGTACTACGTCGCGCCGATCACCGGGCTGACCATGGCGGCGGTGCTGCTGCTCGGCCGGTGGTACGCCCTGGCGCGCGGCAGCGCCGATCTCTCGGTCCGGGTGCCGCTGGCCGCCCTGTGCGCGTGCGCGGCGCTCGCCGCGGCGGGCATCGCGATCGACGTTCGGCCGGGCGTACCGTGGCCGTCCTCGCGGGTCACCGGCAACTGGGCATCGGCCGCCGAGTACGCGCGGATCGGCCGCGCCGTCGGCGAGCGGGTCGGCGACGCCGGGGTGAGCGGGCCCGGCGAGATCGGCACCCTCAGCTACTTCTGCGAGTGCCGGATCTATGACCGCTTCTCCGACCGCGGCCGCACGGCGCAGACCATCCGCGAGCGGCTGGCGGGCGCCGGCACGGTCGAGCGGGCGCTGCTGGAGTTCAACTACCGCTGGCTCGACCTCGACCAGCAGCCGCGGCCGACCGAGTTCATGCTGCGCTATGCCAGCGACCACGCCAAGGGCCCCGACGTGTGGAACGTGTCGGAGTCCACCCGCGGCGATGGGCACTTCGCGCTGGTCCGCGCCGACGAGGCCCGATGATCACCGCGGGGATCACCGCGGCAGGAGCCGGTCGGGCTCCGGGTCCGGGCAAGTGCACGGGGCGCAATTGAGTAGGGTCGGGGCCATGTCGACGAACAGGCCGTTCTTCGCGGCCCGGATCGAGGACGCTCTGACGCGCCTGGTTGGCCGGCTCGTCCGCAACCTCGGCTGGCGGGAGCGGGTGATCGGCTACATCAGCTACGGCAGCCCCGCCTTCGTCCGGATCCTGTGCCGGGTGGTGCTCAGCCCCGATCCGCGCAAGCACGGTCAGCTTGCCGAGGCGCTGCTGAACCGCCGCGGGTGGCGCAACTTCATCACCGCCCCGGCCGAGTTCGCCCCGATCGAGGTACGCATCGGCGACACCACCTGGCAGGGGCGTTCCGGCCGCGGCGGGTTCGTCGACGTGCGCCTGGCCCACCGCGGCCTGACCCCCGGCTGGCACCGGGCGATGATCCGCCCGACCGGCGGCGACGAGGTCGAGGTCCCGCTGTTGATCATCGACCCGACCGACGACTTCGGGATCGTCAGCGACATCGACGACACGGTGATCTCGACCTCGCTCCCGCGCCCCCTGCTCGCGGCGTGGAACACCTTCGTGCTGCACGAGACCGCCCGGCAGTCGGTGCCGGGGATGGCCGAGCTCTACCGTCGCCTGCTGGCCGACCATCCGGGCTCGCCGATCTTCTATCTGTCCACCGGCGCATGGAATGTGGCGCCGACCCTGGTCCGTTTCCTCAAGCACCATCGGTTCCCGCTCGGGCCGTTGCTGCTCACCGACTGGGGGCCGACCAACACCGGCTGGTTCCGCAGCGGTCGCGAGCACAAGGAACGAATGCTCGCCCGGCTCGCCGAGGAGTTCCCCAATGTCGCCTGGCTGCTGGTCGGCGACGACGGGCAGCACGACCCGAGCATCTACGGCGGCTTCGCCCAGGCCAATCCCGACCGGGTGCGCGCGATCGCGATCCGCCAGTTGACGCCGGGCGAGCAGGTGCTCGCCCACGGCACCCCGGTCGGCCTGGAGGATCCGCCGGTCGCGGGTGACACGCCGGAGGTGCGCGGGCCGGACGGGGCCGCGCTCGGCCGTGCCCTCGGGGCGCGGGTCGCCGAGCACGCCTGATCGGCCGCGACACGCGCGGCACGGTCCGGGGTCGGCCCGCCCGCGCGCGAGAGAATCGCTTGGTTCGCCCGCGGGGCGTACCGAAGCTGAGGAAGGAGCACCCGCGCCGATGGCCCGGAAGAAGACGCCGACCGTGGAGGACGACTTCACCGAACGGATCCTCGATGTCGACGTCTCCTCGGAGATGCAGACGAGCTTCCTCGAGTACGCCTACTCGGTGATCTATGCGCGGGCCCTGCCGGATGCGCGCGACGGGTTGAAGCCGGTGCAGCGACGGATCCTGTACTCGATGGACGAGATGGGCCTGCGCCCGGACCGCGGGCACGTCAAGTGCGCCCGCGTCGTGGGCGAGGTGATGGGCAAGCTCCACCCGCACAGCGATGTCGCGATCTATGACGCGCTGGTCCGGATCGCCCAGCCCTGGGTGATGCGGCTGCCGCTGGTGGACCCGCACGGCAACTTCGGCTCCCCCGACGCCGGCCCCGCCGCGATGCGCTACACCGAGTGCCGGATGGCCACCTCCGCGCAGGCGATGACGGCCGAGCTCGATCAGGACACCGTCGACTTCCGGCCGAACTACGACGGCAAGGACTCCGAGCCGGTCGTGCTGCCCGCCGCGATCCCGAATCTACTGGTGAACGGCGCCGCCGGGATCGCCGTCGGGATGGCGACCAACATGCCGCCGCACAATCTGGTCGAGGTGGTGCAGGCGTTGCGGCACCTGCTGAAGCACCCGAATGCCCAGCTCGACACGCTGATGCGGTTCGTGCCCGGCCCCGATCTGCCGTCCGGCGGCAAGATCATCGGGCTGGACGGGATCGCCGACGCCTATGCCACGGGCCGCGGCAGCTTCCGGATCCGGGCCAGCGCCCGGATCGAGCAGACCTCCCCGCGCCGCAAGGGGATCGTGATCAACGAGCTGCCCTACGGGGTGGGCGCGGAGAAGATCATCGAACAGATCAAGGCGCTGGTGCAGTCGAAGAAGCTGCAGGGCATCGCCGATGTGAAGGACCTCGGAGATCTGGAGAATCCCACCCGCCTGGTGATCGAGGTGAAGAACGGCTTCAATCCCGACGCGCTGCTCGATCAGCTCTATGCCCGGACGAAGCTCGAGGACTCGTTCTCGATCAACAACGTGGCGCTGGTCGACGGGCAGCCGCGGACGCTGAGCCTGCGGGAGCTGTTGCAGATCTTCCTGGACCACCGCCTCGACGTGGTGCTGCGCAGGACCCGATTCGCCCGGGACAAGGCGCTGGACCGGCTGCACCTGGTCGAGGGCCTGCTGATCGCGATCCTCGACATCGACGACGTGATCGCGATCATCCGCGGCGCCGACGACGCGGCCGCGGCGCGCGGGCGACTGATCGAGGTCTTCGAGCTGACCGAGACCCAGGCCAACCACATCCTCGACATGCAGTTGCGTCGACTGACCCGGTACAGCCGGATCGAGCTGGAGTCCGAGCGCGACGAGCTGCGCGCGACCATCGCCGAGCTGGGCGAGATCATCGACAACGACGACCGACTGCGTGGTGTGGTCGGCGACGAACTCGCCGAGGTCGCCAAGCGATTCGGTACGCCTCGGCGTACCGTCCTGCTGGCCTCCTCCGGCGCCCGACCGACCGCGTCCGCCGCGCCACTGGAGATTGCCGACGACCCCTGCCACGTGGTGTTGTCGGGAACCGGACTGATCGCCCGGACGACGAATGCGGAGCCACTCGGGCAGCCCGAGACGCGGGCGGCACACGACGTGATCACCTCCATGATCACCACGACCGCCCGTGCGGATCTCGGCGTGATCACCAGCGCCGGCCGGCTGCTGCGGATGAATGCGATCGACCTGCCCACCCTGGCCGATGTGGCGGGCGCCCCGAATCTGCAGGGCGGCGCGCCGCTGGCGGAGCTGATCATGCTGGAGGCGGGCGAGCGCGCACTGGCGCTGACGACGCTGGACCCGGACGGCCCCGGGCTGGCCGTGGGCACCGCCGGCGGGGTGGTCAAGCGTGTGCTGCCCGAGGCGGTGAACAAGGACGCCTGGGAGATCATCCGGCTCGCCGACGGCGACGAACTGGTAGGTGCGGTGCAGGTCACCGACCCCGACGCCGAGCTGGTCTTCGTCTCCTCCGACGGCCAGTTGCTGCACTACCCGGCCTCGCTGGTCCGCCCGCAGGGTCGGGCTGGCGGCGGGGTCGCCGGGATCAAGCTCGGGGCTGGCGCGCGGGCGATCTGGTTCGGCGCGGTGTCCGGTGACGACGCGGTCCTGGTCAGCATCGCCGGCGCGGCCGACGCGCTGCCGGGAACCGATGCGGGCACGGTCAAGGTCACACCGTTCGCGGAGTACCCGGGGAAGGGCCGCGCCACCGGCGGCGTGCGCTGCCACCGGTTCCTGCGCGGGGAGGACCGGCTGTTGCTCGCCTGGGCCGGCCCGGCTCCCGCCCTGGCCACCACCTCCGGCGGCTCGCCCGTGGAGCTGCCCGCCGCCGAGGGCCGCCGCGACGGCTCCGGCGTACCCGCCGCCCAGCCGGTGGCCGCGATCGGACCGGGCCGGCTTTCCTGATCGCCCTCGGGCTCGCCCGCCCGGTTACGATGACCGCACCGCGCCCCGAGCGAAGGAGCACCGATGCCCCTGCATCCCGATGTCCGCGCCGCCCGCGACTTCCTCCTGGCCAACCGCGAGGATGCCGACTCCGCCCGCGCGGGCTTCGCATGGCCCCGGCCCGAGCGCTACAACTTCGCCACCGACTGGTTCGACGGGCTGGCCGAGGAGCGTCCGGACCAGGTGGCGCTGTGGATCACCGACGGGGAGCGCGACCACAGGTTGACCTTCGCCGAACTGGCCGAGCGCTCCCGGAGTGCAGCCGCCTATCTGGCCGAGCTCGGACTCGCGGCGGGCGACCGGCTGTTGCTGGTGCTCGGCAACACGGTTCCGCTGTGGGAGGTGATGCTCGGCGCGATGCGACTCGGTGCGGTGATCATCCCCGCCACCCCGCAGCTCTCCCCTGCCGACCTCGCCGACCGGGTCGATCGCGGCCGGGCGAAGCTGATCATCGCGCATGCCTCCGACGCGGCGAAGTTCGCCGACCTGCCCGGCGATCCGGTGCGGGTCGCGGTGGCGGCCGACGGGGAGAGCGTGCCCGAGGGCTGGCGCGATCTCGCCGAGTCCTCCACCCGCGATCCGGGTTCCGCGCCCGAGCCACCCGCCCGTCGCGGCGATGATCAACTCCTGCTCTACTTCACCTCGGGCACCACGGCCCGGCCCAAGCTGGTCGAACACACCGCGACCTCCTACCCGATCGGCCACCTGACCACCATGTACTGGCTGGGCCTGCAGCCGGGCGATGTGCACCTGAACATCTCCTCCCCCGGCTGGGCCAAGCACGCCTGGTCGAATGTCTTCGCGCCGTGGCTGGCGGGAGCGACCGTGCTGATCTTCGACTACGCGCGATTCGACCCCGGCAAGCTGCTCGACGTGATCACCCGCACCGGCGTGAACACCTTCTGCGCGCCGCCGACCGTGTGGCGGATGCTGGTCCAGGCCGACCTGGGCCGGATCGATCCCACCGCCACCGGGCTTCGCGAACTGCTCAGCGCCGGCGAGCCGCTGAACCCCGAGGTGATCGAGCACGTCCGCCGGGCGTGGGGCCTGACGATTCGCGACGGCTACGGGCAGACCGAGACCACGGCCCAGGTCGCCAACCCGCCCGGTCAGCCATTGCGCGAGGGCTCGATGGGGCGGCCGCTGCCCGGCTTCGACGTGGTGCTGATCGACCCGGCGACCGGACAGGAGCGCACCGACGAGGGCGAGCTGTGTCTGCGCCTGGACCCGCGACCGCTGCCGCTGATGACCGGCTACCGCGACACCGCCGACGCCTCCAGCGACGAGCTGAACGCCGATGCCTTCGCGGGCGGGGTCTACCACACCGGCGACGTGGTCTCGATCGACGCCGACGGCTATCTGACCTATGTCGGGCGGGCCGACGACGTCTTCAAGGCCAGTGACTACCGGATCAGCCCGTTCGAACTGGAGTCGGTGCTGATCGAACACCCGGCCGTCGCCGAGGCCGCCGTCGTCCCCGCACCCGACCCGACGCGGCTCGCCGCGCCGAAGGCCCATGTGGTGCTCGCGGCCGGGCACGAGCCGAGCGCCGAGACCGCCCGCGACATCCTCGGCTATGCGCGCGAGCACCTCGCGCCCTACAAGCGGATCCGCCGGCTGGAGTTCGGCGAGCTGCCCAAGACGATCAGCGGCAAGATCCGTCGGGTCGAGCTGCGCACGGCCGCTCAGGCGAGCGGCGAGGACCGCCCCGCGGGCGAGTTCCGCGACAGCGATTTCGAGTTCTGATCGGGCGCCCTCAGCGCGGTTGCCAGGCGTCCTCGTCCACGGTTCGGCCGGCGATCGGCGCGGGAAGCTCCCCGGCGGCCAGGTCGCCGACGGACACGTTCTCCAAGACGTCGCGCAGGCTGGACCGGGCGGCGATCCAGACGAGTTGCAGCGGGGTTGCGGTCTCGTTGTAGTCGACGGCCTCCGGCCGCAGCCCGTGCACGCTGACCAGCGGCCCGTCGATGCTGCGGATCACCTCGGCGACACTGATCTCGGCGGCGGGACGGGCCAGTCGCCAGCCGCCGGACGGTCCGCGGAGCGAGAGCAGCACGCCCGCCCGGCGCAGGTCGGCCAGGATCGCCAGCAAGAACCCGCGCGGGATGTCCTGGGCGGTGCCGATCTCCTCGGCGTTGATCGGACCGTCGGCATCGCGGCGGGCGATCTCGATCATCGCCCGGACGCCGTAGTCCGATTTCGCTGTGATCCGCACGGGGCCAGTCTGGCATCCGCGACGCGGATCGGCGCGCAGCGACTCAGGCGGCGGCCTCCGTCAGGTCCGGATCGGTACGCCGGGAGGCCCGCTCCTGGCGTACCGCCCAGACGATCAGGCTGACCCAGACGACCGCCAGCACGATCAGCACCGTCGCCCGGATCGCGCCCGAGACGTCGAACGCGCCCAGCAGGGTGTTGGTATTCGTCACGATGATCAGGCCACCGGCGGCGACGGCCAGCACCCGACCCGGCAGCCGCTTGGCGAGCCAGGCCGCGACCGGGGCGGCGAGCACCCCGCCGACCAGCAGCGCCAGCGCGATCCGGAAGTCGATGCCCTGGCTGCCGAGGGCGAACAGGAAGCCGAGCGATCCGCCGACGGCGACGACGAACTCGGAGGTGTCGATCGAGCCGATCACCTTGCGCGGCTCCAGCCGCCCCGAGGCCAGCAGCGTGGGCGTACCGACCGGACCCCAGCCGCCGCCGCCCAGGGCGTCCAGCAGGCCCGCGACCCCGGCCAGCGGCACCAGCAGCGCGGTGCGGGGGCGCCCGCGGAAGGTCGGCCGCCGACCGCCGAGGCGCAGGAACCGGAAGATCACGTACGCCCCGAGCGCGAGCAGCAGCACCGCCACCCAGGGCTTGGCGACATCGCCGTCGATCGAGGACAGGAAGGTCGCGCCGATGAAGGCCGCGATGCCGCCGGGCACCGCCATCGTGCCGACGACCCGCCAGTCGACATTGCCCAGCTTGAAGTGGGAGATGCCCGAGACCAGCGAGGTGCCGATCTCGGAGAAGTGCACGGCCGCGGACGCCGCGGCCGGGGCGAGGCCGACCGCGAGCAGCAGGGTCGAGGACGTGACGCCGTAGGCCATGCCCAGCGAGCCGTCGACGAGCTGGGCGATGAAGCCGACGACGGCGAGAACGATCAGATTGCGCATGGTCAGGGCCTTCCGAGAAACCGAAGTAAGTCCGTCTTGTCTACAAGCTCACCAGACAATGGCCACGGCGTGGACGGCGTCCGCTCCGTGGGACGACCCCCGTGCCCAGCCGGCGCTCGCATCCGGCAGGCTGGCGCCGTGCAGCAGCCGGCGGCGATTCCCGCAGACCCGTATTTCCGCAGTCTCGGCGACGGGCGGTACGCCCCGACCGCGCACACCGAGGGCGCGTGGGCCCGCGACGAACAGCACATGGCACCGATCGGCGGCCTGCTGGTCCAGGAACTGCTCGACCACGAGCCGCGGACCGATCTGCAGCTCGCGCGCGTCTCCTTCGACATCCTGGGCAAGATCCCGTTGGCCGAGTTCACGATCGAGGTCCGCACCCTGCGGCCCGGCCGCACCATCGAACTCGTCCAGGCCGAGGCCAGCGCGGGCGGCCGCGCCTTCCTCCGCGCCACCGGTTGGCGCCTGGTCGCCTCCGACACCTCCGCGGTGGCCGGCGGTGCGCCGCCGCCACCGCCGACCCCGGACCTGTTGCCGTCGACCCCGCTGGCCACCGACTGGGGCGGCGGTTACATCGACTCCCTCCGGGTCCGGCCGGTACGCCCGCCCGAGCCCGGGCACGGCGAGGTCTGGCTGGGCACCGACGTGGCGCTGCGCGACCGCGGCCCGGTGAGCGATCTGGCCCGACTGGCCGGGCTGATCGACACCGCCAACGGGGTCGCGCCGCGGCGCGACCCGCGGGAGTGGCTCTATCCGAACACCGATCTCACCGTCCACCTGTACCGGCAGCCGATCGGCGGCTGGCTCGGCCTGGTCGTCGACGTGGTCTGGGGCGAGACCGGGGTGGGCCTGACCAGCACGACGCTGTTCGACGAGCGCGGCGCCTGGGGGCGGGCGGAGCAGATCCTGACGCTGCGCGCACTGCGCGCCTGAGCGCGCGTCGGACCACGGTCTGGGCGGCGCGGTGGCTCGTGCCACCGCGGTCCTCTCAGGGTCGGGTCAGGGAGATTCGGGAATCCTTCGGCCCCGTTCGGGCGTTGTGAGTGGTGAACCCGAACGAAAGGGAACCGATGGCCATCACCACAGCACCGCGCCAGCGAGCGAACGACGGCATCGACGGGAAGGACGCGGTCGGTCTCTACCTGGACGGCATCGCGAAGACCCCGCTGCTGACCGCCGCGGAAGAGGTCGAGCTGGCCCGGGCGATCGAGGTGGGTCTGTACGCACGGAAGCTGCTGGACGGCACCGTGACCCCCGCCGACCGGCGCGAAGCCGCCGGCCGGGCGCGCCGCGTCAGCCGCGAGGAGCTGGAGCAGCTCGCCGAGGAGGGCGAGCGTGCCCAGCAGCGCTTCATCAGCGCGAACCTGCGGCTCGTCGTCTCCGTGGCCCGCAAGTACGGCCGCTCGCAGATGCCGCTGCTCGACCTGGTGCAGGAGGGCAACACCGGCCTGATCCGCGCGGTGGAGAAGTTCGACTACGCCAAGGGCTTCAAGTTCTCCACCTACGCCACCTGGTGGGTCAAGCAGTCGATCAGCCGCGGCATCGCCCAGCAGGGCCGGATCGTCCGCCTGCCGGTGCACGTCGCCGAGCAGGTCAACCAGGTGAACGCGGTACGCCGGAACCTGGAGCGCAAGCTCGGGCGGGAGCCGGAGCTGGACGAGATCGCCGCGGAGATGGACGTGGAGCCCGGCCGGGTGGTGGATCTGATCCGCTACGGCCGCGACCACGTCTCGCTCGACGCCCCCGTCGAGGAGGACGGCGACACCGCGCTCGGCGACCTGATCGCCCGCGAGCCCATGCCGGGCCCGGACGAGATGGTGCTGAACGCCGAGGAGTCCGCCCGGCTGGAGGCGATGTTGGACAGCCTCGACGAGCGCTCGGCCGATGTGGTCCGCCGCCGCTACGGCCTGGTGGACGGCCGGCAGGCCAAGCTCGCCGACATCGGCGCG
Source organism: Naumannella cuiyingiana (assembly GCF_013408305.1). Classification (NCBI taxonomy): domain Bacteria; kingdom Bacillati; phylum Actinomycetota; class Actinomycetes; order Propionibacteriales; family Propionibacteriaceae; genus Naumannella; species Naumannella cuiyingiana. Next base: position 3,313,461 of record NZ_JACBZS010000001.1, on the reverse strand, counting down.
ATCTGGGGCATCACCGCCGAGCGGGTACGCCAGATCGAGCGGCACGCGATCGCCAAGCTCCGCAAGGGCGACCTCGCCGCCTGAGCAGGCCCACTCACTGACGCGCCGGTCCCCGACCGGCGCGTCAGTGCGTTCGGGGGTCGGCCAGGTAGCGCCGACCCCACTCCCCGACCGCATCGGCCACCCGGGCCAGGTCGCGGCCGGCATCGGTCAGGGCGTACTCCACCCGCGGAGGCACCTCCGGGTGAACGGTCCGGGTGATCACGCCGTCCGCCTCCAGCGCCCGGAGCTGGCGGGTCAGCGTCTTCGCCGACACGGGGCCGATCGAGCGCTGCAGCTCGCCGAAGCGCAGCGGACCGTCGCTCAGCTTCGACACGGCGGTCAGCTTCCAGTCGCCGCCGGCGATCGCCACGCCGACCTCGATCGGGCAGATCTCGGCCGCCCGGCGTACCGCATCCCGCACGACGCACCGTCCAATACTTTCGATTGCGCACCATAGTGGCAGAAAAGACCGTACTTCCGAAGTTGATACGCGCTGGCTAGCGTCGAGGACATGCAGACCCTGATCGTCGCCGCGCCGCCCTCGCCCACCTCGCTGACCGCCCGGCTGCTCGCGGCCGCCGAGGACGAGCTCGTCTCGACCGGCCACGATGTCGACGTGATCGACCTGGCCGCGATCGACTGGGACCCGGTGGTCCGACCCGGCGACTACGGGCTGTCGGCGATCACCGGCCCGGTGGGCACCCACGCCGCGCAGGCCATCGCCGCGGGCACCCTCGACCCGACGATCGCCCGGCACCAAGAACTGCTGCGAGGCGCGGAGCTGATCGTCTTCATGTTTCCCCTGTGGTGGTTCGGGATGCCCGCGATCCTCAAGGGCTGGGTCGACCGGGTCTACACCCAGGGCTTCGCGTTCGGACTGGACGACGCGGCCGGGCGGACCCGCAAGTACGGCGACGGCGGCCTGGCCGGCAAGCGCGGCCTGGTGATCACCTCGGCCGGCGACCGCGAGACATCCTTTGCCCGCCGCGGGGTCAACGGCGGCATCGACGAGCTGCTGTTCCCGATCACCCACGGCATCTTCTTCTACACCGGCACGGCCCCACTGGAGCCGCTGACGGTCCTCGGCGTGGACACGCCGGTGTGGGCGGGCGCCGACGACGCCGAGGCGAAGGTACGCAAGCGCCTCGCCGGCGTGACCGACGAGGCCCCGATCCCGTATCGGCGGATGCTCGCCGACTACGACGGCGATCGGGTGCTGCGCCCAGAGCTCGCGCCCGGCCGCGAGGACCTGGCCGTGCATCGCGCCGACCGCTGAGCCCCGGGCGGCGGGCGGTCTCAGCCCTGCGCGGGCGCGCGGGCCTCACGGCTCTTAGGCCGGATCAGCCCCTCCTGGGCGACCGAGGCGACGAGTGCCCCGGACTGGAAGATCCGCCCGGTGGACAGGCCGACGGCACCGCTCGCCGAGGGCGAGGTCTGGTCGTAGAGCAACCAGTCCTCGACGCTGAACGGTCGATGGAACCACATGGAGTGGTCCAGCGATGCCATCTGCAGACCCTCGCGGGTGGCGCCGTGCGGCACCAGGGCCGCGGCCAGCAGGGTCAGGTCGGAGGCGTAGGCCAGGATCGCCTGGTTCCACACCGCCTCCCGCCCGGCGGCTGCCGCCGGCAACGGCTCGTTGACCTTCATCCACACCCGTGCCCGTGCCGGATGCTCGGGGTCGACGATCCCTCCCCCGGGCTGGGTCGAGCCGGCCAGCCGGAAATCCAGCACCCCGAACTCGGACTGCCAGGTCAGCGGCGACCGGCCGGTCAACCGCTGCTGGACCTCGGCCAGGTGCGGGCAGTCCTCCGGCGCGGGGACATCGGCGGGCATCACATCGGCATGCTCCAGCCCCGGCTCGGGCAGGTGGAACGAGCCCGACATCGTGAAGATCACCGCGCCGTTCTGTCGCGCGAGCACCCGGCGCGAGCTGAACGAGCCGCCGTCGCGGGTCGCCTCGACGTCGTAGATGATCGGCGTCGTGGTGCGCCCGGGCCGCAGGAAATAGGCGTGCAGCGAATGCATCAGCCGCTCCTGCGGCACCGTGCGGGAGGCGGCCATCAGCGCCTGCGCGAGCACCTGCCCGCCGAACGCCCGCTGCCGCTCGGTGCGCGGCTGCGCGCCGCGGAACAGCCCGACCTCGATCTCCTCCAGGTCGAGCAGTTGGGCGAGCTCGGCCATGTTGGTCGGCATTCAGCGACCCTCGCGCTTGTCGCGGTCGGCGAGGAAGCGCTCCAGTTCGGCCCCGATCTCGTCGGCCGACGGCACGGCCTGGGTGACCCCGCTGTTGTCGTAGTGCTCCTCCAGGCCCGCGACCACCTGCTGGACCTCGGCCGAGGCCGCCATCTCGGTGTTGATCTCGGCGAGATTCTGCTCGGCGGCCTCCGCGAGGCCGTCGTCGGGCAGGTCGAGGCCGGTCAGGTCGACCAGCCGACGATGCGCCGCGAGCACTGCCTGCCCGAACGGGGCGGCGGCCAGGTAGTGCGGAATGTGGGTGGCGAGCCCGACCGCGCGTACCCCCGCCTCGCCGAGCCGCATCTCCAGCACACCGCCGAGGCTGCCCGGGACCTCGATCCGGCCGAGCCACAAGGCATTGTCCTGTTCCAGGTTGCCGTGCGTCGAGTGGCCGGTGATGGTCGTCGGGCGGGTGTGCGGTACGCCGAGCGGGATGCCGTACGCCGTCGCGGCCAGCCCCACCCCCAGCTCGCCCGCCAACCCGGTCACGGCGGCGCTGACCCGCTCCCACTGCACATCGGGCTCGGGCCCGGTCAGCAACAAGAACTCGGTCCCGGCACGGTCGACGACCCGGTCCAGGCGGAGCTCGAACGGGCGCAGCGACTCCCAGTGATCGGTGTCGAAGGTCATCACGGGCCGCCGGCTGCGATAGTCGTGGAGCTGGTCGACGTCGAAGTGCGCCAGCGGTTCGTGCTCGCTGTGCTCGAGCACCTGCTGGCCCAGCGTGTGGCCCACCTGGCCGGCGTCCACGAACCCGTCGAGAAAGTGCAACAGCACGAGCTCGCGGCCGGCATTGCGCTCCATGAATGTCGCGTAGGCGGGTTCTGCGAGGTCGTAGAGCTGCCGCGGGTCCAACATGTCGGCAACCCTACCGGTGGGCGGCGCGGGCGATCGCCGAGCGTACTCGCTTCGCGGACACGGGTACGCGGGTGCCGAGGCTCTGGGCGAACAGGCTGACCCGCAACTCCTCCAACAGCCAGCCGATCTCGGCCACCTCGTCGGACAGCGGGCCCTCGGGCTGTGCGTTCACCAGCTCGGCGTAGGCGTCCTCCAGCGGCCAGATCTCCGCCGCGGCCCGTTCGTCCCGGGCGGCCGAGCCCGGCAGCGCCGCCAGCCGGCGCGCCGCGGCGCGTAGATAGCGCGGCAGTTGCCCGAGCCACGGTTGCGGGGTCGCGGCCAGGAAGCCGTCGAAGATCAGGTTGCGGACCTGCTCCCGCACGTCCTCCGCTGCGTCGTCCCCCGCGGGCCGCTCGCCGAGCGCGGCAAGCACCTCACCGTGGGCACGGACGGTCTCGGCGGCGATGGCCACCACGCGGCGGGTCTCCTCGGCGGCCTCGGCGCGTACCGCCTCGCGCAACGCGGCGAAGGCTGCCTCGTCGCGGATCGCGGCCGGATCGTCGACCCGCGCGGCAAGATCGGCGACGGCGCGCAGTCGCGCGTCGGCGACCAGGTCGGCCAGGCCCGGGTACGGCGCGGCCGTCAGCGCCAGCTTGTCGGCATTGCCGAGCCGCCCGATCACCCAGTTCGCCGGATTGGGCGTGGTCAGGACGAGCAGCCGGGCGATGCCGCGCCGGTGGCTGGCCTCGGCCGGGCCGCGTTCGGGGAAGATCCGCATCCCGACCGCCGCCCCCTCGTCGGTCAGACCGGGATGGCCGACGGCGGGCCCCGTCGCGGTCTCGGTGGGGATCTCACCGAAGGACCATTGCGTCTGCCCGCTGGCGAGGGGCCGCTCGGTGACGACGGCCGCGGTCAACGAATCCGCGGCGGCCACGGTGAGCCGGCGCTGCAGCGCGGCCAGGTCGGGGCCGGAGTCGAGCTCGGCGCCATCGTCGCCGCGGATGACGAACGTGGGTACCAGATGGGTCGGCAACCTCGTCGGGTCGAAGTCGGACGGCTCGACCGGCGCGGCGAGGCGGGTCAGGGCGCGGGCCAGCGCGTCGGCGAACGGGACGCGTTCGGGGTCGATCCCGAGCCCGGCGATCTCGGCGAGCGCCCGGCCGGCGTACTCCGGCGCGGGTACGAAGCTGGTCCGCAGCGGCTTCGGCAGGCTCTTGATCGTCGCGGTCGCCAGCTCGACGCGCAGGCCCGGCACCTGCCAGGAGAACGGCGCCGGCGAGAGGCGATGCAGGACAGCAAGATCGACATCGACCAGGACCCCGTCGTGGCCCGCACCGGGCTCGTAGACATAGCGGACGTCCAGCTCGAGGTCGGCGATCCGCCAGTGCGCCGGAAATGCGCCGGCGTCGGGGTCGGCGTCGCCGATCAGGTCGTCGACGCTGAAGTCCAGCACCGCCGCTGGCTGGCGGCGCAGCCAGGCATCGAGATGCCCGACGGAGGTGATCTCGGGGCCCAGCCGGGCGTCGTAGAGATCGAACAGCGTCTGGTCGTCGACCAGCCCGGGCCGGCGCAACCGCGTACCCACCTCCTCCGCCTGCTCGCGGATCGCCCGGTTGTGCGCCAGGAAGCCGTGCTGGGTACGCAGCTCGCCCTCCACGAGGCCGGACCGGATGAAGATCTCCCGGGCCGCTGCGGGATCGATCCGGCCGTAGTTGATCATCTTGTCGTTGCGGATGGGTACGCCGAGCAGGGCGACGCGCTCGCGCGCGAGCACGGCGCCGGAGCGGGCGGAGAAGTGCGGCTCGGACCAGGTGCGGGTGAGCAGATGCCCGCCGGCCTCCTCGACCTGGTCGGCGGTGATCGGCGCGACCGTGCGCGCCCACAGCCGGCCGGTCTCGACCAGTTCGGCGGCCATCACCAGCTCGGGCGGCGTCCGGGCCAGGGCCGAGCCCGGGTTGATCGCGAACCGGGAGCCCCGCGTGCCCAGGTATTCCCGCGGACCCGGCCGGCGCCGACCCCGGTCGCCGGAGCGGCGGGTGGGCTCGCGCAGGTCGGCCAGCCCGACATTGGACAACAGCCCGGACAGCAGCGCGAGGTGCACCCGGTCCGGCGGGGCGGGCGCGGCATTCGTCGCGAGGTCGAGGTCGCGGGCGATGCCGCGCAACTGGCCGTGCAGGTCCTGCCACTCCCGGATCCGCAGGAAGTGCAGGAACTCGTCGCGACACATCCTCCGGAACGCGTTGCCCGACAGCGATCGCTGGCGTTCGGTCAGGTAGTTCCACAGGTTCAGCCAGGCGAGGAAGTCGCTGCGCTCGGCGTCCTCGCCCGGCGCGCCGGCCGCGGGACCCGGCTCGACCGGGGCCCAGAACCGGCGGTGTAGTTCGTCGGCCCGCTCGCGATGCTCGGCCGGGCGCTCGCGCGGGTCCTGGATGGACAGGCCGGCGACGATGATCAACACCTCGGCCAGCGCGCCCTGCTCGGCCGCGGCGATCAGCATCCGGCCGAGCCGCGGGTCGATCGGCATCCGCGCCAACTGCTGCCCGATCCGCGACAGGCGCACCGGGCCCTTGCCCGGCTTGCCGCGCAGCGCGCCCAGCTCGTGCAGCAGCCGGAGCCCGTCGCCGATCGCCGCCGCGTCGGGCGCCTCGACGAACGGGAAGTCGCGGATCTCGCCCAACCCGGCCGCGGCCATCTGCAAGATCACCGAGGCGAGGTTGGTACGCAGCATCTCGGGCTCGGTGAACTCCGGGCGAGCCGCGAAGTCATCCTCGCCGTAGAGCCGGATCGCGATGCCGGGGCTGGTCCGGCCGGCGCGTCCGGCGCGCTGGTTGGCCGAGGCCTGCGAGATCGGCTCGATCGGCAGCCGCTGCACCTTGGTCCGGGCCGAGTAGCGCGAGATCCGGGCGGTGCCGGGGTCGATCACGTACCTGATCCCGGGAACCGTCAGCGAGGTTTCGGCGACGTTGGTGGCGAGCACGATCCGCCGCCCCCGGTGCGGGCGGAAGACGCGGTGCTGCTCGGCCGCGGACAGCCGGGCGTACAGCGGCAGCACCTCGGTGTCCGGCAGCTTCGCAGCGGCCAGCGCGTCGGCGGTGTCGCGGATCTCGCGCTCGCCGGAGAGGAAGATCAAGATGTCGCCCGGGCCCTCGGCGATCAGCTCGTCGACCGCGGCGGTGATCGCGCCGATCGGATCGGCCTGCCCCTCCTCGGCACCGTCGTCTGGTCGGTAGCGGATGTCGACCGGATGGGTACGCCCGGACACCTCGATCACCGGCGCGTCGTCGAAGTGCCGGCTGAACCGGTCCGTGTCGATCGTGGCCGAGGTGATGATCACCCGCAGCTCGGGGCGCCGCGCGATGAGCTGCTTGAGGTAGCCGAGCAGGAAGTCGATGTTCAGGCTGCGCTCGTGGGCCTCGTCGATGATGATCGTGTCGTAGCGGCGCAGGTCGCGGTCCCGGCCGATCTCGGCCAGCAGCACCCCGTCGGTCATGATCTTGAGCCGGGTGTCGCGACCGGCGCGGCGGGTGAACCGCACCTGGTAGCCGACCAGGTCGCCCAGCTCGGTCCGGGTCTCCTCGGCGATCCGCTCGGCAACGGTGCGCGCCGCGATCCGCCGCGGCTGGGTGTGCGCAATGCTGCGGCGGCCGGCGGCGAGACAGATCTTCGGCAACTGGGTCGTCTTGCCCGAGCCGGTCTCGCCGGCCACGACGACGACCTGATGCTCGCGCAGCGCCGCGGCGATGTCGTCGGCGCGGGCACTGACCGGTAGTTCGGGATCGGGGGCGAGGACGGGCCCCTGCTCCTGCACCGATCCGCTCATGACGGCTCCAGCCTACCGGCCGGACCGGACTCACCGGCCGAGATTTCGCTCCTACACTCGGAGCGTGGGCCGGTCGGCGGCGACTCACCGTTGCCTTCGATGCTCCCGCGACGTGCGCCACGGCGATGAGTTCACCGCAGTCGGGGCCTCCAGGCGTAGTCCACCGCCAGCCCAAGATGATCACTCGGCCAGTCCTGTCCGGGTGCGGGTACGCCAATCGTCCAGCCGGCCAACGCGGCACCGTGGCCGGAGTGGAACTGAAAGTCGAGGGTGTAGTCCAGCATCGGCAATCCCGGCGGGAGGTCGGGATAGTCGGCCGCGGTCTCGGCCACCAGCGGGTTTGCGGCCACGATGGTGCAGCGGCTGCCGGGGCGTGGTCCCTCCTCCCAGGCATCGACGGCGCCGCTGCGCAGCAGGTGGCGGTGCTCGATCCCGGCGGGGACGAAGTTGCAGTCGCCAGCCAGCAGCCACGGCTGCTGCTCGGTGAACTCGGCGCGCACCGTCGCGAGTTGCTGCAATCGGGTGGCGACCGACTCCCGCAGGCCGGGCTCGCGGATCGCCTCGTGGCCGAGCTCGCCGCGGGCGGCGGCCAGGTAGTCCGGGTCAAGGGTCATCCGGCCGGCCGCGCAAGTCGCGGCGAGATGCACCGAGCCGATCCGCACCGCCCCGCCGTCCGGCCCGGGCACGGCGGCGGTGATCAGCCAGCACGCCGGTCCACCCCCGGTGAGCTTGATCGACTTCTTCCGGTCGAGACGCCGGGCGAGGATGGCCGGCACCGAGATCGTGTCGGTGCCGGGCATCGGCTTGATCCGGTCCCTCGGCGGCACGGCGGTCGCCGCCAGGTCGAGCCGCTGCGCCACGGCGGCGGCATGGTCAGGTGAGGTCTCCTGCAACAACACCACATCGGGCCGGACGGCTGCCAGGCAACGGCACAGCGCATCGAGGCGCCGGTCGCGATCGCGCCACAACGCGTTCCAGGTGACCACCCGCATCAGTGCCGCGCTCCGACCCCGCGCGCCGACGCGCCTCGCGCCGCCCGGTCGACGGCCATGATCACGAACGGCGAGATCGCGGTGTTCAACACCACCGATACCGTCGCCACGCCGGCGTTGTCCGGATCGAGCGAGGCCGCGACGGCACCGATCGCGACGCCGAGCGGGGTGTTGTCCACGTGTACAGCATGACCGACAACGTGTACTCGTCGAACGCCTGGTTGAACCGGAGCGCGGACACCCGTACCAGCACCGGGGCGAACCGTCGCGCCGCACCGGCGCCGATCGCAGCCAGGGTGCGGGAACTGAGGATCGGCGCCCCGACCCCGGGCGTGGCCGGCGCCGCGGTTTCACTCGGGGTGAGCCACCACGACCAGGTTCTCGGCGTACCCGCCCGCGGCCGCGTCGTACTCGCCGATGCAGGTCAACATGACCAGTCGCGGAGATCCCGTCTGGCCGAACACCTCCTCGTCGTCCACCAGCTCGGCCCGGGGCACGCTGCGAATCTCGGCGACCCGGTAGCCCTGCCGGTGCGCGCCGGCGCCGAGCTCGATCCGGTCGCCGAGGCGCGCGCCCCACAGCGCACGGAAGTAGCCCGGGGCGCCGGCGATCGAGTCGACGTGGCCCGCCAGCACGACCGAGCCGTAGGGGTCTCCGACGTACGCGCTGCCGTCCCACCAGCCCACCTCGCCGACCCGTTCGGGCACGACCAGTGAGCCGTTGACCGTGCTCGCGACGGCGATCGGCGCCGCGCCCCGACCGGGCAGCTCGATCCGCTCCGGGATCCACCGGGCGCTGTCATCGGCCGCGCGTCCCGGTCGCGCCGCGGGTGGCTCCGGCGCCGCTTCCTGCGGAGCCGCGGAGCAGCCGGCGAGCAGGCCCGCCGCGAGCAGCGCGACGAGCGCCGCCCGTGCGCTCAGAAGCGATCCCACGCCGGTCGTCCGCCGGCGCCGGTGTCCACGTCATCCGGCCGGTCCGAGCCCCCGCCGGAGCCGAGGTCGATCTCGTGCGTGACCACGGTCATCTCATCGCGACCGGGATCGCCGATGGCGAATGCCCAGGTCAGTCGCCCCGGCTTGAGCGTGAGGTCGATCGGCCCGATCACCGCGGGTCCGTCGGTGCCCGCCGGCACGATGTCGACCGAATAGGTGTCGGCCGGCACCACCTTGTAGAGGAACTCGCCGTTCGCCACATTGGCGAACAAGACCTTGCCCGACACCCGGATGTCGGCGGGGCCGACCGCCGCGACGTGCGCCACCGCGTGGGCCGCCTTGCCGCCCTGCACGGGAGTCAGGTTGTTGCGGTAGAGCGTGACGACGGGGTCGCCGTCGGGCGCCGCGGGCAGGTGCACGACCGCGTCGGAGCTGCTCCCCGCTTCGAGGTCGACGGTCGCGGTGGCCACGGCTTTGTCGTCGTCCACCAGCTCGATCTTCGTTCGCCCGGCGGCCACGGTGAACGGGCCGACCACGGTCGCACCGTCGACCCCGCTCGCGACCTCCTTGCCCCCGAGCTTGACGTCGAGGCTGCGACCCGGCAGCCCCTGGACGAGATAGACAGTCGCCTCGTTGGCGGCCGAGCTGCGGGTCGGCGCGCCGAGCGCGGCGAGTGCGATGGTCAGGGCGGCCGCGACCGCGCAGGTGCGCAGGATCAAGCGGCGCCACGATGATGTGTTCACGATTCCCCCGAATGGCGTGATTGTCGTGGCGCCAGCATAGGATGCGGATCACGAAATGACGCGCGTTTCACGCGACCGGTCGGACATCTCGCCGGAGCGTGGCCGTCGGTTCGGTCTTCGGGGGGAGGCAGCAAGTGGCACGACCGACCGGTCTTGTGCGCCGCGTGACGGGCGCGCTCGCGACCGTCGCGCTGCTCGGTGCCGCGGTGCTGGTGGCCGTGCAGGTACGCCAATCGCCGACCGCCGCCCCGCCCCCGGCCCCCGGCGCCCCGCAGAGTCCCGGCCCGACCGACTCCCCCGGCCCGATCGACTCCCCCGACCCGACCGCTCCGACCGCCCCGGCTCCCCAGCCGACCGCCGACGCGCCCGCTCCGCCCGCGGCGACCACCGGGCCCGGGCTGGACCGGGTGGGCGTGACCATGATCGCCACGCCGGACAGCGAGGGCGGCTTCCGGGTGGTCGAGTACGTGCGGTTGCCGCGACCGGCGGCGTCCCTTGAGTTGCGCCCGCCGCGCCTGGACGGTGCCGGCAGTGCCCTCGCCTCCGCCGAGCCGGTGGCAGCACAGGTGCAGGTGACCGCCGCCGATCAGCCGGTCGAGGTGCCGCAGGGCCGCGTGGCCGCGCCCGTCAGCCTCGGGCTGCCGGCGCCGGCCGACACCGCGCAACTGGCGTACCGCATCTCCGGCGTGGGCACGGCGAGCCTGCCGTCGAAGGCCGGCCGCTGGCTGGCCGCGCTCGGGCCGCTCGCCGCCGCCGGCGAGGCCACCCCGGTCATGATCGTGGTCACCGGCCCCACGGTGCTCGGGATCAACTGCCCGCTGCTCGACCCGCCCGCGCGCAGTTGCCAGTCCGGATCGGCCCCCCGCTTGGCGACCGTGCGGGCGCTGCCGCGACCGCAGGCGCTGGTGTTGGTCCAGTACGACGCCCCGATGCCGCGATGAGGTCGGGCCGCCGATGCTGAGCGATGACCTGATCCTGTTCCTCACCGGGTGCGTGCGGATGTTGATCTATCTCGGGTTCGTGCTGTGCGCCGGGATCGCCCTGTTCTGGGCGGTGGTCTGGCCCGCCGGCCAGGCACTGCGCCGCCTGGTCGCGCTGGCCGCCGCAGGCATCGTGCTCCTCGCCGCCGGCACCATCGCCTCCCCGGCGGTGCAGATGGTGCTGGCCGGCCGGCCGTACGCCGAGGTCGTCGCGCCGGGGTCGGGGGCGTGGCTGCTGGTCCGGCTGGCCGCACTGTGCGTCGCCGGATTCTACGGTCCCGAGCTGGTCGCGCAGCCGATCCGGGGGCGACGGCGCGTGATCACCCTTGTGCTGGTCGGGGTGGTCGCGCTCTCGCTGGTCGCCCAGTCCAACGCGGTCCAGCCGCCGTGGATGGTGATCAAGGTGATCGCCACCGCCGGCCACCTGCTGGCCACCGGGGCGTGGCTGGGCGGCTTGGTGGTGCTCGCCGCGGTGCTCATTCCGAGCGACCTGACCGCCGACCTCGACGAGGTGATCCCGCGGTTCTCGGCGCTGGCGACCGTGGCGATCGCGACGCTCGCGGTCACCGGCACGGTGCACGCGCTGGCGATCGCCGGCGGCCCGGTCGAGCTGCTCACCTCGTGGTACGGGCTGGTGTTGTTGATCAAGATGGGGGTCTTCGGCGCGATGCTGCTCCTCGGCAACCACGGTCGCCGCTATGCCCGAGCAGTCGTCTTCCGGCTGCGCCACCTGGGTGCGGGCGGCACCACCCTCGCGCGTACTCGGCTGCACACCCTGGGCGTCACGCTCGGCGCCGAGGTCGGTCTCGCGCTCGCCGTGCTCGGCTCGACCGCGATCCTCGTCGCCGTGGCCCCGAGCTGATCGCCGCGAGCTGATCACCCCGGGCGGTCAGCGGCGCGCGTGCCGGACCAGCGCCAGCGGCGCCTCGGCGTGCGCCATCACCGCCCGGATGGTGCCGCCGGGCGACACGCCCGGTACGCCGAGCCCCTGGACGCCGAGCACCAGCAGGTCCACCTCGCGGGTGCGGGCGAGCAGTTCGTCGACCGGGTGCGAGCGAACGACGCGCAGCTCGGTCTCGGTGCCGGGGAACTCCGCCTCGAACGGGGCCAGCAGCGCCCGCGTACCCTCCTCCGCCGCGACCGACTGTTCGGCGGCGCGCCGCTCGACCTGGGCATCGTCGGCGAAGAACGGCCGATTCACCTCGAAGGCGTGCACCGCCAGCACCCGCGCCCCGCGGCGGGTCGCCTCCACGAACGCATAGCGCAGCGCCTCCTTGGACCGGTCGGTGTTGTCGATGCCGACCCCGATCACGCCCTTGCCGCCCGTCCGTTCCGGATTGGTCGCCGCCGAGACCATGATCACCGGACACTGCCCGGAACCGGCCAGGCTGACGCTGGTCGAGCCGACGAACAGCCGCTCCAGCCCGCTCTTCGCGCGCCGGCCGACGACGACGGTGTGCGCGTGGTCGCTCAACCGGCACAGCACCGCGGCCGAATTGCCCAAGAAGACCTCCGAGCGCACCCGTTCGGGGGCGATACCCTGCTCGATCGCATAGACGCGGGACTGGTCGGCCACCTCGGCTCCGGCATCGGCGAGCATCGTGGGGTCGTAGGTGACTCCCCAGGCACCGGCGAGGATGGAATCGTCGATCGCGTGGGCGATCAGCAGGTCCTTGTCCCAGTTGTTGGCCTCGCGCAGGGCGTACCGCACGGCGCGCAGGCTGTCCTCGGAACCGTCGACGCCGACCACCACCGCGCCGGCGACCACCTGATCGTCGGGGTAGCGGCCGTCCGGGCCGTCATCCTTGGCGTTCATGATCGACTCCCTTCCTGCTCGTCGGGTCCTGCTCGTCGGGCACTTCGGCTCAGGTCTCTTCGAAGGTGGTACGCCCGCGCAGCTTCGTCGCCAACTCGCTGTCGATCCCGTCGGCGACCTCGCCGAGCATCCGGACGGCCTGCTGCAGGTGGGCCGGAACGAACGGATGCGCCATCACCGACATCGTGGCGAACACGCGGTCGCGGACCAACTGGAACTTCACGGTACGCGCCTCCGTGTTCAGGTCGCTGAGGACCTCCATGGCGCGCGATCGACCCTCCACGTCGTGCACCACCGACGCGAACAAGACGACCTCGCGGCCGTCTGCCGAGGAGCGCAGGAACAACATCGTGGACCCGATCCGGATCGCGAAGTCGCCCTCGGAGTCGATCACCGGCGGGTGACCGAACATCTCCTGCAGCTCCTCCGACACCATGTCGTTGAGGTGTTCGATGCTCACCGGCACGACGGCCTTGACGTCCTCGACATCGAACTCGGTCTCGCCCGTCAGGGCCTTGCGCGGGGTCAGGATCTCCGCGAGATGGTCCGGGGACAAGAACACCGGATGCATGATCCCGTAGACATCGCGCAGCGCACCGACGGTGATCTGCGCCAACCGGACGGAGTCCTCCTGGGGCAGCTCGATCCAGAAGTTCGGGGTCGGGCGTTCGCCGTCGGCGCTGGGCGGCTGCCAGCCGAGACGCTCCATCGCATCCAACTCGTCGGCAGTCAGTTGGAAGCTCTCGCCCAGCCGGGCGTTGCTCGCCGCCTCGGCCCGCAGCACGTCGCGGTTCACCGAGCTGAACGACACGAAGGGCACCTCGTCGCTGCCCGCGGCGACGCTGCTGATCGACAGATCGGCGGTGTCGTCCATCATCGAGATCACCTCGGCGAGGCGGTCGGTGAACGCGTCCCAGGACTGTTGCGTGCTCCGATCGAGGTCGAAGTCTTCGTACTCGCCCACGTGCCGAACCTAGCGCACGGTCGAGCCGTGCGGCGCGAGCGCACGCGCGACCGCCGACGGCGCCGGCCGGCCGAGCTGACCGGCCATCTCGGCGCTGACCCGGGCCAGCGCCGGGAGATCGACGCCGGTGTCGATGCCGACCCCCTCCAGGAACCAGACCAGATCCTCGGTCGCGAGGTTCCCAGTCGCCGATTCGGCGTACGGGCAGCCGCCCATGCCGCCCGCCGAGGAGTCGAATGTCCGGACGCCGGCGAGCAGTCCGGCCTGGACATTGGAGACGGCCTGACCGTAGGTGTCGTGGAAATGCAGGCCCACCTGCTCGAGTCCGATGCCGGCATCGGTGACGGCCCCCAGCAGCCGGTGCACCCCGCCGGCGGTCGCGACGCCGATGGTGTCGCCCAGGCTGACCGAGTCGCAGCCCATGGCCAGCAGCTCGGCCGCGATGCCGGCCACCCGTGCCGGCTCGGTCGGCCCCTCCCAGGGATCTCCCCAACACATCGACAGATACCCGCGCACGGGCAGCCCGTCGGCCCTGGCCGCGGCGGCGACCGGGGCGGCCATCGCGAGCACCCCGGCCAGGTCACGGTTCCAGTTCCGCATCGCGAAGCTCTCGGTAGCGGACGTGAAGACCTCGATACTGCGGGCGCCGGCCGCGAGAGCCCGCTCCAGGCCACGCTCGTTCGGGACGAGCACCGGCAGTTCGACGCCGCGCTCGCCCAGGTCTGCCACCGCGCGCAGCACCTCCTCGGCGTCGGCGAGCTGCGGGACCCATCGGGGCGAGACGAACGAGGTCGCCTCGATGCAGCGCAGCCCCGCATCGGCCAGGCCCCGGATCAGGGCGATCTTGCTCGCCGGCGGCAAGATCTCCCGCTCGATCTGCAGGCCGTCACGCGCCCCCACCTCGACGATCCGCACCCGGGTGCCGGCCTCCAGCCCGGGCAGCGACGCCGGATCTGCGGGTCGACTCGGTGGTTGCGTTGCCGCGGGATCCATGGCGGCGATGCTACGCCCGGCGCGGGTGTAGGTGAGGCTGCGCGCTCTGGAGGACGCCGATGCGCTCCAGTAGCGTTCCCGCCATGAAGCTCTCGTCCGAACTCACCGACGCCTTCAACGATCAGATCACCCTGGAGTTCGAGGCCTCGATCACCTACCGCCAGCTCGCGATCGAGCTGGAGATCCGCGATCTTCCGGGCATGGCGCTGTGGCTGCGGCACCAGGCCGACGAGGAGATCATGCATGCCAACAAGTTCATCGACTATGTCGCGGCCCGCGACAATCACCCGCAGATCGGCGCGGTCGGCGCCCCACAGGTCGCCGTGTCGGAGGTGCTGGACGTGTTCCGGGCCGCGTTGGCGCACGAGGAGCGCGTGTCGGAGTCGATCCGCCAGTTGTACAAGAAGTGTGAGGAGGCGGGTGACCTCGAGTCGCGGCCGCTGTTGGACTGGTTCTTGTCCGAACAGGTCGAGGAGGAGGCGACGATCCGCGAGATCGTCGGTCGCCTGGAGCTCAACGACGGCGACGGCGCGGGCCTGCTCCGCCTGGACGAGGAGCTCGGCCGTCGCCCCGCCGCGCCCACCGAGGCCGCCGGCTGATCGTCAGCCGTCGGCGCCCGTCCGCAGGCGGTCGATCTCGGCGGCGAAGTCGTCGACCGAGTTGAACTGCCGATAGACGCTGGCGAAGCGCAGGTACGCCACCCGGTCCAGCTCGCGCAGCGGGCCGAGGATCGCCACGCCGACCTCGTCGGCGGGGATCTCGGCCTGCCCCGAGGCCCGGAGCGCGGCCTCGACCTGCTCGCCGAGGCGGGCGAGATCCTCATCGGCGACGGGCCGGCCCTTGCAGGCCTTGCGTACCCCGCTGATCACCTTGTCCCGGTTGAACGGTTCGACCACGCCCGAGCGCTTGCGCACGCCGAGCTGGATCTGCTCGACGGTGCTGAACCGGCGTTCGCAGTTCGGGCACTGCCGGCGGCGGCGGATGCTGCCGCCGTCGTCCGCGGTGCGGGAGTCCAGCACCCGCGAATCGGGGTGCTGACAGTAGGGACAGTGCACGGGGGCCTTCCTTGCCGCGGGTCGCTGTTGGCGCGGTGAGTCTAGATCAGGTCAGAAGCCGACCACGTTGCGCGCGACCGCGTACCCGGTGGCCAGCGCGAGACCGACGGGCAGCCAGTGGCGCGCCAACCACCCGCGGGCATCGCGCCCCGGCCACGGCGCAGACGCGCGGCCCCGGATCAGCTCGGCTGCCCATCCGAGGGTACGCAGCCCGACCAGGACGAGCACGATCAGCAGAGCGGGATTCGCGGCGAAGGCGGCGACCGGATCGCCGCGCAGCAGGGCGGCGCCCATCCGGGTGCCGCCGCACAGCGGGCAGCGCCACCCGGTCAGGGCCAGGAACGGGCACGGCAGGCCGATCCCGGTCGCGCCGAATGCAAGGCTGAGCGCCAACCCCACGCCGGCGAACCCGGCCACCGCGGCCAGACCCGCCCGGGCGCGGCCGACCCGGCGGTGAGCGGGGCCGGGGCCCGCGGGCCGCCACCCGGCCGGCTGATGTCGAGGCGCCACCCGCCCAGTATGGGCCCGTCATCCGGTATGGGCCCGTCATCACTGACAGGTAGCACGGTCGGGCTCTAGACTCCGGGTGACCTATCGACGAAGGAGCAAGCATGACGAGCCAGAATCCGGGTTGGGGCGACCAGTCCGGCAAGGATGAGCCCGGCAGCAGCAGTTATCGCCCCGGGAACGGTGGTAGCCCGGACAACGAGTCCGATGCACCCAACGACGCCTCGTCGAGCGGGACCTATGGCCAGTCGCCGGCCTATGGTCCCGGGTCGTCGTCCTACGGGCAGGGAGAGCAGAATCCGTCCGCGGGTCCCTACGGGCCGGCCGGTCAGGGATCGAGCCAGCCGCCGGGGAGTTTCGGCCAGCAGTACGGCGGCCAGTCCCCCTACGGCGAGCAGCCCGGTGGCGGCAGCCAGCCCCAGTACGGGAATCAGCAGTACGGGAACCAGCAGTACGGCAACCAGCAGTACGGCAACCAGCAGTACGGGCAGGAGCCCGGCGAGCAGTCGCCGACCGCGGGTGGGTACGGCCAGAACTCGTACAGCCAGAACCCCTACGGCCAGAGCCCGGGCGACCAGAGCGCCGGGAACCAGGGCTACGGGAACCAGGGCGCCGGGAACCAGGGCTATGGCGCCTCCGCCTACGGGCAGGACGCCGAGCCCGGGTCATCCTCATCCGGGTCGAGCAGCTACGGGCAGAGCGCTTCGGGAGGCTCAACCTCCTCCGCCGACCAGTCGGACCCCGGCGAGACTGGCTACGGACAGCCCGGCCAGTCCGGCTACGGGCAATCGAGCTACGGCCAGTCGAGCTACGGGCAGCCCGCCGACTCCGGCCAGTCCGGTTATGGTCAGTCGGGCTACGGCCAGCCCACCGACTCCGGCCAGTCCGGTTATGGCCAGTCCGGCTACGGCCAGCCCACCGACTCGGGCCAGTCCAGCTACGGGCAGTCCGCCGACTCCGGCCAGTCCGGCTACGGTCAGTCGAGCTACGGGCAGTCCGCCGGCTCGAGCCAGTCCGGTTACGGGCAATCCAGCTACGGCCAGCCCACCGACTCGGGCCAGTCCGGTTACGGGCAATCGAGCTACGGGCAGTCCGCCGACTCCGGCCAGTCCGCCTATGGCCAGCCCGCCGATTCCGGCCAGTCCGGCTACGGCCAGTCCGCCTACGGGCAGTCGAGCTACGGGCAGCCGGGATACGGCGAGCAGGCGGGGGGCTATCAGCAGCAGGGGTACTCGGCGTACCCGGCGGCTCCCGCGTCCGGTGCCTTCGCGCC
Source organism: Naumannella cuiyingiana (assembly GCF_013408305.1). NCBI lineage: Bacteria > Bacillati > Actinomycetota > Actinomycetes > Propionibacteriales > Propionibacteriaceae > Naumannella > Naumannella cuiyingiana. Next base: position 3,296,272 of record NZ_JACBZS010000001.1, on the reverse strand, counting down.
GTGGGGCAAGCGTGCGCTCAACTGGCTCATCGACCTGTTCCCGCTGGTGCTGGTCGGCACGATCCTCAATGTGGTCAACAACAATGCCGCCATGTCGGGCGAGTCGGCAGGTCCGGCCGGCATCGTGCTGTTGATCTTGTGGCTGCTGGCCGCCGGTTGGGCCATCTACAGCCGCTGGATCAAGGGCGGTTCGACCGGTGTCTCGGTCGGCCGCCAGGTGGCCGGCACCAAGCTGATCGGCGCCGAGACCGGTCAGCCGATCGGCGTCGGGATGACGATCGTCCGCGACATCGCGCACATTGTCGATTCGCTGATCTGCTACATCGGCTGGCTGTTCCCGCTGTGGGACCAGAAGCGACAGACCATCGCCGACAAGATCATGAAGACGGTGGTGGTCGACAACGCCGGCGGCGCCCAGACCGGTCCGGACAATCGTGACCAGACCGCGCTGCCCGCGCAGGGTGACTGGGGCCAGGGCACCCAGCCCTCCCAGACCGACTGGAACCAGGGCGGCCAGCAGGGCCAGTCCTCCCAGACCGACTGGGGCCAGCAGGGCCAGCGCTGATTCCGCAACCGCAGACGAGGGTGGTGTCCGCCGGGATGCCGCCCTCGCCTGCGTTTCCGGCCGCCGCCGATATTGCGCAGGCGTAGCGGGCACAGGCCGTGTCATGCTGCGGGGGTGGTGGACGACCTCGTGGTGACCGACCGGCTGGTGATCCCCGCCGCGGAGTTGCGCGAGCGATTCTCCCGAAGCTCCGGTCCGGGCGGTCAGGGCGTCAATACGAGCGATTCGCGGGTGGAGCTGACATTCGACGTGGCCGGATCGCCCTCGATCCCCGCCGGCCTCCGCGACCGGGCGCTCGCCCGGCTGGCCTCGAGGCTGGTCGACGGTGAGCTGACGATCGCGGCAAGCGAGCATCGCGGCCAGCTCGCCAATCGGCGAGCCGCGCGCGAGCGGCTCGCCCACCTGCTCCGGGAGGCCATCGTCCCACCGGCGCCACACCGCAGGCCGACGAGGCCGACCGCCGGCTCACGCGAGCGCCGGCTGGCGGCCAAGAAGCGGCGCGGCGAGATCAAGAAAGGCCGGGGAGCGGTCGAGCACTGACGTGGTGTCGGATCACGGCAGGGCGAGGATGCCCGCCACCGTCACACCGATGCAGACCAGCGCAGCGACGCCCAGCACGCCGGCCACCGCCAGCAGCACCGCGAGCCCGCGGTCGGTCAGTCGCCAGGTGGCGGGAACCGGAGCCGCCGCCACGACACAGCCCCGGGCCGGAACCCTGGCGGCGGCCGATCCGGCCCGACGCGCGGGATGAGCCTGCGGGCCGCGCCGATCGCGCCGCGGCCGACGGGGCCGGGCAGGGGCCGGGGTCCGGGCCGGACGCAGCGCGCGCTCGGTGAGCGAGGGGCGCGGGGTGAGCTCGAAGGTGCTGGTGGTCATGGTGGCCTCCGTGGGAAGTGGTCCGAGGCGGGTCGAACGTGTGTTCGATCCTTGTCTAGTGGGACCCGCGACCGAACGCAAGCACATTTCGCACATCCGTTCGATCGTGTCGCGCAGCGCGCCGTTCCAGTCGCGTACCGCGCCGTTCCATCGGGTCATGACCTCAGCCAAACAGTCGGGTCTGACACCCTCCGGGTCGAGGCACTCGGCGACCGGCTGCGCGACACGCTCGAACAGTTGTTTGATTGACCTCCCCCGCTGCCCTAACGTTCGCCTCATGGCAGCGAGCACCCCATCCAGGCCGGCGCCCCAACGCGGTGCGGGTCGCCCGACGCGCGCCGCGGTCGCGTCGCAGCTCGGCACCGATCTCGACGGCCCGCCCGATGCCGACGGTCTCACCCCGCGGCAGCGGCGGGTGCTCGAGGTGATCCAGGAGTCGGTGCAGCGGCGCGGCTATCCGCCGAGCATCCGCGAGATGGGCGAGGCTGTCGGCCTGGCATCGTCGTCGTCGGTCGCCCACCAGCTCAAGGTGCTGGAGGCGAAAGGATTCCTGCGCCGCGACCCGAATCGCCCGCGGGCCCTGGAGGTGTTGTTGCCGGGCGCCGCGGACGAGTCCGTGGTCGACCCGACGGGCATCGGGGATGCGATGCCGGACGCCGTCTCGGTGCCGATCGTCGGCCGGATCGCCGCCGGCGGTCCGATCCTGGCCGAGGAACGCATCGAGGATGTGTTCCCGCTGCCCAAGCAACTGGTCGGCGAGGGCACGCTGTTCCTGCTCCAGGTCTCCGGCGACTCGATGGTCGATGCGGCGATCTGCGACGGCGACTGGGTGGTGGTGCGCCAGCAGCCCGACGCCGTCAACGGGGACATCGTGGCCGCGCTGCTCGACGACGAGGCGACGGTGAAGACCTTCAAGCGGATCGACGGGCAGGTCTGGCTGTTGCCGCACAACCCCGCCTACCGCCCGATCGACGGGACGCACGCCTCGATCCTGGGCAAGGTCGTCGCCGTGCTCCGCCGGGTCTGAGCGCTACGGTCGCTCGCCCGACCTGCCCTGCTGCAGCCGGCGCAGCGCCGCGACGGCGACCTCCCGGTCGCGCGTCGTCCACATCGGCGGCATCGACGCCCGCAGATAGGAGCCGTAGCGGGCGGTGACCAGGCGCGGATCGAGGACCGCGACCACTCCTCGGTCGGTGATCCGCCGGATCAGCCGACCGGCCCCCTGCGCCATCAGCAGCGCCGCATGGGTGGCGGCCACGCTCATGAACCCGTTGCCCCCCGCCTCGGCGACCGCGCGCTGCCGGGCCTGCATCAGCGGGTCGTCGGGTCGCGGGAACGGCAGCTTCTCGATGATCACCAGCTCGCAGGTGTCGCCGGGGACGTCGATGCCCTGCCACAAAGAGAGGGTGCCGAACAGCGAGGTCTCGGGCTCGGCGACGAAGCGCCGGGTCAGCTCGCCGAGTTGCGCATCCCCCTGGCACAAGATCGTGTGCTCCGGCAGTTGGCGCCGCACGTGCACCGCGGCGGCCTCGGCCGAGCGTTGCGAGGCGAACAGGCCGAGGGTACGCCCGCCGGCGGCCCAGACCAGTTCGGCCACCTCGGTCAACGTCGGCGGGGCAATCCCGTCCCGGGTCGGCGCGGGCAGGCCGGAGGCGACGTAGAGGATGCCCTGGCGGCCGTAGTCGAACGGCGACCCCACATCGAGGCCGCGCCACTCCCCCTCGTCGAGCTCGGCGCCTTCCTCGTCGGCGCGCAGCCCGACCGAGCCGGCCATCGGCCCGAAGCCGCCGCCGAGCTTCAGCGTCGCCGAGGTCAACACCGTCGGATGCTCATCGAGCACCCGGGAGCGCATCAGTCCGGCGACCGAGAGGGGCGCCACCCGGACGTCGCGGCCGAAGCGCTCCGAGTCGGTCACCCAGACGACGTCGTTCTCCGCCAGCGCCGCTACCCGTTCGGCGATGTCGTGGATCTCCTGCACCGCGGCGGCAGCCTGGCGCCGGTCGGGCTCGGGGTCGCGACCCCGGGTCAGCGCGCTGACCAGCCGCCGGGCCACATCGCGTACCCGCTGCGCCGCCGCGACCACCGCCGCGTCCTCGCTCTCCACCCGTCCGGGGGTCGCGTCGTCCAGCGCGACCCGCAACTCGTCGGCGGTCTCGGTGAACTCCAGGGCAAGATCGTCATCGACGAAGCCGGCGGCGCGCCGGCCGACCCGCTCCACGGCGGCCGGGGCAAGCTCGACGGACGCGGCGCCGGTCACCCGGGCGGTCAGTTCGTGTGCCTCGTCGATGATCAGTTGATCATGCTCGGGCAGTGCGGTGCCGCCGTGCATCGCGTTGATCGCGAGCAACGCGTGGTTGGTGACCACGAGCTGGGCGCCACGGGCCTGTTCGCGCGACTTCTCGACGAAGCATTCCTCGCCATAGGGGCAGCGCTGGGCACCGAGGCATTCGCGGACCGGCACCGAGACCTGGGCCCAGGCCCGCTGCGTGTGGCTCGGCGCGTCATCCCGGTCGGCGACGCCTCCGCCCTCGAGCTCGGACTCGGCCCACTCGCGCAGCGCGAGCACCTCCCCACCCAGCTCGGACTCGGGGGTGCGCCGGCTCTGTGGGATGCCGGCGGTGAGGTCGGCAGCAGAGATCAGGGCCGACTGGTCGTCGACCGCCCCGTCGCGGACCTTGAGCAGACACGCATAGTTGGACCGGCCCTTGAGGATCGCGTGTTTCGGTCGCCGGCCGGTCACCTTGGCCACGGCCTCCACCGCCGCGGGGATGTCGGATCCCGCCAACTGCGCCTGCAGCGCCAGGGTCGCGGTGGCGATCACGATCCGGGCGTCGCGATGCTCGGACAGGTACGCCAGCGCGGGCGCGAGATAGCCGAGCGACTTGCCCGTCCCGGTGCCGGCCTGGACCAGCAGGTGCCGACCGGATTCGAGCGTCTCGGCGACGGCCCCGGCCATCGCCTGCTGGCCGGGGCGCTCCGCGCCGTCGATGCCCTCGACCGCCGCCTCGAGGATCTCGCGCGGCAGATCGCGCGGCTCGGGCTCCTCGGTCACCGCCCCACCCTACGCGGCGGCGACGGGCCGGCTCGCGGTTGCGGGCGGCCGTGTCGCGACGGCGTACCCGCTCAGGCGTCGACCGACCGGTAGGGCTCCAGCTCGGCGGCCAGCTCGGGATAGACCCGCGCCCGGACCCGCGTACCGTCCGGCGTGTGCTCGGCGTCGATCAACTCGCCGTGCTGATGGATCTTGTTGATCAGGTCCCCGCGCTCGTAGGGCACCAGGGCGGCCACCTCCGCCTCCGGCCGGGGCAGCCCCGCCCAGACCCGCTCGCGCAGCTCGGCGATCCCCGCGCCGGTCCGGGCGGACACGAACACGGCATCCGGATGGGCGGTACGCAGGGCCGTCAGCGTCGCCTCGTCGGCCCGGTCGGTCTTGTTGATCACCAGCAGTTCGGGCAGCCGGCCCGCTCCGATCTCGGCGAGCACACCGCGCACAGCCGAGATCTGGCCCGCGGGGTCCGGGTCGGACCCGTCCACGACGTGCAGCAGCAGGTCGGCGGTGGCGGATTCCTCCAGCGTCGAGGCGAAGGCCTCCACCAGGTCGTGCGGGAGATGCCGGACGAACCCGACGGTGTCGGTCAGCGTGAACTCGCGCCCGTCCTGGGCCTCCGAGCGCCGGGTGGTCGGGTCCAGCGTGGCGAACAGCGCATCCTCGACCAACACCCCGGCGCCGGTCAGCCGGTTCAGCAGGCTCGACTTGCCGGCATTGGTGTAGCCCACGATCGCCACCGACGGCACCTTGTTGCGCTCGCGGTTGGCGCGCTTGGTCTGCCGGGTCACGTCCAGTTCGCGCAGCTTCACCCGGAGCTGGGCGATCCGGTGGTTGATCCGGCGCCGGTCGGTCTCCAGCTTGGTCTCGCCGGGACCGCGGCCACCCATGCCGGCACCGCCCGACGCCCGGCCGCCGACCTGCCGGGACAGGTTTCCGCCCCAGCCGCGCAGCCGCTGCTTGAGGTAGTTGAGCTGGGCCAGCTCGACCTGCGTCTTGCCCTCCACGGACTTGGCGTGCTGGGCGAAGATGTCGAGGATCAGCATGGTCCGGTCGATCACCTTGACCTTGACCCGGTCCTCCAGATTGCGCAGTTGCGCCGGGGCGAGCTCGCCGTCGCAGACCACGGTGTCGGCACCGGTGGCGACCACGATCTCGCGCAGCTCCGCGACCTTGCCGCGGCCGATGTAGGTCGCGGGATCGGGTTTGCCGCGGCGCTGCACCACGCCCTCCAGGACCTGCGATCCGGCGGTCTCCGCGAGCAGCTTCAGCTCGGCCATGGCATTGTCGGCATCGACCTGCGATCCGGTCGTCCAGACGCTGACCAGGACCACCCGCTCCAGCCGGAGCTGGCGGTACTCGACCTCGGTGACATCGGCGAGCTCGGTGGACAGACCGGCGACGCGGCGCAAGGAGTTGCGCTCGGCCAGATCGAGCTGGTCCCCGTCGAAGTTCTCGGGATCGTCGGGCGAGAGGTCGTCGATCGGATCGTCGGGGTCGGCGAGATCGGCGGGGATGAACTCGTCGGCGGCCGACTCCTCGGGCAGGTGGTGTGCAGCGTTCGTCATCTTCGACCAAGAATCGCACACCGCACCAAGGCCCGCGAACGATTTGCGCGACCTCGCCCAGAGCGCGGGCGCGGATCGGCGGCGCCGCTCAGGCGGCCGCGCGATCCGGCAACTGGACCTCCCCGCGGGCGACGATCTCCGCGGGGCCGGCCAGGCTGGCGCGACCGTCGGCGAGTTCGACCTCGACGGTTCCGCCGGGGACATCCACCCGCCAGCGCGGACGCTCGTCGCCCGTGCGGTACGCCGTCGCGGCGGCGGCCGCCACGGTTCCGGTGCCGCAGGAACGGGTTTCCCCGACGCCGCGCTCGAAGACCCGCATCGCGATCCGCCCGGGCTCGACCAGCGAGACGAACTCGATGTTGACCCCGTGCGGATAGGCGGTGTCGGGCTGCCAGGCCGGGGCGGTGCGCAGATCCAGGCGGGACAACTCGCCCGGCTCGACGACGGCGTGGGGGTTGCCGACGTCCACCGTCAGCGCCGGCCAGTCCTGGCCCCCGACGCCCACGCGTACGCCGTCCTCGGCGACCGTGACCGCGCCCATCTCGACGCGCACCCACTGATTCGGCAGCAGCTCGGCCGACAGCAGACCGTTGCGGGTGGCGATCGGGATCCGCTCCCCCATCGCCAGCCCCTCCTCCACCAGGTAGCGGGCGAACACCCGCACCCCGTTGCCGCACATCTCCGCGACGGAACCGTCGGCATTGCGGTAATCCATGAACCACACGTCCGGATCGCCGTCCCAGTCCTCGACATAGCCGGCGCGGACGACCCGCAACACGCCGTCCCCGCCGATCCCGGCTCGCCGGTCGCAGAGGAATCGGACCTCGTCGGGAGTCGGGTCATACATCTGGTGCCGGTCGTTGATGATCACGAAGTCGTTGTGGGTCCCGTGTCCCTTCGCGAAAGGCCAGCTACGCATGATCCCAGTGTTGCGCATCGGCGAGGATGCGCGATGCCAGGTCGGGATCGAGTGCGGGGTACCAGCGGATGCGCGGATCGCGGCGGAACCAGCCGAGTTGCTTGCGGGCGAAGCGGCGGGTGGCGGCGATCGTCGCGCCGCGCGCCTCGTCCTCGGTCAGCTCGCCGGCGAGGTGGCGCAGCAACTGCGAGTAGCCGAGCGCCCGGGAGGCGGTGGGGGTGTCCGCGAGGCCGTCGGCGGCGAGTCGGCGTACCTCCTCGACGAAGCCGTCCGCCCACATCCGCTCGACGCGATCGGCGATCCGGCGATCCAGCGCGTCGCGGTCGATCTCGAGGCCCAACTGCGCGACGGCGGGCAGGGCGTAGCGCGGCGGCGGGAGCCGTCCGGAGACCGCGGCGCCGAGCTCGTGCAGCTCCAACGCGCGGACGATCCGGCGCCCGTTGCCCGGCAGGATGCGCGCCGCGGCACCCGGCGCGCGTAGGGCCAGCTCCCGGTGCAACGCCGGTGCGCCGACCCTCGCCAACTCGCTCTCCCAGCGGGCCCGCACGGCGGGATCGGTGCCGGGGAAGTCGAACTCGTCGACGATGGCGCGCACGTACAGGGCCGAGCCACCGGCGAGGATCGGCAGCACCCCACGATCGCGCAGGGCGCCGATCCGGTCGCGCGCCAGGCGCTGGAAGTCCGCGACGGCCGCCGGTTCGTCCGGATCGAGGATGTCGATCAGGTGATGCGGTACGCGGGCCTGCTCGTCGCGGGTGGGCTTCGCGGTGCCGATGTCCATCCCGCGGTAGACGAGCATCGAGTCGGCATTCACGATCTCGGCCGGCCGGCCCGCCGCCGACAACCGCTCCGCCAGCGCGATCGCCAGGCCGCTCTTACCGCTGGCGGTCGGCCCGTTCAGGACGAGCAGCGGGGGCGTGGACACGCCTCGAAGTATTCCAGTGCCGCTTCCCGCGGGTCGCCGGAAGTTCCCGAGCCGTTCACCCCATGGGGTCCTTTACGCGACGCGGCGACCCCAGCATGATGGGCGGTGCGGTCGTCATCGCGGCCGCGCCGTCAGTACCCAACCGAGGAAGGAATCTGATGGGCATCTTCGACAAGGCCAAGGATCTCGCCGGGCAGAACCCCGACGCCGTGAATCAGGGCATCGACAAGGCCGGTGACTTCGTCGACCAGCAGACCGGCGGCAAGTTCGCCGGACAGGTCGACCAGGGCCAGGAGTTCGCGCGCGGCCAGTTCGGTGGCGAGGCGCAGCCCGAGGGCGCGCCGCCGGCCGACCAGCCGCCGGCCGACCAGCCGCCGGCGGACCCGCCACAGCAGTGACGGCCGCCTGACGCGTTCGGACACGCGTCGGCGCGACAGCTCGCGGGGTCCCACCGAACGGTGGGACCCCTTCCACGTTCTCGGCCCGGTGCGCGCCCGGGCGGCGATCAGGCGGTCGGCCAGTACGCCGACGCACCCGCCGATCCGGCGGTCGCCGATGCGGTCGCGGGCGGCGTCAGGCGGGATCGCAGTTCGCCGGCGGCGGCGGCGGTCGCGACCGCGCGGCGGCGCGCCGCCTGATCGGCGGCGGCCGCCTGCCCCCGCGCCTCGTCCACCTCACGATCGAGTCGCCGGCGTTCCTCGCTCGCCGAGTCCAGCGCGATCCGCCGGCGATTCCGGCGCACCGCGGCCCAGCCCGCCAGCCCGAGCGCCGCGAGAACCGCGAGCACCCCACCGAACGGCTGCCGGAGGACGAACAAGACGATCGCGAACACCAGCGCCGCCGCGGCTGCGGCGAGGAGCGGGACGACCCGCGCCGGAGCCACGTCGGCCGCCATCCGCGACCGGGCCTGCGCGACCTGCTCCTCGTCGACACTGTCGGCGGTGATCGTGATCGAGGTTCCGTAGCTGCGCAGCACGACCGCGGTCGGCTCCGGATCCGCCGGCCCGGCGCGATCGAGCCAGGCAGCGAGCGGGCGAGCAGCCACCCCGACCAGGACGCGGCGTACCTGCGGATCGGTGTTCGGATCGGCGATCGCCGAGCGGACGGCCTCGGCCGCCGACACCCGTTCCGGCTCGGGAATCGCCTGCGCCGCCGGATGCTCCACGATCCCGCGCAGCTCACGGGCCCGCGCCAGCAGCGGCGCCTCCTCACCGTGCCCGCGGCCGACGATCTCGGCGACCGCGCCGCGCAGCCGAGCGCGGACGGCGTCGGAGCGTTCGGCGTCCGGGTCCGAGGCCGCCTGCCCCGAGCCCGCCTGCCCCGGGGACGGGTCGGCACGGCCCGGCGCGTCCGGCGCAGCGGCGGTGTCGGCATCGATCAGGCGGACCAACGCCGTGATCTGGTCGGGGTCGGTCCGCCCGAACCCCCCGAGCCAGGCGTCCCAGTTCTCCGCCGGGTCGGCCTCGACGGCATCGCGCAGCGCCGTCAGGTCGGGTCGCGGGCCGAAATCGCCGAGGGCGACAGCGTCCAGCACGGCCGCCTGGTGCGGGCTGAGCGTGCCGTCGCTGGCCAGCACCGCGCCGAGCCTGTCGGCGGTCTCGGCGCCGCGGCCGAGCGCGCCGAGGGTCGCCACCCAGAACAGTTCGAAGTCGCCGCCGCCGAGCCGCGCGGCCTCCGCCTCGACGGCGGCATCGGGCGTACCGCCGGAGCGCGCGATCACCGCATTGCAGCCGTGGACCAGCCAGTAGCCGCCGTCGCCGACGGCCAGCGGCGGGGCGCTGCGCCCGGAGCCGAGCGCGTCGATCGCGCGCAGCGCATCCAGCCGCGCGCGTGAGGTGTCGGGAAAGGCGGCGAGTTGTTCGCGCACATCGCCGAGTTCGACGTAGGCGTCGAAGGCGCGGCTGAGCGCGGCGATGCGTTGTTCGAGACTGCCCTGCAGTGCGGTCAGCTCGCTGCGCAGCCGGCTGGTACGCCGCTCCGCCGCCGCGGCCTCGACCGCCGCGTTCTCCAGGCCCTCGCGCAAGATCTGGTCGCGCCCGTATTCGCTCGCGAACCACCAGTTCCAGTCATTGGACATGGGCGACATCCTGACCGACCAAGGGGGCGATCGGGCAGCCGCGGCCCGCGGCTGTCAGAGCGCGCCGCAGGCCGGCCCGGACGCCGGCTCGGGCGCTGGGCGGCCGATCCCCGGCATGCCCAGCCCGACCGCGCGCGTCGGCTCGGCGGTGCGGGCGGCCCAGGCGTCGCCGCCACGGGTCCGCCGCAGCCCGCTGATCCCGGCGTCGGCGGTCAGGTGATGGGGCGCAGCACGGCTGATCCGCGCGTGCGCGATGTCGCCCGGGCGGGGCCGCAGCGCCGGATCCTCGGGCACCGCCACATGCACCAGCCGATTGTCGCGGGCGCGCCCCGACATCCGCGCGGTCGCGGCGTCCTTGCGCCCCTCCCCGTCGGCGAACATCACCTCGACGGTCTCGCCGACCAACGCCTTGTTCTCCGACCACGCGATGTCGTCGACCAGGGCCACCAGCCGCTCGTAGCGCTCCTGGACGACCGCCTTCTCGACCTGGTCCGGCATCGTCGCGGCGGGCGTACCGGGCCGCTTGGAGTACTGGAAGGTGAACGCCGCGGCGAACCGCGCGCGCTCTGCCACCCGCAGGGTCTCGGCGAAGTCGGCCTCGGTCTCGCCGGGAAAGCCGACGATGATGTCGGTGGTGATCGCGGCATGCGGGATGGCCTCGCGCACCTCGTCGATGATCGCCAGGTAGCGCTCCTGCCGGTAGGAGCGCCGCATCGCCTTCAGCACCGCCGACGACCCCGACTGCAGCGGCATGTGCAACTGCGGCATCACGTTCGGGGTCTGCGCCATCGCGGCGATCACGTCGGAGGTGAAGTCCTTCGGATGCGGGCTGGTGAACCGGACCCGCTCCAGGCCGTCGATCTCGCCGCAGGCCCGCAGCAGCTTGGCGAACGCCTGCCGGTCACCGAACTCCACGCCGTAGGCGTTGACGTTCTGGCCGAGCAGCGTGATCTCCTGCACCCCCTCGGCGACCAGCGCCTCGATCTCGGCGAGGATCTCGCCGGGCCGCCGGTCGGTCTCCTTGCCGCGCAGCGCCGGCACGATGCAGAAGGTGCAGGTGTTGTTGCAGCCCACGCTGATCGACACCCACGCGGCGTAGGCCGAATCGCGCCGGGTCGGCAGGTCGGAGGGAAACGTCTGCAGCGCCTCGACGATCTCGACCTGGGACTCCTGCTGCACCCTCGCCCGCTCCAGCAGCACCGGCAGCGCACCCACATTGTGGGTGCCGAAGACGACATCGACCCAGGGTGCGCGATCGGTGATGGTGTCGCGGTCCTTCTGTGCGAGGCAGCCGCCGACGGCGATCTGCATGCCCGGTCGCGCCTGCTTGGTCGGCAGCAGATGGCCGAGATTGCCATACAGCCGGTTGTCGGCGTTCTCCCGGACCGCGCAGGTGTTGAAGACCACCACGTCCGCGTCCTCGCCGTCGGCGGCGCGGGCGTACCCGGCGTCCTCGAGCAGTCCGCCGATCCGCTCGGAGTCGTGCACATTCATCTGGCAGCCGTAGGTGCGGACCTGGTAGGTGCGCGGCGTGATGGTGGTCGTCATGGCAGCACAGATCCTACGAGCGGCGCCGAACGTAATCGAATCTCAACCATTACCGGGCGCAATCGGCGGCCCCGCTGCCCTAGGGTCACCCCATGACCTCCGAGCCCACCGCGCCGACCGGCGAGCCCTTGGTCGTGCTCGATCAGGTGAACAAGCATTTCGGTTCGCTGCACGTGCTGCAGGACATCGATCTCACCGTCAATCGCGGCGAGGTGGTCGTCGTGATCGGGCCATCGGGCTCGGGCAAGTCCACGCTGTGCCGCACGATCAACCGCCTGGAGACGATCGACAGCGGGACGATCACGCTGGACGGCAAGGCGCTGCCCGCGGAGGGCAAGGCGCTCGCCCGGCTGCGCGCCGACGTCGGGATGGTGTTCCAGCAGTTCAACCTGTTCGCCCACAAGAGCGTGCTCGACAATGTGACGCTCGGACCGACCAAGGTACGCCGCAAGAGCACGAGCGAGGCCAACAAGCGCGCCATGGAGCTGCTGGATCGCGTCGGCGTCGCCAACCAGGCGCAGAAGCTGCCGGCCCAGTTGTCCGGCGGCCAGCAACAGCGCGTCGCGATCGCGCGGGCGCTGGCGATGGAGCCGAAGGTGATCCTGTTCGACGAGCCGACCTCGGCGCTGGACCCCGAGATGGTCAACGAGGTGCTCGACGTGATGATCGATCTGGCGAAGGCCGGGATGACCATGGTCGTGGTGACCCACGAGATGGGCTTCGCGCGCAAGGCCGCCAATCGTGTCGTGTTCATGGCCGACGGCCAGATCGTCGAGGAGAACACCCCCGAGGAGTTCTTCACCAATCCGCAGTCCACCCGCGCCAAGGACTTCCTCGGCAAGATCCTCACCCACTGACCGCCGAACCCCCTACCGACCCGTGTCGAGCAACCGGAGGAAACCAATGAAGACGAAAAAGTTGTTGGCCGCGGCCGCCGCGACCGCCGCGGTCGCCCTCGCCGCCGCCGGCTGTGTCAGCCAGCCGGGCGCCGCCCCGGGCGGGGCGAGTGGCGGCGAGTCCGTCACGATCGGCATCAAGTTCAACCAGCCCGGCCTCGGGTTGAAGGAGGGCAACGACTTCTCCGGGTTCGATGTCGAGGTCGCGCGCTATGTCGCCAAGGAGCTCGGCTACAGCAATGTGAACTTCGTCGAGTCGCCCTCGGCCCAGCGCGAGACGATGCTGCAGGGCGGGCAGGTGCAGATGATCTTCGCCACCTACTCGATCACCGATACCCGTAAGGAGAAGGTCTCCTTCGGCGGGCCGTACTTCGTGGCCGGCCAGGATCTGCTGGTGCGCTCGGACAATACCGACATCACGGGTCCGGATTCGCTGAACGGCAAGAAGCTGTGCTCGGTCACCGGCTCGACGCCGGCGCAGAAGATCAAGGACGAGTACGCCGACCAGGTGGACCTGCAGGAGTTCCCCGACTACGCGACCTGCGTCACGCAGTTGGTGAACGGCGGCGTGGATGCCGTCACCACCGACGACGTGATTCTCGCCGGCTTCGCCGCCCAGCCGCAGTACGAGGGCAAGATCAAGGTGGTCGGCAAGCCGTTCAGCGAGGAGCGCTACGGCGTCGGCATCAAGAAGGGCGATGTCGAGCTCTGCAACAAGATCAATTCCGCGATCACCAAGATGGTCGACTCCGGTGGGTGGCAGACCGCGCTGGACAAGACGGTCGGCACCTCGGGCTTCAAGCCGAACGCCGAGTACAACCCGCCGAAGCAGATGGACGCCTGTTCCTGATCAGATGACACAGCGCCACGCCGGTGCCCGCGGCAACTCGTTCGCGGGCATCCGGCGCGGCACCAGTCACGGGAGGTGACGTGGAGGGACTGGCCGAGGCGATCGCTCAGTTCGATGTGCTGGGAGCGTTCTGGCTCACCATCAAACTGTCCGCCGCGACCATCGTCGGTGCCGGCATCATCGGGCTGGTGATCGCCGTGATGCGGGTGGCCCCGTCGTCGGTGATGCGGGCGATCGGCGGAGCGTACGTCTTCATCTTTCGCAACACCCCGCTGACCTACCTGATCACGCTGCTCTACATCGGCTTCGCGGTCACCCTGGGGTTGCAGCCGCTCGGCCCGGGGGCCGACTTCACCGCCCAGACGTTCTTCTGGGCGACCATCGGCCTGTCGCTGTACCACGCGGCCTATGTGTGCGAGGCGTTGCGCTCCGGCATCAACACCGTGCCGCCCGGTCAGGCGGAGGCCGCCCGGACCATCGGGCTGGGCTTCTTTGCGGCACTGGGCCTGGTGATCTTGCCGCAGGCGCTGCGCGGCGCCCTGGCGCCGCTCGGCAACACCTTGGTGGCGCTGATCAAGAACACCACGGTGGCGGCCGCGATCGGCGTCGTCGGCCCGTCGGTCGTGATGCAGCAGATGATCGAGTTCCGGCCTGACCTGGGGTTGTGGATCTTCCTGATCGTCGCGATCGGCTTCGTCATCCTGACGCTGCCCGTCGGCGCGTTGTTCACCTGGTTGTCCCGCAGGCTGGCGGTGCAGCGATGAGCGATGTACCCGTGCTGTTCGATGTTCCCGGTCCACGGGGCCGGCGCCTCAATGTTGTCCTCGGCGTGGTGGCCGTGGCGCTCGCCGCCGGCGCGGTCGGCTGGGTGATCTGGTTGATGCGCGCCCAGCTCGGCCCGGAGATGTGGCAGCCCTTCACCGAGCCGAGCACCTGGCTGTACTACGTGATTCCGGGTCTGATCAACACGCTGCAGGCAGCGTTGATCTCCGTGGTGTTGGCGTTGCTGCTCGGGATCGCGCTCGGCATGGGGCGGGTGTCCACGGTGCCCGCGATCCGGGTCGTCTGCGGGGTCTTTGTGGAGTTCTTCCGCAGCGTGCCGGTGCTGGTGCTGATGGTCTTCTTCTACACCACCTTTCTGTTCAGCGGCCTGGTGTCCGGTCCGATGCTGCCGCTGCTGGGCGTCGTCTGCGGCCTGGTGCTCTACAACTCGACCGTGATCGCGGAGCTGGTCCGGTCGGGGGTGGGGTCGCTGCCGCGAGGCCAGCGCGAGGCCGGCCTGACGGTCGGCCTGACCGAGGGGCAGACGCTGCGGGCGATCTTGTTGCCGCAGGCGATCACCGCGATGCTGCCGTCGCTGCTGAACCAGCTTGTGGTCATCCTCAAAGACACCGCGCTCGGCTACATCATCACCTACCCCGAGCTGCTGCGTAGCCTGCAGACGCTCGCCAGCGGCCGCAGCAACCTGATCGTCTCCTTCCTGGTCGGAGCCGCCATCGTGATCGTGCTCAACTTCGGCCTGACCAGCCTGGCGACGGCCGTGCAGCGGCGGCTGTCGCGCCGAGGGCGCGCGCCGAAACAGGAAGCGGTCGCCCAGGAGGTCTGACCTGCACGGGGGCGACCGAGCCGCGGCGCCGCGCCGCGAGCAGCGTCAGCTCGTCGCGGTGGCGAGGGCCCGGACGAGCCGCTCGACCTCGGCCGCGTCGTTGTAGGGCGCGAAGCCGATCCGCAGGCCGCCGGCGTCGCGCAGTCCGAGCCGGTGGCTCGCCTCCCAGGCGTAGAAGTGGCCCGCGGGCGCCTGGATCCGTTCGCCGGCGAGTTGCTGTGCCACCTCGGCGGCGGAGATCTCGTCGAAGATCAGCAGCGTGGTCGGGGTGCGATCGGCCGCACGCGACAGATTCGTGACGCCCGGCAGGTCGGGCAGCGCCTCGAGCAGTTGCATGGCGAGCGCGTCCTCGTGCTGCTCGGCAGCGGCGAGCGAGACATCCAGCCGCTCCGACCGGGTTCCCGTGGCCGCGTCGTCCAGACCGGCCAGCCAGTCGGCCACCGCCGGCAGCCCCGCCAGCAGCTCGTACGGCAGCGTACCCAGCTCGAACCGCTCGGGAACGATGTCCGGCGACGGCAGCAGCTTGTCCGGCCGCAGCTCGTCGATGGCGTCCGGGGCCGCGGTCAGGACCCCGAGGTGCGGCCCGCACAGCTTGTAGGGCGAGGTCGTCAGCGTGTCCGCCCCGAGAGCTGCGAGATCGACCCGGCGGTGCGCCGCCAGGTGCACCGCGTCGATGTGTACGTGCGCGGCCACCTCGTGACCGATCCGGACCAGGGCGGGCAGGTCCGGCACCGTGCCGATCAGGTTCGAGGCGCCGGGCAGCGCGACCAGGACGGTGTCCTCGGTCACCA
Organism: Naumannella cuiyingiana; assembly: GCF_013408305.1. Lineage (NCBI taxonomy): Bacteria > Bacillati > Actinomycetota > Actinomycetes > Propionibacteriales > Propionibacteriaceae > Naumannella > Naumannella cuiyingiana. The sequence continues at coordinate 3,280,605 of NZ_JACBZS010000001.1, read as the reverse complement.
CCTTGCGCAGATGCTGCGGGGTCAGCTCCCCCGATTCGGGATCGAAGTCGCAGAACCGGACCGTGGCCCCGGCCCGCTCGGCCGCGATCACCCAGGGCCGGATGTTCCCGTCGTGATCGAGCCGGGTGACCACCACCTCGTCGCCGGGCGCCCAGCCGAAGGCGAGGGTTCGGGCCAGGTCGAAGGTCAGCATGGTCGCCGAGCGCCCGAAGACGACTCGTTCCGGCGCGGCACCGAGCAGGTCCGCCATCGCGGCCCGGGCCTCGATCGTGATCCGCTCCGCATTGCGTCCACCCTCGGTGAGAGTCGTCCGGTTCGACAAGGGCGCGGACATCGCCGCCACCATCGCCTCGATCACCGGCGCCGGAAGCTGCGTACCCCCCGGAGAGTCGAAGAAGGCCGGGCCACCGGCCAGCGCCGGGATCTCGGAACGGATGCGTTCGATGTGGTACGCCACGGCGAACATCGTCACACAGGAGGGCGGCAGCCCGCCCGCGGCCCACCGGCGCTGCCGAGGCCGGGCCCCGACGGTCGGTCCCGACCCGGGTCAGAACACCGCCTCACCGCGCTCGGGCAGCGCCGCCGCGACGCGGGCGGCCATCTCGGCAGACATCGCGGGCAGGTCGTCCGGGGCGAACCAGGCCGCCTCGGTGTTCTCCCCGTCGGCCGGGTGGGGTACGCCCGCGGACCAGGTCAGCCGCCAGGTCAGGTCGATGTAGCGGGTCCGGTCGCCGTTGGCGTAGGTGATCGTGCTCGTCACACCGACCTTTGCCAGCCTGGTCGGCGATGCGGTCACCGCCGCTTCCTCGGCGACCTCGCGAACCGCGGCATCGGCGGGGTGCTCGCCCGGATCCACGATCCCGGTCACCGGCGTCCACTCCCCCGTGTCCGCGCGGCGCACACACAGCACCTGACGCCCGGCGCCCGGCTCGTCCTTGATCACCACCGCGGTCACGCCGGTCAGCCACAGCGGCGCCGTGCCGATCTTGTCGCGCAGTTCGAGGATGAAGTCCGGTGTCGGCACGCCCCGACCCTAGTGCGTGACAGCCGCGGACCGCGGCGCCGAAGCCGGGCCGCGCGGGGCTCAGCCGTCGCCGGTACGCATGGCGTCCTCGACGGCGGACTCGTCGAGGCCGCCCGCCATCTCGTCGAGGACGCGGTAGACGATGCCGGGCCCGAAGCCACGGCGGGCGAGCGCGCCGGCCAGGCGACGCCGGCGAACCTCGGGGTCGAGGCCGCCCATCGACCTGGTCTTCTTCTCCGCGAGGGCGCGCGCCGCGCCCAACTCGTCGTCGCTGTCCACCCCGGCGACGGCGTCGGTGATCACCTCCGGCTCGACGCCCTTGCCGGCCAGCTCACGCTTCAGCGCGCTGCGGGACAGGTGCCGGCGCTGCTGGCGCGACTCCACCCACGCCTGCGCGAAGGCCTGGTCATCGACCAACCCGACCTCGCCGATTCGGTCCAGCACCGCCCGCGCGGCGTCCTCCGGGATCCCCTTGCGGGCAAGGATTCGCTCCAGCTCGACGCGGGTGCGGGCCTGCCCGGTGAGCTGGCGCAACACGATCGTGCGCGCCAGCTCCTCGGGATCGGCGTCGGGATCCGCGGCGCGGTCGTCGCCCGGGCCGGGGCCGGTGTCGCGACGGCTCAGAACGCGACCTCCCCGGTCACCGGGTCGACCCCGGCGGGCACGTCGACCTGCGGGCCGATGCCGAGCTTCTCCTTGATCCGCTTCTCGATCTCGTTGGCGACGTCGGGATTGGTCTTCAGGTAGGTGCGGGCATTCTCCTTGCCCTGGCCGAGCTGATCGCCCTCGTAGGTGAACCAGGCGCCGGCCTTGCGGATGATGCCGTTGTCGACGCCCATGTCGATCAGGCTGCCCTCGCGGCTGATGCCCTGGCCGTAGAGGATGTCGAACTCGGCCTGCTTGAACGGCGGGGCCACCTTGTTCTTCACGACCTTGACGCGGGTGCGGTTGCCGACCATGTCGGTGCCGTCCTTCAGCGTCTCGATCCGCCGCACGTCCAGCCGCACCGAGGAGTAGAACTTCAGGGCGCGGCCACCGGTCGTCGTCTCGGGCGAGCCGAACATCACCCCGATCTTCTCCCGCAACTGGTTGATGAAGATCGCGGTCGTGCCGGCGCCGCTCAGCGCGCCGGTCATCTTGCGCAGTGCCTGGCTCATCAGCCGCGCCTGCAGGCCGACGTGGCTGTCGCCCATCTCGCCCTCGATCTCGGCGCGCGGGGTCAGCGCGGCGACCGAGTCGATCACGATCAGGTCCAGCGCGCCCGAGCGGACGAGCATGTCGGCGATCTCCAGGGCCTGCTCGCCGTTGTCGGGCTGGGAGACCAGCAGCGCATCGGTGTCGACGCCGAGCTTCTTGGCGTACTCCGGATCCAGCGCGTGCTCGGCATCGATGAATCCGCAGATGCCGCCCGCGGCCTGCGCATTGGCGATGGCGTGCAGCGCCACCGTCGTCTTGCCCGAGGACTCCGGGCCGTAGATCTCCACCACCCGCCCGCGCGGCAGGCCACCGATGCCGAGGGCGACATCCAGCGCGATCGATCCGGTGGGGATGGTCTCGACCGGCGCACGGGTCTCCTCCCCCAACCGCATCACCGAGCCCTTGCCGTGGGTCTTCTCGATCTGGGCGAGCGCCGTCTCCAGCGCCTTCTCGCGATCTGCGACGGCCATGCCGGCACCTTTCTCTTCACGCTGCTTGTGGGTCTCTTCACGCTGCTTGTGCGTTCGCGCCCCGCTCGGGCGGGAGCTGTTGTGCTTCTTCATCACTTCCAGACCGTAGGAGCGGGGTCTGACAATCGGGTGGGCCGGTGGGAATCTGTGGAGAAATCCCGCCGTTTGCGTACCCAGTGGAAAACCTAGGCGAACAGGTGTTCGAACCCAAGCGACACGCCGCGGAGGTCAGCGCTCGCTTGCGGGGAGTTCCAGCGCCAGCCAGACGGCGCGCCAGATTCGTTTGAACGGTACGCCCACCGCGATCGCCTCCTCCACGGTGCGACCGAGATCCGGCAACACGGTCTGCGCCGCCCAGACATGGCTGTAGGCCGCACCCAGATGCCTGTCCAGCCGCTCCCAGAGCTCGGTCTCGCGCACCCGGTCAGCGTAGCCAGACCGAGCCTGCAAGACTCGGTCCCGCGCTGCCCACACCGGCCGCTGCCCACACCGGCCGCTGCCCACACCGGCCAAAGGAGTCCCGTGAACAATCGCCCGCCCGTTGTCGCCCTGATCGGCGCCGGCGGCATCGCCTCACCGCACCTGGCCGCGTGGCTCGCGCTCGGCGCCACCGTGCGCATCCATTCCGTCGAGGGCGCCGAACGGCTGGCGGCCGGAGCCGCCCGGGTCGAGGTGGCCCCCGATCTCGAGGCGGCGCTCGACGGTGCGGAGATCGCCGACATCTGCACCCCCACCCCGTCCCATCCCGAGGTAGCCGCGGCTGCGGCCGGCGCCGGGGTGCACGTGGTCTGCGAGAAGCCGCTCGCGCTGACCGCGGCGGCGGCCGACGAGATGCGGCGGATCTGTGCCGAGGCCGGAGTGCGGCTGTTTCCCGGCCATGTCGTCCGGTTCTTCCCCGAGTACCGGGCGATGCGGGCCCACGTCGCCTCGGGTGCGCTCGGCCCGATCGCGGTGCAGCGCTTCTCCCGGACCGGTACGCGGCCGGCCCGCGAGTGGTTCTACGACACCGCGCGCAGCGGCGGCATCGTGATGGACCAGATGATCCACGACCTCGACTTCGCCCGCTGGACGGCCGGCGAGGTGGTCAGGGTGCACGCCCGCGCCGCCTCCGGTGGCCCGCAAGGGGTCAGCTCGGCCCAGATCGTGCTGACCCACGACGGCGGCGCGCTGAGCTATGTCACCGGCACCTGGGCCGCGCCGGGCACCGCCTTCCGCACGACCTTCGAGATCGCGGGGCCCGCGGGTCTGGTGCACCACGATTCCGCGGCCCGCGCCGCCCTGCGGGTCGACGGCGGCGATGCCGGCGCCTCCCGTGGCCTGCTGCCCGCGGCCGCGTTCGGGGAGAGCCCCTATCTGACCGAGCTGCGCGCGTTCTTCGAGGCGGTCCGCGGCGGACCCGAGCCGCCGGTCGACGCCGCCGACGGGGTGGCCGCGGTACGCCTCGGCGAGGCGGCGAACGAATCGCTGGCGACCGGCCGCGCGGTCGAACTCCGGCCGGCAGGGGAGGTGGCGGAATGACGACCGATCCGTTGACCATCGGGATCGTCTCGTTCGCCCACCCGCACGCGCTGAGCTATGCGCGAGCGCTCGGGCAGCGGGCGGACGTGCGGTTGGTCGCCACCGACCCGGGCCCCTACGCGCCGGGTGAGGATCGCGGCGCAGAACTCGCCGAGAGCGCGGCCATCCCCTACGTCGACACCGTCGACGAGCTCTACGCCGAGGGTCTGGACGGGGTGATCATCTGCACCGAGAATGCCCGGCACCGCCCCTTCGTCGAGCAGGCCGCGGCGGCCGGCGTACCCGTGTTGTGCGAGAAGCCCCTGGCGACCACGGTCGCCGATGCCGAGGCGATGGTGGCGGCCTGCGAACGAGCCGGCGTGCCGCTGATGGTGGCCTTCCCCGTCCGGTTCTCCCCGGCCTTCGCGGCGCTCCGCGAGGCGCTCGCCGCGGGCGCGGTGGGCGAGCTGCGGGCGCTGACGGGCACCAACAACGGGCAGCTCCCCGCGGGCCGCGGATGGTTCGCCGATCCCGAACTCGCCGGCGGGGGCGCGCTCACCGACCACGTCGTGCACATCGCCGATCTGGTCGATGCCCTGACCGACGGTACGCCCGCGGCGAGCGTCTACGCCCAGAGCAACAACCTGCTGCACCCGACCGCGGCCGTGGAGACGGCGGGCCTGGTCTCGGTGCGCTATGCGAACGGGCTGTTGCTGACCATCGACTGCAGTTGGTCCAAGCCGGCGGACTATCCGACCTGGGGCGGGCTCACCCTGCAGGCCGTGGGTGAGGCCGGGATCGCCGACCTGGACGCCTTCGGCGAGCGGGTGGACGGGTTCGCCGGCGGGCGGCAGACGTGGCTGTCCTACGGCGCGGATGCCGACGCGGTGCTGCTCGACGCCTTCCTCGCCGGCATCCGCGACCGCACGGCACCCCAACCGGACGGGCACGTGGGAGTACGCACGGCGCGCATCGTCGCCGCCGCCTACGAGTCCGCCCGCTCCGGTCAACCGGTCGAGCTCGGCTGAGCCGCACCGGCTGTCGGTGCCGCGTGGCAGCATCGGTGCGATGACCACGGCACGGACGACCGGCATCGCGGGTGGCGACGCGCTCGCGGGTTTCGCCGCGCCCACCCGCGCGTGGTTCGCGGGCGCGTTCCGGGCCCCGACGCAGGCACAGTCGCAGGCGTGGGCGGCCATCGGCAGCGGTCATCACACCCTCGTGGTCGCGCCCACCGGTTCGGGCAAGACGCTCGCGGCGTTCCTGTCCGCCATCGACCGGCTCGCGTCCCGGCCGGCGCCTGCCTCCCCGCGTACCTCCGTGCTCTACGTCTCCCCGCTGAAGGCGCTCGCGGTGGATGTCGACCGCAACCTGCGCGCCCCGCTGCAGGGCATCGCGCAGGCCGCCCAGCGGATGGGCGAACCGTTCCGCGAACTGAGCGTCGGGGTACGCTCCGGCGACACCTCGACCGGCGACCGGCGCCGGCTCGTGCGCAACCCGCCGGACATCTTGATCACCACGCCGGAGTCGCTGCACCTGATGCTGACCAGCGTCGCCCGCGAGACCCTGCGCGAGGTCGAGACGGTGATCATCGACGAGGTGCACGCGCTGGCCGGGACGAAGCGCGGCGCTCATCTGGCGCTCGGGCTCGAGCGCCTCGCATCCCTGTCCGGCAACGACATCCAGCGGATCGGGCTGTCGGCAACCGTGCGGCCGCCCGAGCGGGTCGCGGCCTTCCTCACCGGCAGCGCGCCGACCCGCCCGATCGACATCGTCGCCCCGCCGAGCGAGAAACGCTGGGATCTCGACGTGGTGGTCCCGGTCGAGGACATGACCGACCTGGCCCCGCCGCCCGATGCCGACCCGGCCGAGACCAGCCGGTCGATCTGGCCGCACATCGAGCGGCGGATCCTCGACCAGATCGGGCAGGCGCGCTCGACGATCGTGTTCACCAACTCGCGCCGGCAGGCCGAGCGGATGACCACCCGGCTCAACGAGCTGCACGCCCAGCGGTCCGGGATCGCGGTCGAGCGCGACCAGCCCGCGGAGATTCCCGCGCAGGCGGGCACCTCGGCCGGGCTACCTGACACCGCCGTGATCGCCCGGGCGCACCACGGGTCGGTCTCGCGCGAGCAGCGAGAGCAGATCGAGTCGGCGCTGAAGGCCGGCACGCTGCCGTGCGTGGTCGCGACCTCCAGCCTGGAGCTGGGCATCGACATGGGGGCGGTCGACCAGGTGATCCAGGCCTCGGCGCCGCCGTCCGTGGCCGGGGGGCTGCAGCGCGTCGGCCGGGCCGGCCACGATGTCGGAGCGACCAGCCGCGGCACGTTCTACCCGACCAGCCGCGGCGACCTGCTGGAGACCGCCGTGGTCGTGCAGCGGATGCGCGAGGGCGCCATCGAGGAGGTGGCGACCCTGGACAACCCGCTCGACGTGCTCGCCCAGCAGATCGTCGCGATCACCGCGCTGGACCCGATCGGCGTCGACGACCTCTATGCCCTGGTCCGCCGCGCGCAGCCGTTCGCCCGACTGACCCGCGGGGTGTTCGAGTCGGTGCTCAACATGCTCGCCGGGCGCTACCCCAGCGAGGAGTTCCGCGAGCTGCGGCCCCGGCTGGTCTGGGACCGGCAGGCCGGCACGCTGACCGGCCGGCCGGGCGGCCAGCGGCTCGCGATCATCTCCGGCGGCACCATCCCCGACCGAGGCCTGTTCGGCGTGTTCCTGGTGGGCTCCGACGAGGGCACCCGACGCGGGCCCGGCCGCCGCGTCGGCGAGCTGGACGAGGAGATGGTCTATGAGTCGCGCGTCGGCGATGTCTTCACCCTGGGCACCACGAGCTGGCGGATCGAGGAGATCACCCACGACCAGGTCCTGGTCTCCCCCGCCCCCGGGCAGCCGGGCAAGCTGCCGTTCTGGCGCGGCGACGCCCAGGGCCGCCCGCTGGAGCTCGGCCGCGCGCTCGGCGCCTTCACCCGGGAACTGTCGGCGGCTCCGGCGCAGGAGGCGAAGCAGCGGCTGACGGCGATGGGGCTGGACGCCAACGCGGCCCGGGGCGCGGTCGACTATCTGGCCGAGCAGCGGGCCGCCACCGGAGCGCTGCCGACCGACCGGCAGGTGATCTTCGAGCGCTTCCGCGACGAGCTGGGTGACTGGCGGGTCTGCGTCCACGCCCCCTTCGGCACCGCGGTGCTCGCGCCCTGGGCGCTGCTGATCGAGGCCCGCGCCCGCGACCGCCTCGGGCTCGAGGTCCATGCGCGGGCCAGCGACGACGGGATCGTGCTGCAGATCCCCGACACCGACGCCCCGCCGCCGGCGGCCGACCTGATCGTCTTCGACGCCGAGCAGGTCGAGGAGCTGGTCACCGAGCAGGTCGCCGACTCGGCCCTGTTCGCCGCGCGCTTCCGCGAGTGCGCGGCGCGGGCGCTGCTGCTGCCCCGGCGCAGCCCGACCTCGCGCTCGCCGCTGTGGCAGCAGCGGATGCGGGCCGCCCAGTTGCTCACCATCGCCGCCCGGCATCCCGACTTCCCGATCATGCTCGAGACGATGCGGGAATGCCTGAGCGATGTCTTCGACCTCGCCGGGCTGGTCGATGTGCAGCGCCGGGCCGCCGGCCGCGACCTCGCGGTCGTCGAGGTGGAGACGCCGCAGCCCTCGCCGTATGCGCGATCACTGCTGTTCGGCTATGTCGGCGAGTACGTCTACACCGGTGACCTGCCGCTGAACGAGCGCCGCAACGCCGCGCTCAGCCTCGATCTCGGCCTGCTGGCGGAGCTGCTCGGCAAGGACGCGGTCTCCGAACTGCTGGACGCGGACGTGATCGCCGGCGTCGAGGACGGGCTGCAGGCGCGCACCGAGGGGCGGCAGGCGGGCAGCGCCGAGCAACTCTTCGACCTGATCCGGTCGGCCGGGCCGTATGCGCCGGGCGAACTGGCGGCGCGATCCACCCAGGATCCGGGCGGCTGGCTGGCCGACCTGATCGCCGCGCGCCGGGTCGCGGAGGTCCGGATCGCCGGTCGGCCGATGATCGCCGCCGCCGAGGATCTCGGCCTGTTGCGCGAGGCGCTCGGCGTACCCACCCCCGCCGGGTACGGCACGCCGGACCCGCCCGACGACGACCCGATCGGCGCGCTGACGCTGCGCTGGGCGCTGACCCACGGACCGTTCACCGCCGCGGAGCTGGCCGATCGTTACGGGATCGGCCAGCCCGCGGTGCTGCGGCAGTTGCGCGCCCTCACCTCCGCCGGCGCCCTGGTCGAGGCCCGGTTCACCGAGGCCGGGAGCGGGGCCGACCAGTGGTGTCACCACCGGGTGCTGGGGCTGATCCGTCGCCGAATGCTGGCCAAGCTCCGCGACGGCATCGAGCCGGTCGAGCCGGCCGCCTATGCCCGCTTCCTGCCCCGGTGGCACGGCATCGCCGCGCGGCCCGGCCTGCACGGGGTGGACGGGGTGCTCAGCGCGATCGAGCAGCTTGCCGGGGCGGCGGTCCCGCTGTCCAGCGTGGAAACCACGCTGCTTCCCTCGCGAGTCGCGGACTACGCCCCCGCGATGCTGGACGAACTGCTCGCCTCGGGCGAGATCGACTGGGTCGGCGACGGCGCGATCGGCGAGCACGACGGCTGGGTCCGGTTCGGCGTCAGTGGCCTCGAGCTGGAGCGGCCGCAGGGCGACCCGGGATCGCCGGAGGCGACCGAGTTGCTGCGGCGGCTGGCCGGCGGCGGCGCGTGGTTCTTCGACGATCTGCTGCCCGGCGAGGCCAGCCGGACGCAATGGGCCTCCGCCCTGTGGCAGCTGGTCTGGGCGGGGCTGGTGCGCAGCGACTCCTTCGGGCCGGCGCGGGCGCTGCTGGCGAGCCAGGGCAGACGGCGCGGGCGACCCGCGCGGCCGAACCGTCCACGCAGCCGCACCGCGCTCAGCGCGGTCCGGGCGGCGCGCGTGGCGCGGACCGGTTCGCCGACCACGGCCGGGCGCTGGTCCGTGGTGCCGGAGCCGGAGGGTACGCCGGACTCGCGGTTCACCGCGGGGCTGTTGGCGCAGCTCGACCGGTACGCCGTGCTGACCCGCGGCGCCGTCCAGGCGGAGAACTCGGCGGGCGGATTCGGTGCCGCCTATCGCGGCCTGTCGGTGCTGGAGGAGCAGGGCCAGTGTCGCCGCGGCTACGTGATCGACGGGCTCGGCGCGGCGCAGTTCGCGCTGCCGGGGGCGGTGGACCGGCTGCGCGCCGATGCCGAGCAGGCGGCGGGCACGGTGCTGCTCGCCGCGACCGACCCGGCGAATCCCTACGGTGCGGCGCTGCCCTGGCCCGAGCGTGCCGGGCACCGGCCGGGTCGTAAACCGGGCGCCCTGGTGGTGCTCGTGGAAGGCAACCTGGCCCTCTTCGTCGAGCGCGGGGCGAGGACAGTGCTCACCTTCAGCGACGACACGGACGCGCTCGACGCCGCCGCGGCTGCGCTCGCGGACGGGGTACGCCGCGGCTGGCTCGGCACGGTCCTGGTGGAACGCATCGACGCGCAACCGGTGTTCGAGCCGCACTCGCTGGTCGACGCACTGACGGGGAGCGGTTTCCGGCTGACCCCGCAGGGTCTGCGGCTGCGGGCCGTCGCCGGCTGAGCGGTCGCGTCGCGCTCAGGTGGCGTAGACGTCGCGCTCAGGTGGCGTAGACGTCGCGCTCAGGCGGCGTAGACGGGGGGCTCAGGCGGCGTAGACGGGGGGCTCGATCCGCTTCGGCGGGATCGGCAGCGACTTCAGCGACTCGGTCCGCGCGACCTTGTCGCTGACCGTCCGCAGCAGCACCGACATCGGCACGCCGAGGGATTCGCAGATCGAGGCCAGCAGCTCCGAGGAGGCCTCCTTCTGGCCACGCTCGACCTCGGAGAGATAGCCCAGGCTGACCCGGGCATCGGCGGAGACCTCGCGCAGGGTACGCCCCTGATCCGTGCGGGCCTCGCGCAGCGACTCCCCCACGGCCTCGCGCAGCAGCACCGGCCTCACGTCCACCTCCACCATGTGTCGACTCTACCCAAACCTTCCCAACGCGATGACGGGCGGGCCGGGGGGCTGATCATCCCGGACTCGCCAGTTCCTGCAACGCCTCGGCGGCGGGGTTCATTCCCCGCCCGAAGCGGCGGCGCCGAGGTCGACGAGCCGGGCGAGCGCGGCCGTCGCGGCGGCGTACCGCACCTCCGAACGGCCGGCGGCCACCGCCGCGGCGGCGACGGTGACGCGGTCGGCGCCGCGATCCCTCCCGTCGGCCCAGCCGACCCACACCGTGCCCGCCGGGTGTCCCTCCTGGGGGTCGGGACCCGCGACCCCGGTGAGCGCCACGGCGACATCCGCGCCGAGCCGCCGCCGCGCGCCGTCGGCCAGCAGTTCGGCGGTCTCGGGCGACACCGCGCCGTAGCGCGCCAGCACCCGCGCCGGTACGCCGGCCAGGGTCTCCTTGCTGTCGGTCGCATAGGTGATCAGCCCGCCGCGATAGACGACCGAGGCGCCCGGCACGGCCGTGATCGCCGCGCCGAGCAGGCCGCCGGTCAGCGACTCACAGGTTGCGGCGGTACGCCCGGCCGCGCGCAGCGCCGCGACCGCCGCAGCGGCGTCAGGCAAGATCACGGGGCGTCCCGCGGACCAGCCGCCATGCCGCGCGCAGGTAGTCCAGGCCGGTCAGCACCGTCAGCACGAGGGCGCCGATCATCGCCACCCAGCCGATGACATCGGGGATCATGATCACCGAGAAGGGTTCGCCCACCGATGGCAGCGGCAGCAGGAAGAGCACGATCGCGGCCGTCTGCAGGGCGGTCTTGGTCTTGCCGCCGCGATTGGCCGAGATCACCCCGTACCTGATCACCGCGAACCGCATGATCGTGATTCCCCATTCCCGCACCAAGATGATGATCGTGATCCACCAGGGCAGCTCGCCGATCACGCTCAGACCGATCAGCGCCATCCCCGTCATCGCCTTGTCGGCGATCGGATCCATCAGTTTGCCGAAACTGGTCACCAGGTTGTGCTTGCGGGCGAGATGGCCGTCGATCAGGTCGGTGATCATCGCCACCACGAAGAGCGCGGTCGAGGCGATCCGCCAGCCGGGATCGGCGGGGTGGGCGATCAACATCCAGCCGAGCAGCGGCACCAGCAGGATCCGCAGCACCGTCAGGGCGTTCGGCACGTTCCACGGCGACACCCGGCCCTCGTCCGCCACTCAGATCACCTCCGCGGCAAGGTCGGCACCCTCGCTGGCCAGCACCCGGCAGCAGACCAGCTCGCCCACCTCGGCACTGCCGCGGACGAGCGCGGTCTGGCCGTCCACCTCCGGGCCCTGGTGCGCGGCGCGGCCGACCGGCCCGTCCTCGCCCAGTTCCTCGACCAGCACGCTGAGCCGGCTGCCGATCCGGTCCTCGGCGCGCTGCTCGATCAGCGCATCAGCAAGATCAACCAACTCGCCGCGGCGGGCGTCGATCTCCTCGGCATCGAGGTGGCCCGGCAGGTCGACGGCCGCGGTGCCCTCCTCGTCGGAATAGCCGAACACGCCGATCGCGTCCAGCCGCGCCGCGATCAGGAAGTCGCGCAACACGGCAACATCATCGGCGCTCTCGCCGGGGAAGCCGACGATGAAGTTGGACCGGATGCCGGCCTCCGGCGCGAGCGCCCGCACGGAATCGATCAGGCCCAGGAAGGACTCGGCATCGCCGAACCGGCGCATCGCCCGCAGCACCGGCCCCGACGCGTGCTGGAAGGAAAGGTCGAAGTACGGCGCGACCTTGTCGATGCCGCAGATCGCCTCGACCAGCGCTGGCCGGGTCTCGGCCGGCTGCAGGTAGGACACCCGGATCCGCTCGATCCCGTCGACGCCGGCGAGCCGTCCCAACAAGTTCTCCAGGGCGCGGATGTCGCCGAGGTCCTTGCCGTAGGAACTCGTGTTCTCGCTGACCAGGAAGACCTCGCGCACGCCCTGCTCGGCCAGCCAGCGCGCCTCGGCCAGCACGTCGTCCGGCGGCCGGGAGACATAGGAGCCGCGGAAGGCCGGTATCGCGCAGAAGGTGCAGCGCCGGTCGCATCCCGAGGCCAGCTTGAGCGGCGCCATCGGGCCCGCGGTCAGGCGACGGCGTACCGCCGCCCGCGGCCCGGAGGACGGCGCGATCCCGGACGGAAGATCCGGCCGGTCGCCGTGGCCGGGCGTGAAGCCGCGGGCCGCCGGCCGGTCGATCGGTGTGATCGGCAGCAGGGTACGCCGGTCGCGCGGCACGTGCGGGGCGTGCCGCTCGCCGGCCAGGATCCCGCGCAGCCGGTCCGCGATGGACCCGTAGTCGTCGAAGCCGAGCACCGCATCGGCCTCGGGCAGCGCCTCGGCGAGCTCGTTGCCGTAGCGCTCGGCCATGCAGCCGACCGCCACGACGGCGCGCGCCGAGCCGGCATCCTTCAGATCGGCGGCGGCCATGATCGTGTCGATCGAATCCTTCTTCGCCGCCTCGATGAAGCCGCAGGTGTTCACCATCACGGCCTCGGCGTCGTCGGCGGAGTCCACCAACCGGAAGCCGCCGGTCTCCAGCCGTGCCGCCAGTTCCTCGGAGTCGACCTCGTTGCGCGCGCAGCCCAGCGACACCAGGTGGACGGTCGTGGGTTCGGGCACGCGGACACTCCTCGCTGCGGGATCGGTTGCGGGGTCGGCGCCCAACTGTACGCCGATCCGCACCGCGCCCGGTCAGTTGCTGGACATGCTCTCGATCAACCACTTGTCCCGGCCCGCGGGTTTGACCAGCGCGAACTCGACGGTCATCGACGAGCCCGGCCGGGTCGGCGCAGCCGCAGGCCGACGTCAGCCCTCGGCCAGAGTGGCCAGCACCTCGTCCAGTTCGTCGGGTTTGACCAGTACGTCGCGCGGCTTGGAGCCCTCCGACGGCCCGACGATGCCCCGGGTCTCCAGGATGTCCATCAGCCGGCCGGCCTTGGCGAACCCGACCCGCAGCTTGCGTTGCAGCATCGAGGTCGACCCGAGCTGCAGGGTGACCACCAGCTTGGTGGCCTCCAGCACGAGCTCCAGGTCGTCGCCGATGTCCTCGGCGACCTCCTTCTTCGCCTCGGTCGCGGCGGCCACGTCCTCCCGGTACTGCGGGCTGAGCTGCTCGCTGACGTGCTTCACCACCCCGCGTACCTCGGCCTCGCTGACCCAGGCACCCTGCACGCGGATCGCCCGCGAGGCCCCCATCGGCACGAACAACGCGTCTCCCTGCCCGACCAGCTTCTCCGCGCCGGGCTGGTCCAGGATGACGCGCGAGTCGGTCATCGACGAGGTGGCGAAGGCCAGCCGGGACGGCACATTGGCCTTGATCAGGCCGGTCACCACGTCGGTCGACGGTCGCTGTGTCGCGAGCACCAGGTGGATACCGGCGGCGCGGGCGAGCTGGGTGATCCGGACGATCGAGTCCTCGACATCGCGCGGGGCGACCATCATCAGGTCGGCCAGCTCGTCGACCACGACGAGCAGGTACGGGTAGGGCTCCAGCCGTCGCTCGGAGCCCTCGGGCAGCTTGACCTGACCCGCGCGTACCGCCTTGTTGAAGTCGTCGACGTGCTTGAAGCCGAACGCGGCGAGGTCGTCGTAGCGGGTGTCCATCTCCTTGACCACCCACTGCAGCGCCTCGGCGGCCTTCTTCGGATTGGTGATGATCGGCGTGACCAGGTGCGGGATCCCCTCATAGGCGGTGAGCTCCACCCGCTTCGGGTCGACCATCAGCATCCGCACCTCGTCGGGCGTGGCCCGCATCAGCAGCGAGGTGATCATGGAGTTGACGAAGCTCGACTTGCCCGAACCGGTCGCGCCGGCCACCAGCAGGTGCGGCATCTTCGCGAGGTTGGCGATCACGAAGCCGCCCTCGACGTCCTTGCCCAGGCCCATCGTCATCGGGTGATGATCATTGCGGGCCTTCGGCGAGCGGAGCACGTCACCGAGCGAGACGATCTCCTTGTCGGTGTTCGGGATCTCGATGCCGATCGCCGACTTCCCCGGGATCGGCGACAGGATCCGCACGTCGGCGCTGGCGACGGAGTAGGAGATGTTCTTGCTCAGCGCGGTGACCTTCTCGACCTTCACCGCGGGGCCGAGTTCCACCTCGTAGCGGGTCACGGTCGGCCCGCGGGTGTAGCCGGTGACCGTGGCGTCGATGTTGAACTGGTCCAGCACGCCGGTCAGCCGTTGCACCACGTCGTCGGATGCCTTGGTCCGCTCCTTGTGCACGCTGCCGGGCTTCAACCGGCCGGGGTCCGGCAGGACGTACTGCACATCGCCGGAGAGCACCTGTTGCTCGGCACGGGCCGGCGCCGGCGAGTGCTCCGGCGGGGCGGGCTCGGGCCGCGGCTCGCTGCGCGTGTCCGCGGGCCGGGCCCCGGGCTTCGGCCGCGGCGGCTCGTCCGGCTCCAGCTCGGCATAGTCGAACACCCGGTCGTGGTCCTCGACGGGCAGTACGTCCTCCGGCTCGTCCGTCGGCGGGTCGAGGTGCACGGTGGCGACCTGCGGCTGACGCGGACGGCTCGGTGCGGGCGGCAGGTCCGCGCTCTCGGCCTCGTCGTGGTCCTCCTGCTCGTCGCCCGCCACCTGTCGGCCGCCGACGATCGGGGTGTCATAGGCCTCGTCCACGCCGTATTCCGGCTCGTCCTCATCGGTCCCCGCCGGCCGGCGCTGCGGGATCGCCTCGCGCAAGGCCTGCAGCCGGGCGGGAATCTCGTGGATGGCGACGCCGACGACCACGACCAGACCGAAGACCGCCAGCAGCACCAGCAGCGGCGTCGCCACCCAGGTGGTCAGCAGGTCGGCCAGCATCGACGAGGAGATGTAGCCGAGCACGCCGCCCGCCTCGCGCATCGCGGCCGGCTCGCTGGGCGGCGGGATGTTGCGGGAGACGCTGATCAGCCCGAGCACGCCGAAGGCCAGCGCGCCCCAGCCGATCAGTTGCCGGCCGAGCGGCCCGTTGCGGTCGGGGTGGCGCAGGGTACGCCAGGCCATCACCGCGAACAGGACGGGCGCGGCGTAGGCCATGAACTGACCGATCACCGTGGTGGTGCCGGTCACGATGGCGGGCCCGACCGGCTCGGGCAGGCCGAACCACAGCGCGGCCGCCAGCACGATCGCGCAGCCGAGCAGGAACAGTCCGATCCCGTCGCGGCGCAGCTCCGGGTCGAGATCGCGGGCGCTGCCGCCGATCGCCCGGGCGCCGGATCCGGTGGCGAGCGCGATGCCGCGCCACACCTGCACGGTGGCGTACCCGATCGTGCCGAAGAACCCGCGGCCCTGCTTCTTCTTCGCCGGCCGCCGCTTGGCCGCGGCGCCGCTGCGCGCAGCCGGCTGGCGGGTCGGAGCGCCCTTGGCCGGCGTGCGGGTACGCGGACTGCTTCCACCGGTGCGGGTGGACGTGGACTTCTTGCTTCCGGACGACCGCGATCTGGCGCTGCTCGAGGCTGCCGACCGCGGTGGGGAAGACGCGCGGGTCGCCATGCGGGCGAGACTAGTCAACTCCTCGTCCGCTGGCGCGCCACCACGCCGGGCGGGCGAGCAGGATCCCGCTCCGGGCCGCTCAGTCGATCCGGCCGCGCAGCTCCCACAGGTGATCGACCGGCCCGATGCCCGACCCGAGCGCAAACCCGCCGGCGATCGCGCCGGTGACGTAGCGCTTGGCCGCCCCGACCGCCTCCGGCATCTCCTTGCCCAGCGCGAGCTGGCAGGCCAGTGCCGATGCCAGCGTGCAGCCGGTGCCGTGGGTGTGCCGGTTGCTCAGGCGCGGGCCGGGGTAGCTGCGGACCGGTTCGGCACCGCGGTAGAGCCGGTCGATCGGCTCGCCCTCGGCGTGGCCGCCCTTGATCAGGGTCCAGGTCTGGCCGGATCCGGCCAGGGCCGCCGCGAGCTCGTCGGGCGGGGTCTGCACGGTCAGGCCGCTCAGCAGCGCCGCCTCACCCAGATTCGGGGTGATCACATCGGCCCGCGCGAACAGCCGCTCGCGCAGGGCGACCACCGCGTCGGGGGCGATCAGCGGGTCCCCGTGCTTCGATGCGCAGACGGGGTCGACGACGACCGGGACCGGCGCGGGCAGCGTACCCAGCAGGTCGGCGACCAGGCCGACCAGTTCGGCGTCGGCGAGCATGCCGGTCTTGATCGCGTCGACGCCGATGTCGTCGACGACGCTGCGGAACTGCGCGGTGACCAGGTCCGCGGGCACCGGCCAGAAGTCCTGCACCCCGACGGAGTTCTGCGCGGTCAGCGCGGCCAGCACGCTCATTCCGTGTACGCCGTGCGCGAGCATCGTCTTCAGGTCGGCCTGGATGCCGGCTCCCCCGCCGGAGTCCGAGCCCGCGATCGTCAGCACCCGGGCCGTGGGCAGCTCACCGCCGGAAGTGCTCATAGCCGCTTGCCTCCTCCCACGGCGCGCCGTCCACGAGCACGCCGGGCCCGTCCGGCCCGGCGTCGCGGACCCGGCCGATGACGAGCCAGCCCTCCGGAACCCGACCCTCGTCGAAGGTGGCGGCCAGCGCATGGTCCTCGCCCCCGGTGAGCATCAGGGCAAGCGGATCGCTCCCGGTGGCGGCGGCCACGGCCCGCAGCGGGTCGGGAACCTCGAAGGCGCCGGTATCGACATCGCAGGTCACGTCCGATGCGTCGGCGATGTGACCGAGATCGGCCAGCAGGCCGTCCGAGACGTCGATCAGCGCACCCGCGCCGGCGGCGGCGGCCTCCGCGCCTGCGCCGTAGGGCACCTGCGGCACCTTCTGCGCCTCCACCACGGCGCGCGGCGATCGGAACCCGCGGCTGAGCACCACCAGCCCCGCGGCCGCCCAGCCGACCCGGCCGCGGAGGGCGATCACCTGACCGGGGCGGGCCCCGGAGCGCAACACGGGGCCGCCGGCGGCCGGCGTACCCAGCGCGGTGACGGCGATGGTGACCTCACCGGAGCGGGTCATGTCCCCGCCGACGAGTACCGCTCCCGCGGCCGCCGCCTCCTCGGCCAGGCCCTGGGAACACTGCCGGGCCCAGCTCGCGGGCAGCTCGGGCGGCGCCGAGAATGCCACCAGCAGGGCGACCGGTCGCGCGCCCATCGCCTCGATGTCGGCCAGGTTCACGGCGGCCGCCTTGCGCCCGACCTCGTGCGCCCACGACCAGTCGCGGCGAAAGTGCACGCCCTCGACCATCGTGTCGGTGCTGCACACGACGGGTCCGGAGAAGTCGATCACCGCGCCGTCGTCGCCCGGGCCGACGCGCACCGCGTCTTCGTCGCCCGGTCCGACGCGCACTGCCTCTTGGGTCGGCAACCCGGCGAGCACCTGGTCGATCAGCCCGAATTCCCCGATCTCGGCGATGGTCGGTCCTGCGCTGTCGGAGCTCACCGGCCACACGGTAGCGTGGCGGCAGCCCGGCGGGTCCGGGCGCGTTGAGACATGGAGGTTCCGATGGTGGTGCAGGCCTACGTTCTGGTCCAGACGGCGGTTGGCAAGGCGGCCGAGGTCGCGGAGGCGATCCGGCAGATCTCCGGTGTCACCCAGGCCGACGACGTGACGGGCCCGTACGACGTGATCGTCCGCGTCGAGGCGCCCAATGTCGACGACCTCGGTTCGCTCGTGGTGGCCAAGGTCCAGGTGGTGCCCGGGATCACCCGCACGGTGACCTGCCCGGTCGTCAACATCTGACCCGCTACCGGTGCGGGACCGCACACCGATGAATCCACACGGGCGGCACCGCACGGGCGGTGGCGCCCTACCGACCGTGCTGTCGGCCCTGGCCGCGCTGCCGATCCTGGCCGGATGTGCCGGACCGGTGGACATCGCCGAGCCACAACCGAAAGCGGCCGCGGCGCAGGCCTGCGCGAAGATGATCGCGGACCTGCCGCCGACCGTGGGCGGCCAGGACCGTCGCGAGGCGCGGCCCGGCCGGACCGGTGCGGCCTGGGGAAACCCGGCGATCGTGCTGACCTGCGGTGGCGAACTGCCGGCCGGGGCCGGCCCCGACGCTCAGTGTTTCGAGGTGAACCAGGTCGGCTGGTACGCCGAGGAGTCCGAGCAGGGGTGGACGTTCACCACCCTCGGGCGGCTCACCCCGGTCCAGGTGACGGTGCCCCCGGAGTACGCGCCGGAGGCCAATGTGCTGGTCGATCTCGCCCGGCCGATCACCGACCATGTGCCGCAGGAGCGCCCCTGCGTCTGACGTCTCAGCGCAGGCCGGCCGGGCGCCCGAGCGCCTGGGACACCAAGGTGTCGATCTGCTCGGCGAAGTCGATGGCTCCGGCCTCGAACACCTTCGGGAACATCGAGGTGGGGGTGAAGCCGGGCAGCGTGTTGATCTCGTTGATCATCACCCGGCCCTCGCGGGTGAGGAACGAGTCCACGCGCGCCAGCCCCTCGCAACCGAGCAGTTCGAACACCCGCAGGGCCTGCTGTTGCAGACGTTCGGTGACGTCATCGGGCACCTCGGCCGGCACCTGGATGGAGACCTCGTCGCCCGGGGTGTACTTGGACTCGTAGTCGTAGAAGCCGTCCTTGCCGTGCATGATCACCTCGCCGACCACCGAGACCCGCGGCGGACCGTCGGGCCCCTGCAGCACCCCGCACTCGAGCTCGCGGGCGTCGACGAAGCCCTCCTCGATGATCACCTTCGGATCGTGCCGCCGGGCCTCCTCGATCGCGGCCGGCAGCTCCCCGGCGGTCGCGACCCGGCTGATCCCCCGGCTCGAGCCGGCGCGAGCGGGCTTGACGAACACCGGAAGGGTGAGCGCGCCGACGGCATCCAGCGCCGCGGCCCGGTCGGTGGTCCATTCCTCGGGCGTGATCACCACGAACGGTCCCACGGGTACGCCGGCCGCCTTCAACATCAACTTCATCAGATGCTTGTCCATGCAGACGGCGCTCGCGGCGACTCCCGATCCGGTGTAGCGCAGCCCGGCGGTCTCGCAGACCCCCTGGACGGTCCCGTCCTCGCCGCCCGGCCCGTGCATGATGATCATCGCCACGTCCAGCGGCTCACTGCCCGAGCCGTCGGTCATCGCCAGCACCGGCCCGTTGGCTGTCGGCACCAGGGCAACCTCCGGCCCCGTGCCGTCGAGCTCGGGCAGCCTGCCGTCGACGATCCGCAGCCGCTCGATGTCGGCGGGAGCGACCCGGGTCCAACGGCCGTCGGTCGCGACCCCGATCCCGGTCACCTGGTAGCGGTCGGTGTCGATCGCCCGGACAACCCCGGCGGCGCCCAGGCAGGAGACGCCGTGCTCGCTGCTCGCGCCGCCGAAGATCAGCCCTACCCGGATCGGTCGGTCGGGTCGCTGCTGGTTCGTCACGAGGGCGACCCTAGCCGATGCCGAAGCCGCGTTCTGGCGTCATCGCTCGGGCTTGACGCTGCGCGCCATCAGCGCGTCGATGACCTCGTCCGCGGTCAGTTCGCCCTCGACGACGGGCGCCACCCGCGACACGATCGGCAGTTCGACACCGAGTTCATCGGCCAGCGCGGCCAGCGAACCCGAGGTGGGAATGCCCTCGATCACGCCGGAGCTGGCGGCGAGCGCGTCAGCCACCGACATGCCGCGGCCGAGCCGCTCGCCGAAGCCGCGGTTGCGCGACAGCGGCGAGTAACAGGTGGCGACCAGATCACCGACCCCGGCCAGGCCGGCGAAGGTGTGCGGATCCGCGCCGAGCGCCTCACCGAGCCGGGTGGCCTCGGCCAGTCCGCGCGTCATCGTCGTACCGACCAGGTTGTCGCCGAGGCCTCGGCCGATGATCATCCCGACCGCCATCGCGATCGGGTTCTTGGCGGCACCGGCCAGCTCGCAGCCGACCACATCGTCGTTGGTGTAAGGGCGGAACGACGGGCTGCGCAGGGCATGCTGCACCCGCAGCGTGATCTCGGGATCGAAACCGGCGACGACCGCCCCGGTGGGCAGGCGGGCCGCAATCTCCCGGGCCAGGTTCGGGCCGGCGATCACGGCGAGGCGTTCGGCCGCCACCCCGGACTCGATGATCACCTCGCTCATCCGGGCGCCGGTGCCGGCCTCCAGGCCCTTCGCCGCGGAGACGATGACCGCCTCGGTCGGCAGCGACCACCGGGCGAGGCTGGACCGCAGAGCCTGGGCCGGTACCGCGAGCACGACCAGGTCGGCGGACTCGCAGGCGTCGTCGGCGGAGGTGGTCGCCCGCACCCGGTCGGGCAGCGTGATGCCCGGCAGGTAACGCTCGTTGGTGTGCCGCTGGTTGATCTCGGCGACCTGGTCGGGCCGCCGCCCCTGCAGCACCACCGTGTGCCCGGCATCGCTGAGCACGATCGCGAGCGCGGTTCCGAAGGCGCCGGCACCGAGGACTGCGGCGCGGGTCATCTGCCGGCCGCCCTGGGGCCCACCCGCCGGCCGAGCCGCAGGTCCCACCGACCGGCCGGCGGCTCGGTCTCGCGCAACTGCGCCACCAGGCCGGTGATCGCGTCGGTGATCCGCTCGGTGGCGGTGATCAGGGTGCCGGCGTCCAACGGGCGTTCCCGAAGATCGTCGAGCGGGACCGGGTCGCCGGCGATCAGGCGCATCGTCCTGCGCGGCCACAGCCGCGGCCAGGTCAGGCGCTTGCCGGGCAGCACCTCCTGGGCTCCCCACTGGCCGACGGGAATCACGGGCGCCCCGGTCTCGAGCGCCAGGCGCGCCGCCCCGGTGCGGCCGGTCATCGGCCAGCCCTCCGGATCGGCGGTGATGGTGCCTTCGGGATAGATCGTCACCGACTTCCCCTCGCCGAGCGCGGCCGCCGCCTCCGCCAGCGCGGTGCCCCCGTCGGCGGCCCCCCGCTGCACGCGGATCTGGCCGCAGGCGCGGGCGATCGCGCCCAGCACCGGGGTCCGGAAGATCGCGTCCTTGGCGAGGAAGCGTGGCCAGCGACCGGACCACGCCAGGTAGTGGCCATAGGCGAGCGGATCGAAGTTGGAGATGTGGTTGACCACGAAGATCGCCGGCCCCGAGCGCGGGATCTTGTCCTGCGCACGCCAGTCGCGCCGGGTGATCCGGCGCAGCAGCGCGGCGAGAATGCCGACCGTCCGGCGCAGGCCTGGCTCGGCCGGCTCGGTGTTCACGCGATCCAGCGGGGCGGCGGCCGGGTCCGGCCCGACCGGTGAGCGATGCGGCATGTTCTCCTTCGGCTGCGGTCGGCTCCACTGTAGGAGATCCGGTTCTTCGCCACATGGCAAGATCGTCCGGTGCCCAGTGCGACCGACAATCACCCGTTCGGCGCGGTCGTCGCGTTGAAGGCCCTCGGCCGGGCGAAGACGAGGATCGGTGGCGATCCACGGCTGCGGGAACGGCTCGCGATGGCAATGTTGCTGGACACGGTCGGCGCCCTCCAGCGCGTCGCCGAACGGATCGTCGTCGTCGGGGTCGGCCTCGCACCGGTCACCGCCGAGGTACCCGTCGAAGTGGTCGAGGATCCGGGCCAGGATCTGAATGCCGCCCTGATCGTCGGCGCGGATCGCCTGCTCAGGCAGGGATCGGGCAATGTCCTGGCCTGTGTCGCCGACCTGCCGGCCCTGCGGCCGAGCAGCGTCGCCGCATTCGTCGGCGCCGCGCCGGACCGGTCCCGGACGTTCCTTCGCGATGCCGCGGGTACGGGCTCGACCATGCTGTTCGGGCGGGCGTTGCGTACCGGAAACGATCTTCAACCGGGCTTCGAGGGCGCCTCGGCGCTGCGGCATCTGCGATCCGGCGCGCTCGATCCGGGGGGTGCGTGGCCGGATGCGCGGCTGGATGTCGACACGATCGCCGACCTCCGCCGGGCCGCCGACCTCGGACTGGGGCCGGCGACCCGCCCCCTGTTGGAGATGATCACCGGAACCGGCTGACGGCGTCGATCCGCCGGGCAGACGCCGGTCCGAGGATGATCGATGTCTCGGAGATGCCGGCGGCGGCCCGGATCATCCGGGCCGCCGCGGCGGAGATGGTGCTGCGATCAGGAACGACGCGCGCTCTTGCGCGCGGGCGCCTTCCGGGTCGCGGTGGCGCGCGTGGTCGCGCGGGCGGCGCTGGTCTTCTTGGCCGGAGTCGCCTTCTTCGCAGTCGCCTTCTTGGCGGTCGTCTTGCTCGCCGTCGTCTTCTTGGCGGTGGCGCGGGCCGTGGTCGCCTTCTTGGCGGTCGCCTTGCTGGCGGTCTTCTTGGCCGGGGTGGCCTTCTTCGTCGCCGTCTTGCTCGCGCTCGCCTTGCTCGCGGCCGTCTTGCTCGCGGCCGTCTTGCTCGCGGCCGTCTTGCTCGCGGTTGCCTTCGCCGTGGACCTGGTGGCGGTCGCCGTCTTCGCCGCAGTCGCGCGCGGGGCCTTCTTCTCCCCCGACACATAGGCCTTCAGCTCGGTGCCCGCCCGGAACCGCGGAACGTTGGTCGCCTTGGCGCGCTTGCGCTCGCCGGTCCGCGGGTTGCGCACCATCCGGGAGGGACGGCGCACCTTCTCGAACACGCCGAAGCCGGTGATCGATACGCGGCCATCCTTGGCCGTCGAGAAGATGATCGTCTCGACGACGGCATTGAGCGCGCGCCCCGCCTCGGCCTTGTTGCCGTCGAATTGCGGCGCCAGTGCTTCGATCAGTTCAGCCTTGTTCACGGTTTCCTCTTAGTCCTAAGGCACCCTGCTGGTCAGGGTTGCGGAGCATTCGGCCCGAATGCTGGCACTCACGCTAAACAGTGCAATCGCACATGACAAATACCGACATGCCGAGTCGCGATCATGTCGGCGGGGTCAGCGGTGATGATCGCCGGCGCCGCGGCCTCAGGAACCGCTGGCCGCCGGCAGCGTGCTCGGCTTGAACGGCAGGCGTCTTCCTTCGTAGGCAGTGATGTCGGACTCGTTGCGCAGGGTCAGCGCGACATCGTCCAGTCCCTCCATCAGCCGCCACCGGGTGTAGTCGTCGATCTCGAAGTCGATCGTCCAACCGGCGACCGTGATCGTCCGGTGCTCAAGATCAACAGTGATCTCGAGCGACGGGTCGCCCGCCACCAGTTCCTGGAGCTTGTGCACATCGGATTCGTCGATCACCGCGATCACGAGTCCGGCCTTGCCCGAGTTGTTGCGGAAGATGTCGCCGAAGCGGGATCCGATCACCACCCGGAAGCCGTGGTCCATCAGGGCCCACACCGCGTGTTCGCGCGAGGAGCCCGTGCCGAAGTCCGGGCCCGGGATCAGGATCGTCGCACCTTCGTGGGCCGGGTCGTTCAGCACGAACGACGGGTCGTTGCGCCAGGCCGAGAACAGACCGTCGGCGAATCCGGTACGCGTGACCCGCTTGAGGTACACGGCCGGGATGATCTGGTCGGTGTCGACATTGCTGCGGCGCAGCGGCACAGCGGTCCCGGTGTGCGTGGTGATTGCTTCCATGATCAATTCCTCGCGATTCTTCAGACGAGCGACGGTTGGGCAAGATCGGCGGGCGAGGCGAGCCGGCCGACCACCGCGGTCGCCGCCGCAACGGCCGGCGAGACCAGATGGGTCCGGCCGCCCTTGCCCTGCCGGCCCTCGAAATTGCGATTCGAGGTGGAGGCGGCCCGCTCACCGGGCGCGAGCTGGTCCGGATTCATCCCCAGACACATGGAACATCCGGCGGCCCGCCACTCCGCACCGGCAGCGAGGAAGATCTTGTCCAGGCCCTCGGCCTCGGCCTGCAGCCGGACCCGGGCGGAGCCGGGAACGACCAGCATGCGCACCCCGTCGGCGACGCGGTGCCCGTCGATCACCTGCGCGGCCAGCCGCAGATCCTCCATCCGTCCGTTGGTGCACGAGCCGACGAAGACGGTGTCGACACCGATCTCGCGCATCGGCGTACCCGCGGCCAGGCCCATGTACTCCAGCGCACGCTCGGCGGCGTGGCGCTCCACCTCGTCGGTGAAGCTCGTGGGATCGGGCACGGCCTCGCCGAGTGCGACGCCCTGGCCGGGATTGGTGCCCCAGGTGACGAACGGCGAGAGATCGCTGACGTCGAGATCGACCTCGACGTCGAAGGAGGCGTCATCATCGGTACGAAGCGTTCGCCAGTAGGCCTTTGCGGCCTCCCACTGCTTGCCCTCGGGGGCATGCGGGCGACCCTCGAGATAGGCGAAGGTCGTCTCGTCCGGGGCGATCATGCCGGCCTTCGCCCCCCATTCGATGCTCATGTTGCAGATCGTCATCCGGCCCTCCATCGAGAGCCGCTCGATCACCGGGCCGCGATACTCCACCACATAGCCCGCGCCGCCGCCGGTCCCGACCTTGGCGATCAACGCCAACACGACGTCCTTGGCGGTCACCCCTTCGGCCAGCTCCCCGGTGACGTTGACCGCCATCGTCTTCGGACGCGCCTGCGGCAGGGTCTGGGTGGCCAACACATGCTCGACCTCCGAGGTCCCGATACCGAACGCCAGCGCGCCGAACGCCCCGTGGGTGGAGGTGTGCGAATCACCACAGACCACGGTCATCCCCGGCTGGGTCAGCCCGAGCCAGGGCCCGATGATGTGCACGACGCCCTGGTCGGGGTCGCCCAAGCTGTGGATCCGGACGCCGAACTCGGCGGCATTGCGGCGCAGGGTGTCGACCTGGGTACGCGAGGTCGGGTCGGCGATCGGCTTGTCGATGTCCAGCGTCGGAGTGTTGTGATCCTCCGTGGCCAGGGTGAGATCGGGTCGGCGTACCGTCCGGCCGGCCTGCCGCAGGCCGTCGAAGGCCTGCGGGCTGGTCACCTCGTGCACGAGATGGAGGTCGATGAAGAGCAGGTCGGGCTCCCCCGGCGCGGACCGCACCACATGGTCCTCCCACAGCTTGTCGCTCAGCGTCTTGCCCATCGCTTCCTCTCCTCGTCCCCGATCCTGCGGCACCCGGTGCCGTTCCGGCTCATCGCAATCCTGCTCGTCCGTCGGTGCCGCCAGTTGCATTCCAGCATCCGAGACGGCAGTATCATCACATGGACAACACTAGCGGCGTCGGCGTTCTCGACAAAGCGGCCGTCGTCTTGACGGCTCTGGAGGGTGGGCCGACCACCCTCGCCGGGCTGGTCAGCGCGACGGGGCTGGCCCGCCCCACCGCGCACCGCCTCGCGGTGGCGCTGGAGCACCACCGGCTCGTCGGCCGCGACCTGCAGGGCCGGTTCGTCCTCGGGCCGCGGCTGGCCGAACTGGCCTCGGCGGCCGGTGAGGATCGTCTGCTGGCCACCGCCGGGCCGGTGCTCGCGCGATTGCGCGACATCACGGGCGAGTCGGCCCAACTGTTCCGCCGGCAGAACGAGTTCCGGGTGTGCGTGGCCGCCGCCGAGCGAAGCTCCGGGCTGCGCGACACGGTGCCGATCGGCTCCCAGCTCACCATGCAGGCGGGCTCGGCCGCCCAGGTGCTGCTTGCCTGGGAGGAGCCCGACCGGATGCAGCGCGGGCTGCGCGATGCCCGCTTCTCCGCGGCCGCACTGTCCAATGTCCGGCGGCGCGGCTGGGCCCAGTCGGTTGCCGAGCGCGAGTCCGGGGTGGCCTCGGTCTCGGCGCCGGTACGCTCCCCCAGCGGCAAGGTGATCGCCGCGGTCAGCGTGTCGGGCCCGGTCGAGCGACTGACCCGTCAGCCCGGCCGGATGCACGCGCCGGCGGTGATCGCGGCCGCCGACCGGCTCAGCGAGGTGTTGCGCCGGTCCGGCGAATGATCAACCGCCGAGGAAGGCGAGCGGGATGAGCGCCATGCCGAGCAGCGTGATCACGACGATGCCGATCACGTTCAGCCACAGGCCGCCCTTCACCATCTGCCCCACGGTCACATAACCGGAGCCGTAGGCGATGGCATTCGGCGGCGTCGCGACCGGCAGCATGAACGCGCAGGTGGCCGCGAGCGCGACCGGCACGGTGAGCATCAGCAGCGGCTGGTCGAGGCCGATGGCGAGCCCGGCCACCAACGGCAGCACCGAGGCCGCGGTCGCCGTGTTCGAGGTCAGCTCGGTCAGGAAGATGACACCGGCGACCAGGACGGCGACGAGCGCGATCGTCGGCAGGAAGCCGAGTCCCTGGGCACGCTCACCGACCCAGGCCGTGAGGCCGCTGTCGGTGAACTGGGACGACAGCGCCAGGCCCCCGCCGAAGAGCAGCAGCACGCCCCACGGCAATTGCACGGCGCTGTGCCAGTCCAGCAACCGGACCCCCTTCGCCGCACCCGCCGGGAGGATGAACAACAGCACGCCGACGGCCATCGCGATGCCGGCATCCGACAGCGGCGGGCTGTCGAAGATCAGCGGCAATGCAACCCAGGCGATCACGGCGAGCACGAAGATCGCCAGGACCCGCTTCTCCCCCGACGACATCGGACCGAGCTTGCGCAGTTCCTCACTCATCAGCTCCCGACCGCCGGGGATCTCGGAGATCTCGGGCCGGAACAACACCTTGGTCAACAACAACCAGGTCACCACGAGCATGATCAGCGCGATCGGCAGGCCGACCAGCATCCACTGCCCGAAGCCGATCTGGATGTCGTAGTTGCTGGACAAGAAGCCGACCAGGAAGGCATTCGGCGGCGTGCCGATGATGGTCGCGAGGGAGCCGATCGACGCGGCGTAGGCGATACCGAGCATCAGCGCGGTGCCGAAATTGGAGCGGACGACCTCCTCCTTGACCGCCGGTGAGGTCGGATCCGGATCCTCGACGGCCGACGACCCCTGGCTTTCCTCCCGACCGGCACCCCGGTCGACCCGCCGCGCGAGCCCCGTCGCGAGCATCAGCACGGAGACCCCGATCGGCAGCATCATCACCGCGGTCGCGGTGTTCGACACCCACATGGACAAGAAGCCGGTGGCGAGCATGAAGCCGGCGACGACCATCGGCGGCCTGGTGCCCATCAGGCGCACGGTCGTCAGCGCGATCCGCCGGTGCAGGTTCCAGCGCTGCATGGCCAGGGCGAGCAGGAAACCGCCCATGAACAAGAAGATGATGTTGTTGCCGTAGGACGCGCCGACATCGTCGAACTTGACCTCGGTGAACGCGGGGAAGATCACCAACGGCACCAGCGCGGTCGCCGGGATCGGGATCGCCTCGGTCATCCACCACACCGCCATCAGCGCAGCGGTCGCGGCCGTCAGCCGGCCGGCAGGTCCGAGATCGGCGGGCAGCACGAAGTAGATCAACACGGCAACGCCCACGCCGACCCCGAGGCCGATCCAGCGGATGCGCCGACGCTGGTCGGCCGGCTCCTGCTCGCCCGGGGATCGCCCCTGCCGTTCGGTCTCGGTGAACTCGGTCTGTTCCCCGTAGCGGTCGGTGTGTTCGGACACGATGCGCTCCCCTCGGCGACGTCGGCGTGGGTGAGGCACCACCCTAGTGCCGTGCGCCGCGGCGCGAACCAGCAGGGATTGCGGGTGCGGGACGGAGCCGCGCAACCCCGAAGACGTCACCAGGGCCCCAGCGGTTCGCTGGGACCCTGGTGATCTGGTAGCCCCGACGGGATTCGAACCCGCGCTACCGCCTTGAGAGGGCGGCGTGCTAGGCCGCTACACAACGGGGCCAGATGTCGCTCGAGGCGACCGACAGAGCGTACCGGACGCGGTCTCCCGCCGCCAATTCGCGCTGTTCGCTGGGGTACTAGGACTCGAACCTAGACTAACTGAACCAGAATCAGTCGGGCTGCCAATTACCCCATACCCCATCTGCCTGACATCACTGCCGAGGCAGGCGATCACCGGCCCCTGGGGGTCCGGCAACGACGGCTAACGTTACTCGATTCCGCGCGGAGCGGCCAAATCGCTGCGGACCGGTACGCCGAGCACCCGCGCGGCGAGCACCGCGAGCACCGCGAAGACGGCATAGCCCACCAGGCCGAGCAGCGCCTCGGCCGGCGCCATCGCGGTCATGGTTCGCGCGGCGGGCAACGTGGCGGTGACCGCGGCCAGCCCGAGCGCAGCGAGATTGTTCAGCACGTGGGCGGCGATCGCCGCCTCGAGCCCACCGGTCAGCCAGACCAGGATCCCCATCACCACACCGAAACCGAACCGGTTGGCGAACAGCCACGGGTCCTGGGCGCCGTGCAGGGCCGCGAAGATCAGCGCCGGACCCACCACGCCCAGCCAGGGCCCGGACACCAACGCCCCGAGGGTCTGGGCGAGAAACCCGCGGAAGACGAGCTCCTCGGCGGCGGCCTGCAGCGGGGAGGTGGCGACGATGATCACCGCGAACCAGGCGAAGTCGGCCGGCGGTGCCGGCTGCGGGCGCGCCAGCAGGGTCACGGCCACGACCGGTGCGAGGACCACGGCGGCCAGGACGGTCGAGGCGACCAGCCAGCGCCCGCGTACCCGACCGCGGACCGAGACCAGCCAGCCCGGCCGCACCCGCAGCACGGTGACGGCCAGCAGGACCGGGATCAGCGCCGTGGCCGCGATCGCGACATTCGTGGCGAACAGGCCGAGCGGCGTCTCGAAGGCGAGCCCGGCGGCCAGGGCTGCCGCAAGCTCCCCGGGGCGCCCGGCGGCCAGCCAGCCCAGCGCCAGGATCCCCTGTGCCAGCAGCGAGACCACCAGCACGAACCCGGCGACGGTGAACAGGGCACAGAAGATCAACAGCCGCGCCGGATGGGCGCCGGTGCGCAGCAGTTGGGGGTACGCCGCGGCGGGCGCCACCGGGCGGGCTACCGGCTCAGCCGGCGGATTCGGCATCGGCGGCGAGCCCGTCCAACGCCCGGTCGATCCGGGCCAGCGCCGAGTCGCGACCGAGCAGCTCCAGCGACTCGAACAGCGGCGGCGAGATCCGGGAACCGGTGACGGCCGTGCGTACCGGCCCGAAGGCGTGCCGCGGCTTCAGCCCCAGATCGTCGACGAGCGCGGTGCGCAGCGCCTCCTCGATCGACGCATGATCGAAATCGGGCAGCCCGGCCAGCGCGTCGCGCGCCGCCTGCAGGGTGTCGGCATCGCCTGGCTTGAGCGCCGCGTCGCTGCCGATGGTGATCTGATCGTCGGCGCGGAACAGGAAGCCCGCCATGCCGACGGCCTCGGACAGCGTGTTGATCCGCTCCGCGATCAGCGGCACGACGCCGGCCAGCAGTCGGGCCTGGTCATCGGTCGGCGGGTCGGCGATCAGGCCGGCCTCGGCGAGGAAGGGCGTCACGGCGGCGGCGAGTTGATCATGGTCGAGCATCCGGATGTGCGCGGCATTGATCGCGAGCGCCTTCTTCGGGTCGAACCGGGCCGCGTTGGCGTTCACCCGTCGGATGTCGAAGGCCTCGATCATCTCGCGCATGGTGAACACATCGCGGTCGTCGGCGATCGCCCAGCCGAGCAGCGCCAGATAGTTGAGCAGCCCCTCGGGCAGATAGCCCGCCTCCCGATAGTCGGCCAGGCCGCCGCCGGGATCGCGCTTGGACAGCTTCTTGTTGCCCTCCCCCATCACGAACGGCAGATGCCCGAAGCGCGGCACCGCGCCGTCGGTCACGCCGACCTCGCCCAGCGCGCGATACATCACCAACTGGCGCGGGGTGGAGGACAACAGGTCCTCCCCGCGCAGCACATGGGTGATCTTCATCAGCGCGTCGTCGACCGGATTGACCAGCGTGTAGAGCGGGTGGCCGTTGGCCCGGACGATCGCATAGTCCGGCACGTGCTCGGAGGAGAACGACACGGGCCCGCGGACCAGATCGTCGAAGCCGAGCTCGCCGTCGGGCACCCGCATCCGGATCACCGGCGAGCGGCCCTCGGCCCGGTACGCGGCGCGCTGGTCCTCGGTCAGGTCGCGGCAGTGCCCGTCGTAACCGGACGGCGCCCCCTTGGGTCGCGCCTTCGCGCGCTCCTCGATCTCGGCCGGGGTGCAGAAACATTCGTACGCCTGCCCGCCCGCGAGCAGTTTCGCGACGACATCGCGATAGATCTCGCCGCGCTCGGACTGCAGGTAGGGCGCGTAGGGGCCGTCGACCTCGGGCCCCTCGTCCCAGTCGATGCCGAGCCAGCGCAGCGCCTCGATGGTGCCGCGCATCGACTCCGCGGTGGAACGCTCGGTGTCGGTGTCCTCGATCCGCAGCACCAGCGTGCCGCCGTGGTGGCGCGCGAAGGCCCAGTTGAACAGTGCGCTGCGGACGTTGCCCACGTGCAGGTTGCCGGTCGGCGAGGGCGGGAAGCGGACGCGCACCTGCTGCGGGGCGAGGTCGCCGAGGACCGGATCGCTCATTTCGCTTCCTTCTCCTGCTCGTCCGGCTGTTCGGTCTTCCGCCCGCTGCTGATCGCGCTCGAGCCGGGTTCGCCGACCGTATTGGTCAGGGTGCCGATCCCCTCGATGTGGACGCTGACGGTCTGTCCCGGGCGCATCTCGCCGACCCCGGCGGGCGTACCGGTCAGGATCACATCGCCGGGCAACAAGGTGGTGTAGGAGGAGATGTAGGCAACCAGGTCGGCGATCGGGTGGACCAGGTCGCGGGTGTTGCCGGCCTGGCGCTGCTCGCCGTCGACCGAGGTCGAGAGCTCCAGCTCGCCCGCCTCCTCGATCGTCAGGTGGGTGACGATCCAGGGGCCGAGCGGGCAGGAGGTGTCGAAGCCCTTGGCCCGGGCCCACTGCCCGTCGGTGCGTTGCAGGTCGCGCAGCGTGGCGTCGTTGGCGACGGTGTAGCCGAAGATCAGGTCCTGGGCGCGATCGGCCGGCACCTGCGAGCCGATCCGGCCGATCACCACGGCCAGCTCGCCCTCGAAGTGCAGTTCCTTCGCCGCCGCCGGGGCGATGATCCGGTCGTCCGGGCCGATCACGGCGGTGTTCGGCTTGAAGAAGGTCAACGGGGTGGCGGGCACCTCGTTGCCCATCTCCTTGGCGTGGTCGGCGTAGTTGCGGCCGACGCCGATCACCTTCGAGCGCGGGATCACGGGGGCGAGCAGGCGTACCGCGTCGAGCGCCAGCCGCTCGCCGGTCAACTGGACCGGCATGGCCAGCGGATCGCCGTTCAGGACGGCCACGGTGTCGGGGTGTTCGCCGTTGTCGCGGGCCAGTTCGACCAGCCCGTAGCGTGGCTCACCGCCGGTGGAGAATCGTGCAACGCGCATTTCCTCAGCCTAGCCAGCCGTGCCGCCGCGCCGCGAACGCGGAGCCCGCCGGGCATACTGCCCGGGTGAGCACCGAGCAGTCGTCCTTCGCCGTCGTCGACCTGATCCGGGCCAAGCGCGACGGTACGCCACTGAACGATGACCAGATCCGCTGGCTGATCCGCGCCTACACCGACGGCGCGGTCGCCGAGGAACAGATGTCGGCACTGGCGATGGCGATCTTCTTCAACGGCCTGACGCCGGCCGAACTCGCCACCTGGACCCGGGCCATGATCGACACCGGCGAGCGGATGGACTTCTCCGGGCTGTCCCGGCCGACGGCGGACAAGCACTCCACCGGCGGCGTCGGCGACAAGATCACTTTGCCGCTCGCGCCGCTGGTGGCCGCCTGCGGCGTCGCCGTTCCGCAGTTGTCGGGTCGCGGGCTCGGGCACACGGGCGGCACCCTGGACAAGCTGGAGGCGATCGGAGGCTGGCGGGCGTCGCTGTCGAATGCGGAGCTGTTCGCCCAGCTCGAGGACGTCGGTGCGGTGATCAGCGCCGCGGGCGCGGGCCTGGCACCCGCGGACAAGAAGCTGTACGCGCTGCGCGATGTCACCGGCACCGTCGAGTCGATCCCGCTGATCGCGAGTTCGATCATGAGCAAGAAGATCGCCGAGGGCACGGGCGCGCTGGTGCTGGACGTCAAGGTCGGCTCGGGCGCGTTCATGAAGGACGAGGCGAGCGCGCGTGAGCTGGCGTCCACGATGGTCGAGTTGGGCCGCGCGGCCGGCGTGAACACCGTCGCCCTGCTGACGGACATGGCCACCCCGCTGGGACGTTCCGTGGGCAATGCGCTGGAGGTCGCCGAATCGGTCGAGGTGCTGGCCGGGGGCGGCCCGGCGGACGTGGTCGAGCTGACGCTCGCGCTGGCTCGGGAGATGCTGGCGGCGGCCGGCGTGGCGGCCGATCCGGAGCACGCCCTCGCCTCCGGCGCGGCGATGGATGTCTGGCGGTCCATGATCAGCGCACAGGGCGGCGACCCTGATGCGGCGCTGCCGCGGGCGCGCGAGACCGAGCAGGTACGCGCGGACCGCGACGGCGTCGTCACCGGCCTGGACGCTCTCGGCGTCGGCGTGGCGGCCTGGCGGCTCGGCGCCGGGCGTACCCGCAAGGAGGACCCGGTCCAGGCCGGCGCGGGGATCGAGATCCACGCCCGGCCCGGCGACCGCGTCGCCGCGGGCGATCCCGTGCTCACCCTGCACACCGACACCCCGGAACGATTCGCGCCCGCGTTGGCCGACCTTTCCGGCGCGATCGCGATCGGCGACGCCGCACCGCACCCGCGGCCGGTGGTGATCGACCGGATCGGCTGACCAGGCGTTCGAGGGTGAACGTTGGTGACGACGTCGCGAAGGCGCGACGCCGGTGGTCGACCTCCTGCCCCGCTGTGTGGACGGTGGTAGGTGTGGTGGATGTGGCAGGCTCCGCGGGTCAGGAACGCCGCAGCCGTGGCGCCCTTCTCGTCGGCGAGTGGCTCGGTGCAGGCGAGCCGGGAGAACCCATCGACGACTGTCGGTTCCGCCCGGGCCGGTGGCTCCCTCGCCAGGCACGGGCAGCCATGACCGTCATCAGCAGGCCGCACGTGGTCAGGCCCGCTGCTACCAGGTAGATGGGCCTGGGACCAGCGGTCGAGTCGGCGATCAGCCCGCCGATCAGACCGGCGCAGGCGGCTGCGACCTGGTATCCGGAGGCGTTGACGGCCATCGCCAGCGTCGGCGCGTCGCCGGCGGTCATCATCACGCGAGCCTGCATGCCGGGGATGATCGCGAAGCCGAGGAGGCCGATCACCACAACCGCCGCCACGGTGAGCGTCGTGGAGGTCGCGACGAACCAGGTGCCGACAAGGGTTGCGGCCAGCAGGCCGAGGAGAACGGGTTGGAACAGTCGCGGGTTGCGGTCGTAGAGCGCGCCGCCGACGAGGTTGCCGATCGTCGCGCCGACGCCATAGGCAAGGAGCAGGATCGGCAGCCGGGTGCTGGGATGTCCGCCCAGATCCGTGAGCAGCGGGGCAAGGTAGCTGAACACCATGAGCACCCCGACGTTGCCGACCGCGGTGATGGCCAGCGCCGCCAGCACCGGGGCACGTCGAAGCACCCGCAGCTCCGAGACCGCCGAGGTCCGACCCTCCTCACCTGGCGACGTGAGCTGCCAGAACACCAGACCGAGCCCGAGCAGGCACGCCACGGCAATCGCAGCGAAGGTGGCGCGCCAGCCCCACTGACTGCCGATCTGGGTGCCGATGGGCGCCCCGAGGATCATGGCCAGGTTCATCCCGAACGCCAGCCGGGCAACCATGGTCCCGGCTCGCTCAGGTGGCGAGGAGGTCACCGCGATCACGATTGCCTGAGCGAAGAAGGTCGAGGTCACCAGCGCGGTGACCACCCGAGCCGCCAGCAGGAGGGAGAACTCGGGAGCCAGGGCGGAGGCCGCGTTCCCCACCCCGGCGACGGCCAGCAGGACCAGCATCAGCCGCTTCCGATCGACCCCGGCAGTCACCGCGGTGAGCAGCGGGCCACCGATGATCATGCCGACGGCGTACGCGGTGACCAACAACCCCGCGGTGCCGACGGTGACCCCGAGGTCGGAGGCGACCTCGGGCAGGATCCCGGCCACCACGAACTCCCCGGTGGTGATGCTGAAGACGCAAAACATGAGGATGACGAGCCGAAGCATGCCCCGCACGCTAAACTCTCACGTCGACGTGAGAGTCAAGTCGACACCGAAGGAATCCGGGTGAAGATCGGAGAGCTGGCAGACCGGACCGGGGTCAGCGTGCGAGCGTTGCGCTACTACGAGGAAAAGGGCGTACTGACGCCGGAACGCACTCCCAGCGGGTACCGGATCTTCGCCGAGTCAGACATCCGCACGGTGGCACACATCCAGACGCTCCTCGCCGCGGGGCTCGGCATGGATCTCATCGGCGAGATCCTGTCCTGCTTGTCCGGCGAGTCCCTGCTGCTGGACGACTGCCGCGAACGACTCGAAGCAGAGCGCCGCCGGATCACCGGCGACATCGATCAACTCGCCCACACCCGGTCACTGCTCGACGGCCTGCTCGCAACCACGCGAGCCCTGTCACGAACGCCCTGACCCGCAACAACTAGGCCGCGCCGGTGTGCCGGTCGAACCAGTTGGGTGTCCGGACGACCAGCGAGCCCATCCCGAGGCCGCCGTGGAAGAACAGCAGCGGCGAGCCCGGCGCCGGGGTCGTCGGAATCTTGGACTTCGCGCTCCCCCAGGACGAGGACAGCCGATCGAGGTTCGCGGCCCACCCCTCGGGCACGATGACCTTGATCGAACCGGCGCCGGGCAGCGATTCGATCATGATCACCTCGGCCAGCGGCCGGGCCTCCAGACAGTTCAGGATCACCGAGCCGAGGCCGCCGTCGATGCGCAGGAAGGGCGGCAACTCCCACGCGCCCCCACGGCGTACCGTCGACCAACCACCGTCGAGGCGCAACGGGTCCTGCTCGCTCATCCCCGGCGCGTGCGGCAGGCCGTCCGGCAGGGTGGCGGCGCGAGGGGCGAGCGCGGTGCCGGCCCGACCCGCCCGCGACGGTGGTTCGACCGGCAGGTCGGCGACCAGCGGATCGAGGTCGCCGAAGGTCTTGGCGGCCAGTGCCGCCTCGATCCGCTCCTCCAACTCGTCGAGATCGATCCGCCCCTCCGCGGCTGCGTCGCGCAGGATCGCCACGACTGCCTCACGTTCGGCGTGCCCGATCCGCATCCCACCGGCCCCACTCATGGGCGCAGCCTAGTCAACCTTGGCGCCACCCGGCCGCCCGCTATCCGGTGCAGACGGTTCGAGCTGCGGCCGATGAGCCATCCGGCCTTCCGCAGGCTCAGCCGCGGCCCCGGATGAGACCGAACCGGTAGGCATCGGTGAGCGCCTCCCAGGAGGCGTCGATGATGTTGGCGCCGACGCCGACCGTGGTCCACACGTGCTCGCCGTCGGTGGTGTCGATCAGCACGCGGGTGACCGCATCCGTGCCATGCCCGGAATCGAGGATCCGGACCTTGTAGTCGATCAACTCATAGCCGGCGATCTGCGGGTACGCCTTGATCAGCGCGTCGCGCAGCGCCTGGTCGAGGGCGTTCACCGGGCCGTTGCCCTCCCCCACCACCAGGTGGGTCTCGCCCTCGGCGGACAGCTTCACCGTCGCCTCGGTGACGGTCGCATGATCAGAACTGGCCTGGGAGTGCACCCGCCAGTGCTCGATCGCGAACGGGTCGCCGGGCAGCGAGCCGGTGCCGCCGGTGTGATCGCGCAGCAGCAGCTCGAAGCTCGCATCCGCCGCCTCGTAGGAATAGCCGCGCGCCTCGCGCTCCTTCACCGCATCGGTCACCCGGGCGGCAAGATCACGATCGGACAGGTCGAAGCCCAGCTCCTCACCCTTGATCTGGATGTTCGCGCGGCCGGCCATGTCGGAGACCAGCATCCGCATGTCGTTGCCGACCAGCCCGGGATCGATGTGCTGGTAGAGATTCGGGTCGACCTTGATCGCGCTGGCGTGCAAACCGGCCTTGTGGGCGAAGGCCGAGGCGCCGACATAGGGCTGGCGGCCCGAGCCGGCGACATTGGTCACCGCCGCGATGGCGTGCGAGATGCGCGTCGCCTCGGCGAGCCGCCCCTCGGGCAGCAGGTCCCAGCCGTACTTCAGCTCCAGGTTCGCGATCACCGGGATCAGGTCGGCATTGCCGGTCCGCTCGCCGTAGCCGTTGATCGTGCCCTGCACGTGCATGGCGCCCGCGTCGACCGCGGCCAGGGTGTTGGCCACCGCGCAGCCGGTGTCGTTGTGGGCATGGATGCCGAGCGGTACGCCGAGCCCCGCCACCTGTTCCACGATCTCGCCCACCCAGGGCGGGAGCATGCCGCCGTTGGTGTCGCAGAGCACGACCACCTCGGCCCCGACTTGGGCTGCGGTGCGTACCACCTCGGTGGCATAGCCCGGGTCGAGGCGGAAGCCGTCGAAGAAGTGCTCGCAGTCGAGGAAGACCCGGCGGCCCTCCCCGACCAGGTGGGAGACGGTGTCGGTGATCATCGCGAGGTTCTCCTCGCGGGTCGTGCGCAGCGCGCGCTCGACGTGACCGACGTGGCTCTTGGCGACCAGGCAGACCGTCGAGGCGAGCGA
This sequence comes from Naumannella cuiyingiana, assembly GCF_013408305.1. Lineage (NCBI taxonomy): Bacteria > Bacillati > Actinomycetota > Actinomycetes > Propionibacteriales > Propionibacteriaceae > Naumannella > Naumannella cuiyingiana. The sequence goes on along the minus strand of NZ_JACBZS010000001.1, from coordinate 3,244,278 downwards.
GTCGCGCAGCGCGGCGACCAGCGGGTCGTCGGCGGCCCGGCCGTTGGGGCGGCGGGTGGCGCCGAACGCGACCAGCGTCGCGTTCTTCAGTTTCAGGTCGTCGGCGGCGGCGGCGAAGAACGCGGTGTCGTTCGGATTCGCGCCGGGCCAGCCGCCCTCGATCCAGCCCACGCCCAGCTCGTCCAGGTAGCCCGCGATTCGCAGCTTGTCCGCGACGGTGAGGCGCATCGCCTCCTGCTGCGCGCCGTCGCGCAGGGTCGTGTCGTAGACGTGGAAGGTGCCGGGCTGACGCGGCGCCGTCGCCTGGCCGTTCAGGCTGGGGGCTGTGGTCATGATCGTCCTCGTTGCTGGGGTGCACTCGCCGGGCAAAGAAAAAACCTCCCGTGGGAACGAGAGGTTGCGCGTCCGACGATCCGCTGGTCAGACGCGCTGCGCAATGATGATGCTCAGGCGATGCACCCCGCCATTGTGTGGCGCGGATTGCCGGACGCGGAACCCCTGTCTCGACATACGGTACGCAGGGCCGCGGCGAGCGGGCCGCGATCATCCCCGGCCCGTGCACCTGAGGGGGCGCATCGCGTACCGCTCGGAGCGGTCAGTCCTCGCCCGGTTCGGCGCGGCCGAGCGATTGGTAGAACTCCTCGTCCGCCGGATCGGCCCGCACGCCCAGCGCGCTCGCCCACAGGTAGGTCAGCGTGCGGTTGGCCTCGGTGAGGTCGTAGTCGCGGTCCTCGGTGACGTGCCAGGTGTAGAAGCTGTGCGTCGTCATCGCGATCAGCGCGCTCGCCACCACCTCCGGGTCGAGCGTGGGCTTCAGCGCGCCGCACGCCTGCTGCCGCTTGATCATGCCGAGCACGCGCCGCTCCGCGGTGTGCCGCAGGTGGATCCGCAGGGCGTGCACCTCATCGTCGAATGTCGTCACCTGCTCCAGCAGCCCGATCAGCCGGCGGTGTTCCTTGTAGACCCGGTAGAACCGCAGGTTGCCGCGCTCGATGCGCTGCACCCGGGTCAGCGATCTCTCCGCCGGCCCGTGCTCGTAGATGCCGGGCATCAGGTCCAGGCACAGCACGCGGAAAATGTCGGTCTTGGAGTCGAAGTAGGTGTAGAACGTGCCGTGGGCGACCCGGGCCTCCTCGGCGACATCCATCACCCGGGCGTTCAGGAAGCCGTCGCGCTCGAACACGGTGCGGGCCGCGCGCAGCAGCCGCTCGCGGGTCCGCCGCGCCTTCGGGGTGAGCTGTTCGAGGCGCGCGGCCGCGTGACGACCGGCCGGGTCCTGTCCGATCCCCGACTCCTCGCTCACCGGCACCCCCTCCCTCTGCCGTGCGCTGCCGAGCCGAGCCGCTCCGAGCTGGTCCGATCCGAGCCGAGCGGGGCCGGCGACGGGCGATGGAACGGCAGTATTGACACGCACGTCAGTTCTAGCCGAGGTTGGCTGCGATGTCACTCAATGATGATGAACCGGCCTCGCTCTACCGCGCGCTGTTCCGCCCCGAATCGGTGGCGATCGTCGGGGCCTCGGGCCGCGGCGTCGGCGTCACCGCCCGCCCCCTGCGCTTCCTGCGCCAGCACCGGTTCGCCGGGCGCATCCACCCGGTGAACCCACGCTACGACGAGATCGACGGCATCCCCTGCTTCCCCGACCTGGCCTCGATCCCCGACGGGGTCGACACCGTCTTGTCGCTCGTCCCCGCCGCGCAGACCGCGCAGATCGTGCAGGAGGCGGCCGCCGTCGGCGCGCGGGTCGTCGTCGTCTTCGCCTCGGGTTTCGCCGAGGTCGGCGAGGAGGGGCGGCGGATGCAGGCCGAGCTCGACGCGATCGCGCGGCGCACCGGCGTACGCATCGTGGGCCCGAACTGCCAGGGCCTGATCCACGTGCGCAACCAGTTCTTCGGCACCTTCACCAATGCGGCCGATCGCGAGATGCACGGCACCAGCGGCGTCGCCTATGTCGGCCAGAGCGGTGCCGTCGGCGGCTCGATGCTCGACCTCGCCGCCGAGATGGGGTTGAGCCTGACCGCCTGGGCCTCGACCGGGAACCAGGCGAACCTCGACCTGGTCGAGGTCGCGGAGGCGATGATCACCGACGACCAGATCAAGGTCGTGCTGATGTATGCCGAGGGAATCGCCGACGGGGCGCGCTTCGTCCGCCTCGCCCGCCGCGCCGCGCAGGCGGGCAAGCGGCTGGTGCTGTTGCGCTCGGGGCGATCCAGCACCGGCAAGCTGGCCGCCGCCTCGCACACCGGCGCGATGCTCGGCGACGACCTTGCGCTGGTCGCGGCGGCCGAACGCTACGGCGTGATCCTGGTCGGCGACGTCAACGAACTGCTCAGCGTCGGCGCGGCGCTGGCCGCCCCGGCGCCGCTGCGCGGCAGTCGCCTCGGCGTCATCACGGCCTCCGGTGGCGCGGGCATCCTGCTCACCGACCACGCCGAGGACAACGGCCTCGAGGTGCCGCCGCTGGGCGAGGGGACGACCACGCAGCTCGCGGCACTGGTGCCGGCGTTCGGGGCGGTCGCCAACCCGGTCGACATCACCGCGCAGGCGTTCAGTACGCCGACCGCCATGCAGGATCTCGCCGAGATCTGCCGGCTCACCGCCGCGGACGAGGCAGTCGACAGCGTCGCGTTCATCCTGACCATGGTGATCGGCCAGCGCGCGCTGGACGTCGCGCAGATGCTCGCCGCACTCGCCCGCGACGGCCTCGACAAACCGCTGTGGATCGTCTGGTTGGCCAGCCGCGAGCAGACCGCGGACGCTCGGGCGGTGCTCCGCGAGGCCGGGATCCCGGTCTTCGCCTCCGTCGGCGACCTGGCGCGTACCCTCGCGCGCGTCGTGCCCGGCCCGACCCGCGCCGTCGCCGATGTCGCCGACGACCCCGAGGCGGCCGCCGCGCTGCTGGCCGACACCCCGGACCGGCTGGACAAGATCTTCTCCGCGCTCGCGGTCGACCGGGCGAGCCCGGTGTTGGCCGCACGGGGTGCCGACGTCGCCGCGATCGTTTCCGGCCGGCCGGGCCCGTTCGCGATGAAGATCAACGCGCCGAGCCTGACGCACAAGTCCGACATCGGCGGCGTACGCCTCGACGTCGCCCCCGAGCAGGCCGAGACCGTGTTCGCCGAGCTGGCCGCGATCGCTGACCAGCACGGGATCACCGACTTCGCCGGCGTCGACATCGAGCCGATGGCGCGCCCGGGACTCGAGCTGATCGTCGGCGCGACCTCCAGCGGCGACGGCTATCCGGCGATCGTGTCCGTCGGCCTCGGCGGCACCGCGACCGAGGTATTGGCCGACGTGGCGGCGACCGCGGCGCCGATCGACGCCGCGCAGGCGACCGACCTGCTCCGCCGCCTGAAGTCCTGGCCGCTGCTGGACGGTTTCCGGGGCCGGCCGCCGGCCGACGTCGCCGCCGTGACGCACGCGGTCAGCGCCGTGAGCAGGATGGCCGCCGCGGCGAGCGGGCACCGGTTCGAGTTCGAGATCAACCCGCTCATCGTGCATGCGGCGGGCGAGGGCGCGACGGCGGCCGACGTGCTCGTGCACACCGCGCCCGCGCCCGACGAGCGTGACTCCTGACCACCGAGCGGACAGCCAACCGAGAGGGCAGCCATGGGACAGATCGACCTGGACAAGACCGACGGCATCGCGCTGATCACCGTCAACTCCCCCGACGTGAAGAACGCGCTCACCGCGGACATGGGCCGGCAGTTGCAGAACGTCTGCGACGAGATCGACGCCGACGCCTCGATCGGCGCCGCCGTGATCCGCGGCGCGAACGGCACGTTCTCCTCGGGCGCGGACCGACGGGCCTGGGACCCCAACCGCGTCCAACTGGAGGACAAGACCTACAAGGACACCGGTGCCGTCTACGGCGGTTTCCGGCGCGTCGGTGATCTGTTGGTCCCGACGATCGCGGCCGTCCGCGGCGCCGCCGTCGGCGCCGGGATGAACCTCGTGCTCGCCACCGATCTGCGCATCGTCGCGACGAACGCCCGCCTGATCTCCGGTTTCCTCAAGATCAACCTGCACCCCGGTGGCGGCTACTTCACCATCTCCCACCGCGCCGCGGGCCGGGAGGCGACTGCGGCGATGGGCCTGTTCCAGGAGGAGATCGACGGTGCCCGGGCCGCCGAGATCGGCCTCGCCTGGCAAGCCGTCGACGACGAGCTGGTCGAGCAGCGGGCGATGGAGCTCGCGGCCCGGCCGGCGAAGGATCCCGAGCTGTCGCGCGAGGCGACCCGTTCGTTCCGGGTCGAGACCGCCAACGATGCGCTCGACTGGGACGCCGCCCTGCAGTTCGAGCGGGCGATCCAGATGTGGTCGCAGTACCGCCGCAACAGCTACTGACCCGCCACCCGAGAAGGAGTCTCCCCCGATGCAGTTCGCCCCGACCGAGCTCAGCGCGAGCGAGCAACAACTGCGCGACGACGTGCGCGAGTTCCTCGACGCCGAGCTCCCCGATGATCACGTGCCCGGCCTGGGCATGGCCGCCGGACACGACCCCGAGTTCTCCAGGAAGCTCGCCGCGCGCGGCTGGCTCGGGATGGCCATCCCGCGCGAGTACGGCGGCCACGACCGGACCGCCGTCGACCGGTTCATCGTGACCGAGGAACTGCTCGCGCGCGGCGCCCCGCTCGGCGCGCACTTCGCCGCGGACCGGCAATCGGCGCCCACCATCCTGCGCTTCGGGTCCGAGGAACAGCGCCGGCGGTTCATCCCCAAGATCGTCGCGGGCGAGTTGTGGTTCTCGCTCGGCATGAGCGAGCCGGACTCCGGCTCCGACCTGTCCTCGGTGCGTACCGCCGCCAAGAAGGTCGACGGTGGCTGGCTGCTGAACGGCACCAAGATCTGGACCAGCAACGCCCACCGCAACCACTACTTCGCCGTGCTGTGCCGCACCTCCCCGCTCGGCGAGGACCGGCACCAGGGGCTCAGCCAGCTCCTGGTCGACCTGCACGACGAGAACGTCGAGATCCGGCCGATCCCGTTCCTCGACGGCACCCACCACTTCAACGAGGTGCACCTCGACGACGTCTTCGTGCCCGACGACATGGTGCTCGGCGAGCCCGGCTCCGGCTGGCAGCAGGTGACCTCGGAGCTGGCGTACGAGCGATCCGGGCCGGACCGGTTCATGAGCACGTTCGGGCTGCTGAAGTACTTCGTCGACACCTACCGCGACGAGCTGGACGCCCAGCAGGCGCGGATCGTCGGCGAGGTCACCGCCCGCTACTGGACGGTCCGGCAGCTCTCCCTCGCGGTCGCGCGGATCATCGACGCGGGCGGTGCGCCCGCCGTCGAATCCGCGCTGGTGAAGGACATCGGCACGAAGTTCGAGCAGGACGTGATCGAGCTGATCCGCGACGGCGTGGACGGCGAGGTCGACCCCGACGGCGAGACGCTGCTGGAGACCCTGCTCGCCAGGGCCATCGTCAGCGGGCCGGCGTTCACCCTCCGCGGGGGTACCACCGAGATCCTCCGCTCCGTCGCGTCGAAGGGACTGCGAGCATGAGCAACGACATCGACGAGATCCGCTCCGCGCTGCGCGCGATGCTCGGCGACACCTCCACGCCGGAGCATGTGGTCGCGGCCGAGAGCGCCGGCTGGAACGAGGGCGCGTGGCGGGTGCTGCGCGAGACCGGGTTCGCCGGCATCGGCGTACCCGAGTCCGCGGGCGGCTCCGGCGGCACCCTGACCGAGGCGGCGGTCGTGCTGGGCGAGCTCGGTCGCGCCAGCGCGTCGGTGCCCTACGCCGAGCACGCGCTGATCGCCGGCTGGTTGGCGACGCGGGCCGGCAAGCAGCTCGACGCGCAGGTCGCGACCGCCGCGGTCGCGCCCGGGCTGAGCGTGGCCGCCGACGAGACCCTTCGCGGAACCGTGCAGCGGGTGCCGTGGGCGCGCAGCGCCGACCGGATCATGGTGATCATTCCCGACGACGACGGGGCGTCGGTCGCGGTGCTGGCAGGCGACTCCGTCGCCATCACCCCGGGGCGCAACTTCGCCGACGAGGCCCGCGACCGGGTGGATCTCGACGGTGTCGCGCCGGTCGAGTCGTGGCGGATCGACGCCGACGGGTTGGAGCAGGTACGCCTGCGCACGGCGTTCGCGCGCGCCGCCCTGATCGCCGGCGCCCTGGCCCGGGTGCTGGAACTGACCGTGCGCTACACCGGCGAGCGGGTGCAGTTCGGCCGGCCGATCGGTCGCTTCCAGGCGGTCCAGCGGCACGTCGTGAAGACCGCCGAGCAGACCAGCCTGGCGACGATGGCCGTCGAGGCTGCCGCCCACGGCGAGCGCGAGGAGCTCGACCTGCCGGCCGCGGCCTCGGCCAAGATCGTCGCGAGCCAGGCGGCCACCATCTCCAGCGCGCACAGCCACCAGGCGCACGGCGCGATCGGGATGACCAAGGAGTACGAGCTCGGCCAGCTCAGCCGCCGGCTGTGGTCCTGGCGCGACGAGGGCGGCACGGCGCAGCACTGGTCGCGCCGGCTCGGCACCGCCGTGGCCGCCGCCGGCACCGACGCCGTGTGGCCGCTGGTCTCCTCCGGGACCGACGCGGCCGCCCGCTCGCGCGCCTGACCCGCCGACGCCGGGCGGTCCGTCGGGGCCGGTCGAGACGGGCTCGACCCACGGGCCGGGGCGGCTCGGATAGGTTGCCCCCATGAGCCTGATCTTCGATGTGCATCCCACCTCGGACCCGATGCCCGCGCGCCGGCGCGAGGAGATTCTCGCCAACCCCGGGTTCGGCCAGCACTTCACCGATCACATGGCCGTGGCCACGTGGACCGCGGCGGACGGCTGGCACGACTCCGCGGTGGTGCCCTACGGGCCGATCCGCCTGGACCCGGCCGCGGCGGTGCTGCACTATGCGCAGGAGATCTTCGAGGGCCTCAAGGCGTACCGCCACGACGACGGGTCGATCTGGCTGTTCCGGCCGGACCAGAACGCCGCCCGGATGCAGCGCTCGGCCCGCCGGCTGGCGCTGCCCGAGCTGCCCGCCGAGGACTTCTTGTCCAGCATCACCACCCTCGTCGGCACCGACGCGGACTGGGTGCCCTCGGGCGGGGAGACCAGCCTGTACCTGCGCCCGTTCATGTTCGCCTCCGAGCCGTTCCTCGGGGTACGCCCCGCGCAGCGGGTCAGCTACGTGCTGATCGCGAGCCCGGCCGGCGCGTACTTCGCCCAGGGCGTGAAGCCGGTCAACATCTGGATCACCGAGTCCTACAGCCGCGCCGGCCGCGGCGGCACGGGCGCGGCCAAGTGCGGCGGCAACTACGCCTCCAGCCTGCTCGCCCAGAGCGAGGCCGCCGAGCAGGGCTGCGAACAGGTGCTGTTCCCCGACTCCGCCGAGGGCAAGTGGGTCGAGGAGCTGGGCGGGATGAACGTCTACCTCGTCACCAACGCCGGCGAGCTGGTCACGCCCGAGCTGACCGGCAGCATCCTGGAGGGCGTCACGCGCGACTCGATCCTCAAGCTCGCCACCGACGAGGGGCTCACCCCCGTCGAGCGCAAGGTGTCGGTCGAGGAGCTGCTGCGCGGGATCGCCGACGGCGCGATCCGCGAGGTCTTCGCGTGCGGCACCGCAGCGGTGGTCACGCCGATCGGGGCGTTCAAGGACATCGACGGCGAGTATCCGGTCGGCGACGGTGCGGTCGGCGAGGTGACGCAGAAGGTACGCCGGGAGCTGCTCGACATCCAGTACGGGCGGGCCGAGGACCGCTACGGCTGGATGACCAAGATCGCCTGAACGAGACGAAGCCCGCGAGACGAGACGGAGCCCGCGAGACCAGCGCTCCCGTCCGACCGGGGTCAGGCGACGGACTCGGCGATGGCGTCGCCGATCTGCGCGGTGGAGCGCCGCTCCCCCGGCTTGCGCGCGGCGAGGTCGGCGATCACGGCCTTGTTCACCCGCTCGGCCTCGGCGGCGTGGCCGAGGTGTTCCAGCAGCAGCGCGCCGGACAGGATCGCGGCGGTCGGGTCGGCGAGCTGCTGGCCGGCGATGTCGGGCGCGGAGCCGTGCACCGGCTCGAACATCGACGGGTGGGTCCGGTCCGGGTTGATGTTGCCGCTGGCGGCGAGCCCGATGCCGCCGGTGACGGCCGCGGCCAGGTCGGTGATGATGTCGCCGAACAGGTTGTCGGTGACGATCACGTCGAAGCGCGCCGGATCGGTGGCCAGGAAGATCGTCGCCGCGTCGACGTGCAGGTAGTCGGTCTCGACGCCGCCGAACTCCTGCCCGACCTCCTCGAACACCCGGCGCCACAGCTTGCCCGCGTTGACCAGCACGTTGTGCTTGTGCACCAGCGTCAGCTTGCCGCGCCGCGCCGCGGCCCGGGCGTATGCATCGCGCACCACTCGCTCGACGCCGAAGGCGGTGTTCACGCTCACCTCGGTGCCGATCTCGTGCGGCGTACCCTCGCGGACCACGCCGCCGTTGCCGCAGTACAGCCCCTCGGTGCCCTCCCGGATGACCACGAAATCGACGTCACCGGGGTCGGCGAGCGGGCTCACGCTGCCGGGATAGAGCCTGCTCGGCCGCAGGTTCACGTAGTGATCGAATGCGAACCTGATCTTGAGCAACAGCCCGCGCTCGAGCAGCCCGCTCGGCACGTCCGTGGCGCCGGGCGCCGCGCCGACCGCGCCGAGCAGGATCGCGTCCGCCGCGTCCAGCTCGGCGAGCACCGAGTCCGGCAGCACCTCGCCGGTACGCTGCCAGCGCGCCGCGCCCAGGTCGTAGTCCACCCGGTCGAACGCGCCGGGGCTGACCGCCTCGATCACCTTGACCGCCTCGGCCGTCACCTCCGGGCCGATGCCGTCGCCGCCGACCACCGCCAATGTCGCCTTCGCCATGGCGTCACCCTAGCCGCCGAGGCTCACATGGTGAGAACGGCGTACCAACATCCGGTCGGTCAGGCGCGCTGCTGGATCCGGACCAGGTTCCCCGACGGGTCGCGGAACGCGCAGTCGCGCACCCCGTACTCCTGATCGACCGGCTCCTGGACCACGTCGGCGCCGGCGGCCTCGAGCCGGGCGAAGGTGGCGTCGACATCGGCCGCGGCGAGATTCACCGCGAACCAGGCGCCCTTGGAGACGAGCGCGAGGATCGCCTTGGCGTCCTCCTCGGGAAGCCCGGGTCCCACCGGCTGCAGAACGATCGCGGTGTCGGGCTGATCGGCCGGGCCGACCGTGATCCAGCGCGTGTTCTCCCAGCCGACGTCGACGCGTACCTCGAAGCCGAGCAGGTCACGGTAGAACGCGATCGCGGCGTCCGGGTCGGTCTGCGGAAGGAAGCTTGAATAAATGCTGATGTCCATGCCGGAGACGCTAGTTCGGCGCGGCCGCGGCGGCTTCTCGATTCCTGATCGATTGATCATGGGCCGAGCGGGTCGGCGTCGGACGGGTGACGCGCCGGGTCACGCACGGCAACAACCCGGGCGGCACGTCCGGCGCGGCGCGATAGACGCTCGGCGGTACGCCGACCAGCTCGCGAAAGCGCGTACTGAACGTGCCGAGGGAGGAGAACCCGACGGCGAAGCACGCATCGGTCACGCTGACATCGCCTCGCCGTAGCAGCGCCATCGCCCGTTCGACGCGGCGGGTGATCAGGTACGCATAGGGCGACTCGCCGTACGCGGCACGGAACAGCCGGCTGAAGTGACCGGGCGACATGTGCGCGCCGGCGGCGAGCGCGTCGACATCGAGCGGCTGGGCGAAGTGCCGGTCGATCCGGTCGCGCGCCCGGCGCAGCGCGACCAGATCGACGACCGCTGGCGAGCTCACCCGGGCATCCTGCCACGGTTCGCGCTCAACGGCGCGCGGCATCGGCGATCGTGCCGGAACGGGGCCGCTAGGGCTTCACGTAGAAATAGCCGGCCACGCAGTGCCACGTGCCCTGTCGATAGGTCCCGCCGGTGGACGGATTGACCTTGATCTCACCCAGCCGCCATTCCTTCTTGGTGCACCGGTAGCGGACCTTCGACAACGACACCCCGGCCTGACAGGCAAACCGCGCGCGGGGCTCCTTGATCTTGCTGCACACGCCGTTACCGGTCCGCGGCGGCTCGGGCGCCGGCCGCGCGGCGGCGGGCTCTGCGGCGGCCGCGAGGGCGCCGAGTCCCAGGAGTGTGGCAGCCGCCGTCAGTCCGACCGTTCGCCGCAGTTCCGAGATCATGTCAACTCCTTCGTCGATTCCTTCGTCGGTGTCGACCGAACGGGACATCCGTCCGGTCCCGCTCTGCACGAGTCCGGCATCGCCCGCGCGGGTTCCGATTGCACGGTGTCGAGACCCGCCACGTCTCGGTTCCTGCCCTCAGCGGCGGGCGGCGATCAGCACCGAGGTGTCGTCGGCGACCAGCACGTCGACCGCGGCGACCCGCGGATCGGTCAGCCACTCCTGCCGCACCACGTCGAGGCGGCCATCGACCATCGGCGGCCATTCCGGCGCCGGCTGCAGGTCGTCGAGCACGATCAGCCCACACGCGTCGACCAGCTCGATCAGTTGTTCCCGGTCGGCCTGCTTGGCCGAGGCCGCATCGACGAACAGCAGCGAGAACGGCGCATGATCGGCGAGCTCGGTCCAGTCGGTCTGCAGCACGTCGATGTCATCGTCGGCGAAGGTCGAGGTGGCGATCTGCGCCAGCGTCGGATCCAGCTCGGCCGTCACCACCCTGGTGCCCTTCGGGGCGCCACTGCGCAGCCATGCCGCGCCCACCCCGCACCCGGTCCCGCATTCGGCGATCGTGCCGGACCGGGTCGCCGCCAGGGTCGCCAGCAGCCGCCCGGTCTCGGTGCGCGTCGCATGCACGTAGCCCTGGTGCAGCGAGGCCCGCAACGCCCGGCGGACGAGCTCGGGAACTTCCGGGTCATAGCTCACGACGCGAGTCAATCATCCGGCGCGGCGCAGCGGCCCGGGTCCGTGATGTGGGCACCCCCGGGCCGAGGACGTGGCGGCCCGGCGGGCGGGCATGATGGGCGGCATGAGCGAGCAGGGGTCGACGGGCAATGTCGCTGGTCAGCACGGTACGCCGGATCCGCAGTGGCACCACGTCGGAGCGCACAGCCACCTGGCCCAGCGCCGCGACGAGCGGCGGCGGAGGACCCGGCGCAACCTGATCACGCTCGGGGTGATCATGGCGCTGGCGGCGGGCGCGATCATCGCGGTGCTGACCATGGCCGGACGCTGGGGCGTACCGGGATTCTCCTACACCAACGATCTCGGTTCGCGGTGCACGAACAAGATCCTCGGCCACACGTGCGACCAGGTCAGCGTCGCCGAGATCAACGCGCGCGCCGAGACGACCTTGCCCGAGCAGACCGAGGTGCTGCAGAGCAGCTATTCCGAGGCCCAGGACTGGGGGTTGTCGGCGGTCGTGGTGGTGCCGGCCGCCGACGCCGCGTCGACCGACGCGATGCTCACCGAACGCTTCGGCAAGTGCGACGGCGATCTGCCGGCCGACGCGCTGCCCGCCGACGAGTACACCGATACCTGTCGCCGCTCGGCCACCCAGTCCTTTGGGGCCGACGGCGATCCCGTCCGGAGCATGCACCATGTCTTCAGCGGGGTACGCCCGGACGGCGCGCTGGTGATCAGCCTCGAGGTCTGGACGACGTGAGCGGGGCCCGGACGACCGGTGGTCTCCGGGCCCCGTGATCGGCTTCGCTCAGCGGGCGGCGGTGCCCTCGACGTAGTCGTCGTCGTGGCTCTTCACCCAGGCCATCAGGTCGCGCAGCTCCTTGCCGGTCTTCTCGATCGGATGCGACTCCGACTCCGCGCGCATCCGCTTGAACTCCGGCGCGCCGGCATCCTGGTCGTCGATGAACTTCTGGGCGAATGTGCCGTTGCGGACATCGTCGAGGACCGCCTTCATGTTTTCCCGCACGCGCGCGTCGATCACCCGCGGCCCGGAGACGTAGTCGCCGAACTCGGCGGTGTCGGAGACGCTCCAGCGCTGCTTGGCGATGCCGCCCTCATACATCAGGTCGACGATCAGCTTCAGCTCGTGCAGGCACTCGAAGTAGGCGACCTCCGGCTGGTAACCGGCCTCGACCAGGGTCTCGAATCCGGCCATGATCAACTGCGAGGCGCCGCCGCAGAGCACTGCCTGCTCGCCGAAGAGATCGGTCTCGGTCTCCTCGGTGAAGGTGGTCTTGATGCCGCCGGCCCGCAGGCCACCGATCGCCTTGGCGTAGGCGAGTGCCAGCGGCCAGGCGTTGCCGGTCGCGTCCTGCTCGACGGCCACCAGCACGGGTACGCCGCGGCCGTCGGTGTACTCGCGCCGAACCAGGTGACCCGGACCCTTCGGCGCCACCATCGCCACATCCACATTGGCGGGCGGCTTGATGTAGCCGAAGCGGATGTTGAAGCCGTGGCTGAAGAAGAGCGCGTCACCCTCGGAGAGGTTCGGCTCGATCGCCTCGGCATACACCGTGCGCTGGATGTGATCGGGCACCAGCACCATGATCACGTCGGCCTCGGCGCAGGCCTCGGCCGGCGTCAGCACCCGCAGGCCCTGCTCCTCGGCCTTGGCCCGGCTCCGGCTGCCCTCGGGCAGCCCGACGCGGACGTCGATGCCCGAGTCGCGCAGCGACAGCGCGTGGGCGTGACCCTGGCTGCCGAAGCCGAGGATCGCCACGCTGCGGTCCGCGATCACGGACAGGTCGGCGTCGTTGTCGTAGAACATTTCTGCAGCCACGGTGGGTGCGCTCCTTCGGTATTTCCTGAACTAGTTGCTGAAACTTGTGGTGTCGCCGAGGCGACCCTACGCGCTCGCCGGGCGCAGCCGTTCGCTGCGTCCGGTCCGGTCGGTGATCGAACGCGCGCCGCGGCCGAGGGCCACCAGTCCGGACTGCACCAGCTCGCGGATGCCGTGCGGTTCGAGCATCCGCAGCAGCGCGTCCAGCTTCTCCGGGGACCCGGTGGCCTCGATGGTGATCGTGTCGATGGTCACGTCGACCGCCTTGGCGCGGAAGAGCTGCACGACCTCGAGGATCTGCCCGCGCGCCTCCGGGGTGGCCCTGACCTTGACCAGGATCAGCTCCCGGCGTACCGCCCCGGACTCCAGCTCGACGATCTTGAGCACCTCGACGAGCTTGTTGAGCTGCTTGGTGAGCTGCTCCAGCACGCGGTCGTCGACGCTGGTGGCGACGGTGATCCGGGAGATCGCCGGGTCCTCGGTCTGGCCGACCGCGAGCGAGTCGATGTTGAACCCGCGCCGGGAGAACAGCGCGGAGATCCTGGCAAGGACGCCGGGCTGGTTCAGCACCAGCACGCTCAGTGTCCGGCTGTTCGGTGCACTCGTCGGTTCGGTCACAGTGCCTCGTCCTCCCACTCCGGCGCCATGTCCCTGGCGATCTTGATGGCGTCGTTGCTGGTGCCGGCTGCGACCATCGGCCAGACCATCGCGTCCTTGTGCACCACGAACTCCACGACCACCGGACGGTCGTTGATCGACATCGCCTGGTTGATCACCTCGTCGACCTGCTCGGGCGCCACGGCGCGCAGCCCGACGCAGCCGAGCGCCTCGGCCAGCTTGACGAAGTCCGGGATCTGGTTGGTCTTCAGATCCGTATTGGAGTAGCGACCTTCGTAGAACAGGGTCTGCCACTGCCGGACCATGCCGAGCGACTGGTTGTTGATCACGGCGATCTTGATCGGAATCCCTTCGACCGCACAGGTGGCCAGCTCCTGGTTGGTCATCTGGAAGCAGCCGTCGCCGTCGATCCCCCAGACCACCGCATCCGGCTGCCCGGCCTTGGCCCCCATCGCGGCGGGCACGCAGTAGCCCATGGTGCCGAGTCCACCGGAGTTCAGCCAACGGCCGGGCAGCTCGTGGGGCAGGAAATGCGCCGCCCACATCTGGTGCTGGCCCACACCGGTCGCGAAATAGGCCTCCGGCCCGGCCAGCTCCCCGATCCGCTGGATCACCTGCTGCGGCGACAGCGTGCCGTCGGCCGGCTCGTCCCAGCCGGTCGGATAGCGCTCCTTCATCCCGCGCAGCCGCTCCTGCCACGGCGCCAGGTCGGGCAGCTCGGTCCCGGCCAGCTCGTCGATCAACTGGCGCATCATCACCTTGACGTCACCGACGATCGGGACGTCGGCGACCCGGTTCTTGGAGATCTCGGCCGGATCGATGTCGGCGTGCACCACCTTGGCCTCGGTGGCGAAGGTGGCCAGGTCGCCGGTGACCCGGTCATCGAAGCGCGCCCCGAGGGAGATCAGCAGGTCGCTGCGCTGCAGCGCGCCGACCGCGGGCACCGCACCGTGCATGCCCGGCATGCCGAAGTTCAGCGGGTGGCTGTCCGGCAGGGCGCCGCGGGCCATCAGGGTGGTCACCACCGGGATGCCGGTCAGCTCGACCAGCTCGGCCAGCTCGGCATAGGCCGCGGCCTTGACCACCCCGCCGCCGACATAGAGCACCGGGCGCGAGGACTCGCGGACCAGCCGGGCGGCCTCGCGCACCTGCTTGGCATGGGGCTGCGTGACCGGCCGGTAGCCGGGCAGATCCAGCTCCTCGGGCCAGGCGAACTCCGCCTCGGCCTGCAGCGCGTCCTTGGAGATGTCGACCAGCACCGGGCCGGGCCGGCCGGTGGCCGCCAGGTGGAACGCCGCGGCGATGGCGTGCGGGATCTCCACCGGATCGGTGACGAGGAAGTTGTGCTTGGTGATCGGCATCGTGATGCCGCGGATGTCGGCCTCCTGGAAGGCATCGGTGCCGATGGCGGCGCTGTTCACCTGGCCGGTGATCGCGACGATCGGCACGGAGTCCATGTAGGCATCGGCCAGCGGGGTGACGAGGTTGGTCGCGCCCGGCCCGGAGGTGGCCATGCACACCCCGACCTTGCCGGTCGCCATGGCGTACCCCTGGGCGGCGTGGCCGGCGCCCTGTTCGTGCCGGACCAGGATGTGCCGGACGGCCTCGGAGTCGTACAGGGGGTCATAGGCCGGCAGGATCGCGCCGCCGGGAATGCCGAAGACGGTGTCCGCGCCGACGAGTTCGAGCGCCCGTACCAGGGCCTGGGAGCCGGTGAGCCGCGTCGGGCGGGGCCGGGCGGGGCGTTCGGGCTTCGGAGCTGCTTCGCTCGCTCGGGTGTCGGACATCGTGGGCCTTTCTGACCGTTTCGCTGTTGGCTCGGGGTGCTGCGGTGCCGGCACCCTCCTCGGTGATCATCAGGTGCTTCGCCGGGACTCGTGATCCCAACAAAAAACCCCGCTGCCGGTGGGCATACGGGGTGGCGCGTCGGAGAGCTGGTGGTCTCAGCCGACACGCCTGACGATTACGAGGAGGATGCTGCGCACGAGGACACTCAACCCGCGGCATCCCCCTCGTGTCAATCATCGGGACGGATTTTCCACATGCCGAGACGCGCGCGTCGTCATGCGGTCAGCCACAGACGGCTCCCCGGCTGGCGGACTGCACCGTGGCGGCGTACTTGCGCAGCACACCGCGGCGCGCTCGCTCCGGCGGCTCGGGAGCGGTCCAGGCCGCGCGGCGCCGGTCCAGCTCCTCCTCGGAGACGTCGACGGTGAGCGATCCGTTCGCGACATCGAGGGTGATGGCATCACCGTCGCGCAGCAGCGCGATCGGGCCCCCGTCGGCGGCCTCCGGCGCGATGTGCCCGACACACAGGCCGGTCGTGCCACCGGAGAACCGGCCGTCGGTGATCAACATGACGTCCTTGCCGAGCCCGGCGCCCTTGATCGCGCCGGTGATCGCCAACATCTCGCGCATCCCCGGGCCGCCCTTCGGGCCCTCGTACCTGATCACCACGACGTCGCCGGCCGCGATCGTGCCGTCTTCCAACGCATCCATCGCCGCGCGCTCGCCATCGAAGACCCGCGCCGTGCCGTTGATCACCGACTCGTCGAAGCCGGCGCTCTTCACCACCGCTCCCTCGGGCGCGAGATTGCCCGTCAGGATGGTGATTCCACCGGAGGGATGGATCGGCGCATCCATCGCCCGGATGATCGTTCCGTCGATGTCCGGCGGGGCGATGTCGGCCAGGTTCTCGGCCACCGTCCTGCCCGTGACGGTCAGGCAGTCGCCGTTGATCAGGTCGGCGTCCAGCAGGGCCTTCATCACGACGGGTACGCCGCCGACCCGGTCGACATCGGACATCACATAGCGGCCGAACGGCTTCAGGTCGCCCAGGTGCGGGACCCGGCGGCCGATCCGGGCGAAGTCGTCGATGGTCAGCTCGACGCCCGCCTCGTTGGCGATCGCCAGCAGGTGCAGGACGGCATTGGTCGAGCCGCCGAAGGCCATCGTCACGGCGATCGCGTTCTCGAAGGCCGGCTTGGTCAAGATGTCGCGCGCGGTGATCCCGCGGCGAAGCAGCTCGACAACGGCCTCGCCCGACCGGCGGGCGATGCCGTCGCGGCGCCGATCGACCGCGGGCGGCGCCGCCGAACCCGGCAGCGCCATGCCGAGCGCCTCGGCGGCGCTGGCCATCGTGTTGGCCGTGTACATGCCGCCGCAAGCGCCCTCGCCCGGGCAGATCGCCTTCTCCACCTCGGTGACCTGCTCGCGCGTGATCAGGCCCTTGACGCAGGCACCGACCGCCTCGAAGGCGTCGATGATCGTCACGTCCTTGTCGCCGAGGCGACCGGGCAGGATCGATCCGGCGTAGACGAAGACCGAGGCGAGGTCGAGGCGGGCCGCGGCCATCAGCATGCCGGGCAGCGATTTGTCGCAGCCGGCGAGCAGCACGCTGCCGTCCATCCGCTCGGCCGCCATCACCGTCTCCACCGAATCGGCGATCACCTCGCGGCTGACCAGCGAGTAGTGCATCCCCTCGTGGCCCATCGAGATGCCGTCGGAGACGCTGATCGTCCCGAACTCCAGCGGATAGCCGCCCGCGGCGTGGACGCCGTCCTTGACCGCCTTGGCGAGCCGGTCCAGGGAGAGGTTGCAGGGCGTGATCTCGTTCCAGCTCGATGCCACCCCGACCTGCGGCTTGGCGAAGTCGTCGTCGTCCATCCCGACCGCCCGCAACATGCCGCGCGCGGCGGTGGCCTCGAGCCCGTCGGTGACGGTACGGGAGCGGGGCTTGGGGTCCACGCCGACGGCGTTGCCTGGGGAATCGACGGCTGCGTCGGGCAGATCAACGGACATGGCACCACCCTAGACCCGTGCGAGGCGTTCCGGCTCCCGCGCCCGCAGGGTGACCCCGCATCCGGGCGGGTCAGGCCGTGAGCTCGGCGTGCACGATGTCGAGATCGTCGCCGGCGGCGAGATCGCGGTCGAACAGGCCGCGCAGGCCGGGGCGCTCGGCATAGCGCGGGATCAGGTGCACGTGGGTGTGGAAGATCTCCTGGCCGGCGACCGGACCGGCCGAGGAGAAGATGTTCATCCCGGCGGGCTGCAGCCGGTCGCGCAGCAGCCGTGCCGTGGCATCGACGGCCGGTGCGATCTCCCCCAGCCCGGCATCGCCGGCCAGCAGGTCCGGCGCGTGCTCCCGGGGCACCACCAGGGTGTGTCCGCGATGGAACGGGTTGATGTCGAGGAAGGCGATCGCCGCGTCGTCGGCATACACCTGCCGCGAAGGGATCTCCCCCGCGATGATCTTGCAGAACAGGCAGTCGGGATCCTGGGTGGCCATGCCCCATTCGACCACAACGCCGCCGGAGCCGACCCGCAGGAGTCAGTTCACGACGCAGGAGTCAGTTCACGACATTGAGCAGCGGCTCGCCGGCGGCGAAGGCACGCAACTGGGTACCGATCAGCCGCCCGATCCGGGGCGGGAACGATGACGCGGCCCCGCCGACGTGAGGGGTGAGCAGTACGCCATCGGTACGCCACAGCGGGTGCTCGCTCGGCAGCGGCTCGGGATCGACGACATCGAGCGCGGCCCGCAGCCGCCCCGATGCGGTCTCTGCCGTCAGGGCCGCGGTGTCGACCAGCGGCCCGCGTGAGACATTCACCAGCAGGGCCCCGTCGGGCATCCGGGCCAGCCGGGCGGCGTCGAAGAGCCGATCGGTCTGCGGGGTGTGCGGGGCGATCAGGAACACCACATCGGCGTCGGGCAACAGCTCGTCCAGCTCGTCGACACCGTGTACGCCCGGGCGCGCGCGGCTCGCCACCCGGGTGATCGACGCGGTCTCGAACCCGGCGAGCCGGGCCTCGATCGCCTTGCCGATGCGACCGTGGCCGACGATCAGGATCCGCTGATCGGCGATCGAGCGGCCCCACTGCGGATCCCAGGTCCCGCTCGCCTGGTCCCGGGCGTACTCACCGATCCGCCGCCCGCTGGCCAGAGCCAGCGCGATGGCCAGCTCGGCGGTCGCCGTGTCGTGCACCCCGGCCGCATTGCACAAGGTGACACCCTCGGGAATCAGGGGCGCGATGTTCTCATAACCCGCGGTCTGGGCCTGCACCACGCGCAGCGACGCCATCTCGCCGACCCGGTCGAGCGCCGTCGTGCCCAACATGTAGGGCAGCACGTAGAACTCGACCTCGCCGATGCTGTCCGGCCAGCCGCGGGCGGGCCCGCGGAAGAGGTCGATCTCGACCCCGTCGGGCAGCGGTCCGGCCAGCCGCTCGGCCTCCTCCATCGAGGCATACGGCAGCCAGGCCCTCATGCCTTGCTCCCGATCCGCACCTCGACCCCGGCGTCGGCCAGCGCGCGCTTCACCTCGTCGATCGAGAGAACCCCGTAGTGGAAGACGCTCGCGGCCAGCACGGCGTCGGCGCCGGCCCGTGCCGCCGCGACGAAGTCCTCGACCCGGCCGGCACCGCCGGAGGCGATCACCGGAATGTCCACCACCTCGCGCACGGCCGCGATCAGCTCGGTGTCAAAGCCGTCGGTGGTGCCATCGGCGTCCATCGAGTTCAACAAGATCTCCCCCGCGCCGCGCTCCGCGGCCTCACGCGCCCAGGCGATCGCATCCCGGCCCGCGGACCGCCGCCCGCCGTGGGTGGTCACACCGAATCCCGACGGCTGACCGGGCTCGCGCCGAGCGTCGACCGACAACACCAGCACCTGATCACCGAATCGCTGGCCGACCTCGCCGATCAGGTCGGGCCGCGCCAGCGCGGCGGTGTTGATGCCCACCTTGTCGGCACCGCTGCGCAACAACTGATCGACATCGTCGACGCTGCGCACGCCGCCACCGACCGTGAGCGGGATGAAGACCCGCTCGGCGGTCGCCCGCACCGTCTCGCGGGTGGTCGCCCGCTCCTGCGCGGAGGCCGAGATGTCGAGGAAGACGATCTCGTCCGCGCCCGCGGCCCCGTAGCCGGCAGCCAGGTCGACCGGATCCCCCGCGTCGGCCAGGTTCGCGAAGTTCACGCCCTTGACGACCCGGCCGTCGTGGACGTCGAGACACGCGATCACGCGAAGAGCCAACGCCATGGACGTGAGTCTACGTCGGCCTACACTGCGCGCATGAGTCTGACCGATGAGGCCGTCGCGAAGATCAGGCAGATGATCGCTTCCGGCGAGCTCGGCTCCGGTGATCGCCTGCCTCCGGAGAAGGAGCTGAGCGAACAGTTGGGGCTGTCGCGCGGTTCGCTGCGCGAGGCGGTGAAGGCGCTCGAGATGATCAACGTGTTGAGCGTGCGACGCGGTGACGGCACCTATGTGACCAGCCTGCAGCCCGCGATGCTGCGCGATGCCGTCTCGTTCATGGTCGAGTTGCAGCGCGATTCGTCGATCCTCGATCTGATGGCGGTACGCCGGGTGCTGGAGGCGTCGGCGGCCGCGCTGGCGGCGCCCCGGATCACCGAGGCGCAGGTTGCCGAACTGCGGGCCAATGTCGACGACGTGGACCCCGACGATGTCGAGGACGTGGTGGGCCACGACATGGCGTTCCATCACCTGATCGCGGAGGTCGGCGGCAACGGCTACCTGACCGGCCTGCTCGATGGTCTGGCGTCCTCGACCGTGCGGGCCCGGTTGTGGCGCGGGATCACCCAGAAGCGGTCGGTCGAGCGGACGCTGAACGAGCACCGCAGCATCGTCGATGCCCTCGCGATCGGCGACCCGCGGCTCGCCGAGTCGGCGATGATCGTGCACATCGGTGGGGTGGAGAACTGGATCCGGCGCGCCGTGCTCGACGAATCCGGCGCGGTGGCCGAGCCGTCCGGCGACGGGGAGTGAGCCCCGCCCGCCGCCGGATCGGTCGGATCCACCCGTGGAGCCGGGCTCACTCGTAGAGATTGGCCGCGATCTCCGGATCGTCGATGTTGTTCTTGTCGTACCAGTAGAACCCGGTGTCGACGAACGGTTCGACGGCCTCACCGCGGATCGCCTTCGCCGCGATCTCGACCGTCTTCTGGCCGATCCCGACCGGATTCTGGGTCACCGCACCGGCCATCACGCCGCTGCGGATCGCATCCGTCTGGGCCTTGCCGGAATCGAATCCGACGACCGTCAGGCCGCTCACGCCGGTCTCCTTGACGGCGTTCACGACGCCGATCGCCGAGCCCTCGTTGGTGCCGTAGATGCCCTTCAGGTCCGGGTTGGCGCTGATGATCGCCTTCGCCAGGTCGGTCGACTTCAACTGATCACCGCCGCCGTACTGGATGTCGACGATCTCCACGTCCGGCGCATTCTGCTTCATCCACTCGACGAACCCGTCGCGCCGGTCGCGTCCGCTGGTCGAGGTCTGGTCGTGCGCGATGACGGCGACCTTGCCCTTGCCGCCGATCAGCCCGGCCATGTTCTCCGCCGCGGCCGCGGCCGCCGCCGAGTTGTCGGTGGCGACGGTGCTGACGGGGATCTCCGAGTCGACTCCGGAGTCGAAGGCGACCACCGGGATCTTGCGGTCCTGGGCCTGCTGCAGCAGCGGCGCCGCCGCCTGGCTGTCGAGCGCCGCGACGGCGAGCGCCTGCGGATTGTTGGCCATCGCCGCATTGAGCTGGTCGACCTGCTGGGCGACATTGGTCTCGGTGTCCGGGCCCTCGAAGGTGATCCGGACGCCCTCCTTGGTGGCCTGCTCCTCGGCACCCGACTTCACGGCCTGCCAGAACTGGTGCTGGAAACCCTTCGACACGATCGCGACATAGGGCTGCTCACCCCCGGCCTGCCCGCCGGGCGCCGCGCTCTGGCCATTGCACGCCGCCAGGCCCAGCGCCACCACGGCCGCCGCCGCGGCCAGCAGTGTCGTCCGGCCTCGTCCTGCCATTCGTCCCATGATTCTCTCCTGACTCCTCTTCGAGTGCTGCGATTGGTCGAGTGCTGCGATTGGTCGAGTGCTGCGATTGGTCGAGTGCTCCGCTTGCTGGTTGGCTCACGCGTCGCCGGCCCGCCGACGACGGAGCATGTCGAGATAGACCGCCAGCAAGATGACGATGCCGACGGCGACGCGCTGCCATTCCTGGGGAATGGCCATGATCCGCAGGCCGTTGGTCAGCACGGCCATGATCAGCGCGCCGATCACGGTGCCGATCACCGAGCCCTTGCCGCCCTGCAGCGAGGTCCCACCGATGATCACCGCGGCGATCGCCTCCAGCTCGTAGCCCATTCCGAGTCCCGGCTGCGCGGACGAGAGCCTCGACGCCATCACCACCCCGGCCAGTCCGGTGAAGCCCCCGGCGAAGGCATAGATCGCGATCTTCCACAGCCGGGTGTTGATACCGGACAATGCGGTGGCGTCCTCGTTCGAGCCGATCGCGTACACATAGCGACCGAAGACGGTACGGCTCAGCACCAGATGGGCCAGCAGGGCCGCGGCGAAGAAGATCAGCACCGCATTGGGCAGATTGGGGATCACCTCGCCCATCGCGATCCGGTAGAAGTCCGGGGTGCGGGTGAAGTAGATCGGCTGGGTGCCGGAGATCACCAGGGCGAGCCCCTGGGCGACCATCATCATCGCGAGCGTGGCGATGAACGGCGGGACCCGGAGCAGCGAGATGATCACACCATTGATCAGTCCCATCAGTACGCCGGCCGCGATCCCGCCGAGCACGCCGACCAGCAGCGGCAGACCGAGATAGGTGAGCAGGACGCCGGTCATCACCGAGCACAGCGTCATCCCGGTGCCGATCGACAGGTCGATCCCGGCGGAGATGATCACGAAGGTGGTGCCGAGCGCCAGCAGGCCGGTCACGGCGGCGGACAACAAGATGCCGCTGAGATTGCCCAGGCTGAGGAACTGGGGGCTGGCCACCGCGAAGAAGATCACCAGGATCAGCAGACTGGCGAAGGCCAGCAACTGCTGCAGCGAGGATCGCCACCCACCCGGGCCGCGGGCCACCTTCGGCGGCTCGTTCGCCGTCGTCGACTGCGTTGTCGTCACTGGGTCACCTCCGTGGTGTCGGCGAGGAGCTCCGCCTCGCTGCGCGTCGCCAGTCTCATGATCTGCTCCTGGTCCGCCTCGGCCTGGCCGAGCTCTCCGGCCACCCGGCCCTGGGCCATCACCACGACGCGGTGGGCGAGCCGCAACACCTCGGGCAACTCCGAGGAGATCACCAGGATCGCCTTGCCCTGCCGGGCCAGCTCGTCGAGCAGCCGGTGGATCTCCTCCTTGGCGCCGACGTCGATGCCCCGGGTCGGCTCGTCGAAGATCAACACATCGGAGTCCTTGAGCAGCCAGCGGGCGATGATCACCTTCTGCTGGTTGCCGCCCGACAGGTTGCGGACGATCTGGCGTACCGACGGGGTACGCACTCGCAGCCGCTCGACCCAGTCGGCGGCGGCCGCGGCCGCCAGCTTGTCCCGGACCCAGCCGAGGCGGCTCATCCGCGGCAACGAACCGATGTCGATGTTGGCGGTGACGCTGCTCTCCAGCAACAGGCCGTAGCGCTTGCGGTCCTCCGACAGGTAGCCCACCCCGAGCCGCGCGGCCGCCGCGGGATCGGGGATCCGGACGGGGCGGCCGGAGCGCAGTAGGCCGCCGGCGGTGATCTTGTCGACGCCGACGATCGCTCGCGCGACCTCGGTGCGGCCGGCGCCCATCAACCCGGCCAGGGCGACGATCTCCCCCGGCCGCACCGCGAGGCTGACGTCGCGGATGTGGCGGGTGCTCACGTTCACCAGCTCCAGCGCCGGCGTACCGGTCCGTACCGGTTCGGGCTCGCGCGGGGCCAGGTCGAGCTCGCGGCCCACCATCATCGTGATCACATCGTCCAGCCGCGTGCCCGCCGTCGGGACCGAGCCGACCAGGCCGCCGTCGCGCAGCACCGTGATCCGGTCGGTGATCCGCTGCAACTCCTCCATCCGGTGCGAGATGTAGATCGCCCCGGTGCGCGGCCCGACGAAGTCGCCGATGATGGTCAACAACGCGTCGACCTCGGCGTCGTTCAGCGCGGCCGTCGGCTCGTCCAGGATCAGCACCCGGGCATCCACCGACAGCGCCTTGGCGATCTCGGTCATCTGTTGCCCGGCGACGCTGAGATCGCGCACCCGGGCGCGCGGCTCGAGCCGGATGCCCAACCGCTCGAGCAGCTCGCCGGCCCGCCGATTGAGCGCCGACTCGCTGAGCCAGCCGGCCACCCGCGGTTCGCGGCCGATGAAGATGTTCTGAGCGACCGTCAGGTCGGGCATCAGGTTGAATTCCTGGTGGATGATGCTGATCCCGAGATCGCGCGCATGCCGCGGACCGGCGATCCGCACCGGTCGGCCGTCGACCTCGATGGTGCCCGAGTCCGGGGCGTAGGTACCGGCGAGCAGCTTCATCAGCGTCGACTTGCCGGCGCCGTTCTCCCCGACCAGGCCGAGCACCTCACCGTGGTCGAGTGCCAGGTCGACATCGTGCAGTGCCCGCACGCCCGGGAAGGACTTGCCGATCCCGCGTACCCGCAGCAGCGTTCCGTCACTCATCTCGGTCACCGATCCCGCGATAGGTACGCCGGGCCGTCCCGGCCCAGATCGCGGCCTGTTCGGTCACCGACAGCTCGCCGATCAGCTCGGCGAGCACCTGCCAGGTCGGGAGGTAGCCGCCGGCCGGCAGGCTCATCGGCCAGTCGCCGCCATACATCAGCCGGTCCGGACCGAATGCATCGAGGGCGATCTCGATCGCCGGCCGCAGGGTGGCCACGTCGTAGCGGGCTCCCGGGATGCGCAGCCCGGACAGCTTTGCCACGGCCCGGGGCGCGGCCGCGACCGCGCGCATCTCGCGCGCCCAGGTCGCGAAGTCGTCGCTGCCCGGCCCGGCGGCCAGCGGCGGCTTGCCGAGGTGGTCGATCACGACGGTCAGCTCGGGCAGGTCGGCGGCCAGCCGGGCGGCGGAGGCGAGATCACGCGGAAAGGCGTCCGGCACGTCGAGGGGCAGGCCGGCACCGGCGATCCGGCGCAGGGCCGAGCGGACCTCGGGCGCATCCAGCAGGCCGGCGCGCGGGTCGTCGTGGATCAACTGCCGGACGCCGACCAGCCGGCTGGCGTAGGTCTCGAGGTACTGCGCCGTCCGGGCCTCGTCGTCGATCGGCAGCCAGCCGACGACGCCGACGATCCAGTGCTGGGCGGCGCGCTGGCCGAGGAGGAAGTCGGTATCGGCCAGGGTGTCGTCGGCCTGCACCAGGATCGCCGACGCGACACCGACGGTGTCCAGCTCGGCCCGGGCCCGGTCCGCGCCGATCGGCCCGCGCAGCTCTTCCGGCGCCCCGCCCAGCCAGGCGTACCCCCCGCCGCGCGGGTCCCACAGGTGCAGGTGGGCGTCGATCACCTCGCCGGCCGGCGCGTTCGCGGTCGTCATCGAGCACCCGCCAGCTCGGCCCGCAACAGCCCCGCGGCGACCAGCTCGGGCCACAGCTCATCCGGCACGGTCGCGGCCATCCGGTCGACATTGCTGCGGGCCTGTTCGGGGCTCGCCGCGCCGACGATGACGCTGCCGATCGCCGGGTGGCGCAGCGGGAAGTGCAGAGCCGCGGTCGGCAGGTCCGTGCCGTGCCGCTCACAGACCTCGGCGATCCGGCGGGCGCGCTCGATCAGCTCGCGCGGCGCGGCACCGTACTCGTAGGGCGCATCCTCGGGCACCCGCAGGCTCGCCAACAGCCCCGAGTTGTACACGCTCACGGCGATCACCGCGACGCCGCGGCTCAGGCACAGCGGCAACAGCTCCTCGGCCGCCGGTTGTTCCAGCAGCGTGTAGCGACCGGACATCATGATCACGTCCAGATCGCCCGCGGCGACGAAGTCGATCAGCGTCCGGGTGCTCTTCGAACCCACGCCGACGGCGCGCACCTCGCCGTCCTCGCGGATGCCGGCCAGTGCCGGCAGCCCGACGCGCAGTCCGTCGGCCTCGTCGTTCTCGTCGGGGTCGTGCAGGAAGGCGAGGTCGATCTCGTCGATGCCCAGCCGCTCCCGGGAGGCATCGAGCGACCGGCGGATGCCGTCGCGGCTGGCGTCCCAGCGACGCACCCGGCTGGCCGGCACGTCGAAGCCGTTGGCCAGGTCGTCGCCGACCGGACCGTCGACGGGGTCGAGCAGCCGACCGACCTTGGTGGACAGCAGGTACTCGGAGCGGGAGTGCTCGCCGAGCACGCGCCCGAATCGCCGCTCGGACAGGCCGAGCCCATAGTGCGGCGCGGTGTCGAACAGGCGTACCCCACCGTCCCAGGCGGTACGCAGGGTCGACTCGGCCGCCTCGTCGGTGACGGCCCGGAACAGATTGCCCAGGCCCGCGCCGCCGAGACCGAAGGCGGGCAGCGCCGGCAGCCTCTCAGCCGGCCCGGACACGGCTGTCCTCCGCGCGCCACTGCGGGCCGTCGGGGTAGGCGAAATTGCGCAGGCTCGACTCGTGCATCTCCGCCCCGGTGCCGGGGTCCGTCGGCGCGAGATAGCGGCCGTCGCGGATCACCACGGGGGTGACGAAATGCTCGTGCAGGTGGTCGACGAACTCGATCCGACGCCCCTGCTGGCTGCCGCTCAGCGCAACATGGTCGAACATCGAGAAGTGTTGGACCGCCTCACACAGCCCGACCCCTCCCGCGTGCGGACACACGGGTACGCCGAACTTGGCGGCAAGCAGGAGGATGGCCAGGTTCTCGTTGACGCCCGCGACCCGGGCGGCGTCGAGCTGGAGCACCTGCAGCCCGCCGGCCTGCAGGTACTGCTTGAACATGATCCGGCTCTGGCACATCTCGCCGGTCGCGACCGGGGTCGGGGCCACCGCGCGGGCGATGGTCGCGTGGCCGAGCACGTCGTCGGGACTGGTCGGCTCCTCGATCCAGGCCAGCGGGCCGACCTCGGCCAAGGCCCGGATCCAGTCGATCGCCTCGTCCACGCCCCAACGCTGGTTGGCGTCGACGGCGATGCCGATGCCGGGCCCGACCGCCTCGCGGGCCAGGGCGAGCCGCCGGATGTCGTCGTCGAGGTCGGCACCGACCTTGAGCTTGATCAGGTCGAAGCCGGCCTCGACGGCCTCCCGGCACAGTCGCTGCATCTTGTCATCGGTGTAGCCCAGCCAGCCCGGGGTGGTGGTGTAGCCGGGGTAGCCCGCACGCAGCAGCTCGGCCTCGCGCTCGCGCCGTCCGGGCTCGGCGTCACGCAGCAGTTGCAACGCCTCCTCGGGGGTCAGCGCGTCGGTCAGGTAGCGGAAGTCGACCAGACCGACGAGCTCCTCGGGGCTCATCCGGGCCAGTAGCTGCCACAACGGCAGGCCCTCGCGTTTGGCGCGCAGATCCCACAGGGCATTCACCACGGCCCCGATGGCCATGTGCATGACGCCCTTCTCCGGCCCCAGCCAGCGCAACTGCGAATCGTGCACCAGCTCGGCCCAGGCGGCGCCGAGATCGGCCAGCAGCGGTTCGGCATCGCGGCCCAGGTAGCGCTCGCGCAGCGCCTCGATGGCACCGGCCACCACGTCATTGCCGCGCCCGATGGTGAAGACGAATCCGTGGCCGGAGCCACCGTCGTCCAGCCCGATCCGCAGGTAGGCCGCCGAGTAGTCCGGGTCCGGATTCATCGCATCGGAGCCGTCGAGCAGCCGCGAGGTGGGGAAGCGGACGTCGATCACGTCGAAGTCGCTGATCAGAGCCACGTCGTGCCACCTCTCCTGCCGGATGCGGGGGTACGCTCCGGCGCGTACACCCGATGCCCGGCACAAACATCAGATGTATGGTGGCACACGATCGGCGATCCCGCCGCCGCGGGACGGCCGATGACTGCCAAACTGTTATCAACACCCGCTCGCACCGAGACCGGCACCGCACGTGCCCGGGACGGAGGATGATCATGAACCAATCGAGCACCCCGGGCCCCCTGCGCGGACTGGTGGCAGCGGTCACCGGCGGCGCGTCGGGCATCGGCGCCGCGATCGCCGATCGGCTCGCGGCACTCGGCGCGAGTGTGGCCGTGCTCGACGTGAATCCCGACGGCGCCGACGAGCGCTTCCTCGCCGTGGCCTGCGATGTCACCGACGATGCCTCGGTCCGCACCGCGATCGAACGGGTGGGCAACGAGCTCGGCGGCCTCGACATCGTGATCAACAACGCGGGCATCGGCGCCCAAGGCACGGTTGCGGACAATCCCGACAGCGAGTGGCAACGGGTCTTCGACGTCAACGTCTTCGGCATGGCCCGGGTCAGCCGAGCCGCCCTGCCCTGGCTGCGGCGTTCCGAGCACGCGGCGATCGTCAACACCTGTTCCATCGCGGCGACGGCCGGGTTGCCGCAACGCGCCCTCTACAGCGCGTCGAAGGGAGCCGTCCTCTCGCTCACCCTGGCGATGGCCGCCGACCACGTACGCGAGGGAATCCGCGTGAACTGTGTCAATCCCGGCACCGTCGACACTCCGTGGATCGGCCGCCTGCTGGACAGCGCCGCCGACCCGGCTGCCGAGCGGGCCGCCCTGGACGCCCGCCAGCCGACCGGTCGCCTGGTCAGCGCACCCGAGGTGGCGGAGGCCGTCGCCTATCTGGCCTCCCCCGCCGCCGGCGCCACCACCGGGACCGCCCTCGCGGTCGACGGCGGGATGCAGGGCCTGCGCCTGCGACCGCAGTGAGCGTGCCGCCGGCCGGGACGCTACGCTCGCCCGATGCCGCTTGATCAACTCCCCGTGGACGCGCTCGCCGACGCAGCGCTGCAGCGCGCCACGGAGCTGGGCGCCCGGCATGCCGACGTGCGGATCGAGAGCTCGCGCAGCCTGCACCGCCGACTGCGCGACGGGCGTACCGAATCCGCGACGAATTCCGTGACCGCCGGGATCGGCGTCCGGGTGATCGTGGACGGGGCCTGGGGCTTCGCCGCGGACAGCAGCCTGGACACCGGCGCGGCGGCCCGCGTGGCCGAGCGGGCCGTGGCCATCGCCCGCGCATCGGCGCCGCTGTCCGTTCCGGTCGAGCTGGCAGCAGAGCCGGCCCACCCCGACGGCCGCTGGCGCTCCGCCTTCCGGCTCGACCCGTTGGACGTCTCCGACGACCTGATCACCGACCGGCTGGTCGAACTGTCCGGGGCGCTGCTGGGCGGCCGCGGTGTCGATCATGCCGACGCCTCGTTGCTGGCGGTGTCGGAGGAGAAGTTCTATGCCGACCTGGCCGGGACCCGCACCCGCCAGCACCGGGTGCGCACGGTGCCGTCGTTCACCGCGACAACGATCGGTGATCATGGCTTCGCCACCATGCGCACCCTGGCGCCGCCGGCGGGCCGCGGCTGGGAGTATCTGCTCGGCGACGGGTGGGACTTCGACGCGGAGATCGCCGAGCTGCCCGAACTGCTTGCCGAACATGCGGTCGCCCCGAGCGTCGAGCCGGGTCGCTACGACCTGGTGATCGACCCGACCAATCTGTGGCTCACCATCCACGAGTCCGTCGCGCATGCGACCGAGCTGGACCGCGCGCTCGGCTACGAGGCGGCCTACGCGGGCACCTCGTTCGCCACCCCGGACCAGCTCGGCACCCTGCGCTACGGCTCGCCGGTGATGAACGTGACCGGGGACCGCACCACCGAACACGGCCTGGCGAGCGTCGGCTGGGACGACGAGGGGGTCGCCGCAACCGAGTTCGACATCATCCGCGACGGCACGCTGGTCGGCTACCAGTTGAACCGGCAGATGGCGCCCCTGCTCGGGCTGCCCCGATCCAACGGCTGCGCCTATGCCGACTCCCCCGGGCACATCCCGCTGCAACGGATGCCGAATGTCTCGCTGCAGCCGGCAGCGGACGGCCCCGACACCGCCGGGCTGATCGCCGGCGTGTCCGACGGGATCTATGTGGTCGGCGACAACTCGTGGTCGATCGACATGCAGCGCTACAACTTCCAGTTCACCGGGCAGCGCTTCTTCCGGATCCGCAACGGGCGCCTCGCCGGACAGCTCCGCGACGTCGCGTACCAGGCGACCACCACCGAGTTCTGGCGCTCGCTGGAGGCGGTCGGCGGCCCGCAGACCTGGCTGTTGGCGGGCGCCGCCAACTGCGGCAAGGGCCAGCCCG
The DNA here is from genome assembly GCF_013408305.1 of Naumannella cuiyingiana. Lineage (NCBI taxonomy): Bacteria > Bacillati > Actinomycetota > Actinomycetes > Propionibacteriales > Propionibacteriaceae > Naumannella > Naumannella cuiyingiana. The sequence goes on along the minus strand of NZ_JACBZS010000001.1, from coordinate 3,214,979 downwards.
GCCAGGTTGCCCCCGTCTCGCACGGCTCGCCGAGCGCGCTGTTCCGCGGAGTGAACGTCCTGAACACCGTGACGGAGGGTGGTGCAGCATGACCGCAGCGCAGTGGGTCGAGGAAGCCCTCGCGGGGGCCGAGGGCGACGCCGTGCTGATCGTCGAAGACATCGGCCAGGTGAATCTGCGTTGGGCGAACAATGCGCTGACCACCAACGGGGTGCTGCACGAATCGCTGGCCACGGCCCACGCCTTTGTCAGCGGCACCCGGGGAGTGGCGGCCGGCTCGGCGAGCGGTCCGGTCGGCTCCGCGGCCGACTGCGCCGACCTGCTGGGCCGGGCGCGAGCCGCCGCGCTCGCCGGGGCGCCCGCCGACGATGCGACCGAGCTGGTCGACGGCGGGCGCGACGCCGACTTCGCCGAGCCCGCGCCGGTCACCGATGCCGCGGCCCTGGACGGCGTACCCGAGGCGCTGGCGTCGGCCTTCGCCCGGGCCGCGGAGCGTGATCATCTGCTGTTCGGGTTCGCCGAGCTGATGGTCACCACGACCTGGCTCGGCGCCAGCACCGGCACCCGGCGCCGGCACGTCCAACGATCCGGGCGGATCGAGATCAATGCCAAGCAACCGGACATGATCGCGTCGGCCTGGACCGGCCGGCACGTTCGCGACTTCGCCGATGTCGATGTCGCCGCGATGCACCAGGAGTTGATCAGGCGCCTCGGCTGGTCGGCGAACCGGATCGACCTGCCCGCCGGCCGGTACGAGGCCGTGCTGCCGCCCTCGGCCGTCGCCGACCTGATGATCTACCTGTCGTGGAGCCTGTCGGCCCGCGATGCGGCGCAGGGGCGCAATGTGTTCGCCGCGGCGGACGGGCGCACCCGGGAGGGCGAGCGACTGGCCGCGCTGCCGGTATCGCTGGTCAGCGACCCCGCGTACCCGGGGCTGCAACGCGCGCCGTTCGCGATCGTGCACGCCACCTCGGGCGCCGAGCAGTCGATCTTCGACAACGGGGCGCCCGTGGGCCGCGTCGAGTGGCTGCGCGACGGCGTCCTGACCGCCCTGGCCCGGGACCGCGCCCTGGCCGCCGGTGAGGGTGCGGCGGCCGGGCCGTTCGCCTTCCCCACCGAGAACCTGATCATGGACGCCGGCGGGAGCGATGATCTTGAGGCGATGATCGCCCGCACCGAACGCGGACTGTTGCTGACCTGCCTGTGGTACATCCGCGAGGTGGACCCGGAGACCCTGCTGCTGACCGGGCTGACCCGCGACGGCGTCTACCTGATCGAGAGCGGCGAGGTGGTCGGCATGGTGAACAACTTCCGGTTCAACGAGTCACCCGTCGCGCTGCTCGGCCGGATCAGCGAGGCCGGCCGCGCCGAGCCGGCGCTGCCCCGGGAGTGGCAGGACTGGTTCGCCGACGCCGTCGCGCCGCCGGTCCGCGTACCCGATTTCAACTTCTCCACGGTCTCCGACGCGCACTGACCGGCGAACCCGGCGGACCTGCGCGGGGCCCGGTCGGTCGACCGGGCCCCGCCGAACCGTCAACCCCGGTCAGGATGCCGCGAGGTGCGGAGCCGCCTGGGCGCCGACCTTCTTCGCCTTGCCCTGGTTACCGGGCTTGATCTTGCCGGACTTGCCGGGGCTGGTCTCGCCGTTGACCATCGAGGTGTCGTAGGCGAAGACGATCGCCGCATGGGCCATGGCCTTGGTGTTGATCGCGATCGCCTCCGGGTTGATGTTGTCGATGTCGTCGGCGGCGGTGTGATAGTTCGGGTCGTACAGGAGGCCCGCGGTGCCACCGAACAGCTCGACCTCCTCGGGCGTCTTCACGCCGTCGGCGCCCGTGAACAGCCCCGAGGACGGTACGCCGTTGTCGATGAACGGCTGGTAGTCCGACCGCCCCGAGAACTCGGTGTCCACCCAGGGCTGGTCCACGCTGTCGTAGTAGTCGGTGAACACCTTCTCCACGGCGGCCGAACCCTCCGGCACGGGTACGGGCGCCGGGTAGGTCGACTGGTCTGCGTCATAGACGCCGATGATGTAGTTGGGCGAACCCACCATGTCGTAGTTCAGGTACAGCGCGATGTCGCCGAGCGCCTGCGGGTCGTTCTCCACCAGATCGTTGACATAGTGGCGCGCGCCCACCAGCCCGCGCTCCTCCGCGCCCCAGAAGGCGAACCTGATCTTGTTGTTGACCTTGTTGACCTTCGCCATCTGCACCGCGGTCTCGAGGTTCGCGGCCGCGCCCGAGCCGTTGTCGCTCATCCCGGGCCCCTCCTGCGCGCCGTCGAGATGCGAGCCGATCATCACCACGTTGTCGTCGCGACCGGTCGTTGTCTCGGCCAACACGTTGAAGGTCTCGCGCTCCTCGACGAGCGACTGCAGGTTGAAGGTGACGACCACGGGACCGGCGGCCGCCTCGGCCGCGAGCGCCTGGCCGTCGTCCTGGGTGATCCCGGTGGTCGGCACGTACCCCTCGTTCGGCGCGCTGAGCGTGCCGTTCAGCATCCCGGGCTCGTTGTTGTAGATGATCAACGCACTCGCCCCCGCCTCGCCGGCCGCCAGCGACTTCTGGCTGAACGAACAGGCGCCGCGGCTGACCAGGGCGATCTTGCCGGTGGCGTCGGTGTCACCCCACTCCGAGGCATCGCATCCGGTCACGGTGGCGGGCTGGACCAGCTCGCCGGTGATGCCGCCGACCGGGGTGTCGGGCCCGTAGCTCATCGGGCGCTGGTCGATCGATCGCGCGGTCGGTGACACCTCCTCCAGCGAGGTGGTGGTCTCGGTGTAGGTGAAGCTGAAGGGCTGGCGCCAGGTCTGATAGCCCGCCGCCTGCAGGGTCCGCTCCACATAGCGCGCGGACTCCTCGTAGCCGGACGTACCGGCCGCCCGGTTGCCGCCGTTGGCGTCGGCGATCGCCTGGAACTGCTCCAGGTGACCCATCACCGCCTCGGCGGTGACCGCCTTGGTGAACTTCTTCGGGTTGTTCGGGTTGCCCCCCGGGGCCGCCGTCGCGGGCGGCACCGAGACCGCGGCGAGCGCGATCGCCGCCGTCGCGGCCAGCACCGCGCTTCCTGGTTGAATCTTCATGAGTCTCCTCCGGTTCGACCCGGGCGGATCACACCCGGGCCAGACGTGATGTGTGTCACAGTGTGGCGGCAACCTACCCAGCCCGGAGGCGGCTGTCAGGCGATTGGCGCGCTCAGCTCCGGCCGGGATCGGTACGCCGGGGCGCGAACGCCTCGTCGGCGAGGTCCTCGTCCAGTCCCTCATCGGCCTCGACGTCCTCGGCGGTGAAGTCGACCACCCCGCGCCGCATGGCGCCGACGGCCCGGCGCGCGGTGTCGCGGACCGCGGTATTGCCGAGCTGCCCCGCCGCATTGCCGATCTGGTCGGCGAAGTCGATCACCTGGCGTACCCAACGGACGAAGTCGCCGGCGGTCAGCCCGGATTCGCCGAGCACGCTGGCCAGGCCGGCGCCCGAGGCCCAGGCATGCGCGGGGCCGGCGAACCCGGCGTCGGGATCGGGGCCGCGCTCCAGTCGGGCATCCCGCTCCGCCAGCGAGACGCGCCGATGAATCCGCCACACCTCGTCGATGGCGGCCTGCGCCGCCGCGTCGGCCACGCGCCAGACCGGACGGCGATCGTCGCTGCGCCGGGCCTCGTAGACCAGGCTGGACAGCACGGCGGCAAGCTGGGCGGGATCGAGATCGTCCAGCACGCCGGCGCGCAACACCTCGGCGGCGACCAGGTCCAGCTCGTTGTAGATCCGGGCCAGCATCCGGCCCTCCCGGGTCACCTCGTCACCGTCGAGATAGCCGTGCGACTCCAGCACCCGGCAGATCCGGTCGAAGCGGGTCGCGATCGTGTTGGTCCGCGTCTGCATCCGCCCCCGGAGCTTGGCGTTCTCGTCCTCCAGCCGCAGCGCGCGCTCGGCCCACCGGGCGTGGGCCTCGCGGTCGGGACAGCCATGGCACGGGTGGGCGCGCAGCTCGGCGCGCAGCTCCTCGATCCGCGCGGCCACCTCCGCGTCCATCGCGCCGGGCCGGAACCGTTCGGGGGTGGCGTCGATCTCCGCCAGCCGGGCATCCATCGCCGCGCCCAGGCTGCGCCGGGAATGCGAGTCGCGCGGGGAGAACCGCTTCGGTACGCGGACCCGGCTGACCGGTTGCACCGGCACCGCGAAGTCGGCCAGGCCGAGCCTGCGGACCTGCCGGTCCTGGCCCAGTACGAGCGGGCGCGGCCCCTGGCGGTCGTCGCCGACCCCCGGTTCGATCACCACGGACCAGCCGCCGTGCCGCCCGCTCGGCACCCAGACGATGTCGCCCGGCCGCAACGCCTCCAGCGCGACCTGGGCCTCCGCGCGCCGATCGCTGCGCCGACTGCGCGCGGCCTGCGCCTCCAGCGTGGAGATCTCCTCGCGCAACCTGGCATAGGAGGCGAAGTCGCCACGCTCGCAGGCGGCGCGCTGCCACAACTCGGCCGCGGCCTCCTCGTTGCGGCTCACCCTGCGCGCGAGCCCGACCACCGAGCGGTCGGACTGGAACTGCGCGAAGCTCTGCTCCAACAGGCTGCGCGCCCGGTCCCGGCCGACGGCGCCGACCAGGTTGACGGCCATGTTGTAGGTCGGCGCGAAGCTCGATCGCAGCGGATAGGTACGCCGCGACGCCAGGCCCGCCACCGCCCGCGGGTCGAACCCCGGCTGCCAGAGCACCACCGCATGCCCCTCGGTGTCGATCCCGCGCCGACCGGCGCGGCCCGTGAGCTGGGTGTACTCCCCCGGCGTGATGTCGACGTGGCTCTCGCCGTTGAACTTGACCAGCTTCTCCAACACGACGCTCCGGGCCGGCATGTTGATGCCGAGCGCCAGCGTCTCGGTGGCGAAGACGACCTTGATCAGCCCGCCGACGAAACACTCCTCGACGCACTCCTTGAGCGCCGGCAGCATCCCGGCGTGGTGAGCGGCGATGCCGCGCAACAGGGCGTCGCGGAACTCGCCGTAGCCGAGCGCGGCCAGATCGGCCTCGGACAGGCCGGCGATGTGCCGGTCGGCGATCGCGGCGATCCGCGCCTTGTCCGCGCGCGTGGTCAGGTCGACCCCGTCGTGCAGCAACTGCCCGACGGCCGCGTCGCAGCCGGCCCGGGAGAAGATGAAGACGATCGCCGGGAGCAGGTTGTCGCGGCGCAGCGCCTCGACGACATCCCCTCGGCGCGGGATCTGGAACCGCTTCGGCACCTTGGCCCGGTGATCTCGGTGCGCACCCCCGCCGTAACCGGAGCGCCGCCCGCTCTTGCCGCGTCCCGACCTGCCCCGCGGCCGGCGGGCGTCGTCGCGGACCAGCCTGGACTCCTCCTTGGCGAAGCGCACCAGCGCCGGATTGACATCGTGCCGGGCCGCGGCGACGGGCTCCGCCGCGGCCGTCGGCGCCTCGTCGGCGAAAAGATCATGCAGCTCGCGGCCGACCATCACGTGTTGGTACAGGGGCACCGGGCGGCGCTCGGAGACCACGATCCGGATGTCACCGCGTACCTCGTCGAGCCAGTCACCGAACTCCTCGGCGTTGCTCACCGTCGCCGAGAGCGCAACCAGTTGCACCGAGTCGGCGAGCCCGATGATCACCTCCTCCCAGACCGAGCCGCGGAACCGGTCGGCGAGGTAGTGCACCTCGTCCATCACCACAAAGCCGAGATTGTCCAGCGCCGCCGACCGGGCATAGATCATGTTCCGCAACACCTCGGTGGTCATCACCACCACCGGGGCGTCGGCGTTGATCGAGGAGTCCCCGGTCAGCAGGCCGACCCGGTCGGCGCCGTGGCGGTTGACCAGGTCGTGGAACTTCTGGTTGCTGAGGGCCTTGATCGGCGTCGTGTAGAACGCCTTGCGGCCCTGCTCCAGCGCCAGCTCGACCGCGAACTCTCCGGCCACCGTCTTGCCGGCACCGGTCGGCGCCGCGACCAGTACGCCGGCACCGGCCTCGATGTGATCGATCGCCTCGCGCTGGTAGTCGTCGAGCTCGAAATCGAAGGACTCGGCGAACCGCTGTGCTGTCGAGGTCCGGGCCATGCCGCCCACCGTAGCCCCCGTGCCGTGCCAGACTCCGACCGTGGCACGCAGACATTCCCAGTCCTTCGTCGTCTCGGCGCCCCCGGAGCAGGTGCACCGCGCATCCTTCGACGCGGTGGCCGACGCGACCGGCCAGCCGGCCCGGTTGAACGGGGCGCAGATCTGTGGTTCGACGAGTGTCGGGCTGACCTCCTGGGGCGAGAACCTGACGGTCGAGGTGGTCCCCGATGCCCGCGGTGCGCGGGTGAGCATCGAGTCCGCCTCGGCGCTGCCGACCCAGTTCATCAACTTCAACCACAAGAAGAACGTGGAGAAGTTCGCGCGGGCGCTGGGCGGCAGGCTCGGCGTACCGGTCGAGCCGGCCTGAGCTTCAGGGCGCGTAGACGAGCAGCGCGCCCGGATCGGCGCGCAGCGACAGCGGGGGCGGCCCGAGCTCCTCGCCGTCGCCCATCGCGTACAGCCCGGCGCCGTCGATGTCGATGGCGGGCGTGCGGAAGCGCTCGACCGACGGATCGCGGACAAAGGAACCGCCGTACATGGTCGGCAGCAGCCGGAGCAGCGTGAACCGGCTGACCGGGTGGATCACGGTGACGTCGAGCAGGCCGTCGGAGGGATCCGCGCCGGGCGCGATCTGCATCCCGCCGCCGTAGTAGGCGGTGTTGGCGACCGCGACGAACATCGCCGGCAGCTCCCGCAACCGCCCGTCGATGGTGATCTTGTAGTGCAACGGCTCGAAGGTGGCCAGCTCGGCCAGCGCCGATGCCGCATAGCGCAGCGAGCCGATCGGCAGCCGGATGTGATTGGCGCGGCGGTTGACCCGGGCGTCGAATCCGCTGGCGACGACGCTGCCGACGAACCGCTCGGTGCCGCCGCGGGCGAGCGAGCCGCGGACCGCGATGGCGTCGACGGGTCGCGGCCGGCCCCGCGCGATCAGCCGGGCGGCGGCCAACGGGTGGGTCGGGATGCCGAGGCCCCGGCAGATGTCGTTGCCCGTGCCGGCCGGGATCAGTCCGAGCGGTACGCCGGTGCCGGCGACGGCATCCATGCCGAGGCCCATCATCCCGTCGCCGCCCATCACGATCAGCGCGTCACCGGGCCGGGCCGCCGCGACGCAGGCACGCGCGCCCACATCGGCCTCGGCGAAGTCGGTGGCGCGGACCACGGAGAGCGCGACCTCGGGCAGCGACCGAACCAGGGCGGCGCTGACCTGGGGCAGGATGCGGCCGGCGCGGCCGCGGCCGGCCGACGGGTTGACCAGAAGGGTCAGCCCGCGGCGCTCGGGACTCACGAATCGGCCACCACGAGCTCGCCGCGGCGCCGCCGGCCCCGGTCGCGCAGCCGCGCGAAGACCTCCGCGGCCACGAACAGGATCGACAACGGAATCCCGAGCGCGATCATCGAGATCGGGTCACCCGGGGTGATCAGCGCGGCCGCGACGAAGCTGCCGAAGATGATGTAGTTGCGGGCCTTGCCGAGCTGCGCGCCGGTGACCACGCCGAGGATGTTCAGCATCACCAGGACCAGCGGCACCAAGAAGGCGAAGCCGAAGACCAGCATGGTGCGCATCATGAAGCTGAGGAACTCCTCGATGTTCAACAGGTTGGTGATGCCCTGGCCCTCGGGGGTGAAGCCGAGCATCACGGCGATGGCGAACGGCATGATGAAGTAGCCGAGCAGGATGCCACCGAGGAACAGCGGCGTCGCGAGGGCGAGGAACAAGATCGCCCAGCGCTTCTCCTTGGCGAGCAGGCCCGGGACGATGAACGCCCAGACCTGGTAGAGCCACAGCGGCGAGGTCAGCACCAGCCCGCTCAGCGCCGACACCTTCATGGCCAGCAGCAGCGGCGCACTCGCCCCGCTCGTCACCACCGAGGTGGCGAGCCCGGGATGGCTGATGGCGAGCGCCGCGGTCGCCCGCTGGTAGGGCAGCAGCAGCAGGCCGAGCAACTGCTGGTAGAACACCGCACTGACCGCGGCGCCGAGCACGACGATGATCACGGCCACGACCACCCGGTAGCGCAACTCCCTCAGGTGCTCGAACAGCGTCATGTTGCCGTCCGGTGGGACGGGCGGCGGCTTGAGCCAACTCAGGGACAGGCGACGGCGCTTGCCGGTCGCCTCCGTCGCGGTCATCGGCGAGGCGGCGGGTCGATCAGCGGTCGGTGCTGCGGGGCCGCTCGACGACCTCGGCCTCGGTCACGTCGTCGGCCGCTCGCTGGGTCTCGCCCGGGGTCTGGGGAGCGCTCGTGGTGGTCTGCGAGCCCGACCCGACGCCCTGGGTCTCCTCCTTGAACTCCTTGATCGCCCGGCCGGTGCTCTTACCGATCCCGGCGAGCCGGCTGCCACCGAACAGCAGCAGCGCGATCGCCAGGATGATGAGCAGCGTCCAGATGCTCGGTGTCCCGATCAGTGGAGCCATGTCTGGTTACCTCGATTCTGTTCAGGCCGGACGCGCGGCGTGTGGGTCCGGCCCGGGTCGGTTCCACTTTACGTCGTCCGCGTCCGGCGCGACAGCGGACTCCCCGCCGACCCGCGCCAGCAGATCGAGGCCCTCCCCCAGTTGCCGGGTCAGCCGGTCGGCCGACCGGAGCAGGGCGCGGAACTTGCGGTAGAGCCGGAGCAGCAGCCAGCCCGCGCTGACCAGCCAGATCAGCACGATCACACCGAACAACAGCGCCCACCACATCGAAGCGAACCCTAGTCGTCCGCGCCGTCCACGGGTCCGGCGGGGCCGTCCCCACCGGCGGCGGGTCCGGCCGGGTCGGCACCGAGCGCCGCATAGGCCGCCAACGCCTCGGCCGCGGCGCGGGCGGCATCGGCGGCGGCGGCAGGCGGATCGAGCACGGTCACCTCGGCCCCGCGCTGCAGCAACAAGCGCCGCAACCAGGCCGGGTCCAGCACCGGCAGACTGACCTCGAGCACCCCGTCGGGCCCCTCGACGACATCCTCGGTCGTGTAGTACTCCGCCACCCAGCGCGCCTGCGGGCTGAGCCGCAGCCGCACCCGCCGGGCGCCGGCCAGCGCGCCGGCCCAGTCCGGGGTGGCGAGCGGGCGGTCCGGATGGTCCTCGACGGGTACGCCGAGCTCGCGCGCCGCCACGATCCGATCCAGCCGGAAGCTGCGCCAGCCGGGCGGGTCGGTCAGGCTCCAGGCCTCGAGGTAGGCGTACCCGTCGCGCGTGCTCAGCTCGGCCGGGTCGACCTCGCGGGTGGTCCGCTCGGCGCGGGAGTCGGCGTCATAGGTGAGCTCGACCCGCCGGCCCGCGGCGATCGCCGCGGCCAGCGTGGCGCGGACGGGCGAGTCCGCCCCCTCGACGGCGACGCTGAGCCGCTCGGCCCCGGCGGCGGATTCGCCGGCGACGACACGCAGCTTGGCGAGGGCGCTGTCAACGGCCTCGACCACGCCCGGACCGGCCAGCCCGCGGACCAGGTCCAGCCCGATGATCAGCGGCGCCACCTCCGCCGGGGTGAACCGCATCGGCCGCGCCAGATAGTCGGCATTGCTGAGATTGATCACGCCGCGGCCGTCGACGGCCTCCATGTCGATCTCGATCAGGTCGCCGGGCAACAGGCCCGGCAGCCCGCACATGTAGAGCACGCCCAGGTCCGCGCGCAGTTGCGCCGGGCTGACGCCGAAGTGGGCGGCGACCTCGGGCAGCGGGGCATTGGGCCGCGCCTGCAGATAGGGCGTCAGGGCCAGCAGCCGGGCCACCTGGTCGACGGCGGTCACGGCGTACCCTCCACGGACGCGCCGGCGGTCTCCCGGAGCCGCGCGACCACCAGCTCGCGCAGCTCGGGCGGGTCGAGGACCAGCACGTCCGCGCCGTGGCCCGCGACCTCGGCGACCAAATCGGCGGAGTTGCGATAGCCGACGGCCAGCGTCTCGCGCCCGTCGCCCGCACCGCCGCGCGCCGTGCCGCGCCGGCGCAAGGCCGGCGCCCGGCCGGGGCGTACCGCCAGCAGCGCGGTGCGTTCGGTTCCCGTCTCGGTGATGCCGACCCGCCTGGTGTCCGCGCCCGCAGGCACCTCGAAGGCCTCGGGCCGCGAGGTGACGCGGACCCGACCGCGGATCCGGGACAGCTTGAACACGCGCCGGTCGGCGCGGTCGCGATCATGGCCGACCAGATACCAGGCGCCCCGCCGCGAGGTGATCCCCCAGGGCTCCACCGTGCGGGTCGCGAGGGCGCCGGTGCGCCGATCCGGGTAGTCGAAGGCGACCCGGGTCCGTTCGACCACGGCCCGCCACAGCGGCTCGAAGGCCGGCTCCCGGGCCGGCACCGCCGGCGCGACCCCGGCGGCGCTCGGCTGATCGACGTCCACCCCGGCGGCGCGCAGCTTGGCCAGCGCGCCCTGGCTGGACGAGCGCAGGCCGGCGGCGTCGAAGGCCCGCGCGGCCAGGCCGACGACGGCGGCCTCCTCCGCGGTCAGCTCGACCGCCGGCAGCTCGAAGTCGCGCGGGTCGATCCGGTAGCCGACGTCGTCGGTGAAGTAGGCGTCGTTGGACCCGGTCTGGATCGGTACGCCCATCGCGCGCAGGTCGTCCTTGTCGCGCTCGAAGGTCCGCTCGAAGGAGGCGTCGGACTGCCCGGCGTAGCCGTCGACCGCCGTGCGGATCTGCTCGCGGGTGAGGAAGCGGCGGGTCGACAACAGGCAGATGGTCAGGTTCAGGATGCGCTCGGACTTGCTGGCTGCCATGCTGGCGCGATGCCTCCCCTCCCACCCGGCGAATCGACCGCCGCGGTCGGGTCGAAACGCTACCAAGCGCGCCCGGGCGCCGGGCGCTACGCGCCGAGCCCCACCTCGGACCTGCACCTGGGCAATCTGCGCACGGCGCTGTTGGCCTGGCTGTTCGCGCGCTCGACCGGGCGTGCGTACCGGCTGCGGATCGAAGATCTGGACACCGCGCGGGTCGCGGCCGCGCCGGAGGTGGCGCGGCGGCAGTTGGCCGACCTGGCCGCGCTGGGGATGGACCACGACGGCGAGATCGTCCGGCAGAGCGAGCGGCTGGATGCCTACGCCGCGGCGGCCGCGGGCCTGGAGACCTATGAGTGCTTCTGCACCCGGCGCGACATCGCCGAGGCCTCCCGGGCCCCGCACGACGGGTGGCGGCCCTACCCGGGCACCTGTCGCGACCTGACCGGGGCCGAGCGCGCGGTCCGGCGTACCGAGCGACCGGCGGCGCTGCGGGTGCGGGTGCCGCCGGGTAGGACGATGACCGTCACCGATGCGCTGGCCGGCCGCTACACCGGTCCGGTCGATGACTTCGTGCTGCGCCGCGGGGACGGGGTCTGGGCCTACAACCTCGCGGTCGTGGTGGACGACCTGGCGGCCGGCGTGGATCAGGTGGTACGCGGCGCGGATCTGCTGGATTCCGCGCCCCGGCAGGCCTGGCTCGCCGAGCGTCTCGGCGGCACCGCCCCGGGCTATGCCCACGTCCCGCTCGCGGTGAACCCGCAGGGTCGGCGGCTCGCCAAGCGCGACGGCGCGGTGACCATGGCCGAGCTCGGTTGGCCGGCCGGTCGCGTGCTCGGCCTGCTGGCGGGCTCGCTCGGGCTGGCCGCGCCCGGCGAGCCGGTGGACGCCGAGCTGCTGCTGGCGCGCTTCGATCCGGCGGCCCTGCCGGGCGAATCGTGGCGGGTCGACGCGCAGGCGCTGCAGCACGCGACTTGAATGGTGTTCAATGATCCCTCGTGAGCACCGAGAATCCCTCCTCCGCCCCCGCCGGCACCGCTGCCCGATCGAACGACGGGGCGGCCCGTGCGCTGGTTCGGGTCGCCGTCTTCGCCGCCCTGATCGCCGTCTTGTCGATCCTGCCCGGGGTGCCCGTCGGTCCCGTGCCGATCACCCTGCAGACCCTCGGCGTGCTGCTCTGCGGGATGCTGCTCGGCCCCCGGCTGGGCACCCTCGCGGTGCTGCTGTACCTGCTGTTGCTGGCGATCGGGCTACCCGTCGGCAGCGGGATGCGCGGGGGGCTCGGGCTGTTCGTCGGCCCGACCGGCGGGTTCCTGATCGGGTTCGCGGTGAGCGCGCTGCTGGTCGGGCTGTTGTCCCGGCCGGCGGTCCGCGGGTTGGCCGCGGGACGGATCGGACCCGGCCGGGCGGCGGCCGGACTGGCCGTCGCGGGCGTGCTCGGCGGGATGGTGCCGAGCTATGCCCTCGGCGTACCGGTCCTGCAACTGGTCACCGGGTTGCCGTGGCCACAGGCGCTGGTCTCGGGAATGGTGCTGTTCCTGCCCGGCGATCTGATCAAGGTCGCGCTGGCGGTGCTGATCACGATCGGCGTGGTCCGCGCGTTGCCGAACGCCTTCGCGCGGTGATCCGGTACGCCCGCGAGGCCGTCGCGGCCGAGCCGGGCGTGCACGCCGTCGGCGCGCTGGCCGGCCGACCATGATCAGCTTCGAGAATGTCAGCGTCCGGCACGGCGACCGGCTCGCGCTGGCCGGGATCGACCTGGCGCTGCCCGAGCGGCGGATCGGCATCCTCGGGGCGAACGGGTCCGGCAAGTCGACGTTGGTCCGCTGCCTGAACGCCCTGACCGTGCCGGACACCGGCCGGGTCCGGGTGGCCGGCATCGACGTGGCCAGGCATCCGGCGCGGGCGCGCCGACTGGTGGGCTTCCTGTTTCCCGACGCCGACGCGCAGATCATCATGCCGACGGTCCGCGAGGATCTGGCCTTCTCGCTGCGCGGCCTGCCGCGGGCCGAGGTGGACCGGCGCGTCGACGCCGCACTGGACCGCTGGGGCCTGGCCGGGCACGCCGATCACCCGTGCCATCTGCTCTCCGGCGGGCAGAAGCAGGTCCTGGCGCTGGCGGCGGTGTTGCTGGTGGAGCCGGCGGTGCTGGTCGCCGACGAGCCGACCACGCTGCTCGACCTGCGCAACACCCGCCGGCTCGGCGCGGCATTGGCGGAGCTGGACCAGCAGCAGGTCGTGGTGACCCATCACCCGGAACTGTTGGCCGACTTCGACCGGGTCCTGGTCCTGGATGCCGGCCGGGTCGCCTGCGACGACGCCCCGGCGGCCGCGATCGCCTTCCATGATCGGCTGATGCGGTGAGCGGCCTCGGGCTGTACCGGCCGGGCGCCACGGTGCTGCATCGTGCGGGCGCGGGCGGGAAGTTGCTGGCGCTGCTGGCGGCAGGGGTGCTGGCCGGGGTGGCCGGCGCGCTCACCGGCGCGCCCCAGCTCGCGCTGAGCGGCGCGCTGGCGCTGGCCGGAGCGATCGCCTGGCTGGTCGCGCGCCTGCCGGTGTCGCTGCTGCGCCCCGCGCTGGCGCCGTTCGGCGTGCTGCTGGTCGCGTTGGCCGCGGCCCAGTGGTGGAGCCGCGGGCCCGAGGCCGCGGCCGGCACCGCGGCGCGGCTGGTCGGGCTGTTGCTGCTGGCGGTCACGGTCTCGGCGACCACCCGGGTCAGCGCGATCCTCGACGCGGTGATCGCGGCGCTCGGACCCCTGCGCCGCCTCGGCGTACCCACCGCGCGGATCGGCCTCGCGGTGGCGCTGGCGATCCGCGCGATCCCCGTGCTGGCCGGCGGCATGCGACGCGCCCGCGAGGCCCGGATCGCGCGGCAGGCACCGGGCGGGCTGCGCGGCCTGCCGGGGCTGGCGGTGCCGACCGTGGTCAGCGCGATGCGGACCGCCGATGCGATGGGCGATGCCCTGGTGGCACGCGGCGGCCCCGATCTCTCGGTGCCCGATCACCCGCCCCCCGCTCCCACACCCCCCGGTCCCGACGACGCCCACCCAACACTTCCTCGGTGACCCAACACCTATAGCTGTCGGGTCACCGAGGAAGTGTTGGGTGGCGCGCGATGGCGGGGCCGGGCCGACTGATCCCGGAGCGACCCGCCGGGATCGCGATTCCTGACCCGTCAGCCGCCCGGGGTCTGCTGGGCGGGCTGGGTGTAGAGGATGTCGACGACGTAGACCAGCGTGTCGCCCTTCTCCACCACGGGCGGGCCGGGCTGGTTGCCCTCGGGGTAGGACTGGGCGGGCGGGATCACCAGCTCGACGCGGCTTCCGACCGTCTGCCCCTTCAGACCGGTACGCCAGCCCTCGATCACGCCCGAGAGCGGCGTCGTCTCGTTGCGTCCCGCATCGATCTCGGCGCGGGTCTTCCACGAGTAGCCGACGTAGTTCACGGTGACCTGGTCGTTCTCGCCAACCTTCTTTCCCTTGCCCTTGATCAGGGTCGCCGTCTGCAGCTTGGCCGGCGGATCGCCGGCGGGAATCTCGATGCTGACCTTGCCGTCGGCGCCCTCGCCGACCGCTGGCATGCCGGCCGGCGCGGCCTGCTTCTCGCCCTCGGGACCGCTGAGGGAGGTGGAGACGATGTCGACGACGAAGATCAGCGTGTCGCCGACCTGGATCGTGCCGTCGCCGGATCCACCGGAGGAGTCGTAGCCGTCGCTGCCGGGCATGGCGATCAGGACCCGGCTGCCCTGGCGCTGCTTGGCCAGGCCCTTCTGGAAGCCCGGGATCACCTGGTCGAGCGGGAACGTCACGGGCTGGCCGTTCTTGTAGGACTCGTCGAAGACCTTCCCGGTCCGGCCGTTCACGCCGATGTAGTTGACCTCCACCGTGCCGGCCTCGCCCACGGTCGGACCATCGCCTTCCTTGAGCACCTTGCTGCGGGTCTGGTCGATCGCCCAGGGCGCCTTGACCTCGATCTTCGGCGGGTCGCCGGTCACCTTGATCGCGTCGAGGTTGTCGGCCGGTTTGATCGTCGGCGTCGGGGTGGCCGACCCGCTCGGCGCGGGCTCGCCGGTCGGGGCAACGGTCGGCATCGGCTCGCCCGGGGTGGCGCCGGGTGCCGGGGCCGCGGGGTTGCCGCAGGCCGCCAGCAGGAGCAGTCCGGCCCCGGTCAGTGCCAGCGCGCGGCCGGCCGGGCGGAGGTCGAAACGATGGGTCTTCTTCGTGCGCACCCGCCGAAGGCTACCCGGTGGGTCCGGCCGGCGACCGATCCTCGCCGGCGCCGGGTCCGGGCTCGGCCCGCATCGAGGCGATCAGGCGGTCGACGCGGTCGTCGTGTGCCGCGAACGGGTCCTTGCAGAGCACGGTGGTGTTCGCCCACGAGCCGCCGGCCGGGCTCGGCCGCGGGGTCGCCCAGGCCCGCGGCACCTGGTCATTGATCTTGAGGTGTACCCAGTCGACGGTGTAGTCCACCCGCGCCTGTTGTGCGGCCTCGATGAACGCGCCGCGCAACCGCGCCCGGGTCGTCGCCGGGGCATGCTCGATGGCCTCGGCCACCTCGACGTCGTCGCAGACCTGGGCCGCGTCGCCGCGAGCCTCGAGCATCCGGAACAGGCCCCGGCCCGGGGCGATGTCGTGATAGGCCAGATCGAGCTGGGCCAGCCTCGGGTGATCGGCGGCGAGGCCGTGCCGCGCCGCATACCGGTCGATCAGGTGCCGCTTGATCACCCAGTCGATCTCGGTCTCGACCGAGCCGAAGTCGCCGGTCTCGATGGCGGTCAGGCAGCGCCGCCACAGATCGATGCTGCGCTTGATCTCCGGGGTCTCCGGGACCCGCTCCCCGACCAGTCCGGTGACGGCCTCGAGATAGCACTGCTGCAACTCCAGTCCGCTGATCGTCTGACCGCTCGCCCGGACGACGGTACGCCGCCCGGTCACGTCGGTGGCGATGTCGCGGATCGCCCGGATCGGGTTCTCCAGGGCAAGATCGCGGATCGCGGTTCCGGACTCGATCAGCCGCAGCACGAGATCGGTCGAGACGATCTTGAGCAGAGTGGTCGTCTGGGACAGGTTGGAATCGCCGACGATCACGTGCAGCCGACGGTAACGCTCGGGATCCGCGTGCGGCTCGTCGCGGGTGTTGATCATCGGCCGGCACCGGGTGGTCGCCGAGGACACGCCGTCCCACATGTGTTCGGCGCGCTGGCTGATGCTGAACGCCCCACCCGGCTGGACCTTGCCGGCCCCGCAGATCAGTTGCCGCGAGACCAGGAAGGGCACCAGCACATCGGCATAGGCGGAGAAGTCTCCGGTCCGGTCCACCAGGTAGTTCTCGTGGCAGCCGTAGGAGTTGCCGTGACTGTCCGAATTGTTCTTGAACAGGTAGATGTCGGCATCGATGCCCTCGTCCACCAGGCGACCGGCGGCCTGCTCGGCGAGGTCGTGCAGGATCCGCTCCCCCGCCCGGTCGTGGGCAACCAGTTGGCGCGGGTCGTCGCACTCGGCGGTGGCGTACTCGGGGTGGGAACCGACGTCGAGATAGACCCGCGATCCGTTGCGCAGGAAGACATTGCTCGACTTCCCCCAGGCGACGACGGTCCGGAACAGCGCGCGGGCGATCTCGTCAGCGGTCAGCCGGCGGCCCTCGCGTACCGTGCAGGACACGCCGTACTCGGTCTCCACTCCGAAGATCCGCCGGTCCCTCGGGTGCGGCGGACGGGACGCAATGGTCGGGGTCATCTCCTCACAACCCCACCCGGTCCAGCAGCGCACCGAGCTCCTCGCGGGTCAGGTCGCGGCTCTCCCCCGGCTTCAACCGACCGAGCCGGACCGGGCCGATCGCGGTGCGGGACAGCTTGCGTACCGGGTGGCCGATCTCGTCGAACATCCGCCGCACGATCCGGTTGCGGCCCTCGTGCAGGACCACCCGGAGCAGGGTGTTCTCGGCGCTCGTGGAAACGATCTTGACCCGGTCGGGCCGGACCGGCCCGTCCTCGAGCTCCACGCCGTCGGCGAGTCGGCGCAGCGTCGCGCGGTCGACCAGACCACGCACCTCCGCCAGATAGGTCTTGTCCACCTCGTGCGACGGATGACTCATCCGGTGCGCGAACTCGCCGTCGTTCGTCATGATCAACAGCCCCTGGGTCTCGGCATCCAGCCGGCCGACGTGGAACAACCGTTCGCGGGACTCGAGCAGGTCGGCGACGGTACGCCTGCCCTGCGGGTCGTCCATGGTGGTCACCACCCCGCGCGGCTTGTTGATCACCACGTAGCGGTGCCGACGCGGTGGCGGGATGCGCGAGCCGTCCACCCGGATCACGTCGCGTTCGGGGTCCACCCGGCGGCCCTGCTCGGTGACCAGGGCGCCGTTCACCTCGACCCGGCCCTCCTCGATCAGCGCCTCGGCCGCCCGGCGCGACGCCACGCCGGCCCCGGCGAGGACCTTCTGCAGCCGGACCCCGTCCTGGTCGGCCGGGTGCTCGTCAGCCATCGTCGCGCCCAGCCTGATCGGCGGGTTCCTCGGGAGCCGCATCCTCGGCGGTGGCCTCCTGATCCGGCGCCGACGCGGGCCCCGGATCTGCGGCGGCGAGCTGGCCGAGCTCGGCCTCCAGGTCGGCGGCATCGGGCAGGTAGGGCGCCAGGGCCGGCAGCTCGTCCAGGCTCTGCATTCCCATCCGCTCGAGGAAGTAGTCGGTGGTCCGGAACAGCGTCGCCGGACCGCCCGCGGGATCGGGTTCGGCCTCCGCGACCAGGTTGCGCGCCACCAGCGTTCGCATCACACCGTCCACGTTAACCCCCCGGACCGCGGCGACCCGCGATCGTGAGACGGGCTGCAGGTACGCCACGACCGCCAGCGTCTCCAAAGCCGCCTGGGACAGCCGGGCCTGCTGCCCCTCCAGCACCGCGCGGGCCAGCACGTCGGCGTGCTCGGGCCGGGTCCACAGCCGCCACCCGCCGCCGACATTGCGCAACTCGAATCCACGTCCGGTCCGGTCATAGCTGGCCTGCAACTCCGCCAGGCAGGCGGCGACCGGCGCCACCGGTACCTGCAGGGCGCTGGCCAGTTGCTCGGTCGAGACCGCCTCCTCGGCCATCAGCAACAGCGCCTCCACCGGACCGCCCAGGTCGGTCGGCGCGGGGCTCGCGGCCTCGCTCCCGGGCTCGGTCCCCGGCGCGGGCCCGGCATCGGGCTCCGCGATCACCTGCGGCTCGTCCTCGGCCGTGCTCATCTGCTCACCTTCCGCGCATCGGGCGTACCGGAATCGGAGTCGGCCGGCGCCGCCTCCTCGTCGAACTCGTCGCTGATCGCCAGGTCTCCGGAATCGCTGCCGACCCAGGCGATCTGCAGCGGCCCCAGCGGATCGGGCTGCTCGAAGCCGACCGCCCGCTCGCGGTAGAGCTCCAGCAGCGCCAGGAACCGGCACACGGTGGTCAGCTTGTCCGGTGCGTCGGCGACCAGGTCGGCGAACGTCAGGCGTCGTTGCTGCCGCAGCCGGCGCACGACCAGCCTGGCCTCCTCCACCACGCTCACGGTGGAGGCATGCAGGTGGCTCAGCGAGACCTCGACGGCCTCCTTCGGCGCGAGCGCACGCGCCGCCAGGCGGGCCAGATCGTCCGGGGTGGCGCGGATCTCGACCTCGGGCAGCAGTCCGCTGAAGCGCTCCTCCAGGCCGCCGGGTCGGGGCGCCCGACGCGACTGCTGCTCCAGCCGCGCGGCGATCCAGTGCGAGACCTCCTTGAAGGCGCGGTACTGCAACAGCCGGGCGAACAACAGGTCCCGCGCCTCCAGCAGGGCCAGGTCCTCGGGATCCTCGACCTCGCCGCTGGGGATCAGCCGGGCGGCCTTCAGATCGAGCAGGGTGGCGGCGACGAGCAGGAAGTTGCTCATCAGCTCCAGGTCCCACTCGGGCCCCATGGCCCGCACATGGGCGATGAACTCGTCGGTGACCCGGGACAGCGCCACCTCGGTGACGTCCAGCTTGTGTTTGGCGATCAGTTGCAGCAGCAGGTCGAAGGGGCCCTCGAAGTTGTCCAGCCGAACCACGAAGGCCGGCTCGGAGGTCACGCGCCCCTCAGTCGCTTCATCAGCTCCGAGTCGCTGCCGCGCTCGACCAGGTCGCCGAGCGCCGCGGCCACGGCCTCGCGCACGATCCGGCCCCGGTCGACGGCCAGCCCGTGTTCGGCCCGCAACGCCAGCCGGGCGTGCTCGAGCGCCAACAACTCCTCGGTGGAGATGTAGACGGTGATCTTCTCGTCGTGGCGGACCCGCCCCGTGCCACGGTGCGGCGGGGTCTGGGTCGCCTCGTCGGCCTGGGGCCGGTCCGCGGCCGACACGTCGCTGCCGTCGAGTTGGTTGACGTCGAGTTGGTTGACGTCGGGCAGTGCATTGCCCGACGTGCTCGCGTTCACTGTTCGTGGCATCTTTGCAATACCTCCAAAGCCAAGGTCCGATACGATCCCGCGCCGGCCGAGGCGGAGGCGTACGTGGTGATCGGCTCACCGGCGACGGTCGTCTCGGGAAACTTCACGGTGCGCCGGACCACGGTGTGGAAGACCTGCTCGCCGAATGCCTGCACCACGCGCTCCAGCACCTCGCGGCTGTGTAGCGTTCGGGCATCGTACATCGTCCCGAGCACGCCGAGAACGGCCAGACCCGGATTGAGCCGCTTCTGCACCTTGCGGATCGTGTCGGTGAGCATCGCGATCCCACGCAGCGCGAAGTACTCGCACTCCAGCGGCATCAGCACCTTGTCGGCTGCCGTCAGTGCGTTAACCGTCAGCAGGCCGAGCGACGGGGCGCAGTCGATCAAGATCACGTCGTAGGAGTCCCGGAACCGGTCGAGCACCCGGCCGAGGGTGTACTCACGCGCCACCTCGGAGACGAGCTGGATCTCCGCGGCCGACAGGTCGATGTTGCTGGGCAGCAGGTCCATCCCCGGCACCGAGGTCGCGGTGAGCACCTCGTCGACGTCGGCCTCGTCGTCGAGCAGCAGGTTGTAGATGCTGGTCTGCAGCGTGTGGGGGTTGATCCCCAGCCCCACCGACAGCGAACCCTGGGGGTCGAAGTCAACCAGCAGGACCTTCCGCCCGTACTCGGCCAGCGCGGCGCCGAGATTGATCGTGGTCGTGGTCTTGCCGACCCCGCCCTTCTGGTTGCACATGGCGATGGTGACTGCCTTCGTCACCTCCGGCGGCGGCCCGGGCGCCCGCAGATGCGGCAGCGGCCGGCCCGTCGGGCCGAGCCCGTCGTCATCGACCGGCCCGATGCCGGCCTCGATCAGCTTGGCGATCGGATCGCCGCTGCCCGCTGGGATCGGCTCGGCGCCGTCGCCGGCCCGTTCGCCCACCGTCTGCTCGCCCACCGTCTGCAACGTACCGCCTTCCCCCGGGGCGAGCCCGGGTCCGACATCCACCGGATCACGCCCCTGCCAGCCAGATCCTGCGATCGGTTTCACCCTACCGCTTCGCCGCGCCGCCACCCGGGACCCGAGGCGAGCCATCAGTCCGCCCCTCTCGATTGTTTCCGTAGTTATGCCCGCCAACCGAGCCCGATAGCGGGCATAACTACGGAAACAATCGAGAGGCGGGGGCGAGAGGTCACCGCGCCCGGGGGTGGGCGCTCAGGTAGACGTCGCGGAGCTGGTCGACGGTGACCAGGGTGTAGAGCTGGGTGGTCGTCACCGAGGCGTGGCCGAGCAGTTCCTGGACGACCCGGACATCGGCGCCGCCGTCCAGCAGGTGGGTGGCATAGGAGTGCCGCAGGGCGTGCGGTGTCACCCGCCCGGCGAGGCCCGCCCGGGCCCCCGTCGCGGCGAGCACGTTGTGCGCGAGCTGGCGGGTGAGCCGCGTGCCGCGGCTGTTCAACAACAGGGCGGGTACGCTGCCCGCCCACGCCGGGCGACCACGCACCAGCCATGCCTCGACGGCCTGCCGGGCATAGCTGCCCAGCGGCACCACCCGCTCCTTGTCGCCCTTCCCGATCAACCGCAGTCCCCCACCCTCCAGGGCCGCGGTCACGTCGTCGACGTCCAGCGCCGTGATCTCGGAGACCCGGGCCCCCGTCCCGTAGAGCAGCTCCAGCAGCGCGGCGTCGCGCAGCCCCGCGACTGTCGAGGTGTCCGGCGCGGCCAGCAGCGTCTGCACCTCCGCGACGGCCAGCGCCTTCGGCAGCCGGCGCGGCAGCTTCGGCGGCTTGATGGTGGCCGCCGGGTCGCCGGGGGTGATCCCCTCCTGCGCGGCGAACCGGTGCAGGCTGCGCACCGCGGCAACCGCGCGGGCAATGCTGGCCGGCGCGAGCGGCGGTCCGGCGGAGGGTGGCGGCTCGGCGAGCACCCGGGCGAATCCGGCGACCTCCGCGGGGCCGATCGCGGCGGCATCGTCGATCCCGGACCCGGCCAGGTGCGCCAGGTAGCGGTCCAGATCGCGCCGGTACGCACCAACGGTGTGCCCGGACAGCCCCCGCTCGACCACGAGATGGTCGAGAAAGGCCCGCACCAGGGAGGGCGGGTTCACTGCCGGACCGAACGCGCCGGCCAGGGCGAGTCGGCGGGCCGCAGCTCCCGTCCGGTGGCCAGGGCCTGTGCCGCGGCCAGACTGCCGGCGACCAGCAGCGGATTCTGCAGGCGCCCGGCGTAGACCCCGTCGACGACCCGCGCCAGCGGCGCCCGCGCGACCCGCATGTCCGCCTCCTCCCCGACCAGGTCGAAACCGTCGGGCCGCGCGGCCGGGCGCAACCCCCGGGCCAGGAAGATCCGCGTCGACTCCGCGCTGGACCCGGGGCTGGTGAACAGGTCGACCAACACGGACCACTCGTCGGCCGCGAGCATCGCCTCCTCGGCAAGCTCGCGCTGCGCCGCGACCAGCCAGGACTCGGCCTCGACATCGAGCAACCCGGCGGGCGGCTCGATCAGCCGGAACCCGGCCGGATGGCGGTACTGCTCGACCAGCACGACCCGCTCCTCCTCGTCCAGGGCGATCACGCCGACCGCGCCGGGATGCAGCAACCAGTCGCGACCGATCGTGGAGCCGTCCGGCGCCTGCACGGTGTCGGTGACCGTCGTGGTGACGCGGCCGCGGTGGCGTACCTGCCGGTCCAGGATCGGCCACCGCTCGGGCCGGTCCGCGAGGTCGGCGCCGCTCAACTCCGGCAGCTCGACCGGCGCCGGCCGCTCAGACATCGGCACGCTCCGGTACGCCCGCGTCCTGGGCAGTGGCGGGCTCGTCGGCGCGGTCCGGCTCGTCGGTGGGCAGCCGGGCCTCGATGGTGTGCCGCAGCGCGGCCCGGACCAGCGCGGAGAACAGCGGATGCGCGGCGGTCGGGCGCGACTTCAGCTCGGGGTGGGCCTGGGTGGCGACGAAGAACGGATGCTTGTCGCGGGGCAGTTCGACGAACTCGACCAGCGTCGAGTCCGGCGAGGTGCCGCTGATCACCAGGCCGGCGGCCTCCAACTGGGCGCGGTAGCGGTTGTTCACCTCGTAGCGGTGGCGGTGCCGTTCGGTGACCCGATGGCGGCCGTACGCCTCGGCGGTCAGCGAGCCTCGGGCCAGATCGGCCGGATAGGAGCCCAGGCGCATCGTGCCGCCCAGATCGCCGTCGCCGCCCACGATGTCGACCTGCTCGGCCATCGTGGCGATCACCGGGTGCGGGGTGTCGGGCTCGAACTCCGAGGACGCCGCGCCCTCCAACCCCGCCAGGTTCCGGGCGACCTCCATCACCATCGTCTGCAGCCCGAGGCACAGGCCGAGGATCGGTACGCGATTCTCCCGCGCGTAGCGGATGGCGCCGATCTTGCCCTCGACCCCGCGTACCCCGAAGCCACCCGGGATCACCACGCCGTCGACGTCACCGAGATTGCGCGCCGCACCCTCGGCGGTGACGCACTCATCGGACGGCACCCAGCGCACGTGGACCCGGGCGCGGTTGGCGAACCCGCCGGCGCGCAGGGCCTCGACCACCGAGAGGTAGGCGTCGGGCAGATCGATGTACTTGCCGACGAGGGCGATCGTCACGTCCTCGGCGGGATTGTGCACGCGTTCCAGCAGGTCGTCCCAGCGGGACCAGTTGACATCGCGGAAGGGGAGGTTGAGCCGGCGTACCACGTAGGCGTCGAGCCCCTCGGCGTGCAGGACCTTGGGGATGTCGTAGATGCTCGGGGCGTCGATGGCGGCGACCACGGCCTCCTCGTCGACGTCGCACATCAGCGCGATCTTGCGCTTCACGCTCTCCGGGATCTCCCGGTCCGAGCGGCAGACCAGCGCATCGGGCTGGATGCCGACCTGCCGCAGGGCGGCGACCGAGTGCTGGGTGGGCTTGGTCTTCAGCTCACCCGACGGGCCGATGTAGGGCACCAGCGATACGTGCAGGAAGAAGACATTGTCGCGGCCGACATCGCGGCGTACCTGCCGGGCGGCCTCCAGGAACGGCAAGGACTCGATGTCGCCGACCGTGCCGCCGATCTCGTGCAACACGACGTCGACGTCCGCCCCGCCCATGGCGAGCATCTCGTCCTTGATCTCGTTGGTGATGTGCGGGATCACCTGGACCGTGTCGCCGAGGTAGTCGCCGCGGCGCTCCTTGGCGATCACCTGGGAGTAGATCTTGCCGGTGGTGACATTGGCGTCCGCGCTCAGGTCCCGGTCGAGGAAACGCTCGTAGTGGCCGATGTCGAGGTCGGTCTCGGCGCCGTCCTCGGTGACGAAGACCTCCCCGTGCTGGAAGGGGTTCATCGTGCCCGGATCGACATTGAGATAGGGGTCGAGCTTCTGCATCGTGACCCGCATCCCGCGGGCCGCCAGCAACTGGCCCAGGCTCGAGGCGGTCAGCCCCTTGCCGAGCGAGGAGGCGACGCCTCCGGTGACGAAGATGTGCTTGGTCTGATGCGCGGCTCCCACGGGCTTTCATGCTACGTGGCGCGGTCGCCCAGCGCGGAATCCACGCCGAACGAATGCGGTCACTTCCCCGCGCGCGCCGCCTCCGCCAGCAGTTCGCGCGCATGGGCCCGGGCACTGCCCGTCTCGGCGAGCCCGGCCATCATCCGCGCCAGCTCGGCCTCGCGGGCCTTTCCGGTGACCTCGGTCAGCCCCGAGGTGGTGACCTGGCCGTCGGAGGACTTCTCGATCACGAAGTGCCGGTCGGCATAGGCAGCGACCTGGGCGAGATGGGTGACGACGATGACCTGGTGGCCGCGCGCCATCGCCGCCAGCCGCTTGCCGATCTCGAGGCCGACCTGACCGCCGACGCCGGCGTCGACCTCGTCGAAGACGACGGTGCCCCCGGTGGCCGCGCCGGCGTCGCCGAGGACGGCCTCCAGCGCCAGGCGAACCCGCGACAGCTCGCCGCCGGAGGCGGCCTTGACCAACGGCTGCGGTGCCATGCCGGCATTTGCGGAGAACACCAGCTCGATCCGGTCCGCGCCCCACGGCCCAGCCTCGACGGCCGGCTCCACGGTGAAGGCGAGCCGCGCGTGCGGCATGGCGAGCGCGGCCAGCTCGGCGCCGACCGTCGAGGCGATCCGGTCGGCCGCGGCCCGGCGGTGTTCGGTGAGGCGCGTGGCGCGCTCGGCCAGCTCTCGCGCCCGGCTCTCGGTCCGGGCGGCGAGCTCGTCGATCCGATCGTCGCTGCCCGCCAACCGTTCGAGTTCGGCGGCCGACGAGGTACGCCAGGCGAGCACCGCGTCGATGTCGCTGCCGTACTTGCGCGTCAGGCCGGCCAGCGCCGCCCGACGGTCCATCACGGCGGCCAGCCGCTGCGGGTCGGCCTCCAGGGTCGATTCGTAGCGCGACAGTTCCCCACCGAGGTCCTGCGCGGCGACCAGCAGCTCGGCGGCCGTGTCGGCGATGCCGGCCGCGGCGCCGTCGCGGTCGGCGAGTTGCCGGGCCGCAGCGGCGGTGGCGGCGAGCGCGGACTGGGCCCCGGTCCCGGGTTCGTCGTCGGCGCCGGCGAGGGCTTCGCCGGCGGTGCGGGCGGCGACCCGGAGCTCGTCGACATCGGTCAGCCGGTTCGCCTCCTCGGCGAGCCGATCGTCCTCGCCCGCCTCGGGCGCCACCTGGTCGATCTCGGCGATGCCGAACCGCAACAGGTCGATCTCGCGCGCGCGGGCCTGGGCGTCGGCGCGGAGCGCGGCGAGTTCGTCGAGCTCCGCGCGTTGGGTCGAGAACAGTTCGTGGTACGCCGCGCGCAGCTCGAGCAGCTCGGGACCGGCATAGCTGTCCAGGATGTCGCGCTGTCGGTCGGCGCGGGCAAGTTCGAGCTGCCCGGACTGCCCGTGGATGGTGATCAACTCCGCGGCCAGCGAGCCGAGGCGATCGAGATTGGTCTGGGCGCCGCCGACGAAGGCGCGGGAGCGCCCGGTCGCACCGACCTGGCGGGCGATGAGCAGCTCACCGTCCTCGAGCTCGCCGCCCGCCTCGGCCACGGCCTCCGACAGCGCGGACGGCAGCCGGTCGGCGTCGAACCGCCCCTCCACCAGGGCCCGGTCGGTGCCGGTCCGCACGGTTGCGGGGTCGGCCCGCTGCGCGAGCAACAGTCCCAGGCTGGAAACGATCATGGTCTTGCCGGCTCCGGTCTCGCCGGTCAGCACGGTCAGCCCGGCGTCGGGTTCGAGGACGGCATCGGAGATCACCCCGAGATTGCGGATGCGAACTTCGGTGATCATGGTGTGGCCTCGGTGATCATGACCCGCTGCGCGGTGATCACGACTCCCGGCTCCCTCGCCAGCCCTCCACCTGCAGCCCGAACTTGTTGACCAGCCGATCCGTGAACGGCGCACTGGACAGGCGGGCCAGCCGGAGCCGCTGCCCGCTCTTGTGCGCACGCACGCTCATCCCGGGCAGCAGCGTCACCGAACGGCGTCCGTCGCACCAGACCACGCCGCGGCGCGCGGGCGGGGTGTCCAGCAGATCGATCCGGACATCGGAGGAGGGGCCGAGCACGAGCGGGCGAGCGAACAGCGCGTGCGCACTCAGCGGCACCAGCAGCAGGGCATCCACCTCGGGCCAGACGACGGGGCCGCCGGCGGAGAAGGCGTACGCGGTCGACCCGGTCGGAGTGGCGAGCAGGATGCCGTCGCAGCTCCAGCGCGACAGCGGGCGGCCGTCCACGTCGACCATCACCTCGAGCATCCGCTCCCGGGCGTCCTTCTCGATGGACACCTCGTTGATCGCGAAGGACGACCACACGGTGCGGTCCTCGGCGTCCTCGACGAGCACCTCGATCACGAACCGTTCCTCGACGGTCCAGTCGCGATCGATCACCCGCCGGGCAATGGTGTGGATCTCCGAGGACTCCGCCTCGGCGAGGAAGCCGACGTGGCCGAGGTTCACGCCGAGCAGCGGGGTGTGGCTGGCCAGCGCGAGTTCTGCCGCGCGCAGGATGGTGCCGTCGCCGCCGAGCACGACGGCGAGCTCGCAGCCGGCGAGCGAGGTCGCATCGGCGGGCAGCGCGTGCACCTCGATGTCGCCGAACTGGCCGGCCATCTCGGTCAGGTCAGCGGCGGGCACGATGGGCTCGATGCCGGCCTCGGCGAGGTCGCGGGCCAGATCGCGCGCGGCGGCGATCGCGGCGTCCCGCCCGGTGTGGGTGAGCACCGCGACGCGACGCGGTTCGGTCGGCCCGGAGGTGGTGGTGCGCTGCTCGGTCATCGCGGCTCAGCTTAGGGGTCCGGTTTGCCCGGGGCCGGTTCCGGCCGCGGCGCCGGGATCATCCGTGCCGCCATCCAGGCGGTGGCGAAGGTCGCGACCCGGGCGTACCGGTCGGTCGGGTCGTCGGCGACCGCCCGGAGCACGACGGAGAGCAGGTCGGGGCCGATGCGCGTGCGTCCGGTACGGCCGAGCAGGACCTGAGCGGTACGCCCGAGCGCGAACACCGTGGCCGGCTGGTCGATCGCCGCGCCCCGCCGGAACTCCTCCGGCGCCATGAACCGGGGATCCCCGGGCGCCCGGTCGGAGTCCAGCCGGTACGCCCCGCGATAGCTCTCGAGCCCGACCAGATGCGGCTCCAGGGCATCGAAGTCCCATCGGATGCGGCCGCTGTGGAAGGCCACGGCGATCAGTCCGTGCCGGGCCAGCGCAACATGTGCCCCGATCACCTTGTCCAGGCAGCCGAGAACGGTCTCGGTGTCCTGGGCCACGAACAGCTCCAGCGCCGAGTCCCCGGGGCGCGCGGGATCGACCTCGAGCGGCCGGCCCGGGAGCCAGGGCCGGACCAGGGCGAGGCCGCCGCCGGTGAGTTCGATGCGGTCGCTGATCGGGGCCAGCAGCGGAATGCGGGCGCGCACCGCCAGGGCCGCCGCGGCGTCGAGCGGGCCGCGGCTCGCCCGCGGTGCGGCGGTGACCGCGTGGCGCTGCCCGGCGCGATCGCGGATCGCATAGTCGACGGTGCCGGGCGCGCTGCCGGGCGTCGCCGCGACGACCTCGCCGAGCGCGGCGACCTCGGCGGGCGGCGGGGGCGGACCGGCCTGCGGTGTCATGGCGTACCTCCCGGTTCGGCTCCGCGCCCGTCCGGGTGTCGGGGGCCGAGCAGGTGCACGAAGTACTCGCGGTTGCCGTGGGTACCGACCAGTTCGCTGGGCACGGTCGCCGCGTGCCGCCAGCCCAACCCGACGCCGGTCGCGACGACACCGTCGACGGCCCGTCGGTGGGCGTCGGGGTCGGTGACGACGCCGTGCTTGTCCAGCGCCGCGCGGCCCAGCTCGAACTGCGGCTTGACCAGCAGCAGGGCCCAACCGGCCGGGTCGACGACCCGCAGGATCGGCGCCAGCACCTTGGTCAGCGAGATGAACGAGACATCGGCGACCGCTTGATCGACCGGGGCCCCGAGGTCTGCGACGGTGAGGTCGCGCAGGTGCAGCCCCTCCAGGTTGTGCACCCGGTGGTCGCCGCGGACCGGTTCGGCCAACTGGCCGTGGCCGACGTCGACGGCGTACACCTCGGTGCAGCCGCGGCGCAGCAGCACCTGGCTGAAGCCACCGGTGGACGCCCCGGCATCCAGTGCCCGCCCGCCGACGGTCAGGTCGAGGGCGTCCAGCGCGCCGGTCAGTTTCAGTGCCGCACGCGAGACCCAGCGCTCGCCGTGGCCGGCAAGTTCGGCCGCTGCGGTGACGATGGCCGCCGGCTTGTTGATCACGCGACCATCGACCGTGATCGCGCCGGACCGGATCAGCGCTGCGGCCTCCGAACGCGACCGGGCCAGCCCGGCCGCGGCCACGGCGATGTCGAGTCGCTCGCCCTCGGTCACCGCGGCGCCCGTCGCCGGCCGTTCACTGCGGGCGGCGGCCTTCGATGATGCCGTGCAGCGCCTCGTGCGCGCTCGCGAGTCGTTCCCGAGCGATGACCGGTTCGGCGCTGTCGATGTCGGCGAGTGCGGCGAGGACGGCGTCCACCTCGGCGTGGCCCGTGCTCGGGTGGCCGGTGCTCGGCGGGTCAGGCCGCGCGGGCTCCGGGGTGGCGTCGGCGCCGGGATCGGAGCCGGCAGGCGAATGCTCGGGGTGGTCGGCGGCCATCGGTCCTCCTCAGTCGGACGGGCTCGGGTCGGTGGGCGGGCAAGCGTGTCGTTCAGGGCAGCCGATCGAGTGCCGCCAGTGCGGCATCGGTCCGCGCCGCGGGTACGCCGGCCGAGTCCCGATTCCAGCACAGATTGGCCAGCGCCCACAGCAGGTCGAGCTGCTCGTCCACCGTCGTCGCGGGGCCATCGAGTATGCACACGCCCTGGTCGACGCTCGCCACGGCGGCATTCACCGCGACTTGGTCCGTGTCACCGTCGGCGGTCCGGGCCGGCCCGACCAGCCCGCCGAGCTCGGCGATCACCTGCGCCGGACGCTGGGCGGGTACCGCAGCCACCAGATCGGCCTTGCCGTGGGCCCCGGTCAGTACCAGGATCCCCGGCAGCCCTGCCGCGCGGGCGCCGGCGATGTCGGTGTCGAGGCGATCGCCGACGAAGACGGCGCTGCTCGCCCCGACCCGTTCGGCGGCCTCGAGGACCAGCGCGGGTTCGGGCTTCCCGGCGACCAGCGGCGCCCGGCCCGGGGCCGTCACGGCAACGGCCGCGAGGCCTGCGCCGGCGCCGGGTGCGAGGCCGCGTTCGGTCGGTCGGGTGGGATCGGCATTGCTCGCCACCCACAGCGCACCGCTCTGGACGGCATAGGCCGCCTCGGTCAACTGCTCCCAGACCACGCGCGGCCCGTAACCCTGGACGACCGCGTCCGGGTCGTCCGCCGCGGAGCCGACCACCCGCAGGCCCGCCCGGCCGACCTCGTCGACGAGATGGTCCGCCCCGACCACCAACACCTTGGCCCCGGGCGGTACGCGACGCGCCAGCAGGTGGGCCGCAGCCTGGGCCGCGGTGACCACCTCTCCCGCCGTGGCGTGTACGCCGAGCTCGGTCAGATGCGCCGCGACCTCCTCGGGCGGACGCGCGGCGTTGTTGGTGACGAAGGCGATGCCGAGGCCGCGCCGCCGCAGCTCCGCGAGCGCCCGGTCCGCGCCCGGGACCCGCTCGGGCCCCCGATAGACGACACCGTCGAGATCGCAGAGCACCGCATCATGGCCGGCGATCACGCTGCCGGCGGGGACGTCCGGGGTCACCGGCCCTGGCCTCGCGATTCGGGGTCGGTCTGGCCCGGCTCGGGTTGACCGGTCTCGTCGGGCCGCGCCGGTCCGGCCGGTTCGTCGGCCTCGGGTTCCGGACCATCGTCGAGCTCGAGGCCGAGCGGGTCGAGGCGCTCCTCGGCGTCGGTGGCATCGCCGCCGGTCTCGGCGGCCCGCGCGAACCAGGCGCGCGCCTGCGCGGAGTTGTCCTCCTGGGCGAAGAGGTCGGCGACGGCGTACGCCAACCGGGCACGTGCCGTCGCGGGCGCCCGGGCCTCGCGGTCCCAGGTGGTACGCAACAACCGGCGCGCCTCGGCGCGCTGACCCAAGTCGGCCCGCGCCCCGGCCTCGACGATCCGAAGCTCGATCCGGGTGGCCGGGTCCAGCGGCCTGCCGGCCCCGTCGCGAGCGACGTCCAGCGCGTCCTCGGGCTTGCCGAGGGCACGCAGACAGTCCGCGATCACGGGCAGGTACTCCTCCGAGCCGGTCATCCGGCGCAGGGTGCGGAAGTCCTGCAGCGCCGCGGAGTAGTCCCCGGCGGCATAGGCCGTCTCCGCCGCCGCCTCCCGCACGACCGGCAGCCGGGCCGCGTGCCGTCGCGCGACCTCGGTGTGCCGCCGCGCTTCATCGGGATCGGTGTCGACGAGTTGGCCGGCCATCAGCAGGTGCCCGGCAACCCGCTCCGCAAGCTCCGGGGGCAACCCACGCAGCTCGGCCCGGACCGCGCGCGGAAGCAGCCCGAGGTCGAGGTTGTCCGGCAGGGTGGGATCTCGATCGGTACGCTCGCGCGCCGGACGAGCACGGTCGTCGCGCCGATCCCGACCGCCACCGCGCCGCCGGCCGTCGCCGCCGCGCCCGCCCCGCGAGCGCTCATCGTTGATGCCAGCGCGGCGCGCGCCGGCGGGCCGTTCACTGCGGGCGGCGTACCGCGGCGAGCGCTCCCCGGATCCCGCGCGAGCACTCGCGCGGCCGCCAGACCGTTGGCCCGCCCCGCGGGACTCGCCGGCCGGGCCGCGGCGGGTACGCCCGTCGGCCCGGGATCCACCCGACGCCGCGCCGTTGTTGTTCGAACCCGAGCGATCGTCGGACAGGTCGTCGCGACGCCGCCGCTCATCCCCTCGCCCGGCACCCTCGCGCCGAAAACCGCCACCCGCCGACCTGCCGCGGGCCGGCCCTCCCCGGCCGCCACTGCCAGAGCCGAAACCTCTGCCTTCGCCTCGGCCGGAGCCTGCGCCGCGGGAACCGGCCGGAC
Source organism: Naumannella cuiyingiana (assembly GCF_013408305.1). Taxonomy (NCBI): domain Bacteria; kingdom Bacillati; phylum Actinomycetota; class Actinomycetes; order Propionibacteriales; family Propionibacteriaceae; genus Naumannella; species Naumannella cuiyingiana. Next base: position 3,184,402 of record NZ_JACBZS010000001.1, on the reverse strand, counting down.
GCTGAGCGGCGCCCCGGGCGCCGGATCGACCCATTCCCTGGCCTCGGGAGCCGCCCGCACCATTGCCGGAGTCGTCAGAACCTGCTCGTCGAGAGCCGCCCGTGCCATCGCGCTTCGACCAACGCCCGGCGGGGCCACTCCCACGACCGCGTGGGCCGCCTCCCCTGCCGCGGCTGCCCGCACCCCCACTCGGCGGCCCGTCCCGCCTGCTGCGACGCGGCCGATCGCCCCGGGGCTCGCTCTCATCGCCACCGGCGCTCGAAGAATCCATCACCTACCCATCGTTGTGCATGCGAAGCCGGCCCGCAAACCAACCCCGGCCTGACCGCCCCACCCGGGCCAGCCCGACAGCCGCGAACCCAACCGACAGCCGTGGACTCAGCCGGCAGGCGCGGACTCAGCCGGCACCCACGAAGCGAGTCGGCACCCGCGAACCCAGCCCGCACATGCGGGCCCGGTCGGCAACCGCAGGCCGAACCGGCAGACGCGGCACGAATAACACTCGCGGCTGCCGGTTCTGCTCGCGGCTGCGGTTCACGCCACATCACGCGGGCGCACCCGGCAGACGCGGACTCAGTCGGCACCCGCGGGCCAGGTCGGCAGCCGCGAGCCCAATCGGCAGACGCGGCACGAGTAACGCTCGCGGCTGCCGGTTCAGCTCGCGGCTGGCAGTTCGCGCGAAGCCGTCGAGGCTACGCGGCACGAAAACGCCCAGAAATAGAACAACCCCCGGTGTCGCACGAATGCGACCCGGGGGTTGTTGTAATGTCCGGCGACGTCCTAGTCTCCCACACGGTCCCCCGTGCAGTACCATCGGCGCTGAGAGGCTTAACTTCCGGGTTCGGAATGGAGCCGGGTGTTTCCCTCTCGCCATGATCACCGAAACTCTATTGAGATGTGATCGGATGTTCCCGACCGTATCTCGGGAACCCCACAGTGGACGCGTAGCATCTTTGTAATGACAAGCCTTCGGTCTATTAGTATCGGTCAGCTCCACGCATTACTGCACTTCCACATCCGACCTATCAACCCGGTGGTCTTCCGGGGACCTTAACTCACAAGGAGTGGGAGCCCTCATCTTGAAGCGTGCTTCCCGCTTAGATGCTTTCAGCGGTTATCACTTCCCAACGTAGCCAACCAGCCGTGCTCTTGGCAGAACAACTGGCACACCAGAGGTTAGTCCGTCCCGGTCCTCTCGTACTAAGGACAGCTCTTCTCAAGACTCCTACGCGCGCAGCGGATAGGGACCGAACTGTCTCACGACGTTCTGAACCCAGCTCGCGTGCCGCTTTAATGGGCGAACAGCCCAACCCTTGGGACCGACTCCAGCCCCAGGATGCGACGAGCCGACATCGAGGTGCCAAACCATGCCGTCGCTATGGACGCTCGGGCAAGATCAGCCTGTTATCCCCGGGGTACCTTTTATCCGTTGAGTGACGGCGCTTCCACATGCCACCGTCAGATCACTAGTCCCGACTTTCGTCCCTGCTTGAGATGTCTCTCTCACAGTCAAGCTCCCTTGTGCACTTACACTCAACACCTGATTGCCAACCAGGCTGAGGGAACCTTTGGGCGCCTCCGTTACCTTTTGGGAGGCGACCGCCCCAGTCAAACTACCCATCAGGCACTGTCCCTGATCCGGATAACGGATCTAGGTTAGATAACCAGAACAACCAGAGTGGTATTTCAACATTGACTCCACGACCACTGGCGTGGCCGCTTCAAAGTCTCCCACCTATCCTACACAAGTTGCACCGATCACCAATACCAAACTGTAGTAAAGGTCCCGGGGTCTTTCCGTCCTGCTGCGCGTAACGAGCATCTTTACTCGTAGTGCAATTTCACCGAGTTCATGGTCGAGACAGCGCCCAAGTCGTTACTCCATTCGTGCAGGTCGGAACTTACCCGACAAGGAATTTCGCTACCTTAGGATGGTTATAGTTACCACCGCCGTTTACTGGGGCTTAAGTTCAGCGCTTCGCCGAAACTAACGCTTCCCCTTAACCTTCCAGCACCGGGCAGGAGTCAGTCCGTATACATCGTCTTACGACTTGGCACGGACCTGTGTTTTTGGTAAACAGTCGCTTGGGCCTGGTCTCTGCGGCCATCAACGCTTCAGGGGCGAACCCTTACACGTATCCGGCCCCCCTTCTTCCGAAGTTACGGGGGTATTTTGCCGAGTTCCTTAACCATGATTATCTCGATCGCCTTGGTATTCTCTACCTATCCACCTGTGTCGGTTTGGGGTACGGGCGGCCGGTGAACTCGCTCACGAAGCTTTTCTAGGCAGCTTAGGATCACCCACCCGACGGCACGTATGCCGCCGAGCCATCCTGTCTCGGGCACGTGAGGCGCGGATTTGCCTACGCCTCGCCCTACGCACTTGGCCCGGGTCAACCATCGCCCGGGTTGGGCTACCTTCCTGCGTCACTCCGCAGCTTGCCTAATACAAGTTTGGGTCGCAGAGTCAGTCGTCATCCGTCCGAAGACATCCGACGACCTTCCGTGCTTAGCATTACCTGCCTCGGCAGGGTCGTTCACAAGCCGGCTACGGGAATATCAACCCGTTGTCCATCGACTACGCCTGTCGGCCTCGCCTTAGGTCCCGGCTCACCCAGGGCAGATTAGCTTGACCCTGGAACCCTTGGATATTCGGCGGACGGGTTTCTCACCCGTCATTCGCTACTCATGCCTGCATTCTCACTCGTGTGCTCTCCACGGCTGGGTCACCCCGCCGCTTCTTCGCGCACACGACGCTCCCCTACCCATTCACGCGCCTGGGTACAAGTACCGGGCTAGTACGTGAATGCCACAGCTTCGGCGGATTGCTTGAGCCCCGCTAAATTGTCGGCGCGGAATCACTTGACCAGTGAGCTATTACGCACTCTTTCAAGGGTGGCTGCCTCCAAGCCAACCTCCTGGTTGTCTGCGCAACTCCACATCCTTTTCCACTTAGCAATCGCTTAGGGGCCTTAGCTGGTGATCTGGGCTGTTTCCCTCTCGACTATGAAGCTTATCCCCCACAGTCTCACTGCCGCACTTTGACTTGCCGGCATTCGGAGTTTGGTTAATTTCGGTAAGCTTGTGGGCCCCCTAGACTATCCAGTGCTCTACCTCCGGCAAGAAACATGCGACGCTGCACCTATATGCATTTCGGGGAGAACCAGCTATCACGGAGTTTGATTGGCCTTTCACCCCTATCCACAGCTCATCCCCTCCATTTTCAACTGAAGTGGGTTCGGGCCTCCACGACGTCTTACCGTCGCTTCACCCTGGCCATGGATAGATCACTCCGCTTCGGGTCTAGGGCATGCGACTCAGTCGCCCTGTTCGGACTTGCTTTCGCTACGGCTTCCCCACACGGGTTAACCTCGCCACATACCACTAACTCGCAGGCTCATTCTTCAAAAGGCACGCCGTCACCCCGTAGGGCTCCGACGGTTTGTAGGCGATCGGTTTCAGGTACTATTTCACTCCCCTCCCGGGGTACTTTTCACCTTTCCCTCACGGTACTGGTCCGCTATCGGTCACCAAGGAGTATTTAGGCTTAGCGGGTGGTCCCGCCAGATTCACATGGTATTTCAGGGGTACCGTGTTACTTGGGGTGACGTCCGAGAGTGATCACATTACGACTACAGGGGTATTACCTTCTGTGCCGAACCTTCCCAGAGTTCTTCGTCTTCTGAGATCATTTATGACTCCCTGACCAGTCGACAGCCTGGTCTGGACGGCCCCTCAACACCGCAACTGCAACGCCTGTCAGCTATCACACAGATGCGGTTTGGCCTCTTCCGCGTTCGCTCGCCACTACTTACGGAATCACTGTTGTTTTCTCTTCCTGTGGGTACTGAGATGTTTCACTTTCCCACGTTCCCTCCCACTGCCCTATGTGTTCAGGCAGGGGTCGCCGGACATGACTCCGGTTTCCTTCGAGGTTTCCCTATTCGGAGATCCCCGGATCGAAGCTTGTTTACCAGCTCCCCGGGGCTTATCGCAGGTTACAACGTCCTTCATCGGCTCTTGGTGCCTAGGCATCCACCGATCGCCCTTAGTAGCTTGTTGTTACTACAAAGATGCTCGCGTCCACTGTGAAGTTCTCAAGATACGGGCGGTACCAGGTGTTCGGCCGTTGCCGGCCTCCCATACCTGGTCCGCGAAGAGTGGTTGCTGACGCGACCGACCCTTCAGGACCCAACAGCGTGCCCGGGCCGAGCTCCGCTCCGCGAGGTTCCACTCCTGTGCCACGAGGGCCCGGGTTGTACTGACGCGATGCTTCGACTCGGCTTAATGGTCAATGTTCCACATTCCGTAGCCTGCCTCGCCGAGAACGAACGACTCGGTACGAAGCGCTTGGACGACACATCGTGTCGCCAATGGGCTCCTTAGAAAGGAGGTGATCCAGCCGCACCTTCCGGTACGGCTACCTTGTTACGACTTAGTCCTAATCACCAGTCCCACCTTCGACGGCTCCCTCCACAAGGGTTGGGCCACCGGCTTCGGGTGTTACCGACTTTCATGACTTGACGGGCGGTGTGTACAAGGCCCGGGAACGTATTCACCGCAGCGTTGCTGATCTGCGATTACTAGCGACTCCGACTTCATGGGGTCGAGTTGCAGACCCCAATCCGAACTGAGACTGGCTTTTTGGGATTCGCTAAACCTTGCGGTCTCGCAGCCCTTTGTACCAGCCATTGTAGCATGTGTGAAGCCCTGGACATAAGGGGCATGATGACTTGACCTCATCCCCACCTTCCTCCGAGTTGACCCCGGCAGTCTCCTATGAGTCCCCGGCATTATCCGCTGGCAACATAGGACGAGGGTTGCGCTCGTTGCGGGACTTAACCCAACATCTCACGACACGAGCTGACGACAGCCATGCACCACCTGTATACCGACCTTGCGGGGCACCTGTCTCCAGATGTTTCCGGTATATGTCAAACCCAGGTAAGGTTCTTCGCGTTGCATCGAATTAATCCACATGCTCCGCCGCTTGTGCGGGCCCCCGTCAATTCCTTTGAGTTTTAGCCTTGCGGCCGTACTCCCCAGGCGGGGCACTTAATGCGTTAGCTACGGCACGGAACTCGTGGAATGAGTCCCACACCTAGTGCCCACCGTTTACGGCGTGGACTACCAGGGTATCTAAGCCTGTTTGCTCCCCACGCTTTCGCTTCTCAGCGTCAGGAAAGGTCCAGAGAACCGCCTTCGCCACCGGTGTTCTTCCTGATATCTGCGCATTCCACCGCTCCACCAGGAGTTCCGTTCTCCCCTACCTTCCTCTAGTCTGCCCGTATCGGAAGCAGGCTCAGGGTTAAGCCCTGAGTTTTCACTTCCGACGCGACAGACCGCCTACAAGCTCTTTACGCCCAATAATTCCGGACAACGCTCGCACCCTACGTATTACCGCGGCTGCTGGCACGTAGTTGGCCGGTGCTTCTTCTGCTCCTACCGTCACGTTAGCTTCGTCGGAGCTGAAAGCGGTTTACAACCCGAAGGCCGTCATCCCGCACGCGGCGTTGCTGCGTCAGGCTTTCGCCCATTGCGCAATATTCCCCACTGCTGCCTCCCGTAGGAGTCTGGGCCGTATCTCAGTCCCAGTGTGGCCGGTCGCCCTCTCAGGCCGGCTACCCGTCGAAGCCTTGGTGAGCCGTTACCTCACCAACAAGCTGATAGGCCGCGAGCCCATCCTTGACCGCCGGAGCTTTCCACCCACTCAGATGCCTGTGTGGGTCGTATCCGGTATTAGACGACTTTTCAATCGCTTATCCCAGTGTCAAGGGCAGGTTGCTCACGTGTTACTCACCCGTTCGCCACTCGTGTACCCCCGAAGGGGCCTTACCGTTCGACTTGCATGTGTTAAGCACGCCGCCAGCGTTCGTCCTGAGCCAGGATCAAACTCTCCGTTGAAATTTGGCCCACATCACGCGAGGTGATGCGGAAGTCAACTTCGAGATGCCTGACCGGGTCCAAGGAAACAGGACCCATATCATTCATCAAAGGAACTCATCGTCGTCACTCTCCGGCAAGCCGGATCGTCACGACTGACGAGGTAAATGCATTGCTTGGCATTGACTTTTAAGCACGCTGTTGAGTTCTCAAGTTTCGCTCGCGCTCCGCGCTTCGATCTTTCGATCTCCGCTTGGGGCAACTCGACTTACTTTATTGGGGCTGCTCGGCGGAGTCAAATCCGCTCTGCGGCCTCGGTCCGACCGTCGTTCGAACCCCGGGTGCTCGTGGATCCTGTCCAGGACGCGCACGTATCCCGTTGTCTTCTCGCGGTTGGTGCCTTCTGGCTGTGCTCCTCAGGAGCTTTCTGCCTCAGAAGGCTTGGCCTACTCTACCGGCCTCGTCGAGCTCTGTCAACTCGGCCGATCCGGACTCTCACCGGGAGGCGCACCGCTGCGGCGGGCCTCAGCGGGTCCAGACTGGACGCACGCCTTACCCCTCGCTCATCGGGTGGTGCCCACGCCGTCGCGCCGAGCGCAACCGCCTCATTGGGCTTTGCCTACTGTACGGGTTGAGCCGACCCTTGTCAACTCTCGCCGCCGTGGTCCCGGTTGCCCGGTTCCGTCGAGGCGGATGGCGAGATTACGCGCCCGCCACGCGCTGGGCAAATCGGAGGCCGCCGACCGTCTTGCGGCCGCGGCGGAGGACGGCGTACCGCCCATGGAGGAGGTCGTCGGGGCCGAGCCGACGGTCGGCATCGGCCACCCGCTCGTTGTTCAGGTACGCCCCACCCTCGGCAACCATCCGCCGGGCCTGCGACTTGCTGCCGACCACCCCGGCGAGTTCAAAGGCGTCGGCGACGGTCGGCAGCTCGGGCCGCTCCACGACCGGTGCACCGATCTCGGTCAGCACGCTGTCCAGGGTCGCGGCGGACAGGGCACCCAGTTCCCCGCGTCCGAACAGGGCCTGCGCGGCAGCGTTGGCAGCCTCGGTTTCCTGCGCCGAGTGAACCAGCGTCGTCACATCGTCTGCCAGGGCATGTTGGGCCCGGCGCTCGTGCGGCCGCTCGGCGGTGTCGACCTCCAACTGACCGATCTCGTCGGCATCCCGGTCGGAGAACACCTTCAGGTACTCGATCACCTTGGCGTCCTCGGCATTGAGGAAGAACTGGTGGAAGGCGTACGGGCTGGTCAGATTCGGGTCGAGCCAGACCGTGCCGGATTCGGTCTTGCCGAACTTCGTGCCGTCGGCCTTGGTCAGCAACGGGCTCGCCATCGCGTGCACCCGCTCGCCGGTCACCCGCCGGACCAGCTCGGCGCCGGCCGTGATGTTGCCCCACTGGTCGCTGCCGCCGAACTGCAGGGTGCATCCGTAGCGGCGGAAGAGCTCGAGGTAGTCCAACGACTGCAACAACACGTAGGAGAACTCGGTGTAGGAGATGCCGTCCTCGAGCCGGTTGCGCACGACGTCACGGGCCAGCATCCGGTTCACCGGGAAGTGTTTGCCGACATCGCGCAAGAAGTCCAGCACCGACAGGCCCGCGGTCCAGTCCAGGTTGTTCACCAACCGCGCGGGGTTGTCGCCCCCGAGATCGATCAGCGAGGAGACCTGCCCCTGGATGCGTGCCACCCACTCGGCCACCACCTCGGGCGCGTTGAGAGTGCGCTCGCCGGAGTCCTTCGGATCCCCGATCAGTCCCGTCGACCCGCCGACCAGCAGCAGCGGCCGGTGTCCCGCCGCCTGCAGGCGACGGGCAATTGTCAACTGCACCAGATTGCCCATGTGAATGCTCGGCGCGGTCGGGTCGAACCCGACATAGAAGGTGAGCGGGTCGCCGGCCAGCGCCGCGGACAGCGCCTCCGGCTCGGTGGAATTGGCGATCAGGCCGCGCCAGGACAGTTCGTCGTACACAGTGCTCACGGCCGTCATCCTGCCCGACCGGCGCCGTCTGCCGGCAATCCGGTTTCGGCGCGCAACCGGGCGGCCAGTTCCGCCACCTCGGCCAATTGCTCCTCGACCCGGGCCGGGGCGGTGCCGCCGCGCCCGCTGCGGGCAGCGATCGCACCGGGCGCCGTGAGCACCTCCAGCACCTCCGCGTCGAGTTCTGGTGAGATCTCGGCGAGATCGGTGGCGGTCAGGTCGGTCAGCTCGATCCCCCGGGCCTCGCACAGGCGTACCGCCTCGCCGGCGATCTCGTGGGCGCGCGCAAACGGCACCCGGCGCCGCACCAGCCAGTCGGCGAGATCGGTGGCCAGCGAGAACCCCTGCGGCGCGAGGGCTGCCAACCGGTCGCGGTGGAAGGTCAGCGTGCCCAGCAGGCCGGCGACCGCCGGCAGCAGGATGCGCAACTGGTCGATGCCGTCGAAGATCGGCTCCTTGTCCTCCTGCAGATCGCGGTTGTACGCCAACGGCAGGCCCTTGAGGGTGGCGAGCAGACCGGTCAGATTGCCGATCAGCCGGCCCGCCTTGCCCCGGGCGAGCTCGGCGACATCCGGGTTCTTCTTCTGCGGCATGATGCTCGACCCGGTGGACCAGGCATCGTCCAGCGTGACGAAGCCGAACTCGTGCGTGCTCCACAAGATCACTTCCTCGCTGATCCGCGACAGGTCGACCCCGATCTGCGCGAGCACGTAGGCCGCCTCCGCGGTCAGGTCGCGAGCGGCGGTGCCGTCGATCGAATTGGCGACCGAACCGGCGAAGCCGAGGTCGGCGGCGACGGCCTCCGGGTCCAGCCCGAGCGAGGTCCCGGCCAGGGCTGCCGAGCCGTATGGGCTCTCGTCCAGCCGCCCGCGCAGGTCCGCGATCCGTTGCAGATCGCGCAGCAACGGCCAGGCATGGGCCAGCAGATGGTGGGAGACGAGCACCGGCTGCGCGTGCTGCAGATGGGTACGCCCCGGCATCGGTACGCCGAGCAGGTCCTGCGCCTGGGCGGTCAGGGCGGCGATCACGGCGAGCACGCCATCGGCGATCACCGTGAGTTCCTCGCGCAGATAGAGCCGGATCAGCGTCGCGATCTGATCGTTGCGGGACCGCCCGGCCCGCAGTCGGCCGCCGAGCTCGGCGCCGACGATCTCGATCAGCCCTCGCTCCAGCGCTCCGTGCACATCCTCATCGGTGGGCGCGGGCCCGAACTCCCCGGAGGCGACCCGGGCATCGAGCTCGTCGATCCCGCGCAGCAGGCCCGCCAGCTCGTCGGCGGTGAGCAGCCCGGCCGCGTGCAGCGCGCGGGCGTGCGCGCGCGAGCCGGCGAGGTCGTGGCGGGCGAGCCGCCAGTCGAACTGCGTCGACCTGCTCAGCTCGAACATGGCCTCCGCGGGGCCGCCGGCGAACCGGCCACCCCACAGCCGCCCCTGTCCGGCCGCGCCGGCATCGGGCGCGCGGTTCGGCTCCGGCGTCGCGGTGGCGTCGGCTGGCATGCAAATCTCCTCGGGTCCCGCGAGCACTGCTGCCCGCGTCGGTCGGTGGCTCGGTACGGGCGACGCTAGCGGCCCGCGCCGGGCAGTGATCAGTCCCCGTCACCCGCAGGGCGACGGCCGTCGGCCGGACGCAGGGCCACGAAGCGCTCCACCAGCGCGGCCGCACCCACCGGGTCCCGGCTGATCACCAGGATCGTGTCGTCACCGGCGATGGTGCCGAGGATCTCCGGCCAGGCGGCGTGATCGATCGCGGAGGCGAAGTACTGCGCGGCCCCCGGCGGGGTACGCAACACAGCGAGATTGGCCGAGGCGTCCGCGGAGACCAGGACCTCCTCACAGACCCGCGCCAGCTTCTTGTCGAACGCATCGGACTCTCCCGCCACGACCGAGCGGTCGCCGCCCTCGCCCGGCACCGCATAGATCAACTGCCCCTCGGCGGCGCGGATCCGGGTTGCGCCGACCTCCAGCAGATCCTTCGACAGCGTGCCCTGGCTCACCTCGATGCCGTGTTGGCCGAGCAGTTCGGCCAGCTCGGCCTGGGAGCGGATGAGCCGCGAGCCGACGAGCGTGACGATCAGGCTCTGCCGGGCGGCCTTCGTGGTGATCGGTACGCTCATTGCTCCCCCGCCCATTCGTCGAGCATGATCATGATCGCCTTCTGCGCCGGACGGCGGTTGGCCGCCTCGTCCCAGACCAGCGACCTCGGCCCATCCAGCACCTCGGCGGCGATCTCCTTGCCGCGGTAGGCCGGCAGGCAGTGCAGCGCGACGGCGTCGGGCGCCTGGGCCATCAGCTCCGCGGTGACGGCGTACGGCGAGAACACCCGCGCGCGCTCCTCCGCGCCGTCCTGGCCCATCGACAGCCAGGTGTCGGTGACGACCGCGTCGGCGCCGTGCGCGCCCGGCTCGTCGGTCACCGACACCGCCCCGCCGGTCTCGGCGGCGATCGCCTGCGCCCGAACCAGGATGTCCGGGTCGGGGTGGTAGCCCTCCGGTGCCGCGATCGCCAACCGCATCCCCGCCAGCGCGCACGCCAGCGCGTAGGAGTGGGCCATGTTGTTGCCGCCGTCGCCCAGATAGGTCATCCGTATCCCGCGCAGCGACGCCGCGCTGCCGTCGCCCCGGTGCTGGGCCAGGGTGAGCAGGTCGGCGAGCACCTGGCACGGGTGGTGGGCGTCGGTGAGCGCGTTGATCACCGGTACGCCGGCATGGGTCGCGAGCTCCTCGATCCGCTCGTGCGCGCCGGTGCGCCAGACGATCTGGGCGACCTGACGGCCGAGCACCCGGGCCGAGTCCGGGATCGACTCCCGGGTGCCGATGCCGGCGAGGTTGCCGTCCACCATCACGGCATTGCCGCCGAGGTCGGCAATCCCGACCTGGAACGAGAGCTGCGTGCGCAGGGTCGGCTTGTCGGAGATGATCGCCACCGAGCGCGGGCCGTCGAACGGGCGGTACGCGTAGGGGTCGGCGGCGAGCTCCGCGGCCAGATCCAGCGCGCGCGCCTGCTCGGCCGCGCTCAGGTCGTCGTTGGCGAGGAAGTGCCTGGTCATGCGGCCGCCTCGTGCGCGTCGAGCAGGCCGGGCAGGGCCGCGACGAACCCGTCCAGCTCCGCATCGGAGATGATCAACGGCGGCGCGAGGCGCAGCACGTCCGGCCGCGGTGCGTTGATCACGAAGCCCGCATCGAGGGCGGCATCGCTGACCGCGGCCGCGATCGGCGCGTTCAGCACGATGCCGCGCAGCAGGCCGCGCCCGCGTACCTGCGCGATCAGCGGGTGCGCCAGCGCGGCCAGCGCGTCGGCCAACCGATCGCCGGCGGCCCGGGAACGCTCCAACAGGCCGTCGCGCTCGATCACGCCGAGGACCGCCAGCCCCGCCACGGCGGCCACCGGATTGCCGCCGAAGGTGCTGCCGTGCGATCCGGGCTGCAGCAGTCCCGCGGCGGGGCCGAGCGCCAGGCACGCGCCGATCGGGAACCCGTTGCCGAGCCCCTTGGCGATCGTGATCAGGTCCGGCGTGACCGACTCCGCGGAATGAGCGAACCACTCACCGGCCCGCCCGATGCCGGTCTGCACCTCGTCCAGCCAGAGCAGCGAGCCGTGTCGCGCGGTGATCTCGCGCGCGGCGGCCAGATAGCCCGCGGGCGGGACCACGATGCCGTTCTCGCCCTGGATCGGCTCCAGCACCACCGCGGCGACGGTGTCGTCGACGGCTGCGGCAAGCGCGTCGGCGTCGCCGTAGGGCACGAAGGTCACGTCGCCCGGCAACGGCGCGAACGGGTCGCGGTACTTCGGATTGTGGGTCAGCGCCAGCGCGCCCATGGTGCGTCCGTGGAAGGAACCCTCGGCGGCGACGATCCGGCTCCGGCCGGTCATCCGGGTGATCTTGAACGCCGCCTCGTTGGCCTCGCTGCCCGAGTTGGTGAAGAAGACCCGGGCGTCCTCGCCCGCAAGCTCGGTGAGCCGCTGGGCGAGGGCGACCTGGGCCGGGGTGGCGAAGAAGTTGGAGACGTGACCCAGCGTGCTCAACTGGCCGGTGATCGCCGCCAGCACCGTCGGGTGGGCATGGCCGAGCGCATTCACCGCGAGCCCGGACAGCAGGTCGGTGTAGCGGCGGCCGTCGGCATCCCAGACCTGACAACCCTCGCCGCGCACGAAGACGCGCTTCGGCGTACCGAAAGCGTTGATCATCGCGTCGGCGTAGCCGCGCAGCACCGTGGCGCTGCCCACCTGGGGCGGAACGAGGTCGGTCACGGTGCTCCTCCGTTGTAGTACTCGTGTTGCGGGATGCCGGTCTCGGCGGAGAACACCCGGCTGCCAAGCCGGATCATCCCGTCGCGGGTGATCATGGTCCCGATGCCGGCATTGGTGAAGATCTCCAGCAGCAGCGCGTGCGCGACCCGGCCGTCGCTGATCGTCGCCCGGCTGAGGCCGCCCTCGACCGCGCGCAGACACGCCTCCATCTTCGGCAACATGCCCGATTCGAGACTGGGCAAGAGTTCGCGCAGCCTGGAGGCCGGCATCTCCTTGACGATGTCGGCCGAGTTGGGCCAGTCGGCGTACAACCCCTCGACGTCGGTGAGGATGACCAGCCGCTCCGCCCCGAGCGCGACCGCCAATGCCGCGGCCGCACTGTCGGCATTGATGTTGTGCACCATGCCCTCGGCGTCGGGGGCGATGCTCGCCACCACCGGGATCCGGCCCGCCGCCAGCAGGCCGCCGATCGCCTCGGTGCGTACCCCGGTGACGTCGCCGACCAGTCCGAGATCGACCTCCTGCCCGTCGACGCTGGCGGTACGCCGGGTCGCGGTGAACAGCCCGCCGTCCTCCCCCGACATTCCGACCGCCAGGGTGGACTGGGAGTTGATCAACCCGACCAGGTCCCGGCCGACCTGACCGACCAGCACCATCCGGACGACGTCCATCACCTCGGGGGTGGTCACCCGCAGGCCGCCGCGGAACTCGCTCGGGATGCCGAGCCGCTGCAGCATCGCCGAGATCTGCGGCCCGCCGCCGTGCACGACGACCGGGAACAGCCCGCAGCGGCGCATGAAGACCACGTCCTGGGCGAACGCGCGTTTCAGATCCTCGTTGATCATGGCATTGCCGCCGTACTTGATCACGATGGTCTTGCCGGCATAGGTCTCCAGCCACGGCAGCGCCTCGGTCAGGATGGCGGCCTTCTCGACCAGGGTCAGCTCGTTCATGTCGAGTACTCCGCATTCTCCTTGACGTAGTCGTAGGTGAGATCGTTGGTCAGCACGGTGGCCGTGCTCGACCCGGCCCGCAGATCCACCCCGACCTCGACCGAACGGCCCGACAGGTCGACCAGCGCACGGTCCTCGCCGATCGCGCCGCCACGGCAGACGGTGATCTTGTTGAAGGACACGTCGACGTCCTCGGGTGAGAAGGCGACATCGGTGGTGCCGAGTGCCGACAACACCCTTCCCCAGTTCGGGTCGTTGCCGAAGACCGCACACTTGAAGAGGTTGGACCGGGCAACCGCGCGGGCGGCGGTCACGGCCTCGTCCTCGCTCGCGGCATTCACGACCGTGATCGCGATCTCGTGGGACGCGCCCTCGGCGTCGGCGATCAACTGCCGCGCGAGGTCGGCGCAGACCTCGGTCAACGCGGTGGCGAACACACCGGGGTCGGGGACGATGCCCGACGCTCCGTTGGCCAGCGCGATGACGGTGTCGTTGGTCGACATGCAGCCGTCGGAATCGGCCCGGTCGAAGGTCACCCGACAGGCGGTCTGCAGCGCGGCGGCCAGCGCATCGGGCGGGACCGATGCGTCGGTGGTCAGCACGACCAGCATGGTGGCCAGGCCGGGCGCGAGCATCCCCGCGCCCTTGGCCATCCCGCCGATCGACCAGCCGTCCCGGCCGGCGCGAGCCTGCTTCGGCACGGTGTCGGTCGTCATGATCGCCTCCGCCGCAGCGGGCCCGCCGTCGGCGGCGAGCGCGCGGGCCGCGCTCGCGATGCCGGGTCCGACCAGGCGAAGATCGATCAACTGGCCGATCAGGCCGGTGGAACACACGGCGACCGCGTCGGCGGGCAGGCCGAGCGCGGCACCGGTCGCGGCGGCCATCGCCCGGGCGTCGTCCAGTCCCTGCTCGCCGGTGCAGGCGTTGGCGCCCCCGGAGTTCAGCACCACGGCGCGCAGGTGCCCGTCGGCCGCGTGCGCGCGGGAGACGGTGACGGGGGCGGCCGGGAACCGGTTGCCGGTGAAGACGGCGGCGGCGCTGTCCTCCGGTCCGGTGTTGTGCACCACGGCGAGATCGGGGCGCCCGCTCGGTTTGAGGCCCGCGGTCGCCCCGGCGGCGGTGAACCCGACCGGGTCGGTGACGCTCATGGCGCGACCCCGATCGTGCTCAGGCCGGTACGCTCCGGCAGCCCGAGCGCCAGATTCAGGCACTGCACGGCTCCACCCGCGGTGCCCTTGGTCAGGTTGTCCAGCGCGGCGACCGCGACGATCCGGCCGGCGGCCTCGTCGAGCGCGACCTGGACGTGTACCGCGTTCGAGCCGATGACGTGCTGGGTCTGTGGCCAGGCGCCCTCGTCGAGCAGCTCGACGAACGGCTCGTCGGCGAAGGCGTCGCGCCAGGCCCGGCGTACCTCCTCGGCATCGGTGGGCCGCGCGACGGGAGCGGTGCAGGTCGCGAGGATGCCCCGGGCCATCGGCACCAGCACCGGGGTGAACGAGACGGATGGATCCTCGGCGCCCAGCGCCGTGAGGTTCTGCCGCAGCTCGGGGACGTGCCGGTGCACCCCGCCGACGCCGTAGGCCGAAGCCGAGCCCATCAGCTCGGCGCCGAGCAGGTGCGGCTTGGGCGCCCGGCCGGCGCCGGACGGACCGCTCGCGGCGACCACCACGACATCGCGCCCGTCGATCAGGCCGGAGGTCAGGCCGGGCAGCAGCGCGAGCGTCGCGGTGGTCGGATAGCAGCCGGGCACGGCGATCCGGCGAGCGCCGGCGAGTTTGTCGCGCTGGCCCGGCAACTCGGGCAGCCCGTAGGGCCAGCTTCCGGCGTGCGGGCTGCCGTAGAACTGCTGCCAGGCGGCCGGGTCGGCCAGCCGGTGATCCGCCCCGCAGTCGATCACCAGCACGTCGTCCGGCAGCTCGGCCGCCAGTGCCCCCGAGGTGCCGTGGGGCAGCGCCATGATCACCACATCGTGCCCGGCCAGGTTCTGCGCGGAGGTCTCGGCGACGGTACGCCCGGCCAGCGGCCGCAGGTGGGGCTGGTGCTCGGCCAGCCGCGACCCGGCGGACGAGCCCGCGGTCAGGGCGCCGATCTCGGCATCGGGGTGCGACAACAACAGGCGCAGCGCCTCGCCTCCGGCGTACCCCGTGCACCCGGCCACCGCCACTCGGAACGTCATGCGGATGATTATGCCATACGCGGAATAGTTATTCCACGAACTAGGATCGGGCCGTGCCCCTCACCGACGAGCAGCTTCCCCGGTTCTGCCGCGAGCTCGGCATTCCCGGCCTGGCCGACATCCACGTGCACTTCCTGCCCGAGCGGATGCTGGACAAGGTCTGGGCCTACTTCGACACGGCCGGCGAACGCCTCGGTCGCCCCTGGCCGATCCAGTATCGCCTACCCGAGCCCGACCGGCTGCGCATCGCGCGCCGACTCGGTTTGCGCGCCATCCCCTCACTCACCTATCCGCACAAGCCGGGAATGGCCCGCTGGCTCAACGAGTGGTGTGCCGATTTCGCCGCGCGGGTACCCGATGCCGTGCACTCGGCCACCCTCTACCCGGAGCCGGACGCACCGGACTATCTGGCCCGGGCACTCGCCGCCGGCGCCCGCTTGATCAAGATGCATGTGCAGGTGGGTGCCTTCGCGCCCGACGACCCGTTGCTGGATCCGTGCTGGGAACAGTTGCAGGCGACGGGCGTACCGATCGTCATCCATTGCGGTTCCGGCCCGCAGCCGGGAGCCTTCACCGGGGTTTCGCCGATCGCCCGGGTCCTTGATCGCTTTCCCGATCTGGTGCTCGTGATCGCGCACGCGGGGCTGCCGGAGTACCACGCGTTCGCCGACCTGGTCGAGCGCCATCCGCGCGTACATCTCGACACCACGATGGTCGGGACCGATTTCACGCAGGCGCGTTGGCCGATGCCATCCGGGTACGCCGGGCGCCTGGCCGAGCTGGCCGATCGCGTCGCGCTCGGCAGCGATTTCCCCAACATCCCCTACCC
Source organism: Naumannella cuiyingiana (assembly GCF_013408305.1). Classification (NCBI taxonomy): domain Bacteria; kingdom Bacillati; phylum Actinomycetota; class Actinomycetes; order Propionibacteriales; family Propionibacteriaceae; genus Naumannella; species Naumannella cuiyingiana. The sequence continues at coordinate 3,168,334 of NZ_JACBZS010000001.1, read as the reverse complement.
CTACGCCCACCAGATCGAGTCGCTGGTCCGGTTAGACCACGGCGAGGACTGGCTGCGCACCGTGCTCTGGCGCAACGGCGCGCGGTTGATGGGTTTGTCCGACCCGACGGATCGTTGACGAGACGTCACCCCCGGGGAGGTACGCCGGCCGCGCGCTCCGGACGGATCTCGATCACCACCCGGTCCTCCTCGATCATGGCTCGCCGATAGTCGGCCCAGTCGGGGTGTTCGCCGGCGATCGAGCGGTACACGTCCTCCAGCAGGCCGAGCGTGCGCGGATCGGACTGATCACGGATGGTCGCCGGGCCCTCGACCTGGACCCACGGGCCGAAGAAGGCGTCGGTCATGATCAACAGAGTCGCCGCGGGGTCACGGCGAAGATTGCTGACCTTGGCCAGGCCGGCGCGGCTCGACACCACCAGGGCACCGTCGATCACCCCCGCGACCACCGGCGAGAGCTGGGGTCCGCCATCGCGTCGCCGGGTGCCGAGCACGGCACGGTGGTTGGCGGCAGCGAAGTCGAGCGCGACGGAAATGTCCATGCCTCATGATGCCCCGACCCGTCCGACGGGCCGGTGGCTACCCGCCAAGACCCACCCTCTCTTCGTGAGGTATCGCCGCCTGCCGACCCCGCCAGGGGGCGATAACTGACGACACGAGGGCAGGTGCCGGCCGCTCGACCGACCCGGCGGCTCAGGCGCGTTGCACGGCCCCGGTCTCCTCGGCTGCCCGGGCCACCGCGGCGTCGCGCGCCTGCGCGGCCTCGGCGTCGGTCAGCGTCCGGTCCGGTGCCCGGAACCGCAGGGCGTACGCCAACGACTTCCGGCCATCGCCGACCTGAGGGCCGCGATAGATGTCGAACAGTCGCACCGACTCCAACAACTCGCCGGCGCCGGCGGCCAGGGCCCGCTGCACCTGCGCCGCGGTGATCTCCTCGTCCACGACGAGCGCAACATCCTCCTTCGCGACCGGATGACCCGATACCGGCGTGACCACACCGAGCGCGGGCGCATGCGCGAGCAGCCGATCGAGATCCAGTTCGACGGCACAGGTACGCTCCGGCAGCCCGTAGGCCGCGATCACGCTCGGATGCAGCTCGCCCGCGTACCCGATCACCTCCTCGCCGACCAGCAGCGCCGCACAGCGACCCGGGTGCCAGGGCGCCTGCTCGGCGGCCCGGCGGTCCAGCCGCACCCCGACGGAGCGTGCTGCCAACTCGGCGAGCGCGACGGCGTGTTGCCACCCGACCGGCCGGGCGGGCCCGGTCCAGCCCGGCGGGTCCCACTGACCGGTCAGGACCCCGGCGAAGTGCCAGGGCTGGTCCGGCAGCGCGGCCGCCAGCGCGGACAGCTCGGCATCGGAGGGCCGGCGATCGACCGGCGGCACCGGCGCGCTCGGCCGGGCAGCGCCGGTGAAGACGGTGCCGGTCTCGAACAGGGCGAGGTCGTCATTGGAACGGCTGGTGTTGCGGGCGACCGCGCCGAACAGGCCGGGCAGCAGGCTGCTGCGCAGGTTGGGCTGGCGGTCCGACAGCGGGTTGGCCAGGGTGACGAGATCGCGGCGCGGATCGTCGTCGGGCACCCCCAGCCGGTCCAGGTCCTCGACCGAGATGAACGGGAAGCTGAGCACCTCGACGAAGCCGGCGGCGATGGCGGCACGGTTCACCGCGCGCCGCCCGCGCTGACCACGGGTCAGACCGCGCCCGACCGGGGCCGTCGGCACGACCGGCTCGATCCGGTCGACGCCCCATTTGGCCCCGACCTCCTCGACGTAGTCGAACGGATCGATCAGGTCGCCGCGCCAGGTGGGCGGGACAAGACTCAGTGAGTCGCCCAGCGCGGTCACCTCGACGCCGCTGCGCTCGAGGATGTCGATCACCTCGCCGGTGCCGATCGGAGCGCCCAACACCCGTCCGGGCAGCGTCGCGTCGATCCGCTGGGCCGGCATCGGCGCGACCTTGCCGACCACCGTCGTGCCGGTCACGGACCCGCCCCCGTGGGTGGTCAGGAGATCGGCGGCGCGGAGCGCGGCCGCATAGGCCGCGTCGGCGTCGATCCCGCGCTCGAACCGGCGCGAGGCCTCCGAGACCAGCTTGAGCCGACGCGAGGTACGCCCCACCTGGATCCGGTCGAACACGGCCGACTCGATGATCACGCGCGTGCTCGCATCGGAGATCTCGGTACTGGCCCCGCCCATCACGCCGGCGAGACCGATCGGACCGGAGTCGTCGGTGATCAACAGATCACCGGGCTGCAGCTCGCGGTCCTTGTCGTCGAGCGTGGTCAACCGCTCCCCGGCTGCGGCTTCCCGGACCACGATCGCGCCCGCCACCTTGTCGGCATCGAAGGCGTGCAGCGGCTGGCCGATCTCCAACATCACATAGTTGGTGACGTCGACGGTCAGCGAGATCGGGCGTACCCCGGAGAGCTGGAGGCGCCGGGTGATGAACTGCGGCGTCGGCCTGGTCGGGTCGATGCCGTCGACGGTGATCATCGTGTAGAGCGAGGCCTTCGGGGTCTCCAGCCGAACCGGCCAGCCGCCGGCGGTCTCGGCCGGCACCGGCTGCTCGACCGGGTCGGTGAACGTCACGTCGTTGGCCAACGCGGCCTCCCGGGCGATCCCGCGGATCGACAGGCAGTACGCCAGATCCGGCGTGACCGCAACGTCGAGCACGTCCTCGCGCAGGCGCAGGGCATCGGCCGCGTCCTGACCGGGGCGCAGCGCGACACCATGATCATCGGTGGGCGGCAGCACGAGGATGCCCTCGTGCTCGTCGCCCAGGCCGAGCTCGCGAGCCGAGCAGATCATCCCGTCCGAGATGTGCCCGTAGGTCTTGCGTGCCGAGATCGCGAAATCGCCGGGCAGCACGGCACCGGGCAGCGCCACCACCACCAGGTCGCCCGCGGCGAAGTTGTGCGCGCCGCAGACGATCCCCCGCGGGCCACCGCCGGTGACCTCGGATGTCGCGTTGTACTCCCCCACGTCGACGGCGCACCAGCGGATGATCTTGCCGTTCTTCTGGGGCTCGTCGGTGAAGGACTCCACGCGACCGACCACCACCGGCCCGGTGACATCGGCACCGGCGCGATCGATGGCCTCGACCTCCAGCCCGCCGCGGGTCAACTGCTCGCGCAGCTCCACGGGATCAAGATCATCGCGCAGGTCGGCGTACTCACGAATCCAGCCGATCGGCGCCCTCATCGTGCCTCCCCGACCAGCGAACGGCTGAATCGCACATCGCCCTCGGCCATGTCGCGCATGTCCTCCACTCCGTTGCGGAACATCAATGTGCGCTCGATGCCCATCCCGAACGCGAACCCGGTGTAACGATCGGTGTCGACACCGGCGGCCGCCAGCACCCGCGGGTTGACCACGCCGCTGCCGCCCCACTCGATCCAGCCCTCCGACCGGCAGGTCCGGCACGGTCGGTCAGGATTGCCCACCGACTCGCCGTGACAGACGAAGCACTCCAGGTCCACCTCGACGCTCGGCTCGGTGAACGGGAAGTAGTCGGGTCGCCACCGCAGCCGGATGTCACCGAACATCTCGCGGGCGAAGTGCTCCAGCGCGCCCATCAGGTGACCGAGCGTGATGCCCTCGTCGACGACCAGCCCCTCGACCTGGTGGAAGACCGGGAGGTGGGTCGCGTCGAGTTCGTCGGCGCGGTAGACCTTGCCGGGCGCGACGACGTAGACCGGCAAGGGCCGCTCCAACAGCGCGCGAAGCTGGACCGGGGAGGTATGGGTCCGCAGCACCAGACTGCGATCCCTGGGCTCGACGAAGAGCGTGTCCTGTTCGGCGCGCGCCGGGTGGTCGGGGTGCAGATTGAGCGCATCGAAGTTCATCCACTCCGACTCGACCTCCGGGCCCTCGGCGATCTCCCAGCCCATCGCGACGAAGACGTCGGCGATCTTGTCGATCAGCGCCGTGACCGGATGCGCGGCACCCTGCGGGCCGAGCTCGACCGGCAGCGTGACGTCCACCCGCTCGTCGGCCAGCCGCTGCGCCAGCTCGGTCTCGACGATCTCGGCCTCGCGGGAGGCCAGGGCCGCATTGACACGACCGCGGGCCTGGCCGATCCGGCGGCCGGCGTCCTTGCGATCGGCCGGAGGGAGGGATCCGATTTCCCGGTTGGCCAGGGCGAGCGCCGAACGGTCGCCGGTGTGGGCGATCCGGGCGGCCTTGAGCTCGGCGGTGCTGCCGGCCGCGGCGAACGCGGCCTCCGCCTCCGCGACCAGGCGCTCGACGCTCGCGGCGTCGAGCGCGGCGGGCGGCGCCGGCTCGTTGTCGTTCGGACTGGTCAAGGAGACTCCTTCGGGTGGTTCTGCGCCGGCCAGTCTAGGGAATGCGCGCCGGGGCGGCGTGCGGGTTTCGGGCGCCGGGCGCGCGTCGCCGCTCAGGGCTGGGAGCGCAGGTGACCGAGGTGGCGTACCGCCTCGTCGTAGACCGCGGAGACGTGATCGTCGAACAGCCGGTAGCGGACCCGGCGTCCCTCGCGCTCGCCGACCACGAGCCCGAGATGGCGCATCAGCCGCAGGTGATTGGACACCGATGCCTGCCCGGCGTCGATCGCCACGCACAACTCGGTCACGGTCGCCGGCCCGGATCGCAGCACCCCGAGCAGCCGGAGCCGGACCGGCGAGGCCAGCCCCTGCATCACCTCGGCCAACCGGTCGGCCTCGGCGACGCCCAGCGGGTCCGTCGCGTACCGGTCCTCGGGTGCGTCGCAGGTGGTCATGACAACCATTCTGCACACCCGGGTGCAGCCAGGGCCCCGCGCGACCGCTCAGCGCAGCAGGACGAGCTTGCCGACGGCGTCGCCGGCCTCGATGCGGGCGTGCGCCGCCCGCAGGTTCGCGGCCGTGATGCCGTCGACCGTCTCGGCCAGGGTGGTGCGAAGCGTGCCGTCGTCGATCAGCCGGGCGACCCGGTCCAGGATCTCGTGCTGCCGGACCAGATCCGCGGTGGCGAACGTCGGCCGGGTGAACATCGACTCCCAGCAGACCGTGATCGATTTGGCCTTGAACGCACGGACGTCGAACTCGGCCGGGTCGTCGATCAACACCAGCGAACCCTGCGGGGCGAGCACCTGCGCGAACTCCGCCGCCCGGCCGTCGCTGTGGGACGAGAAGACGAGGTCGACCGGCCCGTCGATCTGTTCGGTGAGCGGGCGCCGATGATCGATCACGGCGTCGGCGCCCAGTTCGCGTACCCACTCGGCGGACTCCTCGCGGGACGCGGTGCCGATCACCGTCAGCCCGGTCAGTCGCCGGGCGAGCTGGATGATCATGGAGCTGACCCCGCCCGCTCCGCCCATCACCAGCAGCCGGCCGGTGGTCTGGGTCCCGACCCGGAGCCGATCGAACAGCGCCTCCCAGGCCGTGATCGCGGTCAGCGGGACCGCCGCGGCCTCGGCGTCCGAGAGCGTGGCCGGCGCGGTGCCGACGATGCGTTCGTCGACGAGTTGGTACGCGGCATTGCTACCCGGCCGGTTTCGGTCCCCGGCGTACCAGACCCGGTCGCCGACGGAGAACAACGCAACCTCGGCGCCGACCTCCCGGACGGTCCCGACGGCGTCGTAACCGAGGATCTTCGGCGGCTCCTGTCGGCCCGCCGAGCGGCGGATCTTGGTGTCCACCGGGTTCATCGCGACCGCGGCGATCTCGACGAGCAGATCGCGCGGACCCGGCCGGGGCACCGGGACCTCGATGTCGACCAGCGACCGGTCGTCGGTCGCGGGCAGCGAGTCGGTCATCGCGACCGCGGGCATCGTGGCGGGCAGTTCGGCGCTCATTCCCCGACGATAGTCAGTCTGTCGGACGCGATTGGTCAGTCCAGCTCGACAAGACGACCGGCGTCGATTCGGTAGCGATTGATCTTCCATGATCGCCTGGAGCCGGCCATGCAGGTTCCTGACGCGAATCAACGACCGGTCGGGTGCTGCGCGGTGGTCGAGGCGTAGAGGCAGACGGCGGCCGCGGTCGCCAGATTGAGGCTCTCGGCGGACCCGCGGATCGGCACCGCGACCCGCGCATCGGCGAGCGCCGCGTCGGCCGGCGGCAGACCCCATGCTTCGTTGCCGAACAGCCACGCGGTCGGCCGGGCAAGTGCGCCGTCGGCGGCGAGTTGATCGGTGCGGCGATCCGCGGAGCCGTCGGCGGCGTAGACGGCGAGCCCGCGGTCGCGGCACGCGGCGATCGCATCCGCGACGGGTACGCCGGTCGCGATCGGCAGGTGGAAGATGCTGCCGACGCTGGCCCGGGCGACCTTGGGGCTGGTCAGCTCCACCGAACCCTCGGTCATGATCACCGCGTCCGCACCGAACGCGTCGGCGCATCTGATCACCGTGCCCGCATTGCCCGGATCGCGGATCTGCGCGCAGATCACCACCAGGCGCGGATCCCCGGCGAGGGCCGTGACGAGATCGGTCCCGATGCTGCGAGCGACCGCGACGATGCCCTGGGGATGGACGGTGTCCGCCAGCAGGGCGAGCTGTTGATCATCGACCGCACGCAGGCGTACCCCCGCGGCGTCCGCGGCCGCGATCAGATCTGCGTGCCGGGCGGCCGCCTCGCTGGTGGCGAACAGTGCCGAGACCAGGCCGGGTACGGCGAGCGCTTCGCGGGCCGCCTGCGGACCCTCGACCAGGAACTCCGCCCGCTCGCGACGCTGCTTGCGCGCCGACAACCGACGGGCCGACCGCAGCTCCGCCGCGGAGGCGGGTGCGATCGGCCCGGGGGTCGACGAAGTCAACGGCTGCGGCTCAGGCGGCCTGGACGCCCTGGTTGGCCTTGGCGACCTCGACCAGCGCGGTGAACGCCTTCGGGTCGCTGACGGCCAGCTCGGCGAGGATCTTGCGGTCCACCTCGACGCCGGCGGTCTTCAGGCCGGAGACGAACCGGTTGTACGTCATCCCCTCCGCGCGGACGGCGGCGTTGATCCGCTGGATCCACAGCTTGCGGAAGTCGGCCTTGCGGGCGCGACGATCCCGGTATGCGTAGACCAGCGAGTGGGTGACCTGCTCCTTGGCCTTGCGGTACAGGCGCGAGCGCTGCCCGCGGTAACCGGAGGCCTGCTCCAGGACCTCGCGGCGCTTCTTGTGCGCGTTGACGGAACGCTTCACGCGTGCCATGTCGATCTCTCCTTGTCGGGGCGCCGGGGGGGCCGGCACGAAGTTGGTCGCGCCGGTCGGGCGCGGACGGGGTGTTCAGCGGCTCACTTGCCGAGCAGCTTGCGGGCCTTCTTGGCGTCGCCGGTCGACATCACCGCATCGCCGTCGAGACGACGGGTCCGGGTGGACGGCTTGTGCTCGTTCAGGTGCATCTTGCCGGCCTTGCGGTGCATGACCTTGCCCGAGCCGGTGATCCGGAACCGCTTCTTCGCACCGGAATGCGTCTTCATCTTGGGCATGGTGGGCCCTCCTTCTGCTGCCAGGGCCGGCGTACCGGCCTTGCTTGTGATCGGCGCTCGCGCCGACCGGTTCCTACAGGTCGATGTCGGGGTCCATGTTGTCGGCCGGACCCTTTTTCTTCTTCTTCGCCGGGGCGGCGGCAACCTTCTCGCGCCGTTCGGCCAGCTCGACGCGCTCGGCCTCGGCGCTCTCGGTACGCTCCGCCGCGCGGCGGTCGCGATCGGCGTCGACGTCGGCCTTGGCCTCCGACTTCTTCTTGTGCGGGCCGAGGACCATCAGCATGTTCCGGCCGTCCTGCTTGGGATTGGACTCGACGAAGCCGAACTCCTCGACATCGTCGGCCAGCCGCTTCAGCAGGTTGAAGCCGAGCTCCGGGCGGGACTGCTCCCGGCCGCGGAACATGATCGTGATCTTCACCTTGTCGCCCGCCTTCAGGAACCGGACCACGTGACCCTTCTTGGTCTCGTAGTCGTGGCTGTCGATCTTCGGTCGGAGCTTCATCTCCTTGATCACCGTGTTCGACTGGTTCCGCCGGCTGTTGCGGTCCTTCTGCGCACTCTCGTACTTGAACTTGCCGTAGTCCATGAGCTTCGCCACCGGCGGACGGGCCATCGGGGCGACCTCGACCAGGTCGAGATCGGACTCGCGGGCCAACCGCAGAGCGTCGTCGATGCGAACGATCCCCACCTGCTCCCCAGCCGGGCCGACCAGTCGGACCTCGGAGACGCGGATGCGATCGTTGATGCGCGGTTCAGTGCTGATGTGTCCTCCTCGTGGACGATTGCCGGTTACGCCACCGCCTGGCGCAACCAAGAAAGGCCCCCGCGTCCGCGGAGGCCTGATCGGAGGGCGCGGACGGCAAACGCCCGCGACCCGTGGACCCGGCAACTTCCGCAACCTGTGGTCGTGGCGCCGCTCGGGTGGGAGATCAGATCCCCGCTTGTTCGGTGGGACCACCGATGGTGACAACCCGTCGGTGATCGCGGTCAATGGTAGCGGCTTGCGCGATGAATCTCACATCGCGCGACCACAAGGGTGGAACGCGGGCCGGGCCGCGACTATTCCGTCGGCTCCGCCGGGGCGGTGCGGGCCCAGCCGAAGCCGTCGGGCAGACGGACCAGTCGATGCCCCTGGGCGAGTTCGCCGAGCACCTCGCCCTCGATCGTCAGGGGCGCCGGGCCGACCACATCGACCAGCACCGTGCCCGCCCCCTCCGCGAGAGCGGTCTGGGCAACCCGGTCCAGGGTCGCGGGAATCGGTCGGGCCTGCGGATGCCAGGCCGCCGCCGAGTCGCTGCCCGTGAACACCGGCAGGGCTCGAGCGCCGTCCGGTCGCTGCAGCAAGACGGCGGAGACATCGCCCTCCCGGTTCGGATCGGGGGTCAGCGTCTCGTCCCCGGCGGCAAGGACGGGGACGAGCAGCCGCGCGCCGCACAGGGCGACGACCGCGTCCAGGTAGGCCTCGGGGCGGCCGCTGCCGGCCGCGACCAGCCGGTCGCGTACCACCTCATCCGGCGAGCCGTCGTCGTCGGCGAATCGTTCGTCGTAGCCGCCGAGTTCCCGGCCGCTCACGCGCGTACCCTCACTCGATCCCCCGCTTGCGGAGCAGGGCCTCGATCTCGTCCAGCTCGGGATCGGCGGGCTGCTTGCCGCCCGCGGCCTTCTTCGGCGGCGTGCCGGGCTGCGCGGTCGAGCTCCGGGGCGCGGGTGCGACCGCGCCGGCGTCGGCCGTCCCCGCGGGAAGCGCCTTGGCCGCGGCCCGTGCTGCCGCGATGCCGCCGATCACCCACAACACGATCGCCAGGCCGACGAAGCCGAGGCCGACCCAGACCACGGGGGCGAGGATCAGCGCAAAGGCCCAGGCGATGATCCCGGCCACGAAGTTCCAGACCAGCAGCAACAGACCGGTCAGGTAGAGCCCGACGGGCAACAGCGCCAGCCCGAACATCTGGACGGCCTTGCCGCGCCGCTTGCTGGTCCGCCAGGTGATCACGGTGGCGACCAGGCCGACCAGGGTCAGCCCGATGCACAGCGGCAGGAGATAGGCCTGGGGATTCATGGCTCCTAGGCTGCCACAGTCGGGCGGGTGCGGCCGTCGTCCGACGGTCGCTCTGCGGGAAGGATCGGGGTCGCACTCCGGGCCAGCACCAGCGCGACCGCGGTGGCGATGCCGCCGGCGGCGAGCAGCAGCCCGTGCGACATCCGACCCGCCGGCGGAGTGAAGAACTGCGGCAGGTAGACGACGAGTCCGAACGCCATCGGCAGCATCAGCGCCCTCGGCCGCTCCCGGCGCCACCAGCCGACCGCGAGCGCCACACCGAGAACCGCGAGCGCCAGCAGCCCGAGCGCGAAGGTGATGGTCGGCACGAGCGCGTAGCGGACGTCGGCGAAGGTCGACAGCAGCGACCAGTCCTCGTCTGCCACGGCGCGCCGGGCGATCGAACCGAGGCCGAACGTCTCCGCCCCGTAGTACGGCAGCAGGGCCGCCCCGGCGCCGACGGCGAGCGGACCCAGCCAGGCGTACCCCCTCCCCCAGCGGGTCGCGATCAGCGGCACCCAGAACATCAGGGCGACGATGCCGACCATGGCGAGCGTGTGGGCGCCCGTCCAGGCGTTCGAGGCGACCGCGGCCGCTCCGACAGCCCCGGTCTCGGGGTTCGTGGGCGGATAGGGCCGCAGTATCTGGTAGGCCGCGAAGCACGAACCGGCGAGCGCCGGCAGCGCGATCAGGGACAGGCGACGGATCATGATCGCTCCTCGGTGGACAATTCGAGAGCGGTGCTCTCTGTCAACCAAGGCTGCCGCGCCTCCGGCACGAAGTCAAGAGCACTGCTCTCTGTTGTGAGCGAAACCCTCCCGCACCGTCGCGGAGCTGGCAGGATCGGTTCATGGCCGGATCGAGCACACCGCGCGCCCGCGCCCGGGCCCGCACCCTGGACGAGATCACCGAGATCGCGCGACGCCAGATCGCCGAGCAGGGCGCGGCGACGCTCAGCCTGCGCGGCGTCGCCCGCGAACTCGGCGTGGTGTCGTCGGCGGTCTATCGCTACTACCCCTCGCGGGATGCGCTGATCACGGCGCTGCTGATCGACTCCTTCGGGCGGCTGGGTGATGCCGTCGAGCAGGCCGCCGGGCGGCGTGCTGCGACACCGCGCGCCCGGTTCGTCGCCGCCTGTGCGGTGCTCCGCGACTGGGCGCGCGACCATCCGCACGAGTTCATGTTGATCTACGGCTCGCCGATCCCGGGGTACGCCGCCCCGGCCGATACCGTGCCCGCCGCGGCCCGGGTGGTCACACCATTCGTCGAAGTGCTCGTCGCCGCCGGGGACGCGCTCGGCGCGGCCGAGGAGGTGCCGGGGCCCGCGGCCCTGGTGCGCCAGCTCGGCGGCATCGCCGACCGGCTGGGCGCCCCGGAGCTGGCGCCCGCGACCGTCGCCGCGCTGTTCTCGGTGCTCAGCGAGCTGATCGGATTCACCAGCCTCGAGCTGAACGGCCACCTGGTCGGCACCATCGACCCGGCCGACCGGTACGCCCGACTCGCCTTCGACCGGCTGGCGGACCGGGTCGGGTTGGGCGCGGACTGAGCGCGGCCGGCCGGAAGGCCCGCGCGTGCGGTCAGCTCGCGGCGCGGTGCAGCTCGCGCAACATGCGCACGGCTCGATCGGCGCGTTCGCCGTCGACGCGTTGGATGCCGAGCATCGGGCGACGCGGCGGATCGTGCTCGCCGCTGTTGCGGAGCACGAGATTGGCCCAGGGATCCGAGCGCCGGTAGCTCACCGCCGCGACGTCCGACCACGGGTACCGCCGGGTGCGGGGCCCGTTGCGCACGGTGACGCCGCCGGCGTCCGCGCGGACCGCCGAGGCCGACAACGACCAGATCACCGCGTCCAGGGCGACCAGGAAGCCGATCAGCGTGAGCACCTGCGGGATCGTGAAGAGCGCCCGGCTCAACTCCGGCAGTGCGAACCAGCCGAGGACCGCGGCGACCGTCAGCACACCCGTGCCGAGGGCGGCGCCGATGATCGACACCCGCGAGGTGAAGCGGTACGCCCGATCGCTCACGCGAACCCGCTCAGATCCGGCAGGCGGCGATGTCGGTGACCAGGATCGCGCGGGCACCGAGCGCATACAACTGGTCCATGATCAACTGCGAACCCTCGCGGCGTACCATCGCGCGCACCGCGACCCAACCCTCGCGGGCCAGCGGGGACACGGTCGGCGATTCGAATCCCGGTGTCAGGGCGGCGGCACGGTCGGCCAGCTCGGCCGCGATGTCGTAGTCCATCATCACCCAGTTGCGCGCGACCAGCACCCCGTCCAGGCGCCGCGCGAGCTGATCAAGGCCGGCGGGCGGCACCTCGCCGCGCCGCGCGATCAGGATCGCCTCGGATTCCAGGATCGGCTCGCCGAACAGCTCCAGCCCGGCCCGGCGCAGCGTGGTCCCGGTCTCCACGACGTCCGCGACGGCATCGGCGACGCCGAGCCGGATTGCCGACTCCACCGCACCATCGAGCTTGATCAGGCGCGCATCGACGCCGCGGTCGGCCAGATAGGAGCCGACCAGTCCCGGATAGGAGGTGGCGATCCGGCTGCCCGCCAGCCGCTCGACCGACCAGTCCTGACCCGCCGGCGCGGCAAAGCGGAACCGGGTACCGCCGAATCCGAGCGCCGCCGTCTCGTCGGCCGCCGCCCGGGAATCGAGCAGCATGTCCCGGCCGGTGATCCCGACGTCCAGCGTGCCCTCGCCGACATAGACGGCGATGTCGCGCGGTCGCAGATAGTAGAACTCCACGCCGTTCGCGTCGTCGGCGAGGATCAGCTCCTTGTTGTCACCCCGCTGCCGGTACCCGGCCTCGCGCAACATCTGGATCGCCGCGTCGGACAGCGAGCCCTTGTTGGGCACGGCGACGCGCAGCAGCGGACGGTCAGGACTGGGTTCCACGGGGCGCCAGCCTAGCCGCTCGGCACACACTCGCCGCCCGGGCGCGAGCCGGCGAGATCACAGGTGGCGCCAGACGTCCTCGGGCGCCAGGTCGAGGGCCAGCATCAACACCTGCAGGTGATAGATGAGCTGACTGATCTCCTCGGCGGCCTGTTCGCGGCCCTCGTACTCCGCGGCCATCCAGACCTCGGCGGCCTCCTCGACGATCTTCTTGCCGATCTCGTGCACACCGGCGTCCAGCCGCGCGACCGTGCCCGAGCCCGTCGGACGGGTACGCGCCTTCTCGGCCAGCTCGGCGTACAGGGCGGCGAAATCCTTGCTCACGCACGCACCCTAGCCGCGATCCTCAGGCGCCGACCCGGGCGGGCGCAGCGCCATCGCCGGCATTGCGGATGTCGCGCCGCCAGGCGAAGAACCCCGCGATCACGAACCCGCCGTAGATGGCGTACATGATCGCCGACGGGTAGAAACCGCCGGCCAGCAGCAGCGGGATCCCGACGATGTCGACGGCGACCCAGATCAGCCAGAACTCCGTCCAACCGCGGGCCATGCCGTAGGTGGCGAGGATGGAGCCCGTCAGGATCCAGGCGTCGGCCAGCGCGTTCCAGCTCTCCAGCGCGGTCAGCACGAAATAGAAGCCGATCCAGCCGACCAGGCCACCGATGATCAACTGCAGCCGTCCCGAGCGACCGGCCCAGCGGGGCTGGACGCCGACATGATCACCCGGGTGATGCCGGGCATAGGTCGCCCACCGGATCCAGCCGTAGACGCTGACGGCGAAGAAGAACACCTGACGACCGGCCTGCCCCCACAGGTCGAGCTGCTGTGGCGTACCGAACGCGCCACCGAGAAACACGGTGAACAGCAACACATTGCCGACGATGCCGACCGGCCACGCCCAGACCTTGCGGCGCATCCCGAGCACCGCGCTCGCCAGGCCGAATCCGTTGCCGACGATCTCGCGCAACAGGATCGGTTGGCCGAATCCGACATCGATCTGGGCGTTCAGGAACTGCCAGACGAACTCATTCATGATCATCTCCGCTCGACGAGCCCCGCATGGTCCGGGGTCGGAGCGATGACGCGCGGATCAGCGATGCGCCGGATGGGCGCGACCGCTGCAACACCGCGGGCCCTCGTGTTCTTCCCATCCGGACTCTCACCGTCGGTCGGGGACTTCCACCCCATCAACCGATGACTGGCTGCCATCGGGTCGCGGACTTTCACCGCCGGCTCGGATTTTCACCGACCCCAGAACACGCAGGAACTACCTGCTGGCCCCATCATGCCAGCCCGGCGGCAACACCCGGCGGCCGGGTCAGGACAGCCGCACCCCGAGCAGGGCGTCGATCGCCTCGGCGAGTTGTCCGGGGGCGTGCTCGTCCGCCCCGTCCTCGGCGGCCCACTCGTCCACCACCCGCAGCGCGGTCGGGGTGTCCAGATCGTCGCGGAGCGCGGCACGGAGCGCGGCCAGCGCGGGTTCGGCCTCGGGCGCGGCGCGCCGGGTGACCGCCGCGCGCCACCGTGCCAGCCGCTGCGTCGCGGCCTCGAGCTGGTCGTCGTCATAGCTCCAGTCGGTGCGCCAGTGATGATCCAGCAGCACGAGCCGAATCGCCATCGGGTCGACCCCGGCCTCGCGCAGCTTGCTGACCAGGACGAGATTGCCCCGGGACTTGCTCATCTTCTCGCCGTCCAGGCCGACCATCCCGCTGTGGGCGTACGCCTTCGCCAACGGCTCGCCGGTGGCCACCTCACCCCCGGCGGCCGACATCTCGTGATGGGGGAAGATCAGATCGGAGCCGCCGCCCTGGATGTCGAACGCGGGCCCGAGGAAGCGGTTCGCGATCGCCGTGCACTCGATGTGCCAGCCCGGTCGGCCGCGGCCGAGGCTCGAGTCCCAGGCCGGTTCGCCCGGTCGCTCGACGCGCCAGACCAGGCCGTCCAACGGGTGCTTCTTGCCCGGCCGATCCGGGTCGCCGCCGCGCTCGGCGAACAGCGCGCGCGCCTCGTCGTCGCCGAGCCGGGCCATCTCGTTGAAGTGCGGGGCCAGCTCGTTGCGGAAGTACCAGTCGGGGTGTTCGGGATCGTCGACCTGGTAGATCGCCCCGTCGGGCAACTGCTCCAGCAGCCGGTTGATCAACGGGATCGACTCGACCGCGCCCACGAACTCCGTGGGCGGCAGCACGTTCAGCGCCGCCATGTCGGTGCGGAACAACTCGGTCTCGCGCTCCGCCAGGTCGACCCAGTCCTCCCCGGTCGCCTCGGCGCGCTCCAGCAGCGGGTCGTCGATGTCGGTCACGTTCTGCACGTAGTTGACGTTCAGCCCGAGATCGCGCCACTGCCGCTGCAGCACATCGAAGGCGACATAGGTCGCCGCGTGCCCGAGATGGGTCGCGTCATAGGGGGTGATCCCGCAGACATACATCCGTGCGGTCCCGCGCTCGGGCCCGACGGGCACGACCTCGCGTGACCACGAGTCGAAGATGCGGACCGGGCCGGCGTCTCGATCGGGGGCGAGCGACGGAACGGGTGGGAATGGCCACGCCTGCATGCGGGCGATGCTAGGCCAGCCGGGGCGCCCGCACGAAACGAACCGCGATCCGGCTGGCCTTCGCGCCCGGTGTCGGCGCCCGCCTCGCGCGGATCAGAACGGCGGCCAGGGGAACGGGAAACGGTGCTCGGCCGGCTCGGGCAGTACTCCGGCCGCGAGCAGCGCCTCGGCCCGGGCCGCGACCGCGGCAACCTCGGCGGCCGACAACAGCCCGGACAACTCGCCGGCCGCGTCCCGGGCCGCGGCCACCAGTGCCCGGTGCTCGTCGGTCAACGGCTCGCCGGCGAAACCCCACAGCACCGTCCGCAGCTTGTCCTGGGTGTGGAAGCACACGCCGTGATCGACGGCGAACACCCGTCCCTCGCGGGTCAGGATGTGGCCACCCTTGCGGTCGGCATTGTTGATCACCACATCGAAGACGGCGAGTCGGCGCAGTCGATCATCGTCGGCATGGACCACCAGGACGGGTTCGTCGGCCGCGCCGAAGCCGTCCATCACGGGCAGCCGGCCGGCAAGATCATCGTGTTCGCTGATCAGGTCCACCAGGTCGTAGTCGGCCTCGTCCACCCACGCCTGCAGGGAACCCGGGCCGAGCGGTCCGTCCACCAGCACGGTCGCCGGGACAAGATCGAACCCGGCCAGACTGGACAGGCGGTACGCCGCGACCTCGCGGGCGGCGAGCGTGCCGTCGGGAAAGTCGTGCAACGGGCGCTCGCCGCGGACCGGCTTGTGGACGGCCAACCGATCGCCGACCTGGACCAGGAAGGTCGCATTCGATGCCGTCGTCAGCCGCCCTCGGATCGTCAGCTCGCCGGCGAAGGACGGATCCAGCGCGGAGACCTCACTCACCCGAGGCGAACAGGGGACGACGGTAGCCGTTGGAGCGCGGGCAGATGTGCCCGGCGGGGTCGAGCGGCTGGGCGCAGAAGGGACAGGCGGGCCGACCCGCGGCGACGACCGCATTGGCCCGGGCCACGAACTCCCGCGCTCCGGCCGGCGTGATCCGCACCACGAAGACCTCGCCGGCGCGCTCGGACTCGGCGGCGGCGACCTCGTCGGCCGAGGTCTCGTCGTCGGGCATGTCGTCCGCGGCGTCGGTCTGGGCGAACATCTCGATCACCACGCGGGCCTGGTCGGGATCCCAGGCCAGCGTCATCGTGCCGACGCGGAACTCCTCGTCGATCGGCGCATCGAGCGGCTGCACGTCACGGGGCTGGGCGTAGGCATCGGGCACGTCACCGCTTCGGCGTACCACCTCGTCGAGGATCCGCCCGAGGTGCTCGGCGAGCACCGAGACCTGCTGCTTCTCACACACCACGCTGGTGATCCGGTTGCCCTCGCGGGCCTGCAGGAAGAACGTCCGCTCTCCCGGCTCCCCCACTGTCCCGGCGACGAATCGGTCCGGAGCGTCGTACCGGTGCTCGACGATCGACATAGCGACCAGCTTAGGCCCCGCCACCGGCAGCAACGCCGGATTCCTCCGCGGGCGAACCCGCGCCGGGCTCGGTCGGATCGTCCACGTCGCCGCCGGGGGTGCCCTCGCCCACCGGCGCCCGCGGCACCAGCGCCGCCACATCGGTCCCGGCATTCAGCGTCAGCACGCGGGTCCGACCGTCGAGGGTGGACAGCACCGACAGGCCCGCCGGATGGGTCGAGATGCGCTGGAACTGGTCCAGGTGCAGGCCGAGCGCATCAGCCAGGATCGCCTTGATCACGTCACCGTGGCTGACCGCCAGCCAGACCGCGTTCGGTCCGTGCTCGGCCGCGACCCGGGCCGCATGCGCGCGGATCGCCGCCACGCCCCGCGCCGCCATCGCCGTCATCGATTCCCCGCCGGGAAAGGTCACGGCGGACGGCGCGGCCTGCACGGTACGCCACAGGTCCTCCTTCGCCAGCTCGCCCAGCGACCGGTTGGTCCACTCGCCGTAGTCGCACTCGGTCAGTTCGGGCTCGACGACCGGCTCGAGCCCCCGGCCGGCGAGGATCAGCTCGGCCGTCTGCCGGCAGCGCTCCAGCGGGGAGGTCACGGCGGCGGCCAGCTCGACCTCCCGCAGCGCGTCGCCGAGCCGGCTCGCCTGCCCCCGACCCGTCTCGTCCAGGTCGATCCCCGGTGTGCGGCCGGCGAGCACGCGCGCGGTATTGGCCGTCGAACGCCCGTGGCGGACCAGGAGCACCGTCGTCATGAGGCCAGCCTAGTGAGCCGGCCCGACGCGCCCGCGCGCCCGGAGCGGGTCAGGACAGGTAGCGGCCACGCAGATGGAACAGCGGTTCGGCCCCGCCGACCTGCGCGGTCTCGACGACCCCGCGCAGCAACAGGGCATAACCGGCGCGCCCGGGGTCCGGCATCAGGCGTACCCCCAACCAGCCGGCGGCGCCGGCCAACCGGGGACCGTGGGCATCGTCGAGCCACTCGCCGGTGCGAAACGGCCCGCCCGGCGCCGGCGCGACGCGGGCGAACGCTTCGGCCACCGCGGCCTGACCCTCGGCGAGCACGTTGACGGTCGCGGTCGTCGCGCCGGGGAGCGCATCGGCCAACTCCGAATCGGGGTCCAGCAGCCCGAGCACCTCCGGCGGATCGCCGTCGGCGATCAGCACCGACGACAGGGTCCAGCCCTCCGGGCGCTGCCCCGGCGCGCCGATCGTCCACACCGTCACCGGCGCCGCGAGCCGGCCGCGGAGCCGGCGCAACGGATCGCGGGCGTCGTCGGGCGGCAGGAACGGGTGGTCGGCATGGATGCTCACCGCTCCATGGTGCCGGGCGCTACCCCGGTGGCAGTTCGCGGCGCGCGGGCCCGACCCGGGTCCGACGGTGCCGGAGCGGCAAGCGCCTAGTGTTGCCCGGGGCCCGCGGGCCCGCACCGCGCAACCACCGACGACGAGGAAGAGCATGAGCTGGCTGGAAGCGATCGTCCTGGGGATCGTCCAGGGACTCACCGAGTTCTTGCCCATCTCGTCGAGCGCACACGTCTCGATCGTCGGGCAGCAGTTCGGTTCGGACCCGGGTGCCGCCTTCACCGCCATCACCCAGCTCGGCACCGAGACCGCGGTCGTCGTCTACTTCCGCAAGAAGATCTGGCGGATCCTCAGCCACTGGTGCCTGGCGCTCGTCGGCAAGATCCCCCGCAACGATCCCGACGCCCGCCTCGGCTGGCTGGTGATCCTCGGCTCGATCCCGATCATCGTCCTCGGCGTCGTGCTCGAGCCGCTGATCGAGGGACCGTTCCGCAATCTGTGGATCACGGTGGCGATGCTCGCCGGCGTCGGCTTGTTGATGGGCCTCGGTGACCGGGTCGGCAAGGAGACCAAGGAACTGGACCAGATCAGTTGGCGCGACGGCATCATCTTCGGCATCGCCCAGGCCTGTGCGCTGGTGCCCGGGGTGTCGCGATCGGGCGGCACGATCACGGCCGGGCTGTTCATGGGCTACACC
This sequence comes from Naumannella cuiyingiana, assembly GCF_013408305.1. Taxonomy (NCBI): domain Bacteria; kingdom Bacillati; phylum Actinomycetota; class Actinomycetes; order Propionibacteriales; family Propionibacteriaceae; genus Naumannella; species Naumannella cuiyingiana. The sequence goes on along the minus strand of NZ_JACBZS010000001.1, from coordinate 3,150,001 downwards.
CGCCGGGCCGCGGCCGAGTACTCGTTCCTGCTGGCCATTCCGGCCGTCTTCGGCTCCGGGCTGTACAAGCTGACCGACGTCGCCGACGAGCCCGATCCCGCCTGGGGCCCGATCATCGTCGCCACGGTGCTGGCGTTCGCGATCGGCCTCGCGGTGATCCACTGGCTGATGCGCTACATCAGCAACCACAGCTTTGCGCCGTTCGTGATCTATCGGGTGGCGCTGGCCATCGGGTTGGCGATCTTGCTGCTGGCCGGGATCATCCCGCCGGTCACGACCGGATGATCATCACAGGTTGCGGTACGCCTCGGCGAGCGCGTCGAGCTGAGCGATCTTGGCGTCGACGCCCGTGCCGGCGGGGCTGACCGCGCAGTTGGTCAGGCCGCTGTCGGCCAGGGCGCGCAACGATGTCGTCAGGCGCCCGACATCGCCGACCAGCGCCACCCGCTCGACGAGCTCCTGCGGCACCTCCCGCGCCGCCTCGCGCTGGTTGCCCGACAGGTAGAGGTCCTGGATCCGCGCGGCCGCGTCGGCGTACCCCATCCGGACGGCGTGTGCGTTGTAGAAGTTCTGCTTCCGGCTGCCCATCCCGCCGACGTAGAGCGCGACGTGCGGGCGCAACGAGTCGGCGGCCGCGGCGACGTCGTCGCCGGCGGCGAGCGGGACGCTGGCCATCACGTCGAACTGGTCGCGGGTACGCCCGGAGCGCGCGAGGCCGGCGTCGATCGCCGCGTTCAGGCCCTCGGAGGCGTCGGCGGCGTAGAAGATCGCCTGCAGTCCGTCGGCGATCTCCCCGGCCAGCTCGACATTCTTCGGACCGACCGCGGCCAGATAGATCGGCACCCGATCGGCGACCGGACGCGCCATGATCTTGAGCGGTTTGCCGGCCCCGCCGGGCAGCGGCAGCGGATAGTGCTCACCGTCGCTGCTGACCACCTCGCCCGACAACGCGGCACGGACGATGCCGACATACTCCCGGCTGCGGGCGAGCGGCTTGGCGAAGGGCCGGCCGTGCCAGCCCTCGGCGACCTGGGGTCCGGAAACCCCCAGTCCGAGCCGGAACCGTCCCCCGCTGACGGCATCCATCCCGGTCGCCGTCATCGCGGTCATCGCGGGGGTACGCCCCGGGATCTGCATCACCGCCGAACCGACATTGATCTTCGAGGTCTGCCCGGCGAGCCAGGCGAGGAAGGAGACGCAGTCGACGCCGTACGCCTCGGCGGCCCAGACGGTGTCGAAGCCGAGCATCTCCGCGTGCCGGGTCAGCCGCAGGGCGTCCTCGGGACGATCACGACCCGTCATGTAGCCGATGTTCAGCGACAGCTTCATTGCGCCTCCTGCGTGGGATTCGGGACCCGACTGGGCGTGATTGTAGTGTCGACGCATGATCCGTCGCCATGTCGGCCATACCGGGCTGCAGGTCTCGCGCCTGGGCCTCGGCACGATGACCTGGGGCAGTGATGTCGGCATGCCCGAGGCTCGTTCGCTGCTGACCACCTTCCACCAGGCGGGCGGGACCATGATCGACACCGCCGCTGCCTATGGTCGCGGCGCCGCGGAACAGATGCTCGGCACGCTGCTCGACTCGGTCGTCCCGCGGGACGAGATGATCATCGCAACCAAGGCCGGGTTCGGCGTCCGCGACGGGCACCGGGTCGTCGACACCTCGCGCAGCGGGATGTTGCACGATCTCGATCAGTCGCTGGAGCGCCTGGGCACGGACTGGATCGATCTGTGGCAGGTGCACGCCTTCGGCGAGGCGCCGATCGAGGAAACCCTGGCCGCGATGGACTATGCGGTCTCCTCCGGTCGGGTCCGCTATGTCGGGGTGTCCAATTTCGTCGGTTGGCAGACCGCCTATGCGGCGGCCTGGCAGCGGGCCGTGCCCGGCCGCACGCCGGTGGCCAGCGGCCAGGCGGAGTACTCGTTGCTGGCCAGGCGGGCCGAGATGGAGATCCTGCCGGCCACCCGGCGGCTCGGGATGGGCTTCTTCCCGTGGTCGCCGCTGGGCCGTGGCGTGCTCACCGGGAAGTATCGCGCCGGCCTGCCGCGCGGCTCGCGCGGTGCCAGTGATCATTTCGCCTGGTTCGTCGAGCCCTATCTGGAGCAGCGCTATCGCGGCGTGGTGGAGGCGGTCACCCGGGCCGCCGACGGGATGGATCTGCAGCCGCTGCAGGTCGCGCTGCTGTGGGTACGCGATGCGCCCGGGGTGACGGCCCCGTTGCTCGGCGCGCGGACCGCCGACCAGTTGATCACCTGCCTGCGCACCGAGGAGATGGAGTTGCCGGCCGAGATCGCGGCCGCCCTCGATGATGTCTCCGGCGGGCCGGTCGCGGCCCGCGGCGCCGAGACCGGCGCCTGATGATCACGGCAGGGTGCGCCGGGCGCGAATGATCTTGCGCCGCATCCAGGCGTCCCGGGTGCCATCGCGGTAACGGCGCAGCCGATGCAATTCCCAGCCCCGGTACTCCGCGGCATCGGTGAGCAGGCGGGCGACGGCTCGCCTCGACAGCGTCCGGTCCAGGCGTACCCGCTGCTCCTCGTACTCGATCGCGGTGACTCCCATGGCGAGACACCCTAGCCGCGCGGACAACCCCGCGGACCGCGGCTCAGGCGGCGCGCCGCGCCCGCAACGGCCGGCGCTCGCGGCCGAGGAACAACTGCACCACTCCGGCCAGTGCGCCCAGCCCGCCGAACAGCACGAAGAGCATTCCGTCGGTCAGATAGGCCGACCAGAGCTGGGGAGCGGTCAGGTTCGCGATCACGAAGGGCAGCGCGGGCAGTGCGATCTGGGGTGCATACTCGCGGTAGTAGGCGTACAGGCCGACCGCCAGACACGCCACGAAGGTGACGGCCAGGCCACCGATGATCATGGCGACCAGGGCCGGGAAGCCCCGGGCGGGAGCATGGCCCGCGCCCTTGCCGTAGAGCCAGAACGCGAGCAGGGCGATCGCGAAACACCAGATCGGCGAGGGCGTACCCGGTGCCCACAGGCCGATCAGCGTGATCGCGCCGCCGAGCAGCCCGAGCGCCGCGAGCGCGAGTCCGCGGTCGACGTGCTCGGTGGTGTCGACCGGCTCCTCCAAGGACGGTCGTGGGCCCGCGGAGGTCTCGGGCAGCCACTCGGGCGTACCGCCGCGCGCGGACAGCGGCAGTCGCGGGGTCGGCGCTCCGGCGGGTGCCGGGCCGAGGACGGGGAAGGGTGGCATCGAGGCCTCCTCGGATGATCCGGAGAGCCGAGCGAGCGGCTCGGCGGCAGGTTACTGCTGTGACGTGTGTTACGTAAAGGGCCTGTTGTTACCGGGCGGGGTCGGCCGTCGGGTGCGAATCCCGGCGCATCAGCCGGAACAGGGTTCCGCCGGCGCCGAGCGCGCCGAGGAGCAGGAAGATCAACGCGTCGGGGAGGTATCCCCCGAGCACGTCGGGATTGACCAGGTTGACGGCCAGGAACTCCGCACGGCCGTAGTCGATCTGTGCGCTTTCCGCGTCGTAGTAGGCCGACAGATCGGCGCCGATGCAGGCGAGAAAGGTGCCGACCAGCCCGACCACGATCAGCCCGACCAGCGCAGCGACGCCGCGTTCGGGTGGCCGACCGGCGCCGCGGGCGTAGAGCACCACGGCGCCGGCCGCGATGACCACCGCGGCGATCGAGGCGATGTAGCCCAAGGACCAGATCGCCACCGCAACCGCCGCGCCGACAACCAGTGCCGGCAGCGCGAACAACAGCCCGCGGCCGACCCGCTCGGGCCCGGCGGGCGGCTCCCCGACGACGGTGCCCGCGCGCGGTGCGGTCGCCCAGACGCCAGTCCGCCGCGGCGCGGCCGGCGGCGCTGCGGGGGGTTCGAAGTTGGGTCGGCCGGGTGGGTTCGTCATGGCTACCGCCTCGTTCGGGCCGCTGGCGCGGCGCCGGGCCACGGTCGGGCCCTCGTGGCGCGTGACGGTAATGGGTGTGGCGCGTGTTGCGGAAGAGGCGAAATCGAACTCTTCAGGCGAGGTCGAGGAATCGGTCCAGGACGCGCGCGCCGAATTCGAGGGAATCGGTCGGCACGCGCTCGTCCACGCCGTGGAACATGCCGACGAAATCGAGCTCGGGGGGCAGCCGGAGCGGGGCGAAACCGAAGCACCGGACTCCCATCCGGTGCCACGCCTTGGCGTCGGTGCCACCGCTCATCAGGAACGGCACGGCCCGGGCATGCGGATCCTCCGCGGCCAGGCTCGCCTGCATCGCATCGGCCAGCCCGCCCGCGAACTCGGTCTCGATCCCCGAGCTGTGCACGTCGATCTCGTAGCGCACCTTGTCCCCGAGCAGTTCGGACAGCGTCGCGAAGAACTCCTCGTCGCCACCCGGCACGATCCGCCCGTCCAGGCCCGCCGTGGCGCGGCCCGGGATCACGTTCACCTTGTAACCGGCCTGCAGCATCGTCGGGTTGGCGGTATTGGACATCGTCGCGCCGACCATCCGGGCGATCGAGCCGAGCCGCGCGAGTGTGGTCTCGACGTCGTCGGGATCGAGCTCGACCTGCCAGGCGTCGGCGATCGCGTCGAGGAACGCGCGCTGGGCATCGGTGATCCGGTGTGGCCAGCGGTGGCTGCCGATCCGGGCGACGGCGGCGGCCAGCTCGGTGACCGCATTGTCGTCGTTGCGCATCGAGCCGTGCCCCGCGGTGCCGTCGGCGATCAGCTTGAGCCAGGCCATCCCCTTCTCGGCGGTCTGTACGAGATAGAGCCGCAGGTCATCGCGTACCGTCAACGAGAATCCGCCCACCTCGCCGATCGCGTGCGTGCAGCCCTCGACCGTCTCCGGATGGTTGCGGACCAGCCAGTCGGCGCCGAGCACCCCGCCGGCCTCCTCGTCGGCGGTGAAGATCAGCCGGAGCGGGCGCCGGGGAGCCCGGCCCGTCCGGACGCGGTCGCGTACCACCGAGAGCACCATCGCGTCGAAGTCCTTCATGTCCACCGCGCCGCGCCCCCAGACCATGCCGTCGCGCAACTCGCCGGCGAACGGATCGACCGTCCAGTCGGCAGCATCGGCCGGCACCACGTCGAGGTGTCCGTGGATCAGCAGCGGCTCGGCGCCCGGCTCGGTCCCCTCGGGCGCGAAATCCGCAACAAGCGTGGTACGCCGCGGCTCGGACTCGTACAGGGTGCAATCGATGCCGACCTCGTCGAGCTTCGCGGCGACATACTCGGCGCCCGCCCGCTCCCCGGGCCCGTCGACGCCCGGGCCGAAGTTGGTGGTGTCGATCCTGATCAGTTCCGCGCAGAGGTCGACCACCTCCGCATCGGGTCGTCTCGTGCCGGGGCGCGTGGTCGCTGCGTCGGTCATGGACCCATCGTCGCGCGGGCAGCCCTTGCCCATCCCGCGGGGTCGGGTCGACAATCGGGGCAACCAAGGAGGACGCCATGGCCGAAGCCAAGTGCCAGTGCCCGAACTGCACGGACAACTGCGCCGACTGCACCTGCACGAACTGCAGTTGCCCCAACTGCTCCCACTGATCCGAACACGGGCCACCGGGCGGCTTCGCGATGTGCTCGCGCCGGGCTGAGTTGCTATAGTTCACTGCGCTCCGGACCCGCCCGGGGCACACCTCGTCCGGGTGGCGGAATAGGTAGACGCGCTAGCTTGAGGTGCTAGTGGCCAGAAATGGCTGTGGGGGTTCAAGTCCCCCCTCGGACACCCACTCAGGGTCGCTCGTAGCGACTTGCAGAAATCCCGACTTGGCAGAAATCGTTGTACCGAACGCAGCCGAGGGCGACGAAGAGCAGCCCGCCCAGGACTGGGAGGCCGATCGGGCAGGTTTTCCGGGTACCAGGTACGGGGCGGTCTGGGCAGTGGAGCCAGTCCACGGCGTGCAGCGGTTTGCACTGTCGGTGCCTCATGCTGAACTAGCGACCGACCACTCACCTCGGGACGAGAGAAGCCGTCATGAGCATCGACCGTGTGCAGATTGTTGACGCCTCGCTGGGAGAAGACTGGCTGAACGAGGAGAGGCGCGACCTCGCCCGCGCTTGCCGGGAGGCGCAACTCGGCGCCGCGCACAAGCAGCGCTTGCTGCTCGTAACGGACCGGTAGCCACCGCGACATCCGTCCAACGGGGAGAGCCATGACGCCGCAGCAGCGCGACATCGTCCGGTACTGGCACGTGCTGGAACTCTTCAGCACGCAGAAGGTCGATCCGCCCGATCCCAGGAATCAGCAACGCCCGGTCGTGGCGTGGCGAGATGGAGGTCCGCTGCCGTGGGAAGTGCTGCCGCCGCCTCGCAGCCGTGGGAAGACTCCCCTTGTGTGGCAGCACACCGTGTACCTCAACGTGTACGCCGTCGGCGGACTCTTCGAGCACCTGCACCGGGTCTTCCCTCGTGATGAGGACGCCTACGAGGAAAGACCCGGTGGGCTGAGCGCTTGCGCGGCGTTCGTCGTGGATCAGAACGGCCACTACATCGCCAACTCCGCGGTGCTCTCGTCCGCGCTGTGGGGCATCGGCCGCACAATCTCTCCGGGCGTGAACCACCCGGGCTGGTTCGACGGGTTCGAGATCGCGGACCAGCACCTCCGCAACGAGATCGATGTCCATCTTGCCGACAGCGTGAATGGGCCGGAGGACGACGAACCCCCATTGAAAGCCGCTGACATCCGCAAGATTCGTGCTCTGGCCGTCCGCGCCGCAGGCATCGACGGCCTGGCCCCGCTTCACACCAACGACGTCACCATCGCAAGCAGGCAGATTAGCGAGGACCGAGCCCAGGAACTACCAGGCTTCGACTTCCTCAACAGTTTCCACCTGAACGACTTGCGCTCCATTGCGGCCGCACCGACTTGGGGCCGAGCGCTCAATGCGTACCTGACACTCGACCAAGAAGTCCAGGTGGCCGACCGGGTCGACGTGCGAGCCCACCCCGAGGTCGTGGTGTCGGGGACCACCGTTTGGAACCTGCCGCTTGGCAGATGGCCGGCCAACCCGGAGCATCCGCTGTCGACCAGCCAGCAGTTCGCAGTCAATCAGGCGCAGACCATGGATGAGTGCGGCGTGAGCCTCTTGGGTGTCAACGGTCCGCCAGGGACCGGCAAGACCACGATGCTACGTGACATACTCGCGGGTAACGTGACGCGACGAGCGTTCCGCCTGGCGCAACTGGACCATCCCGACCACGCATTCGATGGGCTTGACCATCAATGGAAGGCAGGGGACTACACCCGCAGGGTTCGGCAATTGCGCCCGGAGTTCACGGGCTTCGAGATGATCGTCGCCTCGTCCAACAACTCCGCTGTCGCCAACGTCTCGGATGAACTGCCGCTCCGAGAAAGCATCTTCCCTGCCTGGGACGAAATCGACTACTTCGCCGACCTCGCCACCGAGATCGGACGGCGCGGTGGCCGGCCAGAAGGGGACGGTGTCAGACCTGGGCGCCGATGGGGATTGATCGCCGCTCGCCTCGGGAATGCGGCCAACCGCAGCAAGTTCGAATCCGCATTCTGGTTCGGTCGCACCACACCGAGGAGATCGCAGGATGCTGACGCCGGCGCCGCCGCGGTGGCCGGAATGCAGGACCTGCTCAAGGGGTGGGAAGCCGACCCTCGGAGTCGCCCCAACTGGTCTGAGGCGCGGAACGCATTCAATGATGCGCGGCGCGCCCTCGAAGAAGTCCTCTCGGATCGCCATCAGGCCGCCCGCCGCTTGGCACGGGCACAGGAACTCCAGACTGAACAACGACGAGCGGACGTTGACGCGAGCACGGCAGCAACTTCTGTCCGGATCGCTCGCCGTCACGTTGACGACGCCGCTGCCAGATTGGCCACCGCCGGGCAGATGGCCGCAGCGGCACGCGCCCGGCACGAACGTCATCTACTGCTCAAGCCCGGATGGTGGGAAGGGGTCACGAGTTGGGGCCGCGCCACCAAGGACTGGCGCCAGCGTTTGGTCCCGCTGACCCATGCCTTGGACGAAGCCGAACGCGAGCAGATCGCCGCAGCGAACCGCCTCTCCCATCTGCACGGCGAGGCGAACAGGTGGCAGGCAAGACACGACGCCGCCCGGGCCGCACTCACACGGCTGTCCAGCGAATGGGCCGGACTGGATGCAGCCCTATCGCACGATTACCAGCGATACGGCAGCACCTACCCGAGCCCGCGGTGGCTGGCCGACGAGCGCCAGCGCGAACTCCACGGCGCCTGGCTGGATCCCGAGGTCAACACCGCTCGCTCAAACCTCTTTCATGCAGCACTCAACCTCCACGTCGCATTCCTGGCCAACGCCAAGGGCGCCCGTCAGGCCCTCCATGGTGCCCTCGATGTGATGACGGGACGTGCGCCCACGGACCTCCGCTCGGCTGCCCGGCTTGCCGCGTGGCAGTTCCTGTTCATGGTCGTCCCCCTTGTCTCGACGACGTTCGCCTCCGTGCCCTCCATGCTCAGGGGACTGCAGGCAGGCGCAATCGGATGGCTCTTGATCGACGAGGCAGGGCAAGCCTCTCCACAGGACGCAGTCGGTGCCATCTGGCGAGCCAAGCACGTGATCGCCGTCGGCGACCCCATGCAACTCACCCCTGTGGTCACGGTGCCGCCGAAGGCACAACATGATCTTGCTCGTCAGTTCACGCTGAGCGAAACCTGGATCCCCGCCTACTCGTCCGTTCAACATCTGGCGGACAGGGTGGGCAAGCACGGGACGACCCTGAGCCTTGGGCAGCGAAGCCTGTGGGTGAGCGCACCTCTGCGGGTGCACCGTCGCTGCGATTCCCCCATGTTCGACATCTGCAACCAGATCGCCTACGAGGGGCTGATGGTCAATGGGGTGAGCGGCCGCAATGGAGACGACCGCGACGACGTACCGGCAAGCCAGTGGTACGACGTTCCTGCGCGGCAGCCTGGCACCCACCTTCAGGTGGACGAGATCACCTGTCTGCGCGAGCGGCTCGACCATTTGCTCGCCGCGAACATCCGTCCCGATCAGATCATCGCAATCTCCCCGTTCCGCGCGATCGCCAACCAACTCTCGCGGTTGGACGACGACTATCCGGGCATCACAGCAGGAACGGTTCACACCGCCCAAGGACGCGAGGCCGACGTTGTGTTCCTGGTCCTTGGCGGAGACCCCCGCAAGCCTGGCGCGAAGCGCTGGGCCTCGGCCGCTCCCAACCTCGTCAACGTCGCCGTCAGCCGCGCAAAGAGGCGGCTCTACGTCATCGGAGACCACAAGTCCTGGACGCAGCGCCCATTCTTCGATACCACCGCGGCGTACTTGGATGGCACACGACCCTGATCTCCACGAAGTCGGTCGAGCGAGAGTCCGCGAACAACCCTTCCGCGCCGGGGGTTCACGGTGAACGACGACCACGCGCAGATCGGTTGGGGCACGAGCGTGAGCCCAGTCGCTGTCCCGCGCTGAGGAGAGCGCGCCGGCGTAGGAGGATCTGGCGCAAGTGATCAGCGACCTGCTGGCGAACCTGGTGTGCCAGGACCTCGGAGACGGCAATGCCGACGAGATGAAGGGCAACGCTACGTCTCCCACGTACATCCATCCGGGCTGCACGGCGGTCGATGTCACATCCCAATGCGACGATGTCCACGATGACGCACACCGACGATCCCCAGCGACATGTGGCGGCGCCTTCGCCCCGACCCGCGAGGTCTTGGCCATTGGCCGCGCGGTCACTGGGCAGTGCGTCTGTCTGGCTTCGAGAAAGGCTGATCCTGGCCGGGGCTCTCTTGGTCACCGCGATCGGCGCAGGGACTTCAAGCACCCTCCTGGCAACCGGGGCACCGTGGGCTCCCGCCGTTCTATTTGGATTGGGTTTCGTTGGCGCCGTCGCAGTCTTTCTCGACCAAGTCGCCGACCGTTACGAGAAGAACGTGTCTGTGGTGCTGGGCGAAGCCCAAGACGATGCTGTTAGCGACGCGCTGATCGCGCTTCTCACGCTGCTGGACGACAGCCACCGGATCGCCTTCCAAGAAGGTCGACCAAGGGAGGTTGCGATCGAGACGCTGCAGTCGCAGTTGGCTAGTGCAGCCGCCAGCGCGCCAACGGCGTCGAGAGTACGGGCCTCATTCTACCGATTGACGTCAGACCCCTCTGGCCAGCGCGAGTTACGTGACCCGAAGAGCCGCGGCCGCGTCGACGAAGCCTCGACCGAGTGGGTGGAGAAGGACGACCCGGATCACCCGATATGGCAGATCATGTCCGGCCGCGACACCGACTGTCGCATTCTCTCGGCCCCCGATCCATGGCCCCGCATCGACTGGGACGCAAAGCCGTACAAGACAGTCATCTCGGCGCCTGTGACCGCCAAGGCACCGGCAGGTGACGACGTCGTGTTCGGCATGCTGTCGGTCAACGCGCCCCAAGTTGGCGACCTGACCGAGACCGATCGGCTCACGGTCATCGCCATGGCCCGGGTGATGGCGCTTGTGTTGGCGATGAAGACCGGGCCGAGAAAGCTCGGCAAATGACGGTCGCGCCGCAGCAACGACGCTCCCTCCGACTACCATGAAGCACGAGAGAAGGGCAGGACTCCCATGTCTGACACGTTGACCGGTACCGAACAGCAGGCAGTCGACGAGACCCGTCGCAAAATTGCGGAGTTGCGTGCCGAGTCTCAGCGCAGGCTCGCTGAGGAACGACGCAACCCGAAAGTCGTCAAGCGACGGCGCGAGAACCTCCTGCGCCGCTATCAGGAATCCTTGACCGCCGGTTGATCCGCCGTTGGGTCCGACCCACCGACACAGACCCGCCTCCCTTGTGGAGGCGGGTCTTTCGTGTGTGAGCGCGGAGGAGACGGCAACGGCGAGGCGGCAAGATGTCCTCATGTCGAACGACACGACCGCGGGCTCCACCGGCGTCCGGACGCCGCGCCAGCTCACCCACTACCTGTCCACCGAGGCCGGCAGCGCGGGGATCCTGCTGGCCGCCGCACTGATCGCGCTGGTCTGGGCCAACTCGCCGTGGGGCGCGACCTATGCCGAACTGTGGCACACCGAGGGCATCGTCGCTCTCGGTCCGCTGCACCTGGAGATGAGTCTGCAGCACTGGGGTGAACGACGGCCTCATGGTCCTGTTCTTCCTGGTGCTCGGTCTGGAGGTACGCCGCGAACTGTCGATGGGCGAACTCACCGACCGGCGCCGGATCGCCGTGCCGCTGATCGCCGCGGCGCTCGGCATCGCCCTGCCCGCGATGATCTTCCTCGCCCTCAATCCCACCGGCGAGGCCGCGCGCGGCTGGGGCGCGGTGATCGGCACCGACACCGCATTCATGCTCGGGGCCGTGGCGCTGGCGGGCCCGCGTTGCCCCGCCCAATTGCGGATCTTCCTGCTCACCCTGACCGTCTTCGACGACATCGCCGCGGTCTCGGTGATCGGTATCGCCTATGCCGACAACATCAACTTCGCCGCGCTCGCCGTGATGGGCGCCTGCCTGGTGGCGCTCGCGCTGCTCGGTCGGGCCGGCGTGTGGCGTACCTGGCCCTACGGCGTCACGGTCTTCGTACTCTGGCTGGCGACCCTGATGTCCGGCCTGCACCCGTCGGTCGCGGGCATGATCGCGGGTCTGATGATCCCGGCCCACGAGCCCACCCGCGACGACGTCGACTCGGCCACCTCGCTGTTTCGCGCGTTCCGGCAGTCGCCGCTGCCGGACTCGGGCCAGCAGGCCCAGCGCGGGCTGCAACGCGTGGTGTCGATCAACGAGCGCTGGCAGGTCGCGCTGCACCCGTGGACCAGCTATTTCATCGTCCCGGTGTTCGCGCTCGCCAATGCCGGCGTCGCGCTCGGTGGCGGCGTCCTCACCGACGCCCTGACCTCGCGGCTCACCTGGGGCGTGGTGATCGGCCTGGTGGTCGGCAAGGCGGCCGGCATCGGGCTCGGCGTACTGCTCGCCACCCGGCTGCGGCTCGGCGACCTGCCCGAGGGCGTCGGCTTCGGTCAGGTGCTGGGCGGTGCCGCCATGTCCGGCATCGGCTTCACCATGTCGCTGCTGATCATCGGCCTCGCCTTCGACGACCCCGTGTTGCAGACCGAGGCGACGGTCGGTGTGCTGCTCGCCGCCGTGCTCGCCGCCGCCCTCGGCTTCGCGATCTTCCAGATCGCCGCGCGCGTGTTCGGCCAGACCGAGGCGAGCCTGCCCTACCTGTTGTCCGAGCCGGTCGATGTCAGCCGTGATCATTACCGCGGCAACCCCGACGCCGAGCTGACCCTGGTCGAGTACGCCGACTTCGAGTGCCCGTTCTGCGGGGACGCCACCGGCATGCTGGAGGATCTGACCGAGCGGATGGGAGTGAACGGGCGCTACATCTTCCGTCACCTGCCGCTGACCGATGTGCATCCGCACGCATTCGATGCGGCCATAGCGGCCGAGGCCGCCGCGCGGCAGGGCAATTTCTGGGGGATGCACAACCTGCTGTTCGCCCACCAGGACCGCCTCGAACGCGACGATCTGCTCGGCTATGCCGCCGAGCTCGGGCTCGACCTCGACAGGTTCGCAACCGACCTGGACGACGAGGCGTTGGCCGACCGGGTACGCGCCGACATGCAGTCGGCGCACGACAGCGGCGCGCGCGGTACGCCGACCTTCTTCGTCGGCGACCGGCGACACACGGGGCCCTACGATGCGGGGCGCCTGGAGGCCGAGTTGGTCCGGGTGTTCGGCCGACCGGAACGCCGCCCCGGCGCGATCAGCACCGACGACATGCGGCATCGCCACGGGCCCGGCGGCAGCGATCCGGGCCCCGGAGCACCGGCGGCGGACTGAGGCGACCCGCTATGGTGAGGCGTCCGTGATCACCGGGGGCGCATTCGGGGAGGCCAGCACTTGACCACCTATGCCTGCCGCTGCGGCCACGGCCGCGACGCGCACCGTCACTACCGCCCGGGCAGCGACTGTGGACGGTGCGACTGTCCGCGCTACCGATCCGAGCGCGGGCCCTTCGGCCTCAGTCGTCCACGCGATCCAGCCGAACCAGCCGATCCGCAAGCTCCGGGCGGGCCGCCGCCAGCTCCACCAGCAACTCCGGAATCGTGACCAGCACCTCGTCCGGCGCGAGATCTGCCAGCCGTTCGGGCGCCACCACCGGAATCCGGCTGCCCGGCAGCGCCCGGCCCTGTTTGCCGGGTGAGGCGTCGCCGACCGCCAGCACCTGACCGGCGCCGACCCCGGCCATCGCGAACAACGCCACCGCGCGCGACGCGGCACCGTAGGCCACCACCCGATCCCCGGCCGCCCGGCGCGCGGCGAGGTGGCGCCGCAGTCGGCGTACCGACTCCGCCGCGGCGGCGCCCATGCCGGCGAGCGCGGCCGGTTCGGTGATCCCCAGCGCGGCGTCGCGGGCCACCAGTTCCGCGACGGATCCGTCCAGCGGGTGGGCCGCCGCCCGGTGGCGCAGCGCCAGCACCACGGAGCCGCCGTAGAGGTCGTGGCGTAGGGCATGAATCGGGACCAGTCCGGCCGCGCCGAGCAGCCGGACCAGCGCCGTCGCGCTGTAGTAGGCGTAGTGCCCGTGCCGCAGCGCATTCCACTGTCGTTGTTCGGCGATCGCTGCCAGGTCGTGGAACTGGACCAGCGCCGTCCCGTCGGGCGCCAGCGCCGCGGCGAGCCTGCCCGCGGCACGCGCCTGGTCCGGCTCGTGCATCAGCCCGAGTGAGTCGATCACCACCTCGGCGACACCGTCGGTCACCACGCGGTGGCCGGGCAACAGGTCGAGCCAGGTGCCGCCGTGCGGCGACCCGAACTCGCGCACGGTCGCACCGTCCAGCAGCCCCCGCTCCCCCGCGTCGGCGAGCGCGGACCGGGCCAGATCGCGCACCGCCGTGGGTTCGACGCCGACCACCTCCGGGCCGGGATCGACCTCGCCGGCCAACTGGGCGAGGCCACAGCCCCGGCAGCACCACATCGCCAGCGGGGCCCGCGGATCGGGACCGGGATCGGCCGGATCCGGCAGGTGCTGGGTGATCGGCTGCTCGCCGAGGTCGAGCACCACGTCGTCGCGTCCGCCCGCCCGGCCGCACGCCCGGCAGATCATCGCGCCCGGCCCGCCGTCGAGAAATGCCGCGACCGGTCTCGCCCGCCGGTCCGGTCGGGCGGCATGATCATCATGTGGAGATCACCGAGACCGAACTGGCCGGGCTGTTCGTGCTCCGGCCGACCGCCCACCGCGACCCGCGGGGACTGTTCACCCGGACCTTCGACGCCGCGCTCGCCCGCGCGCACGGCATGGAACTCGGGCCCGACTGCCAGGACTCGCAGTCGCGGTCGGCGCCCGGCGTCCTGCGCGGGATGCACGGCCGCGGCGGTGCGGGCGAGGCGAAGCTCGTGCGGTGCGCGAGCGGGGCCGTCTGGGACATCGTCGTGGACGCGCGGCCGGGCTCGCCGACCCTCGGCAGGCACCACGCGATGCGGCTCGACGACACCGACTTCGCCGCGCTGTGGATTCCACCGGGCTTCCTGCACGGCTTCCAGGTGATCGGCGAACGCGCCGCCGACGTCTGCTATCGGATCGACCGGCCACATGACCCCGCCGAGGACATCGCGGTGGCCTGGGACGATCCTGATCTTGCGCTGCCCTGGCGTGAGCAACCGCGATTGATCAGCGAGCGCGACGCGGCGGCCGGCCCGTGGGCGTCCCTGCGCGGCTGAACCACCCCGGCTCACGAATCGACCCTGCTCACGAGTCGAAGGGGACCGGCCGCAGCCCGTCATCGAGCTCGCCCGCGTCGAGCCGGCGGCGCAGCGTCGCCAACCGGACGAAGGACTCCTCGAAGCCCGCCCGGTCCAGCCCATGATCGCGGTACGCCGCCGCAAGCTCGGCCGCCCCGTCCGCGACCGACCAGCGACACCCGAAGTTTGGCAGCGCCTCCCGGATCGCGGAGAAGTCGACGCGATAGGAGCGCGGATCGGGCCCGGACTCCCCGGTGATCTCGACCTCGGCACCGGGCACCGCGCGCGCGACCTCGTCGGCGATCTGCGCGACCGTGACATTGTTGCGTTCGTCGCCGACATTGAATGCCCGGGCGTGCACCGCCTCCTCCGGCGCCGCGAGCGTCTGCCGGAACGCCTCGGCGATGTCGGCTGCGTGGACGAGTGGTCGCCACGGCGTACCGTCCGACAACACTCGGATCCGTCCGGTCAGCACGGCATGGCCGACCAGATTGTTCAACACGATGTCGGCCCGCAGCCGCGGGGAGTAGCCGAAGGCGGTGGCATTGCGCAGCGAGGTCGGATGGAAATCGTCATCGGCCAGCGTGATCAACTCGTCCTCGACCTCGACCTTGCTGCGGGCATACGGCGTGACCGGAGCCAGCGGGGCCGTCTCGTCGACCAGGGAGTCGCCGGCGGCCCCGTACACCGAGCAGGTCGAGGCGTAGAGGAAGCGCCGCACCCCCGCCTGCTTCGCGAGCTGGGCGAGCCGGACGGACGCGTCACGGTTGATCGCGAAGGTCAGCTCCGGGTCGAGCGCGCCCAGCGGGTCGTTGGACAGCGCGGCCAGGTGGACGATCGCGTCGAAGCCCGCGAGTTGATCAGCGGTGACGTCGCGCAGGTCGACGGCCAGCGCGGGCGGGTCGGCGGGGGCGGGGCCCAGCAGCTCGGCGGCATACAGGCCGGTGTCGAGGCCGACCACCTCGTGACCGTCGGCGGTCAGCACGGGCGCCATCACCGTACCCAGATAGCCCAACTGGCCGGTCAACAGGACTCGCATCAAGATCCTCCGATGGATGGGTCGAACATGATCAACTCTGGGCACCGCCGGTGAGGTCGAGGACCGCCTTCTCCAACACGAAGCCCTCGGCATGGCGGGCCTGCGCCTGGACACCGCGGATCCGCAGCACGGCCCGGAATGCCTCGTCGTCGAACCAGCTTCGCCCGTGCTGGCTCGGGTAGTGCTCGGTGATCAGCGCGATCTTCTCCCCGACCACGGTGGGTTCCAGCGCGACGTGCACCGACACGGTCGGCAGGTCGGTCTCGTACTTGACGATCTCGTAGCCCAGCACCAGATGATCGCGATACTCCTGCCCGACCAGTTCGGCGAGCAGGCGGTGATCCTGGTGGGCATCGCGACGCTGGGGTGCCAGCACGAGATCCGGGTCGCCGGTACGCCGATGCGCCGCGACCAGGGACTTCGCCCGCGCCCACTCCCCCGGCATCCGACCGTCCGGCAGATCGGCCACGGTGAGCCGCAACTCCGCGCCAGGACAGAACGCCGCCAGCGCGGCCCGTTCCTCGGCCTCCCGCTCGGTGCCGGCCCCGCTCAGCACCAGCGCATCGATGATCACGCCCGGGTTGGCCCGGCACAGGGTGAGCAGGCTGCCGCCGGCCCCGATGGCGATGTCGTCACAGTGCGCGCCCAACACCGCCACCCGGGCCAGCGGCCCCGGCCGCAACGGCTTCACCGCGCCGCGCCCGAGCGTGCCAGCAGCTTGATCCGGATCCGCCAGGCCGCCCACACCGCGCGCCGAGCGAGGCGACCGAGTGCGCCCTGCCAGCGGGGAATCCCCCACTCGCGCGCCACCTCACCGAGCAGTTCGTCGGTCTGGGCGTACTGCTCGGCCGAGTGGCTGGCGGACAGATTGCTGCCACTCAGCCGGAAAGCCGCATACGTCTGCGGCTGCGCGTACAGCCGGCCCAGCCGTAGCAGTTCCACCCACAACTGGGCGTCCATCGGGTAGACGCGGTGGGCGTTCCAGCCGGTGGTGCGCGCATAGTCGGCCATCCGGAACATCACGTTGGCGGGCTCGCCGATCTGGTTGATCCCGCAGCGCACCTGGCGGCGTAGCACCGTGCGCGCCTCGCACGGGCCGGTCAGGCCGCGCAGTCCGCGATCGGCGGCGCGCACCTGCCCGTCGGCGTTGATGAAGTCACGGCGGCTGGCGACGAGGGCGATCGACGGGTCCTCGGTGAGGATCTTCGCCTGGGCGGCCAACGCCCCGGGCCGCAGCAGGTCGTCGGCACACACCACCTTCACCAGTGCGCCGCGCAACTGGGTCATCGCAAAACGCCAGTTCTCCCCCATCGGCAGCAATCGCGGGGTACGCACCACTCGGAGCCGGGGATCGTCGATCGCCTCGAGGATGGCCGGGGTCTGGTCGGTCGAGGCGTTGTCGATCACCACGACCTCGAAGTCGGCGTCGCGTTGGCCGAGGACGGAGTCGAGTGTTTCGCGAATGAAGCGCCCGCCGTTGTGCGCGGGCACGCAGACCGAGATCATCGGTCCGGATGGCGCGACCTCCCCCGGGGTCTCGCCTGCCTCATCGGTCATAGACGCTGTACGGCAGCCCCGGGCGCTCGCCAGCCGCAAACTCCCTCAGGCGATTCCACAAATGATCACCGCTGGTGCGTCCCTGATCGCCGCGCGTGCGTCCCTGATCGTCGGCGACATCACCGCTCCCGGAGCGGCTCGTCTCGCCCCCGGCGGCGCCGCCGCTGTCGGTGGCGGTCGTGCCGTCGCCGGACGCCAGGTCGCCGGTGCCGTCGGAGCGGGAACCGCCCCCACCGTCGGAGCGGGCATCGCCCGACGCGGCCGGGTCACGCACGTAGTGCGCCACCCAGTCGATCTGGACCGTGCCGGAAGCGGGGGTCTCCGCATTCGGTACGCCGCCCTTGACCGTCTCGAACCATTCCGCCTCGGGGGCATTGGGGTCCATCACACCGATCTGGAACCCGATCCACATGCGCTCGCTCACCACGGCCCGCTTCTCCGGGGTGTCGAGCGCGATCCGCGAGTGGGGCTCGCCGTTGTGGGTGAAGATCAACTCGTCGGCCTCGATGATCACGCCGTAGGTGTTCCAGACCCAGGGATCGTCGACCTGCCGCGACGCGTCGAGTCGCTCGCGACCGTCCGCGGTCCGGAAGTGGTAGAACGAGCTGACGGTCCGGGAGTTGGAGTTGCCCTCGGCGATGTCGATCTCCGGCGGCCACTTGTCGCCGGCCGGCCAGAGCAGGAAGGCATACCCCAGACCCGCGGCGCGCGGCTGGCGGACGCGGAACTCCCAGCGACCGCCGGCTGCCGTGAACAGCGGCGCGCCGCTGACGCCGGCGCTGGTCCACTGGCCATCGCGGTAGGCGTAGGTCAGATTCAGCGTACCGTTGGAGATGGTGGTGTTCTCGGGTCGATAAACACCCATCGCGCCATTGCCGACCGGCTGGTAGCCCCAGCCGTAGGGCCCCCAATTCTGATCATTCACGCTGGCCGCGGTGAAATCCTCGGAGAAATCCGCCCGCCAGCCGTCGATCTGCGGCACCTGGTCGCCGTTGAACGACGGTGCCGCCGTTGACCGTTCAACGGAGTAGGTCGCCGTGGCCACCAATGCCATGCCAACGAGTGCGGCTGCCCAACGCAGTCGGCTCACGATTTCTCTCCCGGGTCAGGGGCAGCAGGGTTTGCCCGCTGCAGAATGCGCATCCGCATGAAGAACGGAATGGTCAGGGCTAGGCTAATGGCGAAGCGGCCCGCGTTCCACCCTGCCGATTGCGGCAGCAGCACCGACAGTGCGGCCACCACCAGTGCGGCGGCGCCGAATCCGAGCACCCGGCGATTGGGACGGGTCGCGGGCTGGCGGCGGGTGGCGATCCAGCGCAGCAGGCCCACCTGGGCGGTCAGGGCGACGAGGGTGGCGATCGCGGCCCCGAGGATGCCCAGGGGGACCAGCAGCGCGGCGGTGACCACGATCTTCACCGCCACGGCGAGCACCGCGCTCCAACCCAGCGGCCGGGTGTCACCGATGGTGGTGAGCAGTTGCATGCTCGCCGCCCCGGACGCGACCGGGATCGCACAACAGGCCACCACGAAGACGACCACCACCAGGCTGTCCGGCTGGTAGCTGGGCGGTGCGAGGACGCGGAGCAGGACCGGCGCGCCCAGGGTGACTCCGAGGATCGCCCAGCCGAGCAACACATAGATGCCGTCGCGGGCCTGCTCGATGACCTGCCAGCGCTGCGCCACGTCGCTGAGACTCTTCAGCCGCGGCAGCCACGCCCGATTGGTGAAGGTCAGCAGCAGCGACATCACATTGCCGATCGTGAAGGCGATCTGGTAGCGGGCGACCTCGGCCTCGCCGAGCACGCGCAACACGGCCAGCCGGTCCGCCGCCGCGAGGACGAATTGGGAGAGCCCGGCCAGCAGCAGAGGCGCGCCGAAGGCCAGCACCCGACGAAACTCCGGAAGGTCGCGCAGCCCGGCCGGTCGCGGGCGGGTCCAGCACAGCCCGAGAACCAGCGCCAAGCTCTGCGCGAACACCCCTCCCCAGGCGTAGGTGACGGCGCTGCGATCGCCCATCGACAACATGATCGCCAGACCGATCACCGGGCCACCGGCGCTGGACAGGATGCTGACGAAGGCGAATTGGGCGAGCCGGTCCTCGGCCTGCAGCAACGCCATCATCAACATCACCGCCGCCCCCGGCGCTGCCCATCCGAAGGTGATCAGGACCAGGTCGCGGTAGCCGGCGAATCCCAGCATCGACGACCACAGCGGACTGCTCAGCGCGAAGGCGGCGACGATCAGGAAGGCGAAACAGATCCCGGCAGCCAACAGGCCGCGGGTGCGGGCCGCGTCGGGATCCTCCAGCCGGCGCATCTCGAGCGCCTGGTCGAGGCCGAAGACGGCGAGCAGCAACAGCAACTGGTACAGCGCGATGGCGGCCGCCAGCGCGCCGAACTCCTCGACGGGCAGCAGGTGCGCCAGGACCGGCGAGATCGCCGTCGCCACGACGAGTTGCATGGACCAAACGACGACATAGATCATCCCCCGGCCGAACAGGTCCTGGCGCGACCCGCGGTCGCTGTCAACCCGAGACACCGGCCACTCCCGCTCGTAGCTCGGCGTCGATCCGGCGTACCAGATCGCCCGCGTCGTCGCCGATCTTGCGGGCGAACATCACGTGGGGACCGGCCGCGACCGCAGCGGCCAGCCGTTCGAAGTCGGCGATGCCGAGCCAGTCGGGGCTGCGCACCCGGGTCCGTCCTTCGGCCTCGCCCCAGTCCATCCACCAGGGGTGGCCCGGCACCGATTCGGCCGGCCAGCGACCACCGAGGGCCGGGCTGTGCAGCATGGAGGGGATGGCCACCTCATCGGGGACCCAGCATCGCCGGAAGTACCGCAGCAGGCGCGGATGGCGATCGAGCAGGTCGATCACCAGTTCGGCGTGCCGGCGGGCGAGAATCTTGCACTGCGATCCCCCGGCGAGGGCCAGCCCGCGCGGTCGTCGACGCGGGATCGGCGCCACCACCCGATGCCGCCGCACCGGCCAGTTCGGGACCACGAAACGGTCATAGCCGCGGGTCGGTCCCCACTCGGCGATCGGCAGCGCCTGCATGTAGCCGAACGAGAATCCGCGACGGTCCCGCAACGTGCGGACGATCCGGTCGGTGGAAACCAGCGGGTAGTCGCTGCCCGTGCACACGATGATGTGCTCGGCACCGGTACGCAGGGCCGCCCGGTAACCCAACAGCTCGGCCTGCAGCACGCCGAAGCCCGCCCAACTGACCTGGACCCGCGGGAGCAGCCTGACCCGCTCGGGGAGGCCGGCCGTCATCTCGCGCCACAGGTCGCGCGGCGCGCCGGCATCGATGTGCAGGAAGACCGGCAGCGGATCGAGTGCGGCGATCAGGCGGTGCAGGTGAGTGGGCTGGTCGTGGGCCACGATCACGGCGGCGGGCATCGGGTCGGCGTCGATCACCGGACTCGGCTCGGTCACGCGCGTTCCCCTCGATAGCGGTAGAGCTGGACATCGCCGTCGCTGAACACGAGCTCCCAGCGGGGCGACGCCGCCCACGCCGCGCGCAGGCGCTCGTAGTCGGCGAGGCGCTGCTGGCCGTAGCGGTCGCCGAAGATGCCGGTGGTGGTGGTCGCGATCGCCCAGTACTGCGGGGCATCGGTCAGCAGCAACGCATCCGTGGTCCGGTCGACATCGGCGGCCGGGTCGTAGTCCGGCCCGCCCGTCTGGCCAAACGGGTCGGCCGGGAAGAGCGTCTCGCGGCCGAGGAAGCCCACCGTCTCGTAATGACGCGTGATCCGCGACGGGGTCGCCGCGCCGGTACCCAGGGTGAAGGCGAGCGAACCCGGCGGGGCGTTGTTCTCGAAGTAGGTCACCGCCGCCACGTCGGAGCGCCGGATCACCCGCGACCAGTCCATGCCGGTCAGGCCGATGGTGTTGGCGGCGAACATGACGACCAGCGCGAGGCCGAGCGCGATGCGCGCCGGCGTGCGCACCCGGACGCGGGTGGGCATCGGCCACAAGGAGACCAGGATCGCGAGCCAGGGCAGCGCGAACAGCGTCACCCGGAAGATCCCTTCCTGCCCGTAGTCGGTCCCGACGGCCAGCAACGCCGGGCTGGCGGCCGCGGCGGTCAGTCCGATCGCGAGCCGCGTGCGCAATCGCAACACGGTGAGCACGGCGAAGCATCCGACCAGCAGCAGGGCGGCGGCCGGCACGCCGAAGGTCACCTGATTGACGATCGAGACCGGATAGGGCGATGCGGCACGGCTGGGCGGCGCGAGATTGTCGAAGATGCGCCCGAACGAGGCCCCGGTGGGCAGATAGCGCTGCAACACGCCAAGATTCAGCCAGGCCCAGCCGCCCGCCAGCAGCATCGGGATCAGGGGCAACCAGACCGGCCGGACGAGCCGGAAGACGGCGAGGGCGCCGAGGGCGAAGGCCAACAGGAACGGGCTGATCTGGTGGGTCACCGTGAGGGCAACACACAACGCCGTGGCGAGCAGCAGCGACGGATCGGTCCACGGGTGCCGCGCGGGCGGGCGCCCGATGAGCAGGGTCAGGATCATCAGGGCATAGACGAATCCGACGACCTGGGGCGCATAGAAGCTGGTCGTCAGCGAGCTGGCCAGAGCGAAGACCAGCCCCGCGACCCAGGCCCTGCGCGAGATGACGAAGCGGCCGGCGAGGGTACGCACCGCGAGCACCATGACCGGTGCCGCGACCGTGCCCCAGATCGCGGCGTACTCGAACGGCGAGGTGACGCCGGCGACCTCGAAGACGAAGGCCGTCGAGGTGAACAGGCCCGCCCAGGTCTGGTAGATGTCGGTCTCGGGCGACAGGTAGCCGCGCGCCTGGAGCAGGTCGACGATGCCGAGATGGCGGGCGGCGACCCCCACCGTCGGCATCCGGTACATCACGAACTGGCTGGTGACGACGACGGAGGACGCGATCAGGGCAGGGCCGGCGAGCCGACCGGTGCCGGACACCGAGCCGCCCAGCATGGACCACACGACCGCGGCGAGCACCACGGCGGCGCCGACGAACCACAGCGGCCCGGCCGTGATGGCCGCGCCCATCGGTTGGGCCGGGCCGGCGACGCGCCACGCCGCGAACAGGCAGATACCGAGGCCGAGCAGGGCGAGTGCCGTGGGCGCGAGATCACGACTCGGCCGCGGCCACCGGGCGCGGCCGGCGGCGAGCAGGCGCAGGTCGCCGCGCACCGCCAGCAGCATCAGCCCGCCGCTGACCACGGCCAGCACCGGCCACAGGGCCGTGATGCGGACCGCACCGGTCCAGGCGAAGGGGAAGCTGACGGCAACGAGCACGGCCTGGGAGACGGTCACCGCGAGAAGCACCAGGCGGTGCCACGGCATCCGACCGAACAGCGCGACGGCGAGCCCCGGCCCGAAGTTCAGGTAGGTCGCCAGCAGGACCGTTGCCACGGGCCAGCCGGCCGCGCGACCGGCGACGCCGATGAGCAGGACGGCCACCGCGCACAAGGCGAGGACAACTCGCCCGAGCGGTCCGGCGTCGGGATTCACCTCAGGAGGGAGCGGCGGGAGCGCCAACCAGCGCGACAGCCGACCGGGCCGACGACCCGGCCGATGAGAGACCGGGCGACGAACGTGCGAGGGATGGGAGACCTGCAGGCGTGACGCCGTGCGACTGGACGAACCCGGGATTGCTGGCGGCGTAATGGTCGCAGTCAACCGCTCCCCCAATCGATAAGTGCGCAGGGGTCGCCGACAGTACGGGACCCCACGACCCCCGATTTGGTCCTCGGCCGATGCCGAGTGGTGCAGTCCCGAGGAGGGAGGCTACCAAATCGTGACCACGATCAAGGAACCGCGGATCCGGCGGGTGCCGAGACCTCGAGCCGCGCAGCCGGTGCGGATCGGGTGTCCAGCCCGACCACCCAGCCGGCCGGCAGCAGGTCGGCCAGGTCCTCCGGCGTCGTCGGCACGCCCGGGTGGGCGCACACGGCGCGGGCCACCAGCCCGCGGGCGAACTTCGCGTCGTGGGTCGCGCCGGGCACCTCAACCCGGACCCAGCGGGCGGGCGGCGCCGGCCGCCAGGCAGCCGCATAGCTGCCGGACCGGCAGTCGACGACCAGACCGGTGCCGGCCGCAGCATCGAGGGGACCCCGCAGGGCGGTACGCCAGAGCGCGGCCAGCTCGGGCAGGCCCGGCAGCCGGGCACCCATCGACAATTTGTAGGCAGGGATCCGGTCGGCCGGCCGCAGCGCCCCGAACAGGGCGGAACTGATCACCAGCCACCGGCCCGCCCGACGCCTGGCCGCGGCGTCCAGCGAGCCCGGGTCGAGTGCCCGGTAGAGCACGCCGTCGTAGACCCGGTCGGCGCGCGCCGTCGGCGCGGAGGCGAGCGCGGCATTGCGGGCCACCTCGCCCGCCAGCCCGGCGGAGACCCCGAACAGCCGTGCGGCATCGGATCGCCCGGCGGCCTCGACGGTGGCAGCGATCACCTGCTCCCGGAGCCCGGCAAGGTCGGGGAAGGACAGCGCCGAAAGATCGAGCGACCGACCCCGGACCGGGCGGCGCTTGCCCTCCGACGGAGGCAGCAGGATCAGCACCGCGACAGGCTAGCCCGACCGGCGAGGGCCAGTGCTGTCACCCTTTGCCCACCTATTCTTCGCGCGAGCGCCGCTGCACGAGTGGCCCACATCGAGGGAGTTGAGCGAGATGGCCAGGGAATTGGTATGGACGGGGTTCGTCACGTTGGACGGCGTGATGGACTCCCCCGGCGGTGACGTCGAGGGGCACCCGGGCGGCGGCTGGGTCTTCCGCACCCCGTTCGAGGAGGCGGCCTTCGCCCTGAAGGGCGAGGAGCTGGCCGACACCGGGGCGCTGCTTTTCGGCCGCCGCAGCTATCAGGCGTTCGCGCCGTTCTGGTCGCAGTCGGCCGATCATGCGGCGTACCAGGATCTTCCGAAGTATGTGCTGTCCACCACGCTCGGTGAGCAGGACCTCGTCGGCGGCTGGGGCGAGACCACCATCCTGCGCTCGGTCGACGATGTCGCGGCCCTGAAGCAGACCGACGGTGGCGGCATCTTCGTCCATGGCAGCGGGGAGGTCGCCCGCAGCCTCGCCGACGCGGGCCTGATCGACCGGTACAACCTGCTGGTGTTCCCGGTCCTGCTCGGGGAGGGCAAGAGCATCTTCAGCCGCAGCAACCAGGCCGAGCAGCGGCTGACGCTGCGCGAGTCCGAGGCCTACGGCAACGGGGTCGTCAAGGCCGTCTACGACGTCGTGCGGTAGGCCCTGCGGGTCTCGCGCACCGTCGGCCACCTATCGAACGCTAAGCTCCCGCGGGTGAGCCATTCGTCACCGTGGGAACCGACGGCAGCGCGGTTGCGCGAGATCATCGACCTGGTCGTGCGGACGGGCGACGACGAGACACCGCCGCCGGAGCTCGCGGACGTGCTGGACCGGGCGCGGGAGTTGCTGGAGCCGTACGCGGCGGACCCACAGGATGCCGTTCGCGCCTTCTGGCAGCGGCTGTCGGGTGTGCACGGGCAGAGCCGCGCCCTGATCGGCGGCCCCGCGAATCCGCTGGCGCCCGTGGTGCGCTGGGACAAGGCCGAGGATGCGTGGGTGGGCCGGACGACGCTCGGGGTCGGCTACCAGGGGCCGCCCGGTCGGGTGCACGGCGGCATGGTGGCCGCCCTGCTGGACTCGGTCCTGGGACGGGCCCAACCACGCGACGGGCTGCGGTTCACCCGCACTCTGACGATCGACTACCTGGCCGCGACCCCACTGTTCACCGAACTGGTGATCCGCGCGCGTCCCGACGACCCGGGCGGCCGCAAGGTCTGGATCACCGGCGAGGTCGAGGCCGATGGGGTGGTGACCGCGACCGCCCGCGGCCTGTGGGTGGCACCGCGTACCGTGCCCGCCGACGCCCCCGGCGATCTGGGGTTGGAGCTCGGCCGGCCCGGGCCGGCAGCGTCCACCTGACAGGCGTCATGCCCAGCGCATGAGTCGCCGAACGCCCGCGCCCGCTCGTCGGTGGCAGGATCGTCGCCATGTCGGACACCGCCGGATGGGCGCAGGTCAATGCGCGGCGCCTGGAGTTCTACCTGCGCTGGACCATGTATCTCACCCCGATGACGATCCCGCTCGTGTTCTTCGTGATGGGACGAAGCGCCGCAGACGAGCCGGTGCGCGGAGTTCTCGCCCTGGTCGGCTCCCTGGTCGTGGCGGTGGTCGGGGCGCTGGTCATCCGTCGCACTCTCGCGGCGATGCGCCGCCGTTCCACGCTGCGCCTGTCCTGGCCGCCGGACTGGAGGCTCGTGGGGTGGGTCGCCCTGGGTGTGCTGGCCTCGGTCGCGTCCGCTGCCTTCATCCAGCCGCTGCTCGGCGCCTACACCCTGATCTACGCCTTCTCCTGCGTGACGCCGATCCTCGGTTTCCGCGATGTGTTGGTCGCCTCCGTCGTCACCTCCGGACTGTCGGCGGCAATGTTGATGATCTTCCCCGGTCCGGGCTCGGCCGGGGCCACGCTCGGCCTCACGATCCTGGTCGCGGCGATCGCGCCCTTCGTGTTGCTCACGTTCTGGCACACCGCGTGGATGCTGCGGGTGCTCTGGGAGCTGCAGTCGGCCCGCGACACGGCGGCCCGGCTCGCCGTGGCGGAGGAGCGTCTGCGCTTCTCCCGGGACCTGCACGATGTCTTCGGCCGCACGCTGTCGACCGTGGCCGTGAAGAGCGAGCTGGCCGCGGGCCTCGCCGATCGCGGCCGCAGCGCAGAGTCCGCGGTCCAGATGCGCGAGGTGCATCAGCTCGTCGAGGACGCGGGCAAGGAGGTACGCGAGGTGGTGCGCGGCTATCGGCACACGACCCTGGCCCACGAGCTGGTGGGCGCCCGGTCCGTGCTGGAGTCGGCCGGCGTCCGGGCCGAGATCGCCGGCGACCCCGACGGTCTACCCCAACCGGTGTCGGAGGCGCTGGGCTGGGTGCTGCGCGAATCGGTGACGAACCTGCTCCGGCACGCCACCGCGACCCGGGTCACCGTCCGACTGGATCGCCTCGGGGACCGGGTTCGCCTGGTGATCACCAACGACGGGGTACGCGAATCCCCGGCCGATCACGTCGGCGGGTCGGGGCTGACCGGATTGCGGGAGCGGCTGGCCAGCGTCCGCGGCGAGCTGCGTACCCGGTCCGACGACAGGCGATTCGCGGTGCAGGCCGAGGTGCCGTTGACAGATCCCGCCCGCGGCGGCCGGGGTATCGCCGCCCGACCGGCGATCCCCGGTCGGCGCGGCGAGCGTGAAAGGCTGGCACGGTGATCTCGATCCTGCTCGCCGACGACGAGGGCCTGATCCGCGACGCGCTCGCCGGACTGCTGGACCTGGAGGACGACCTCGCGGTGGTCGCCCAGGCCGGTTCCGGCACCGAGGCCGTCGCGGCGGCCCGTCACGCCACCCCCGATGTGGCGGTCCTGGATCTGCAGATGCCGGGGCTGGACGGGATCGAGGCCGCCAAGCAGATCGTGGCGCAGGTGCCCGGATGCGCCTGCATGATCGTCACCAGCCACGGCCGTCCCGGCTACCTGAAGGCGGCGCTGGCCGCGGGCGTGCGGGGTTTCGTGCCCAAGACGGTCTCGGCGCAGGTGCTGGCCACGGTGATCCGGACGATCAACGACGGCGGCCGCTATGTCGATCCCGAGCTGGCCGCGGAGGCGATCGGGGCCGGCGACTCGCCGCTGTCACCGCGAGAGGCCGATGTGCTCGCCCTGGCCGCCGACGGCTCGCCGATCGACGAGATCGCCAGCCGCGCGGCGCTGTCGGTGGGCACGGTCCGCAACTATCTGTCCGCGGCCGTCACCAAGCTGGCCGTCGCCAACCGGCACGAGGCGGCCAGGCTGGCCCGGCGCAACGGCTGGATCTGATCATGGACCGGCATGTGATCACTGTGCGGTCCGAGCGTCGGAGATGACCGCGAACCGGAGGAGGAACAGACGATGGAGCTGCGACACGACGAGGCGGGGGCACGCTTCCTGGCCGAGGACGCCGGCGAGGTGGTCGGTCTGATCGACTACGCGCTGGCCGGCGACGTGGCCACATTCACCCACACCGAGACGGATCCCGCGCGGCAGGGCCGTGGCATCGCCGGCAAGCTGACCTCCTTCGCCCTGGACCGGGCCCGCGAGCTCGGCTGGCGGGTCATTCCGCAGTGTCCCTACACCGCACGGTTCGTTGCCGACCATCCCGAGTATGCGGATCTGATCGCCTGAGCGGCGGGCGAGGCGCTGGCGGCGGTCGCGACCGCGCTACAGCCCGACCCGTTCCAGTTCGAGCGCGGCGAGACGGCCGATCGTCTCCGGGTCGCGCGTCCGCCAGCCCTCGGCGAAGTCAACGCCGGTACGGGCGAGCCGTGGCAGGGGTTGGCGGGCGATCGCCCGTAGCGCCAGCAGGTCCGCGCCGTGGCCGGCTCGCAGCATCGCCCGCGCCGCACGGTTGTCCGCGTGGAACCGCAGCCGGCCCGGCAGCCACCAGACGATCATGATCAGCGCCGGCACGGCGAAGGTCAGCACGCCGACCAGGGTCGCGGCCTGTTCGACGGCCCGGATCTGCTGCTCGGCGGCGTCCACGACGCCGCCGAGATTGCCGCTGGCCGCCTCGAACGGCGCCCGCAGCATGTCGCCCAGGCCGGGTACGCCGCCGACCTGGTCGGCCGCGCCGTCCAGGTCGCGCCGCACGTCCGCGACCGAACCGGCGATCCCCCGCACCGGATCCGCGATCGCACGGACCACAC
Source organism: Naumannella cuiyingiana (assembly GCF_013408305.1). NCBI lineage: Bacteria > Bacillati > Actinomycetota > Actinomycetes > Propionibacteriales > Propionibacteriaceae > Naumannella > Naumannella cuiyingiana. The sequence goes on along the minus strand of NZ_JACBZS010000001.1, from coordinate 3,122,031 downwards.
CGTCGGCGATCCGGCCGATCACGAACCATGCGACCAGCCAGCAGGCCACGAACACGTCGGCGGCGATCTGGCGCGCCAGCCGCGGCGACCTTCGCGCATAGAAGCTCATACAGCACAGCCTTCCACGCCATCGACATCCGGGCCGGGCGGACGATGCCCCGCTCCCCTGCCAGACGACCCCTCAGCCCGCGCCGCCGGGTCTGATCTTCCACCGCCCGTCGGGGAGCTGGAGGGCGAGCCCCGCCTCCTCCAGCCGACCGAGGTCGATGATCACCCGCGGCAGCTCCCGGGCGAGCCGCAGCGCAAGATCACCGGCCGCGATGCCGCCACGGCCCGGAAGCGCCTCGAACAGACCCAACAGGTCCGCCGGCAGCGCGTCGACGGGGCGCGGCGCATCCGGCGGCAGCTCCGGCGCCAGGTCCTCGCCGGCCCGCCCGATGATCTCCAGCACGTCGGCTGCCCCGGTCACCGCCTCGGCGACGTGATCGCGGATCAACTGGTTCGGCGTCACCGATCCGGCCGAGGTGATCGGACCGGGCACGGCGAGCAGCGGGCGACCGAGGGCGCGGGCCCAACTCGCGGTGTTCCGCGCGCCGGAGCGGTGCGCGGCCTCCACCACGACGACGGCGCTCGTAGCCGCGGCGATCAGCCTGTTCCGGGCGAGGAACCGGACCCGCGTGGGGTGGCTGCCCGGCGCAAGCTCGGAGAGCACCAGGTGCTCAGCGGCGATCGCGGCCAGCAGCGATGCATTGCCCTGCGGGTAGGCGACATCGACCCCACAGGCGAGCACCGCGACGGTGGCTCCTCCGCCGGCCAGTGCGCCGCGGTGGGCGGCGGCGTCGATGCCGTAGGCGCCGCCGGAGATCACCGCGACCCCCGCCTCGGCCAGGTCGGCCGCGAGATCGGCCGCGACGCCCTCGCCGTAGGCGGTGCTGGCGCGGGAGCCGACGATGGCGACGGAGCGCGCGGCGACGCTGGCCGGCCCGCGCAACCAGATCCCCAACGGCAGGCCACCCAGCTCGGCCGGGGTGATCGCCCGCGTCGACACCGCCCCGAGGTCGTCGAGGCCGCGCGGCCACTCCGCATCGCCGGGGATGACGAACCGCGCTCCGGCATCGACCGCCTGTCGCGCGACAGCGGTCAGGTCGAGCGCCGAGGCCCGCCGGGCCAGCGCACCGCTTCCCCCGCGCAGGCCCGCCCAGACCGCGATCGCACCGTGCTCGGCGACGGCCCTGGCCACCTCGAGCGAGCCCGGCTCGACAACGCAGCTCAGCCCGAGTCGCGCCTCGCGCTCGGCGTCGCCGACCGCGGCGCTCATCCGGCCACCCGATCGAGCGCGGCCTCGCCCCGCCGCAGCGCGAGCGCGAGGCGGACCTCGTCGCGGCCCGGCCCGTCGCGACCGGCCAGGTCGGCGAGCGTCCAGGCGACCCGGATGACCTTGTCCGCACCGCGGCCGCTGATCTTGCCGCGCAGCATCGCCTCCTCCACCAGCTCGACCCCGCCCGGGGCGGGCCAGTGCGCCCGGATCCACGGCCCGGGCACCTCGCCGTTGGTCGTCCACGGGGTGTCGGTCATCCGCGCCAGAGCGCGCAGCCGGGCGCCTACCACCCGGGCCGCCACCGCCGCGCTCGATTCGGCCCGCTCCCGCGCGCTGCGCAACAGCGCCTTGCGGAGCGGGCGCAGCTCCTGGTGGATGTCCACCCGGTCCAAGACCGGTCCCGACAGCCGCGAGCGGTAGCGCCGCACCGCCGCGGGGGCACACTCACACACCGCACCGGCAACCCCGGAATTGCCGCACGGGCAGGGGTTTGCGGCGAGCAGCAACTGGAAGCTGGCGGGATAGCTCACCTGCCCGGCGGCCCGGGCCAAGGTCACCTGGCCGGTCTCCAGCGGGGTGCGCAGGGCATCCAGGGCGCGCGGGCTGAACTCGGCCGCCTCGTCGAGGAAGAGCACCCCGCGGTGGGCGAGGCTGACCGCACCCGGCCGCGCGATCCGGGCACCACCGCCGACCAAACTCGCGACCGAGGCCGTGTGGTGCGGGTCGGCCAGCGGCGGCAGCTCCGGCACCCGGTCGCTGACCACCCGACCGGCCAGGGACTGCACCGCGCAGACCTCGAGGCCCTCGCTCGGTCGCAGCGGAGGAAGGATGCCCGGCAACCGCTCGGCGAGCATGGTCTTGCCGACGCCCGGCGGCCCCTGCAGGAAGAGGTGGTGGCGTCCGGCGGCCGCCACCTCCAGCGCCCACCGCGCCTCGAGCTGCCCGGCCACGTCGGCGAGATCGGGCGGCTCGGGCCCCGCGGCGGGCTCGCCGCGGCCGGCCGGCTCCGGCTCCGCGGCCCGGACCGGCCGGGGCCGGCCCCGCAGCAGGTCGGCCAGCTCGCGCAGATCGGCGACACCGGTGATGGCGATGCCGTCGACGAGCGCCGCCTCGGCCCATTGCGCCGCGGGCACGACCGCGCGGTCGAACCCGTGCTCGACCGCGGCCAGCAGGGCGGGCAGCACACCTCGCACCGGCCGGACCCGGCCGTCCAGGCCGAGCTCGCCCAGGAACACCTGCCCGGCGATCCGATCGGCGCTGCCGACCCCGGTCGCGGCGAGCACGGCGGCGACGATGCCGAGGTCGTAGTGCGAGCCGGCCTTGGGCAGCGAGGCCGGTGTCAGGTTGATCGTCATCAGCGACGCGGGCCAGTCGAAACCGCTGCTGGCGACCGCCGCCCGGCAGCGGTCGCGAGCCTCGTAGAGCGCCGCATCCGGCAGCCCGACCAGGACGGTGCGCGGCAGGCCGCCGCCGACCGCCGCCTCGATCTCGACCGGCTGGCCGCGCATGCCCAGCAGGGCGACCGACCACGCGCACGCGATGGCGCCGCTCATCAGCCGATCCCCCGCACATGGCGCAGCCGCGGTCGTGGGCCGCCCAGCAGCACGCCGATCGCGTCGAGCCGGATCCGGGTCGGGCCGGCATCGTGGGCGGCCAGCCAGTGGCCGGCCAGTCGCCGCAACCGGCGCAGTTTGTCTGCCGTGATCGACTCCAGCGGATCACCGAAGCCGAGGCCCCGGCGCGCCTTGACCTCGCAGAACACCACGGCGTCGGCGGCGACATCGCGCGCGATGATGTCGACCTCACCAGCGGCACAGCGCCAATTGCGCTCCAGCACGACGAAGCCGGACGCCTGCAACAGCTCCGCCGCCAGATCCTCGCCATGCCGCCCGAGGGCGATCCGCGCGTTCCCCACTCCCATGCCAGACCATTGGCCGGTCGGGTCCGCGAATTGTCAGCCGTCGGCGAAATTGTGGACAACCGGGCGGATCGGGTGCCCTGTGGACGGACTCAGCTCTCGGAGCCGGGGACCTCGAGATCGGAGTGCACGATCTCCTCGATCGACACATCGCGGAAGGTCAGCACCTTCGCGCTCTTGATGAAGCGGGCCGGCCGATAGACGTCCCAGACCCAGGCATCGCCGAGCGACACCTCGTAGTACACGTCGCCGCCCTCGGTGCGTACCTTCAGATCGATGGCGTTGCACAGGTAGAAGCGGCGCTCGGTCTCCACCGCGTACTTGAACAGCCGCACCACATCGCGGTACTCGCGGTAGAGCTGCAGCTCCAGTTCGCTCTCGTAGGCGTCAAGATCCTCGGTGCTCATCTCACCGCCACTCTAGCCCCGCCTGCCCGCGGTCGCGGCCGAACGACGCCCGGCGTGTGCGCGCTCGGCCGTCACCACGTTGTCGAAGCGGCGACGGTGCTCCGGGCACGGCCCGTGCTCGTCCAGCGCCGCCTGGTGCTCGGCCGTGCAGTAGCCCTTGTGCACCTCGAAGCCGAAGTCGGGGTACGCCACGGCGAGCTCGGCCATCCGCCGGTCGCGGGTGACCTTGGCGAGCACGGATGCGGCGGCGACGCAGGCGGCCACCCGATCGCCCTTCCACATCGCCAGACCCGGCACCCCGAGACCGTCGACACCGAACCCGTCGGTGAGCACGAAGCGCGGGGCCGCGTCCAGCCGGTGCAGCGCCCGGCGCAGCGCCTGGACGTTCGCGACATGCATGCCGAGGCGGTCGCACTCGGTCGACTCGACGGCCACAACGGCATACGCGAGCGCATTGCGACGGATCTCGTCGAAGGCGCGCTCGCGCGCCGCGGGGGTCATCAGCTTGGAGTCCCGCAGACCGGTGATCTGCCCGGCCCGGGTCGGGGCCAAGATCACCGCGGCGGCCACCAGGGGCCCCGCGCACGCGCCCCTGCCTGCCTCGTCGGCGCCCGCGACGGGCGCCAGGCCGGCCCGGGCCAGCGCACGCTCGTAGCCGTAGATGCCGCTGTCGCGCCGGACCAGCCAGGGCCGCTGCGTACCCCTGCGGTCGCTCGCCGTCATCTCAGCAACCCGCCCCCTCCGGCGAGATGGTGCCCCGGGCGGGCGCCGGCCCGGGCGGGGGTACGCCGGCGAAGGTCGTCGGCGTGCTGAAGGTCCGCCAGCGGTCGAACGGCGCCACGATCAGCCAGGCCGTCCCGACCACGTTGTCGACCGGGACGAACGCGGCCGAACCGGGATAGCCCTCGGGACCCTCCTGATCCATGTGGCAGCGAGAATCCGCGCTGAAATTGCGGTGGTCGCCCATCACGAAGATGTGCCCGGCCGGCACCACGGCCTCGAAGGGGACGCGCGCGGGGTCCACGGTTTCACCGCCGGAGGAATACAGGTATGCCCGCTCCTCCAGCGCCTTGCCGTTGACGGTCACCCGCCCGTCGGGATCGCAGCAGGCGACGGTGTCGCCGGCGACGCCGATCACGCGCTTGATCAGATGATCGTCGCTGGTGTCGGGCAGGATCCCGAAGAACTCGAGAGCCTTGCCGACGGGCCCGCGCTCCGCGGCTTCCTGGGTCGCCGGCAGCCAGCCGCCCGGGTCCTTGAAGACGACGATGTCGCCGCGCTGGAAGGGCGTGATCTTCTGCACGACGACCCGGTCATCGACCTGCAGCGTGTTCTCCATCGACTGCGACGGGATCAGGAATGGTTGGGCCACGAACGCGCGCAACAGCCCGGACAGCACCAGCGCGCCGACGATGACGATCACCAACTCGCGGACGAAGCGGGCGAACGAGCGACCGGGCGAGCGCTTCTCGCGTCGCCGAACGTTGTCTCCGACGGTCGCGTCCTGACCGGAGTCCACCGCTTCGCCCACCAACTGCCCTTCCGTCGCTCCGCGCGCCGCTCGCACGCGTGGCAGGCACCGCGTGGGCGCCACCGAGGAGCCAGCCTAGCCCGCCCGGGCGACACCACGCGCGGCGCGCCGGGTTCGCACATCAGTTCGAATCAGCGGGTACGCTGCACGCATGAGCCAGGTCACCCTCTTCGACGCCGTCGACCACGACGAGCCCGGCACCGGTCGCTACGCCGACGGCCTCAGCCGCCGCGAGTTGACCCGCGGCGCCTGGCTGGACGTCCGACCGGGCTGGGTGCTGCGACCCGACCTGCTGATGGAGCGACTGCTCGCCGACACGCCATGGCGCGGCGAGCGGCGGCAGATGTATGACCGCGTCGTCGACACCCCGCGGCTGCTCAGCTTCCACGGCGCCGGCGATCCGTGGCCGCACCCGCTGCTGCATGCCATGCGCGCCGAGCTCTCCGCGCACTACCGGCCCGAGCTCGGCGAGGACTTCGTCACCGCCGGGCTGTGCCTGTACCGCGACGGCCGCGACTCCGTGGCCTGGCACGGTGACCGGATCGGGCGCGGCAGCACCCACGACACGATGGTCGCGATCGTCTCGCTCGGCGAGGTGCGGCGCCTGGCGCTGCGGCCGCGCGGCGGCGGCCGGTCGCTGCAGATCCCGATGGCCTCGGGCGATGTGGTCGTGATGGGCGGCACGGCGCAGCGCACCTGGGAGCACGCGGTGCCGAAGATGCGAAACGCCGGCCCCCGGATCAGTGTCCAGTTCCGGGTGGCCGGCGTGCGCTGAGCGACGCGATCAGTTGTCGCGCTTCTCCTTGATCTTGGCGGCCTTGCCGCGCAGGCCGCGCAGGTAGTAGAGCTTCGCGCGGCGCACATCGCCGCGACGCTCGACCTCGATCTTGTCGATGATGGGGCTGTGCAGCGGGAAGGTACGCTCCACGCCGACGCCGAAGCTGACCTTGCGGACGGTGAAGGTCTCGGAGATGCCGCCGCCGTTCTTGGCGATCACGACGCCCGCGAAGACCTGGACGCGGGAGCGGTTGCCCTCGACGACCTTGACGTGCACGCGCACGGAATCGCCGGCCCGGAACTCGGGGATGTCCTCCCGCACGGCAGGCTGGGTGGCGGCCTCGATGAGCTTGTTCATGGGTTGTCCTCGCCGGTGCCACAGGTCACCAGGTGCTGGGTGAGCAGTCGTCTGCCCGCGCACTCGGGCGTTCCCCCTGTGGCAGGAGCCGAGACCGCGGGCAGCAGCCGTCAAGTCTGCCACACCGCTCGCCGCGCTGACCAATCCGCGCGGGGCCCTGTCGCCGCGAATGTCCCGATCCGGGTCGGCGGTGGTAGGTTGCCGGATGTGTCGGGGGATACCTGTCGGCTTTGTCGTGCCGACGAACTTGTCAGCGTGCTCGATCTGGGCGCGACGCCACCGTGCGAACGATTCCTGACCGCGGCGGAGCTGGATGCCGCGGAGCAGACCTATCCGTTGCACGTGCGGCTGTGTCGGCGCTGCCTGCTGCTGCAGATCCCCGCGCTGATCACGCCGGAGGACACCTTCACCGAGTACGCGTACTTCTCCTCCTTCTCGACCAGTTGGGTCGATCACGCGCGGCGTTTCGTCGCGGACGCGACCGATCGCCTGGGGCTCGACGGCGACAGCCTGGTGGTCGAGGTCGCCGCGAACGACGGCTATCTGTTGCAGCACGTGCTCGACCGCAAGATCCCCTGTCTGGGCATCGAGCCGAGCACCAATGTCTCCGCGGAGGCGGTGCGCCGCGGCGTACCCGTCGTCAACGACTTCCTCACCGAACCGCTGGCACGCCGGGTGCGGGAGCAGCACGGTCCGGCCGATCTGGTCGTCGCCAACAATGTCTGGGCGCACATCCCCGACGTGGCGGGGTTCACCCGCGCATTGCGCACCCTGGTGGCCGACGACGGGCGGATCAGCATCGAGGTGCACCACGCCCTTAACCTCGTCGCCGATGCCCAGTTCGACACCGTCTACCACGAGCACTTCCAGTACTGGACGGTGCTCGCCGCGCGGGGCGCCCTCACCGCCGCCGATCTCAGCCTGGTCGATGTCGAGCTGATCCCGACCCACGGCGGATCGATCCGCTTCTGGGCCGCCCCGGCCGAACACGCACCGACGCCGTCGCCCCGGGTGGGCGCAGTCGCCGACGCCGAGCGCGCGGCGGGGCTCGACCGCGTCGACGGGTACGCCGGCCTCGCCCCGCGGGTGTCGCGGATCCGGCGCGACCTGGTCCGCCTGCTGATCGACGCGGCCGACGCGGGCCTGAAGGTGGCCGGCTACGGCGCGCCGGGCAAGGGCCAGACCTTGCTGAACTTCTGCGGCATCCGGCCCGACCTGCTGCCCTACCTGGTCGATCGCAATCCCTACAAGCACGGGCGGTTCACGCCCGGCACCCGGATCCCGATCCGGCCGGTGGAGCAGTTGTATGCAGACCGACCGGATCTGGTCGTGGTGCTGCCGTGGAATCTGCGCGAGGAGATCACCCACCAACTGGCAGGCATCGCCGAGTGGGGCGGGCGGCTGGTCTTCGCCCAGCCCACGTTGCAGATCGTCGATCCGGCGACCGGGGCACCGACGCCCCTGCCGACCGGGCTCGGCGCTTCGCCGGCAGAGCGCTGACCGCGTAGTTGCCTGGAGTTTGGGGGGAATCATGAGGAGTCACGGACTGAAGGTCGTGCTGTTCTGTGGCGGTTACGGGATGCGGATGCGCGGCAGCGCGACCGACGACGTCCCGAAACCGATGCAACTCGTCGGGCCGTATCCGTTGCTGTGGCACGTCATGCGCTATTTCGCCCACTTCGGGCACAAGGAGTTCATCTTGTGCCTCGGCTACGGCGCGCAGATGATCAAGGACTACTTCCTCAACCATGCACCGACCGCGCACAACGACTTCGCGCTGCGCGGCGGGAAGGTCGAGTTGCTCGATGACGAGATGTCCGACTGGACGATCAACTTCGTCGACACGGGTCTGACCAGTTCGATCGGGGAACGGTTGCGACGGGTACGCCCGCTGCTCGGCGACGACGAGATCTTCCTCGCCAACTACGCCGACGTGCTGACCGATGCCGATCTGCCGAGCATGATCGACTCCTTCGTCGACGACGGACAGGCCGTGGCCTCGGTGATGTCGGTGCCACCGCAGGACACCTTCCACGTGCTCGAGGTCGACGAGAAGCACCGGGTCACCAAGATCACGCCGGTGGCGACGATGCCGATGCGGGTCAATGGCGGCATGATCATCCTGCGCCAGGAGGTGTTCGACCATCTCGGCCCGGGCGAGGACCTGATCGGCGACGCCTATGCCCGACTGGCGACCCAGGGCCGCGCACTGGCCCAGCCCTACGACGGATTCTGGAAGGCCGCCGACACGTTCAAGGAGCGCGCCGAACTCGACCGGATGTGGACCACCGGGCAACGTCCGTGGGCGATCTGGGACCGGGGCGCCGAATCACCCGCTGTGACAGGAGATCGATGACCGACACGGCTCTGGAACCGCCGATGCGGATCGGCGCGCCCGTGTGGCCGGAGGCGAGCTGGATCGGCAGTTATGACCGCAGCGCGCCACCGGTCCGACATGGCAAACTCCCGCTGCGCGACGGGTCCGGCTATCGCAACGCACGGTTCCTGGTGCGCGACGGACAGACCGCCGTCGGATTCGTCACGGCTCCCGTGGTCGACGGGGCCGTCGACGCCGACGAGCTGTGGCGCCGCGCGAGCGCCCTGCCCGAACGCCAGTCCCTGCGCGGCCCGATCGGGACCGCATTGCCGTTCTTCAGCGTGATCATCCCCACCCGCGACCGGCCGGGCCCACTGGCCGATGCCGTGCGCTCGGTGCTGGAGACCGACTACCCGGACTTCGAACTGATCGTGGTCGACAACGGCTCGGCGACCGATGCGACCGCCGAGGTGGTGCGCGCCGTGGACGACGAGCGGGTTCGCCTGGTCCGTGAGCCGCGCCCGGGAGCCTCGCGGGCCCGCAATGCCGGGGTCGCCGCGGCCCGCGGCGATCACCTCGCGTTCACCGACGACGATGTGGTCGCCGATCGCTGGTGGCTGCGCCAACTGGCCGCCGGGTTCTCCCGCGGCGCCGACATCGGCGTGGTCTGCGGCATGGTCCCCACCGGCGAGCTGGCCACCCCGGCCCAGGCGTGGTTCGACGAGCGGGTCACCTGGGCGTCGAACCTCACGCCGGTCACCTACCGGCTGGCCGACCCGCCCTCCCCGCGCGGGCTCTTCCCGTTCGAGGTCGGCCGCTACGGCACCGGCGCGAACATGGCCGTGCGGCGCGAGACGTGGGAAACGATCGGCGGCTCCGATGTCCGGCTCGGTCCGGGCACGCCGACCAAGGGCGGGGAGGACCTGGACGTCTTCCTCACCGCCCTCGCCGCCGGCTATGCCGTCGCGGTCGAGCCGTCGTCCGTGGTCTGGCACCGGCACCGCGCCGAGCTGTCTGCCCTGCGCTCCCAGGTCACCGGCTACGGCCGCGGGCTGGGTGCCTGGCTGACCAAGGTCGCGCTCCACCCGCGGCTGGCGCGCCACGCGGCGCCGGTGGCGCTTCCCGGGTTGCGGCACCTGGCCGGCCTGATCATCCCCTGGCGCCGGAACGCCGCGCTGCGCGAGGCCGACGAGAGCGTGGGAGCCCGCCGTCCCGCGCCGATCTCCCCCGGGCTGATGACCAGGCTGCGCCGGGTCGAGATGCTCGGCCTGTTGAGCGGCCCGGCGAGCTATCTGCTGTCGCGCTGGCGCAACCGCTGCGACCCGGGAATCACCCGCCGGGAGACGACCCGGCCCCCCACGATTGGCCAAGGCATGGGGATCGTGGGGTAGCATGCTTGCCGAAGCGGAAGTGATCGGGCAATGGCTGCCCGGCGATCGGGGGATCACATCACACCGCCGCACATTTCCCTGTGTTGGCAACGCTTCCTCCCCGATCGCGATCAAGTTGACCAGACCAGATCAGATCAACGAGACCAGATTCACCAGAATCGGAACCACTCGGGGGACAAAGTGACCTATCCGAAGCATCGCCCCGCCGCGCCGACGATCACGATCGTGATTCCGGCACTCAACGAGGCGAAGAACCTGCGACGCATCCTGCCGCAGTTGGCGTGGGCCGACGAGGTGATCCTGGTCGACGGCCATTCCGAGGACGGAACCCTCGAGGCCGCGCGCGAGGCCATGCCGGAGATCAAGGCCCTGCGGCAGACCCGGCGGGGCAAGGGCAATGCGCTCGCCTGCGGCTTCGCGGCCGCGACGGGCGACATCATCGTGATGTTCGACGCCGACGGCTCGGCCGACCCGACCGAGATCAACCGCTTCGTGGCGGCCCTGCAGAACGGCGCCGATTTCGCCAAGGGCAGCCGCTATGTCACCGGCGGCGGGTCCTCCGACATCACCGGCCTGCGCAGCATCGGCAACCGCGCGCTCACCCTGATCATGAACACGATGTTCCGCGCCCGGTTCACCGATCTGTGCTACGGCTACAACGCCTTCTGGCGCGATGTGGTGGTCGAGCTCGACCTTCCCTCCCCCGAGCCCGAGGCCGGCGGTGACCGGTCGATGCAGTGGGGCGACGGCTTCGAGATCGAGACGGTGATCAACTGCCGCGTCGCCACCAGCGAACTCGTCGTGCACGAGGTGCCCAGCTTCGAGCTGCCGCGGATGTTCGGGGTGAGCAACCTCAACGCGATCAGCGACGGGTTGCGCGTGGGGCGTACCTTGATCACCGAGTGGCGGCGGGCCTTCGGGCGTCGCGCGCCGAGCCCGGCGGGGCCGCCCCGGCAGCGGCGAGCGCGCCTGCACAGCGTGCCCGCAGGCGATCGCGCCGCGTGAGCCCGCGCGCCACGGTCGTCGTCTGTGCCTACACCCAACGCCGCTGGGCCGAGCTGACCGCCGCGATCGGCGAGGCGGCGGAGCAGGCCCGGGACGCCCAGGCCGATGTCGTCGTGATCATCGATCACAACGATGTGCTGCTGGAGCGGGTGCGGGTCGCGTTCGCCGGGACCGGCGTGCGGGTCGAGCCGAACACCGGCCCCCGCGGCCTGTCGGGTGCCCGCAACACGGGCTGGCGGCTGGCGCGAGGCGAGGTGGTGATCTTCCTCGATGACGATGCCCGCCCGCGGCCCGGCTGGCTGGCCGCCCTGCTCGCGCCGTACGCCGACCCCACGATCATCGCTGTCGGCGGGTCCGCCGCTCCGGTCTGGCCGGCGGGCCGCACCCGCCCGCCGAGCCTGCCCGCGGGCCCGGCCCGCGGCGAGCTCGACTGGGTGGTCGGGTGCAGCTTCACCGGCCAGGCCGCCGGTGCCGGTCCCGTGCGCAACCTGATGGGCTGCAACATGTCCTTCCGGCGCGACGCGCTGGCCGGTTCGGGCGGATTCGCCGAGAACCTCGGCCGGGTCGGTACGCTGCCGCTCGGCTGCGAGGAGACCGAGCTGTGCATCCGGGTACGCCGGTCGCGCCCCGGCGCGGTGATCCTCTTCGACCCGGCCGCGGCCGTCGACCACCACGTCAGCGCGGATCGCCTGAGCTGGCGCTATCTCGCCTCGCGCTGCCGCAGCGAGGGCCTGTCCAAGGCGGCGGTTGCGGGTCTGGTCGGCGCGGACGACGCGCTGGAGACCGAACGTGGCTATGTCCGCCGGGTGCTGCCACGCGCCGTGGCCCGCGAGCTCGGCGGGGCCAATCTGCCTGGCGCGGCGGCGATCGTCGTCGCGGTCGCCGCGGCCGGATTCGGCTACCTGCAGGGCCGCCTGGCGGGGCTGCGGACCCGCCGCGCCGGCCGGGTGCCGGTCACGGCCTGAGCGATCCCGCGCGGCTCACGTCCGGCGGGCGTTGGCCAGCACCGGCAGCGTCTGGCGCACCCGGGCGACGAGCTCGGGGTCGAGGTCGGCGACCAGGAGCTCGGGGCCCGCACCGGCGGACGCCAGCACCGTGCCGTCGGGGGCGACGATGATGCTGTGCCCGACCCCGGTGGGCGCGCGACCGGGATCGCGACCCTGGCTGCGCGGATCGGCCTGGTCGCAGGCCAGCACGTAGCAGGTGGTGTCGAGCGCGCGGGCCCGCGCCAGCAACTGGAAGGCCTCCGCCTTGCCCTCCCCCGAGCCCCAGGACGCCGGCACCACGATCGCCTGCGCGCCGTCACGGGCGAGGCGGTCGAACAGCCGCGGGAAGCGGATGTCGTAGCAGGTCGCGGCACCGACGACCAGCTCCCCCACCTCGAAGGTGACGGTCCCCTCGCCCGGCGCGACCGTGTCGGACTCGGCAAAGCCGAAGGCGTCGAAGAGATGGATCTTGTCGTACGCCGCCTCCACGCCCTGCCCGGTGATCAACAGCGTGTTCCGTACCCGGCCCGCATCTCCGGGGGTGAACATGCCGGCGACGATGACGATCCCGTGCCGGGCGGCGATGTCGCGCACCCGGGCGGCCCAGTCGCCGTCGAGCGGCTCGGCGATGTCGGTGAGCCGGTGGCCGAAGGCCCGCATCGTCGCCTCCGGGAAGACGACCAGTCCGGCGCCGGCGGCGGATGCGCGTTCGGCGTACTCCTCCACCAGCGCGAGGTTCTCGACGAGATCCCGTCCGCTGGTCACCTGGGCCAGTGCCACGCGCATCGCTACCCCTCTCTCCACGGCGTCCGGGCGGTCCGTCCGGTCCGTCGAGCCTAGCGGCCGACTACGCTGGGGCGATGATCGAGTTGCGTACGCCCGACGAACTGCGAGCCATGGAACCCGCCGGCCGATTCGTCGCCGACACCCTGACCGCGCTGGCCGCGAAGGCCTCCGTCGGGGACAACCTGCTCGACATCGACGCCGAGGCACACCGGCTGATCACCGAGGCCGGTGCCGTCAGTTGCTACATCGACTACCACCCGAGCTTCGGCGCCAGCCCGTTCGGGCATGTGATCTGCACCTCGGTGAATGCGGGCGTGCTGCACGGCCTGCCGCACGACTACACGCTGGCCGACGGCGATCTGCTGAGCCTGGATTTCGCCGTGTCGATCGACGGCTGGGTCGCCGATTCGGCGATCTCCGTCGTCGTCGGGGACCCGGCGCCGGCCGATCTTCGGCTGATCGACACCACCCAGCGCGCGCTGGCCGCGGGCATCCGCGCCGCCGTGGCGGGCAACCGGATCGGCGACATCTCCGCAGCGATCGGCAAGGTCGCGAGGCGCGCGGGCTACCGCACCAACCTGGAGTTCGGCGGCCACGGGGTCGGTCGGACGATGCACGGCGACCCGCACGTGCCGAACGACGGCAAACCGGGCCGTGGGCTGGTGCTGGAGCCGGGCCTGGTGATCGCGATCGAGCCGTGGCTGCTGGCCGACACCGACAAGATCATCCGCCTGGACGACGGCTGGACCCTGGCCTCGGCCGACGGCTCGCGCGGCGCCCACAGCGAGCACACGGTCGCGATCACCGCCGACGGCCCGCTCGTGCTGACTGCCCGTGCCGACGGGATCGGCGTACCCGACAATGCGGTGCTGCCGGCCAGCCTCACCGGCTGAGCGGAACGATTCGGTCTCATTCCCCCCGGGCGAGGGCGCCGAGCAGGTCGCGGTTCAGGCGGCTGATGTTGTCGAACGGGATGCCCTTCGGGCAGACCGCGGTGCACTCGCCGATGTTGGTGCAGCCGCCGAGGCCCTCGGCGTCGTGCTGGGCGACCATCGCGAGCACCCGGCTGTCCCGCTCGGGCTGGCCCTGGGGCAGCAGGCCGAGGTGGGTCACCTTGGCGGAGGTGAACAACATCCCCGACGCGTTCGGGCAGGCGGCGACGCAGGCACCGCAGCCGATGCAGGTCGCCGACTCGAAGGCGTGATCGGCATTGTCCTTCGGCACGGCGTTGGCATTGGCCTCGGGCGCGGAGCCGGTGTTCACCGAGATGTAGCCGCCGGAGGCGATGATCCGGTCCAGGGCGCTGCGGTCGACGCAGAGGTCCTTGATCACGCCGAAGGCCTCGGCCCGGAACGGCTCGACGTCAATGGTGTCGCCGTCGGAGAACGACCGCATGTGCAACTGGCAGGTGGTGGTCGGCACCTTCGAGTCGGCCCGACCGTGGGGTACGCCGTTGATCACCACGCCGCACATCCCACAGATGCCCTCGCGACAGTCGGAGTCGAAGGCGATCGGTTCCTCACCGTCGAGCGTGAGCCGCTCGTTGACGACGTCGAGCATCTCCAGGAAGGACATGTGCTCGGAGACATCGGGAACCTCGATGGTCTGCATGTGCCCGGGCTCGTCGGGGCCCTTCTGGCGCCACACGCGCAAGGTGATCTTCACTCGCCATTCCTCACTTCTCGTTCGCTGTCCCGGCTCACTTGTAGCTGCGTTGCTTCATCTCGACGTAGTCATAGACCAGCGGTTCCTTGTGCAGGATCGGCTTGTCGCCGCCATTCCACTCCCACGCGGCGACATGGGCGAACTCGTCGTCGTGGCGCAGCGCCTCGCCGTCCTCGGTCTGCGACTCCGCCCGGAAGTGACCGCCGGCGGACTCGCGCCGGGCCAGCGCATCGATGCACATCAGCTCGCCGAGCTCCATGAAGTCGGCGACCCGGCAGGCGCGCTCCAGCGACTGGTTCAGCTCGTGTTCGGTGCCGGTCACCAACACGTCGGACCAGAACTCCTCGCGGAGCTGGCGGATCTCGACGATCGCCTTGCGCAACCCGGCGTCGGTCCGCTCCATGCCGCAGTACTCCCACATGATCTTGCCGAGCTCGCGGTGGAAGGAGTCGACCGTGCGGCTGCCCTTGATCGACAACAGCTTCTCCAGCCGTGCGTTGACGGCATCGACCACCTCGACCACCGCTGGATCGTCCTTGGCGACCGGCTCGAACTTCCCGGCCGCCAGGTAGTCGGGCACGGTGTAGGGCAACACGAAGTAGCCGTCGGCCAGGCCCTGCATCAGCGCCGAGGCGCCGAGCCGGTTGGCGCCGTGGTCGGAGAAGTTCGCCTCGCCCCCGACGAACAGCCCGGGAATGGTCGACTGCAGGTCGTAGTCCACCCACAGGCCGCCCATCGTGTAGTGCACCGCGGGATAGATCCGCATCGGCACCTCATACGGGTTCTCGCCGGTGATCTGGGCGTACATGTCGAACAGGTTCCCGTACTTCGCCTCGACGGCCTTGCGACCGAGCCGCGCGATCGCGTCGGCGAAGTCCAGGTAGACGCCCAGGCCACCCGGGCCGACGCCGCGGCCCTCATCGCAGACATACTTCGCGGCGCGGGAGGCGATGTCGCGCGGCACCAGGTTGCCGAACGCCGGATAGCGCCGCTCCAGGTAGTAGTCGCGGTCGGCCTCGGGGATCTCGCGCGGATCGCGCTTGTCCTCCCCGCTCTTCGGCACCCAGATCCGGCCGTCGTTGCGCAGCGATTCGCTCATCAGGGTGAGCTTGGACTGGTAGTCGCCGGAGACCGGGATGCAGGTCGGGTGGATCTGGGTGTAGCACGGATTGCCGAACAGCGCGCCCTTGCGGTGCGCCCGCCAGCTCGCGGTGACATTGCAGCCCATCGCATTCGTGGACAGGAAGAACACGTTGCCGTAGCCGCCGGTGCACAAGATCACGCAGTCGGCCAGGTGGGGCTCGACCTCGCCGGTGATCAGATCGCGGGTGACGATGCCACGGGCCTTGCCGTCGACCAGGATCAGGTCCAGCATGTCGTGCCGGGTGAACATGGTCACGGTGCCGGCGTTGATCTGGCGCTCCAGCGCCTGGTACGCCCCGATCAGCAACTGCTGTCCGGTCTGCCCGCGGGCGTAGAACGTGCGCTGCACCTGCACGCCGCCGAAGGAACGGGTGTCGAGCAGGCCGCCGTACTCGCGCGCGAACGGTACGCCCTGGGCGACGCACTGGTCGATGATGTTGACGCTGACCTCGGAGAGCCGGAAGACATTCGACTCCCGCGAGCGGTAGTCGCCGCCCTTCACGGTGTCGTAGAACAGCCGCTCGATCGAGTCGCCGTCGTTCTTGTAGTTCTTCGCCGCGTTGATGCCGCCCTGGGCGGCGATCGAGTGCGCTCGCCGGGGGCTGTCCTGGTAGCAGAACGCCTGCACCTGGTAGCCGGCCTCGCCGAGCGTCGCCGCGGCCGAGGCCCCGGCCAGCCCGGTCCCGACGACAATGATCTTGATCTTGCGCCGGTTGGCCGGGTTCATCAGCCGGGCCTCGAAACGGCGCCTGGCCCACCGGTCCTTGATCTCTCCGCCGGGGGCCTTGGTGTCGGCGATCGGGTCGCCGAGGATCAGGTAGTCGTCCGAATCTATTCCCAGGGTGCGGTCCGGCGCGTCGTCGGTCGTCGGCTCTGTCGTCGGGGCGGTCTCGGTGGTCATGGCTGCACAACTCCAAACAGGCAGGCGAAGGGCGGGATCAGGAATCCGAGGGACAGCACCAGCGCAATGCCGGCGGACCAGGCCAGCGCCCGGGTCCGGGCGCGCGGGGTGCGGATTCCGCCGAGGGTGGCGACCGCGCTGTAGATGCCGTGGCGCAGGTGCATCCCGAGGGCGACGATGGCCGCGGCGTAGATCAACACGACCCACCACACCGTGAAGGCGGTGACCGTGCGCACGTACGGGTCGGCCAGACCGGAGCCGGGGAAGGCGCCGTTGGTGGCGGGGTCGAGCACCAGCTTCGGCAACAGCGTGAACTGCAGCAGGTGGTAGATCACGAACAAGGCGATGGTCAGGCCGCCCCAGCGCATGGTGAAGGACGCATAGGTGCGCTGCACGCCGGTGCGGTGCTGGGTCGACACGTAGCGCCGGCCCGGTCCGACGGCCGCGCGGTCGCGCTGGGTCAGGCGTACCGCCGAGACGATGTGCAGGATCACCGCGAGCAGCAGCACCGGGCGGATCGCCCACAGCCCTGCGCTGTAGGGCAGTATCGGCTCGCCGAGGGTACGCAGGCCCTCCGCGTAGTGGTTGAACTCCTCGGCGCCGGCGAACAGCTTGAGGTTGCCCAGCATGTGACCGATCAGGAAGAGCAACATGATCAGACCGGTGATGGCCATCACGTATTTCGAGACCACGAGCGAGCGCGCCGCCCGTTGGTGAACTGTCAGTGAACTCGTCGCCACGCCCGCAACACTAGTGCGACCAGTGTGTCCACTGGTAGTAAGGAGCACCTTTCGGCGACGTGGGATTTCTCACGTCCCTCAGAAGTCGCAGGCGTCCTCGTCGCGCTCGCCGCAGTACAGCTTGCCGGCGTCCCAGGAGTAGTCGCTGAGCTCGCCGATGGTGACCAGGCTGTAGCCCTTCTCGGTCATCGTAGTGGCGATCTCCTCGGCGGCGGCGACGGTCGGGGCGTGGATGTCGTGCATCAGCACCACGCCGCCCGGCTTGACCGTCTGCGCGGAGGCAGCGGTCTGGACGGTGTCCTTGGTCGCCCAGTCGCGGGTGTCGATGTCCCAGTTGACGATCGCCTGTCCCGACTCCTTCGCGGTCTGGCGGGTCAGCTTGCCCACGGCGCCACCCGGCGGACGCATGAACAGCGGGGGTCGGCCGGTGGTCTTGGCCAGCATCTCGTTCGTCTTGCCGAACTCCTTCTTGTTCTTCTCCGGGGAGCGGTTCGGCAGCGACGTGTCGTGCACATAGGTGTGGCTGGCGATCTCCATCCCCTTCGCGGCGGCGAAGGTGGACATCTCCTCGTCATTGGCCACGACCTGCCCGAGCTGGAAGAACGTGAGCGCCTGCCCCTGGGCGAGATAGGCCTCGATCACGTCCGGGGTGCCCGAGGCAGGACCGTCGTCGTAGGTCATCGCGGCGCACTCGCGAGCCTTGCAGTTCACACCGACCCAGGGATAGGGCCGCGCGGCGGGCTCGGCGGTGGGCTCGTCGGAGGCCTCCCCGCCGGAACCGCCCGGCCCCTGCGGGATGTCCACCACCTGCGGCTCCTCGGACGGTTCGGCGCCGGCCTTCTCGTCCTCGCCGCCGACCGACTCCTTGCGGTCGCGGGAGTCGAGCTTCGCGCCCGGGTCGAACCGCTCGGGTGCGGTCGCCGAGGCCTGCGCGTCGATGCCGAACGGCGACAACAACGGATCGATCGCCGCGCGCGGAACCCGGACCGGCCCGGGCACCAGATCGTCCCGGAACGCCAGCACCGCATTGCCCTCGGCGTCGAAACCCATCGCCGGTCCGTTGCCGTAGGGCGCCGCCTCCTGGCCGAGCGCCTCGCCGACCGCGCCGGCATCGGCGTCTCGCGGCAGGGCGTCGGTCACCGCCGACACGAAGGCGGGCCAGCCGTCCAGGCTGATCAGCCCGGGTGCGGCGACGCCGCGATCGCTGGCCCGGTCGTACCACACGCTGATCGGGACCTTGCGCGGCTTGCCCTCGACGGTCGAGGAGGTGTCGAGCCAGATCCCGACGGCCTTGGGCGAGGAGCCGACCACCCGCCACTGCTGGGTGTAGTCCGTGCCGTTGGCCATCGCGTTGTTCCGCAGCCCCTTGTTGGTCGCCAGCTCGACGGCCAGCGAGAGGTTGCGCGAGTCGGGATCGAACGGGACCGCGACGTCACTCACCCCGGCGTCCTTGCTGGACAGTTTCCCCTCGTCCAGGCCGCCGACCAGGCCGCGGTCGACCTCGGCGAGCGCGACGGGTGCGGCCTCGTCGCCGCCCTGACCGCCGGGCTGCGGGGGCGTACCGGGGACGATGCCCTGGCTGGGGCCGGTGCACCCACTGAGCACGAGCCCGAGGACCAGTGCCGCGAGCGGCGCAGCCATGGCCCGGCGATGCCCGGCGCGGCGCGCGAGGCTGGGCTGACAAGCGGTGGAGGATGCAGACTGCGAGCGGGACACGGCTGTCAGGGTAGTTCGTCGGGGGTCGGACTACCCCATCAGGCCCGGCACGTCGGCCAACTTCAGGAAACCTTTATCCAGGTCGATCTCGACGACGAGTGCGGCGACCAGCGGCACCAGGTGGATCGACCCGTCGGCAGCGATCTCCAGCAGGTCCTGCGCGGGCAGGTGGGCGATGCCGCGAACCCGGCCGACAGGCGTACCCGCGTGATCGCGCACCTCCAGGCCGACGAGCTGGCGATCCCAGTACTCCTCGGGGCCGGCGGGCGTCTCGGCGCCCGGCACATCGGCGTACAGCTCGACGCCGCGCAACAGCTCGGCGGCCGTGCGGTCGTCGACGCCGTCGAGGCTGACCAGCAGCCGGCCCTGGTGCCAGTGGCTGCGCGCCACCGTCCAGGACCGGCCGCCGGCATCGCGTACCCGTGCGCCGGCGGCGAAGCGCCGGTCGGGCTCGTCGGTACGCGGCGTGATCGTCAACTCGCCGCGAATGCCGTGCGGGCGGCCGATCCGCCCCACCCGGACCTCGACCGTCCGGGAATCAGCCACGTCCGATCAGCGGCCGCGGCGCGGCCGGTCGACGTCGACGAAGTCGATCTGCACGCGCTCGCGTCCGGCGAGGGACTTGATCACGGTACGCAGGGCGGTCGCGGTGCGGCCCTGCCGGCCGATCACCTTGCCGACATCGGACGGGTCGACCCGGACCTCGAGGATCCGGCCGCGGCGCAGATCCTTGTCCGCGACCCGCACCTCGTCGGGCCGGCTGACCAGCCCGCGGACCAGATGCTCCAGCGCATCGGCCAGCATGCTCAGGACTCGGTCCCGGCGTCGGCCACCGCGTTGACGAAGCCGGCCGCCTGCGCCGCCTCGGGGCTGTTGAACCAGACCTCGGCGATGGTCCGCCCGTACCACGGCGAGTCGGGCGTGTGGAACTTCATCGAGTCCTCGTTGCCCTTGATCTCGAAGCCCTCCGGCGGGTTCTCCCCACGGAAGGAGTTCTCGCCGTAGTCCTTGGCGTCGTCGGCCTTCGCCTCGTCGGTCTTGGCGTCGTCGGCCTTCGCCTCGTCGGTCTTGGCCTCGTCGGTCTTGGCGGACTTCTTGGCCTTGGTCTTCACGGCGTCGCCGGCGGCGGCCGAGCCACCGAGGGCGGCATTGAAGGCGGCGGTCTTGTCGGTCCGCTCGGGCTGCGGGTCGATCCCGGCGGGGCTGGTGTCGCCGCTGAACTTCTGCCAGTCGCCGGAGCGCTTGAACAGCGCCACCACGGCCTCCGTCGGCTGGGCGCCGACGCCGAGCCAGTACTGCGCCCGCTCGGAGTCGACGACGATGATCGACGGGTCGTTCTTCGGGTGGTACTGGCCGATCTCCTCGATCGCCTTGCCGTCGCGCTTCTGCCGCGAGTCCATCACGACGATGCGGTAGTGCGGGGTGCGGATCTTGCCGAGCCGCTTCAGTCGAATCTTGACAGCCACGTGGGTGGTATCTCCTGTGAAGTAGGGATGGTCCTCGGCTCGGCGTGGGGACACCGGGGGCCTCGGGCCGGATGGCTCTGGCCGGCCGGCGCGGTGAGAGGGCGCCCCGACGGCACAGATGCGCGGGCAATTCTGCCAGAACGAACCGGGCGGACCAACTCGCCCGCCGCCGGTCAGTGCCGAAAGCCCGCCAGCGGGACGGCGTACCGCGGTCCGAGAATGCCGCCGAGGCCGGTCAGCGCGGCGATCGCGATCAGCAACACCGCGGCCGGCCACCAGTGCTGACCCGCGCCGGCGACCAGCGCGGTGGCCAGCAGCGGCATGAAGCCGGAGATGACGCCGGCCAGGTTCTGCGCCATTCCGGTGCCGGTGTAGCGCATCTCGGGTCGGAACAGGCCCGTCATCAAGGTTCCGGAGACGGCATAGGAGACCGACAGCAGGCAGACGGCGATGATCATGCCGGCGGCGACCGCGATGGGATTGCGGGTGGCCAGCAGCGCGAAGGCCGGGAAGGCCGCCACGGCGCTCAGCACCGCGCCGCCGATGATCACCCGGCTGGCACCGAAGCGCTCGCCCAGCCGCCCGCAGATCAGCACCGTCGGGATCTGCCCGACGGCCGCCAGCAGGCTGCCGACCAGCAACACGGTCGAGTCGATCTTCAGGGTCTGGTTGCCATAGCTGATCATGAACGCGGTGACCAGGTAGAAGCCCGGTACGCCGAGCATGGCAACCAGGCTGGCCACCAGTAGCTGGCGCCACTGCAGGCGGAACATCGAGCGGACCGGCGTGCGATCGACCGACCTCGTGTCCAGCATCGCCACGAATACCGGCGACTCCTCCAGCCGGCTGCGCAACCACAGCGAGACCGCGAGCAGCGGGATCGCCAGCAGGAACGGGATCCGCCAGCCCCAGGCAGTGAACGCAGCACCCTGCCCGACGATGAGCCCGATGATCGCGAACAGGCCGGACGACATGATCGTGCCGATCGGCGAACCGATCTGCGGGATCGCGGCGAAGCGGCTGCGCTGGTGCAACGGCGCGTGCTCGATGGCCAGGGTCATCGCACCGCCCCACTCCCCGCCGACGCTGAGCCCCTGCAGCACCCGCAGTGCCATCAGCAACAGCGGAGCAGCCAGGCCGATCTGGAAGTAGTCCGGGAGCAGGCCGATCAGACCGGTCACCATGCCGATTCCGACGATGGTGATCAACAACGTCCGTCGCCGCCCGTACCGGTCGCCCATCCAGCCGAACAGCAGGCCGCCGATGGGGCGCGCGACGAGGCCGACGCCGAAGGTCGCGAAGGAGGCCAACAGCGATGTCGTCGGATCTCCGGTGACGAAGAAGGTCTTGTTGAAGACCAGACTGGCGGCGGCGGTGAAGAGGAAGAAGTCGTACCACTCCATGGCGGTGCCGACCAGCGCGCCGATCGCGACGCGGCGGGCATCGGCGGGGCTGAGGGTCTCGGCGGTCCGTTCCTCGGCGGGGCCGGCGGTAGCGGGTTGCTCGGTCATGTCGGGAGCCCTTCGTCGAGTTCCGGCGAAGGTTACGGGGTGGCCGACCCGGCCTGCCCCGGGGTCACCACGCGGCCCCGCAGCACCACCCGGTCCGGGCTGGCGGTGACGGTCACATCGGCTCGCGGATCGGCGTCGAAGATCACCAGATCGGCGGGATCGCCCTCCGCCAGCCCCGCGGCACCGAGCCAGTCCCGGGCCCGCCAGCTCGCGGCGCCGAGCGCGAAGTCTGCTCCCCCGACCCGGGACAGCAGCGCGATCTCCTCCGCGATCGTGCCGTGCGGGCGCAGGCCGCCGGCATCGCTGCCGGCGTAGATGGCGATGCCGGCATCGTGGGCCTTACCGACCGTCTCGAAGCGGCGGGCGAACAGATCGCGCATGTGCTTGGCGTAGGTGGGGAACTTGTCCTCGCCCTGCTCGGCGAAGATCGGGAAGTTCTCGATCTGCACCAGGGTGGGGTCCAGCGCGATTGCCTTGTCGGCCATCTGCGCGATCACCTCGTCGGTCAGTCCGGTGCCGTGCTCGACGCAGTCGACGCCGACCTCGACGAGATCGGCGACGGCCTCCTCGCCGAAGACGTGGGCGGCCACGCGTACCCCCAGCTCGTGGGCGCGGTCGATGGCGGACCCGAGGATCTCGCGCGGCCACAGCGGGGCCAGGTCGCCCGAACCCCGGTCGATCCAGTCGGCGACGATCTTGATCCAGCCGTCGGAATCGGCGGCCTGCCGCTCGACGGCGCCGACGAGATCGGTCGGCTCGACCTCCTCGGCGTAGTTGCGGATGTAGCGCTTGGCGCGGGCGATGTGGCGGCCGCACCGGATGGTCCGCGGCAGGTCCGTGCGCTCCTGCACCCAGCGGGTGTCGGCGGGGATGCCGGCGTCGCGGACGAGCAGCACGCCGGAGTCGCGGTCGGTGATCGCCTGGCGTACCGCCTCGTCGCGGTCGACCGCGCCGTCCGGGCCGAGCCCGATGTGGCAGTGGGCGTCCACCAGCCCGGGCATCAGGTACGCATCGCTTGCGATCGTCGTGGCATCGGATTGCGGCTCGTCGGTGATCACCCCGTCGACGATCCAGCGATCGGCCACCTCGCCCGACGGCAGCCACGTCCCGTGCAGATGCAGCGTCTCCATGCCCGGCATCCTGCCACCCGCCGCGATCAGCGGTTCTTGAACATGTCCCGCAGTTGCGGCGGCAGCTCGAAATCGCCCATCGCCTGCTGCAGTTGCTTCTCGTCGAGCTGGCTGGGGTCCAGATTGCCGAACGCGGCCGCGGGATCGGCCGGCGTCTCCTCGGCACCGGTGGTGATCGCGCCGGCCCGCTTGGCGGGATTCCCGGAGACGCCCTTGCCGCGCTTCTTGCCCTTCTTCGCCTGCTGCTTGCCCGAACGCTGGGCGCTCTTCCCGGGACCACCGCCCGGCATTCCGGGCATTCCCGGCATTCCGGGCATCGAGCCGCTGGCCAACGCGGTCATCATCTTGCGCGCCTCGAAGAAGCGGTCGACGAGCTGGTTGACGTCGGAGACCTTGGTGCCCGATCCCTTGGCGATCCGGGAGCGCCGGGAGCCGTCGAGGATCTTCGGGTTGTCCCGCTCGGTCGGCGTCATCGACAAGATGATCGCCTCGAGCCGGTCGATCTCCTTCTCGTCGATGTTGGCGATCTGGTCCTTCATCGCGCCGGCGCCGGGCAGCATGCCGAAGATCTTGGACAGCGGCCCCATCCGGCGTACCGCCTTCATCTGGTCCAGGAAGTCGCCCAACCCGAACTCGCCGCCGCGGCCGGTGAGCTTGGCCGCGGCCTTGGCCGACTGCTCGGCGTCGAAGGTCTTCTCGGCCTGCTCGATCAGGGTGAGCATGTCGCCCATGCCGAGGATCCGGCTGGCCATCCGGTCGGGATGGAAGACGTCGAAGTCGGCCAGCTTCTCGCCGTTGGAGGCGAACATGATCGGCCGGCCGGTGACCCGGGCGATCGACAGCGCGGCGCCGCCACGGGCGTCACCGTCGAGCTTGGTCAACACGACGCCGTCGAAGCCGACCCCCTCGGCGAACGCGTTCGCGGTGTTCACCGCGTCCTGGCCGATCATCGCGTCGACGACGAACAAGACCTCGTCCGGGTTCACCGCCGCCTTGATGTCGGCGGCCTGCTGCATCAGCTCGGCATCGACGCCGAGCCGGCCGGCGGTGTCGACGATCACCACATCGTGCTGTTTGGTCTCGGCGATGCCGATGGACTCGCGCGCAACCGCGACGGGGTCGCCCACCCCGTTGCCGGGCTGCGGGGCGTACCAGGCGACGCCGGCACGCTCGGCCACCACGGTGAGCTGCTGGACCGCGTTCGGCCGCTGCAGGTCGGCGGCCACCAGCAGCGGGGTGTGCCCCTGCTCGGCGAGCCACTTCGCGAGTTTGCCCGCCAGCGTGGTCTTGCCCGCACCCTGCAGGCCGGCCAGCATGATCACGGTCGGTGGCCGCTTGGCGAAGCGGAGGGTACGCGTCTGCCCGCCGAGGATGTCGACGAGCTCCTCGTTGACGATCTTGATGACCTGCTGGCTCGGGTTCAGCGCCCCCGACAGCTCGGCGCCCTTGGCGCGCTCCCTGACCGCGGCGATGAACTCCTTGACCACCGCCAGGTTGACATCGGCCTCCAGCAGCGCAATCCGGATCTCCCGCGCCGTGGCGTCGATATCGGCATCGGTCAGCCGGCCCTTGCCGCGCAGGCCCTTGAAGGTCGCGGCCAGCCGGTCTTGCAGTGTGTCGAACAAGGCTTCCTCGGTCCCGGGGATCTTCGGTCAGGCGGTCGGTACGGCGGCCCAGCGTACCCGCCGCTGCCCATTCTCCGGATATCCGCACCCGAACGGTGTGACCGGGTGCACAATCATCGAGCCCTTCGCCGTGCACGCCGCCCGGACGAGAGCGGCACGCATCGAGAAAGGCAGCACGTGACGGATACAGCCTCGGCATCGGCGCCGGTGAACAAGCGCGGCAGGGTCATCTTCGCCTCCCTGGTCGGCACGTCGATCGAGTTCTACGACTTCTACATCTACGCGACGGCGGCCGTGCTGGTCTTCCCCAAGCTGTTCTTCCCCAATGCCGACCCGACCACGCAGCTGCTCGGCTCGTTCGCGGTGTTCGGCGTGGCCTTCATCGCCCGCCCGCTGGGCTCGATCATCTTCGGCCACCTCGGCGACCGGATCGGCCGCAAGGGCACCCTGATCGGCTCGCTGCTGACCATGGGCGTCGCCACTTTCCTGATCGGCTGCCTGCCGACCGCCGCCACTCCCGGCTGGGTCGTCCTGGCACCCCTGTGCCTGGTCATCCTCCGGTTCTGCCAAGGCATCGGGCTGGGCGGTGAATGGTCCGGCGCGGCGCTGCTCGCGACCGAGAATGCGCCGGAGGGCAAGCGCGCCATCTACGGCACGTTCCCGCAGCTCGGCGCGCCGATCGGCTTCATCCTGGCGAACATCTTCTTCATCATCATGTCTCAGTCGCTCACTCCCGAGGCCTTCGCGAGCTGGGGCTGGCGGGTGCCGTTCCTGGCCAGCGCGGTGCTGGTCCTGCTCGGGCTGTACGTGCGACTGCAGCTCGTCGAGTCGCCGGCCTTCCAGCGGGTCCAGGCCCAGGGTGCGGTACGCCGGGTCCCGCTCGGCGATGTCGTGACCACCCACCTGCGGCCGCTGATCCTCGGCACCTTCAACATGCTGGCGACCTACGTGTTGTTCTACCTGCTGACCACGTTCGTGCTCAGCTTCGGCACGGCGGCGCCGGACGCGCAGGTTCCCGGATTGGGTTATCCGCGCAGCCAGTTCCTGGCGATGATGATCGTCGGGGTGGTGTTCTTCGGCGCCTTCGTGCTGGTTGCAGGCCCACTGGCCGAACGCTTCGGCCGGCGTCGCGCCCTGCTGGTGATCACGGCCGGGATCGCCGTCTTCGGCGCGCTGTGGGTGCCGATGTTCGGCGGCGGCTTCGTCGGCGTGATGGCCGTGCTGATCATCGGCTTCAGCCTGATGGGGCTCACCTACGGCCCGATGGGCGCGCTGTTGCCCGAGATGTTCCCGACCAATGTCCGCTACACGGGCTCGGCGGTCAGCTACAACCTGGCCTCGATCCTCGGCGCGGCGGTGGCGCCGTTCATCGCCTTGTTCCTGTGGCGCAGCGCCGGCGGCAGCCCCGTGCTGGTCGGGCTCTACCTGTCCGGCGCAGCCGTGATCACCATGGTCTCGCTCTTCCTGACCCGCGAGACCCGCGACCAGGCGTACGAGACCAACGTCGGCTGAGCCTCACCAGTTGCTGACCGAGCGGGTCAGGATGCCCGCGATGTCCTCCTCGCTGGGCACGCGCGGCGCCATCGTCAGCAGGCGCTGCTGCTTCATCGTGCCGGGCACCAGGTCGGGCACGTCGGACTCGGTGAAGCCGACCCCGCCGATGCCGTTCGGAATCCCGATGTCGCGCATCAGGTCGATCAGCACCGAGGGCAACTGGTCGGCCGGCTCGTCGGTCCGCTCCGCGTCCGGCGCGAGCAGCTCGGCCACCCGCAGGTGCCGGTCCGGAGCCGCGGAGAACGTGTAGCGGAACGCCTCCGGTGCGGTCAGGGAGACCGACATGCCGTGCGGCACCATCGCCTCCTCCTGCGGATAACCCGACGGGCGGAAGTCGCGGACCATCCCGGCGATCGGGTAGGCGTTGGCATGCGGGATGTGTACGCCCGCGTTGCCGAATCCCATCCCCGCGAAGGTCGCCGCGAACATCATGTCGCCGCGGGCCTCGGTGTCGCCCTCGTGCACCGCGCGGCGAAACGACCGTGCCAACAACCCGAGCGACTTCTCCGCCCACAGGTCCGACACCGGGTTGGCGCCGCAGTAGGTGACTCGCTCCTCGGGCGCCTTGCGCGCGAAGTCGGCGTACCAGCGCGCGGTGTAGGACTCCGCAGCGTGACACAAGATGTCCATACCGGCGGCCGCGGTCACCTCCGGGGGCAGAGTCATCGTCAGCGCGGGGTCGACGATCGCCATCGTCGGGCGCAGGCGCCAGTGGCTGATCCCGGTCTTCACCTTCATCGACAACACGTCCATGATGCAGACGTTGGTGCTCTCGGCGCCCGTGCCCGCGGTGGTCGGCACCGCGAAGAGCGGCTTCAGCGGTCCGGGCGGGATCTGCGCGCGCCCGATCGGCGCGTTCAGGTAGTCCATCAGCTCGCCGGGGAAGGTGGTCAGCAGGTTGACCGCCTTCGCGGTGTCGATCGAGCTGCCGCCACCGACCGCGACGAACGCGTCCCACGGCCCCTGGGCCGCGGCGTAGGCGATCGCCTTCTCCATGCTCTCGTCGGTCGGCTCCACGTGTACGCCGTCATAGACCTCGACCTCCAGGCCGTGGCGGCGCAGCGCGTCCGCGACCCGGTGCGGCACCTCGGTCGCCGCCAGCCCGGGATCGGTGATCACCAGCACCCGCTTGGCCCCGTACTGCGCGACGTCGAAGCCGATCTCGTCGCTCGCCCCGTTGCCCACCTTGAGCGGCGGTGCCCCCCAGGTGAAGATCGTCTCCTCGGTGCCCTGCTGCTGCTCGCTCACCTGGTCTCCTTCTTCTTCGCGCTCTCCTGTTTGCCCGTCGCCTGATCGGCGTCTCGCCGGTCGGCGCTCGCCCGGGCCACCGCGGCGCCGATGTCGTCGCCGGCCCGCAACGGCCGACCGGCGAAGATGCCCTCGTGGGCCAGCACCGGGCGCCGGTCCCCGGCCAGCTCGGGGTGCCTCTCCTCCAGCTTCTCGCGCCGACTGGCGAGGTTGTGCCAGTGACGTACCGCGTCGCGATCGCCCTTGCCGACCGCATTCCAACTGTGCGGGAGCTGCTCGCGGCTCGGGCCGGTCGAGGCGCCGGTCGTGTTCACCGCCGACGGCCGGCGCCGGCTCGCGGCCCCGCACTCGGGGCAGGCGGGCGCGTCGGCCGAGGCCGAGGCGACGAAGGCCTCGAACCCGTGCCCGGCCTCGCACCGGTAGTCGTAGATGATCATGGCGCCTCAGCTGTAGTGACCGTCGGGTGCATAGGTCAGCGTCTTGGCCTGCTCCGCGTCGTGGCCGAAGATCATCTCGGCCCCGGTCTCGTCGGCGATCCGGCGCAGCTTGTCCACCGACTCCAACCACTTGACGTTGTCCCAGACGATCGCCGCGCCCACCGCCGGCGGGCCCCAGGAATCGGCGAGATACACGGCATCGGAGGTGAAGATCTTGGTCCCGTCATTGGGCAGGTCGAGCCGCAGCGACATCGTGCCCCAGGTGTGCCCGGGGGTGAAGATCACGCCAACGCCCGGGGCGATCTCGGCATCGCCGTCGATCGGCTCGATGTCCAGTCCCGCGTAGTCGCTGACCAGGTGCGCACCCGCGAACTCGCCGGTGATCGTTTTCACGCCCTCCAGCTCGGCGCGCTGGGCCATGATCTTGGCCTTGGGGAACATCTTGGCGTTGGCGGCGTGATCGAAGTGCAGATGGGAGAGCACCAGCACGTCGATGTCATCCGGTCCGAGCTCGAGGTCGGCGAGCGCCGTGTCGAGATAGCCGGGCCCGTCGACGGGCTCGCGTACCGGGAAGAACTCCTGAAAACCGGTGGGCGCCCAGCGCTGCTCCCAGTCGCGGGGTACGCCGGTGTCCCACAAGATCTTGCCGTCGGGATGCTCGATCAGCACCGCGTGGGTCGGACAATCACCCCAGACGACCGGATCGTCCTTGTGGTGGCGGTCCCGGATCGTCCGGCCGCCCTTCAGCAGCAGCCAGGTCAGGTCCGTCTCCATCACGCCCGTGGACAGGACGTGCACCTTCATCTCCGTCACAACAACCTCCATCGCTTGTCGTCGGGTCTTGCGGCCTGCCTCCACCGTTGCGCCGCACCCTCGGCCGAGCCAATGTGGTCAGGCAACACAGAATGGCTGCGAACCTGGCATCGACACACACCCCGGCCGCTAGGCTCGAGGGGTGCCCGAACCGGCCCCGACCCCGCGCGACCCCACCCCGACCCGCGTGCTCCGCGCGGTCTCGGAGTGCGCGGTCGACCTGGCCGATCTGCGCGACCCGCACCTCGTGCTGCAGGGCATCGTGCGCCGCACGCGCGATCTGCTCGGCACCGACATGGCCTATCTCAGCCTGAACGATCTCGGCCGCGGCGAGACGCACATCGAGTACACCGACGGCGTGCGCACCGAGGCGTACCGGACGATCCGGATGCCGCTCGGTACCGGCGTCCTGGGCGCGGTCGCGGCCGGCGGGGTGGACGTGCAGACCACCGACTACACCGATGACGCCGCGATGAACCACCTGCCGCGGATCGACGACATCGTCGTCGGCGAAGGGGTACGCGCGATTCACGGCTGCCCGATCCGCGTCGGCGGGCACGTCGTCGGAGCGCTGCTGGTCGCCCAGCGCACCCGGATGCGGTTCGGCCGCCGCCAGATCGCCGCGCTGCGCCGGATGGCCGAGGCGGCGGCGGTCGCGCTGGAGCTGGAGCGGCTGCGCGCGGGCGGCGCCGATCCGGTGGCCGCGCGGTTCCACGACGAGCTGACCGCCCGCGTACCGGACGGTCCGGAGGCCGTCTGCACCCTGATCGGCGCCCGCGTCGGTCACCCGGTGGAGCTGATCGAGCCGGGCGCCGAGGTCGATGGAGTGGCCGCGGCGGCGCTCGGCACGGCGGTCGCCGCCTCGCTGCACACCGCGGCGGCGGTCGGGGTCGAGGGCGCCGACGCCACGGTGCTCGCCGCACGCCACGGCGGCGGGCACGTCGCCACCGTGATCTGCCGGGTCCCGCACGCGCGCCTCGGCGAACGCGAGCGCCAACTGCTGGGGCGCTCCTCGCCCGCGGTGGGCGCGGCGGTGGCCGTCCAGCGCAACCAGGTCGAGGCCCTGTCGCGCGGGCACGCCGAGCTGGTCGACGACCTGCTGGCGAGCGCGACCCCGGGCAAGGAACTGCTCGCAAGGGCCCGGGCCCTCGGGTTCGCCCCGCGCCGCCCGGTACTGGTGCTCGTGGCGCGCCGCTTCGGCGGCAGCCGCGAGGCGTTCGTCCGCGCCGCCCGCGCCGCGCTCGCCCCGGCGCCCGCGCTGGCGTCCTCCCATGACGGTCACCTGTGCGTGCTGGCGCAGCCGGCGGGCCCCGAGCACTCCGCCGATGCCGTGCTGGCGGCGGTCCGCCCGAACCCCGCCGTCCTGGGCTGGAGCATCGCGGCGGACGGGCTGGCCGAGGTGGCGGCCGCACATGTCACCGCCCGGCGGGCCGCGCACGCGCTCGAGGCCCTGGGCGCCGCGGCCGCGGCGGCCGACCCGCCCGCGCTGGGCCTCGCCGGCGTACTGGTCGCCGGCAACGACCCGGCGCTGGTCGACGAGCTGATCACCGGCCAGCTCGGCCCGGTGCTCGCCTACGACGAGCGGCACGGCACGCGGCTGGCCGAGACGGCCTGGGCGGTGCTGGAATCGGGATCGAGCGCCGGGTCGGCGGGGCGCCTGCACGTGCACCCGAACACCGTGCGGCAGCGCTGCGAGCGGATCGGCGCGCTGATCGGCGCCGACTGGCGGCGCCCGCCGCGCTCGGTCGACCTGCACTTCGCGCTGCGCCTGTGGCGCGTCCGGGCCGAGCTCGGCTGAGCGCCGTGCTTGCATGGGGCGGTGACCGAATCGACCCCCACCCCGCCCCCTTCCGACGATCCGCTCGCGCGGATCGGCATCCTGATCTCCAGCACCCGACCCAACCGGATCGGCCACCACGTGGCCGACTGGGTGACCGAACTCGCGCCTGATGACGTCGAGGCCCGCGCCCTCGATCTGGCCCGGATCGGTCTTCCACTGCTGGACGAGCCCGACCTGCCCGCCAATGGCAACTATGCGCAGCCCCACACCCGGGCCTGGTCGGAGTTGATCATGGGCATCGACGGGCTGATCATCGTCACCGGCGAGTACAACGCGGGCTATCCGGCGCCGCTGAAGAATGCCATCGACTACCTCTGGGCGGAATGGCGCGATCTTCCGGTGGGCTGTGTCGGCTACGGCTGGGGCGGCGCCCGGAAGGCGATCGCCGCCCTCGACCAGACCCTGGAGCGGCTGAACATGAAGGTGCTGCGCCCCGTCTGCCTCGAGTTCGGCAACGACCTCACCGAGCGGGGCGAGATCGGCGTACCCAATCCGGCGCCGGAGGAAGCGGTCCGCACGCTGTATTCCCAGTTGATCGCCGCCGGCTCGCCCCGCGGGGCCGGCTCGTAGCCGATCAACTCGTAGCCGGTCAGCTCGGGGGCAGCAGGGTGGTCGGCGTCGCGTCGGCGACGAAGACCAGCGCGTCGTAGGACTCGGCCGGGGCGAGAGTGATGGTGTAGGTGAACGGCAGGAACTGGAAGCCCGGCACCACCTCGTTGCCGACATTCGTCATCGCCCGTGGCTCTCGCAGGAAGGCGGCAACGGCCGGATCGGCGCTGGCGGAGGCGAAGTCGACGAAGCCCGGTTCCTTCTCGCCGAACAGCCGCGCCCACTCCTTCGCGGCCCCGTTGCTGATGCTGGCCTGCGACGAGCCCCTGACCCCGGCCATCGTGAAGGTGGAGTTCACCACGTCGGTGCCGATGGCGTAGTAGTCGTCGCCCAGCCGCTGCCGCAGCAGCGCACCGGTCGGCGTGAAGGTGTAGGGGGTGGTCAGGACGTGGCCGTTGTGCCCGGACAAGAACGCCCGGCGTCCGGGCTCACGGTCCAGCACCCAGCCCACGTTGTCGGCCATGAAGGCGTCGCGGAGATTGGAGTCGGCGCCGCTGGCGCGCCACTCGGCGCCCTGCCAGATGATCGTGGCGTACTGCCGGGCAAGATCGTAGGCCGCCCGATCGGTCTCGGCGTAGCGCTGCTCGCGGGCGACCAGGGTGTCCAACACGGTCCGGGCGGCGGCCGCGGCACTGCGCTGCTGCTCATCGTCCAGCCCGCGGAACTTGGCGTCGGTGAGCGGGGCGAGCGCCTCCTCGGCCTCCTTCGCGAAACCGGGGTCGAGCGCGGACAGGTTGCTCGCCAGGCCGTCCTTGTTGCGGTCATAGCGCTGGAAGTCGACACCGTAGAAGCTGATCTTGTCCCCGGCCTTGGCGCGGGTGTTGAAGTCGCGGATCCATTCCACCTGTGCCACCAACTCGCGGGTCCGGTAGATCGGGAAGCCGATCGCCGAGACGGCCTCCTGCGCGCTTCCGCTGCCGTCGCGGACATAGGCGTTGACCGCTGCCGCGCCGCCGAAGTCGCCCTCGATGGCGAAGACCCGGTAGCCGTGCTCGGTCGCCAGCTCCGCGAACACCGCCTGCTTGGCGGCCAAGAACTCGGTATTGCCGTGGGTGGCCTCGCCCATCCCGACCAGTCGGGCGCCGTCGACGGCGGCGGGCAGGGCGAGGTCGTCCAGCGGCGTGACGTAGCGGCCGAACTCGGCGGGGCCGAAGTCGGCGGTCGGGGCCGCGGTGCAGCCGCCGAACAGCAGCGTGGCGGTGATGACGGTGGCGGCCAGCAGGCGCTTGGTGATCATGTCGGTACGCTCCCGCATCCCGGCCGCCGCCACCGATGCCTGTCGTCACCGCTTCGGGTGATCGCGTCAGGGACCGCCGGTGACGGATGTCAGGCGGCGCGGCCTAGCGGGTCGGATCGAGCAGCGCGTCGACGAAGACCTCGGGGTCGAACGGCGCAAGATCATCCGCGCCCTCGCCGAGTCCGACCAGTTTGACCGGTACGCCGAGCTCGTTCTGCACCGCGACGATGATCCCGCCCTTGGCCGAGCCGTCGAGCTTGGTCAGCACCACGCCGGTCACGTCGACCACCTCGGCGAAGATCCGCGCCTGGGTCAGACCGTTCTGACCGGTGGTGGCGTCGATCACCAACAACACCTCGGTGACCGGCGCCTTGCGTTCGATCACGCGCTTGACCTTGCCCAGCTCGTCCATCAGGCCGGTCTTGGTGTGCAGCCGCCCGGCCGTGTCGACGATCACCACGTCGACCTCGTTCTCGACGCCGGCGCTGACCGCGTCGAAGGCCACGCTGGCCGGATCGGCACCTTCGATGCCGCGGACGGTCGGTACGCCGACCCGCTCGCCCCAGGTCTCGAGCTGGTCCGCGGCCGCCGCGCGGAAGGTGTCGGCGGCGCCGAGCAGGACATCGCGGTCCTCGGCGACGAGGACCCGGGCGAGCTTGCCCACGGTGGTGGTCTTGCCGGTGCCGTTGACACCGACCACCAGCACCACTCCCGGCGTACCGTCCGTGTGCAGGCCGCGGTCGGTGTCGGGACCGATCAGCGCCAGCAACTCCTCGCGCAGCACGGTCCGGGCCCGGTCGGGATCGGCAATGCCGTCCACGGTGAACCGCTCGCGCAGCCGCTCGGTGAGCTGCGTGGTGGGGCCGACACCGAGATCTGCGGTGAGCAGCGTGTCCTCGAAGTCCTCCCAGGTCTCCTCGTCCAGCTTCTCGCCCGACAGCAGGCCGAGCATGGCGCGGGACAGTGGGTTGTCGGAGCGGGCGAGCCGGGCGCGCAGGCGTTGCAGGCGGGTACGCGGGGGCTCCGGGGTCTCCAGCGGGACGGCGACCGAGTCCGCCGGCGCCTCGACCTCCTCGAGGGTCTCGTCGACCTCGACGGTCTCCTCCGGGGCGGGAGCCGGGACGGTCTGCTCGCGGTCGGTGACCGCCGGCTCCTCCCGCTCGTCGACCGCGACTCCCCCGGGCGCCGGGGGCTCGCCGGACTCCTCGGCGGCGCGGCCCTCCAGTTCGGCACGTTCGCGGGCCCTGATGGCCTGCCGGCGGGCCGCGACGCCGCCGATCGCGACCGCGACCAGACCGGCGACCAGGACGATGATCAGAATGAGGGTCAGATCCACCCGGTCATCCTAGGCACGTGCACGCGCGGCAGCGACCGCCCGGCATGTCCGCGCGTCCCGAGTCGCCCGGGAGCTCAGTCGCGCACGGGACGTCAGCCCGCCGCCCCCGCCGCCCCCGCATAGGCGGCGGCGCGTTGCAGCGCCTCGGACGAGAACGTCACATGCCCGACCGCGGCCCGGTCGCCGACGGCCGCCTGGACCGCGGCGACGTGGGCGCTGGTCAGTCCGCCGCAGAGTTCGATCAGGCTGACGCCCTCGTCGACGAGGGCGCGCGCGACCTCGGCGGCGGCGTCACCGGACGGGACGGGCACGATCAGTGCCCGGACGCCGGGGGCGGAGTAGACGTGGCGGTCGCGTACCGGATCGGCGCCCGGGTGCTCGATCACGGCCGCCCAGGTCACCGGGCTCGGAATGTCGGCTGCACTCATGGCCCCGATGCTGGCCCCTCGACCACGGTTCAGGTCCAGCCCGAGAGGTCAGTGCAGCAGGCGCTGGAAGCTGCGCGGCGGGGTCGCGTCGCCGTTCAGCGCCCGAGCGGTGCGCGCGAGCAGGTCGGCCGCGCCCGGGTGCCGCTCGCGGTAGCGGCCCTGCATGCCGATCACGACGAGCGCGATCACGCCCGTGGCGACGAGCGCGCTGAGGAAGACGAAGAGCACGGTCATGTCGATCAGATCCATGGCGAATCCCTTGAGCTGGAGTGGGGAAGGTCGGCAGCCAGCCCGACTGCCGTGACCAGTGTGACACGTGTGACGGGTGTGTCAATAGCCCAGACCGCGGTCGATGGCAACCAGCCGCGCCGGGCGGGTCGACAGTTCAGGCCGAGGCGCGAGCCCCGAGCCGCTGGCTGATCACCGCGGAGACGCCGTCGCCGCGCATCGACACCCCGTACAGCGCGTCGGCGATCTCCATCGTCCGCTTCTGGTGGGTGATCACCAGCAACTGGGAGTTGTCGCGCAGTTCCTCATAGATCTCCAGCAGCCGGCCCAGGTTGGTGTCGTCCAGCGCCGCCTCGACCTCGTCGAGGATGTAGAACGGGCTCGGCCGGGCGATGAACAACGCCACCAGGAACGCCACGGCGACCAGCGACCGCTCGCCGCCCGAGAGCAGCGACAGCCGCTTCACCTTCTTGCCCGGTGGCCGGGCCTCGACATCGATGCCGGTGATCAACATGTCGTTCGGGTCGGTCAGTACCAGCCGCCCCTCGCCACCGGGGAAGAGCCGGGCGAAGACCCGGGCGAAGGCCGCCTCGACGTCGGCGTACGCCTCGGCGAAGACCTGCTGCACGCGCGCGTCGACGTCCTCGATGATGCCCGCCAGGTCGGCCCGGGTGCGCTTGAGATCGTCGAGCTGCTCGGCGAGGAACGCGTGCCGCTCCTGCATCGCGTCGTACTCCTCCAGCGCCAGCGGATTCACCCGGCCCAGCACGCCGAGGGCCTTCTCGGCCTTCTTCAGCCGCCGGGCCTGCTCGTCGCGGACGTAGGGCACCGGCTCGGGCTGCTCGTCGTCCTCGGTGAGCGCCGAGCCGTCCTCGCGGGTCAGCACCGGCACGGCCCGCTCCGGCCCATAGTCCTCGGTCAGCGCCTCGCCCTCGATGCCCAGCTCCGTCAGCGCCTTCTCCTCCAGCGCCTCGACCTTCATCCGCTGCTGCGCGCGCGCCAGCTCGTCGCGATGCACCGCATCGACCAGCTTCTCCAGCTCCCCGGCCAGCTCGCGCGAGCGCCCCCGGGCGCTCGCCAGCACCTCATCGGCCTGCGCGCGTACCCGCTCCGCCTCGGTACGCTCGACCGCCGCCGCCTCGCGGGCCGTCGCGATCCGCTCGGCCAGCCAGCGGCACGCCTGCTCGACGGCGCGGGCGACCTCGGCGTCGGCGAGCAGTTGGCGGCGGCGCTGCGCTGCCCGCTCCCGGCTCGCGCGTTCGTGTTCGGCCGCCTTGCGCAGCGAGTCGGCGCGGCCGGCCAGCGCCCTGGCCCGCTCCTCCAGCGTCCGCAGCGCCAACCGCGCGTCCATCTCCGCCGACCGGGCCGTGCGGGCCTGCTCGCCGAGCCGGTCACGCTCGGCCGGGTCCGGCTCGGCACCCTCCTCGACCTCGGCCGAGGCCAGCTCCAGCCGCTCGGTGAGCTCGGCGAGGCCCGCCCGGTTGCGGTCCCTGGCCTGCTCGGCCTCGGCGATCGACTTCTCCGCCCGGTCGGCCTCGGCCTGCGCCGAGCGGGCCGTGGCCCCGAGCCGGCCGAGCTGCTCCGCGACGGCCGACATCTCCGCATCGGAGGCGTGCAGCCGCTCCAGCACCGCCTCCACCCGGGCCGCGGCGTCCGCGCGCCGATTGCCCAGCTCGGCGCGGGCGAACCGTGCCCGCTCCATCGCGTGGCCCGCGCGCGCCAGCGCCGCCTCGGCGTCGTCCACTGCGGCCTGCACCTCGATCAGTGACTGCTTGGCCTGGGAGCCGCCGGCGGCGTACCACGCGGACAAGATGTCGCCCTCGCGCGTCACCGCCGTCAGATCGGGGTACGCCTGGACGAGCTCGCGCGCAGCGGCCAGATCGGCCACGACGGCGACCTTGTGCAACAGGCGCCCGACCGAGGGGGCCAGGCCATCGGAGGCGACCAGCACGTCCGCGGCATAGCGAACCCCGTCGGGCAGCTCCGGCCAGCCCGCGCGGTCCATCGTCTCCGCGGAGCCGAGCAGCATCCCGGCCCGGCCGAGATCCTCGTCCTTCAGGTGCCGGAAGGCACCGACCGCGGCGTCGACGCTGCCGACCGCGACCGCATCCGCGGCGGCGCCGAGCGCGGCGGAGACCGCGGTCTCGTAGCCCGCCTCGATGCCGACCAGGGTCGCCACGGAGCCGAGCACGCCGTCCAGCCGCTCGCCCGCCGCGAGCAGCGCGCCGGTCGCGTCCTTGCGGTCCAGCCCCAGCCGCAGGGCCTCCACGCGCGCCTGCGCCGCGGCCCGGTCCGAACTCGCCGCCTGCTCCGCTCCGGCGAGTTCGGCAAGCTCGGTCTCGATCCGCTCCAGCTCGGCGGCCGCCTGCTCGTGCTCGGCGTCCAGCCCCTCCTCGCCCGCGGTCATCTTCGCCACCCCGGACTCGACCGCGGTGAAGTCGGCATTGGCCTGCTCGACCCGGGCCAGGGCCTCCGCCCGCGCCTCGCCGAGTCGCCCGAGCTCGGCATCGGCGGCCTCCAGCCGGCTGGTCAGCGAGCTCACCTGGCCGTGCAGCCGCGCCAGTCCCTCGCGCCGGTCGGCGGCGGCCCGGACCAGCCCGGCGTACCGCTTCTCCTCCTCCGCGTGGGCGGCCTCGCCGGCGACCCGCAGCCGGGTCGCCTCGGCGAGCGCGGCGTCGGCGGCCTCCACCTCGCCGCGCAACTGGGCCTCCTGCGCGCCGACGGCCTCGGCCTCGGCGTCCAGCTCTTCGGGATCGCGGCCCCCGCGCTCCTCGCCCTCCGCGGTCGCCGCCTCGGCATGCCGGACCCGCTCGCGGGCGATGGAGATCGTGCTCGCGACGCGCTCGCCCAGGGCCGACAGCTCGTACCAGCTCTCCTGCGCCGCGGCCAACCGCGGCCGGCCCAGCCGCAGCTGCTCCTCCGCCTCCGCCTCGTCCCCGCGGGCCTCCTCCAGTGCCGCGTCCAGGCGTACCCGCTGCTCCCGCGCGGCTGCCTCGTCGGCAAGCTCGGAGGCCAGCGCCAGCCGCGCCTGTACCAGGTCATCGGCGAGCAGCCGCGCCCGCGCGTCGCGGGCCTCGGCCTGGATGACGGCCGCCTTCCGGGCGACCTCGGCCTGCCGGCCGAGCGGCTTGAGCTGGCGGCGTACCTCGGCCAGCAGGTCGTTCAGCCGGTTCAGGTTGCCCTCGGTCGACTCGAGCTTGCGGGCCGCCTTCTCCCGGCGCTTGCGGTGTTTGAGTACGCCCGCCGCCTCCTCCACGAAGCCACGCCGGCCCTCCGGGGTGGCCTGCAGGATGGAGTCGAGCTGCCCCTGGCCGACGATCACGTGCATCTCGCGGCCGATGCCCGAATCCGACAACAACTCCTGGACGTCGAGCAGCCGGGCGTTCTCGCCATTGATCTGGTAGTCCGACCCACCGTTGCGAAACATCGTCCGCTTGATCGTGACCTCGGTGTAGTCGATCGGCAGCGCCCCGTCGGCGTTGTCGATGGTCAGCTCCACCTCGGCCCGCCCCAGCGGCGCCCGGCCGGACGTGCCGGCGAAGATCACGTCCTCCATCTTCCCGCCGCGCAACGACTTCGCGCCCTGCTCGCCCATCACCCAGCTCAACGCGTCGACCACGTTCGACTTGCCCGAGCCGTTCGGCCCGACCACGCAGGTGATGCCCGGCTCGAAGTGCAGCGTCGTCGCCGACGCGAACGACTTGAAACCGCGCAGCACGAGGCTCTTCAGATACATCGACTACCTCCGCGAACTCTCGTCGTCGTGGTGCGCACCGACCGGCTCGGAGTGGCGCCGATCCGGGTGCGCGGCGGCCTGCTCGGCCAACGCCTCCTCGGCCTCGTCCTCCACCTCGGGCGCGACGACCGGGGCCACCATCGGCACCGGCGGCGCGTGCTCGTCGTGGCGCTTGCGCCCGCGGACGGCAGAGAAGGTCCACAGCTTGTTCAGCACGAAGGTGATCGGCACGGTGATCAGGATCGCGATCAGGTGGGCCCAGTAGTAACGGTTCGTCAGCCCGGTGCTGCCCTCGGTGAACGGCGGCCCCGGCAGGTACAGCGGCGAGGTCGGGTTGATCATCAGCGTCTCGATCAGCATGGTGACCAGTTGCGCGCCGAAGCCGACCAGCAGGAACGGCCAGTACTCCCGCAGCCAGCTCGCGTGTTTGGCACTGTTGAACGTCCAGTGCCGGTTCAGCATGAAGTTCCACAGGTTGGCGATCAGGAACGCAAGCGTCGAGTAGATCAGTTGCCAGCGGACGTTGAAGTCGGTGAACGGGATCGCGAAGACCACGTCGTTCGGGTGCGACCAGATCTTGTTGGCCAGCACGAAGATGATGTTGTTGACGACGACGCCGGAGCCGCCGACCAGGCCGAACCGGATCAGTTGGATCCAGTTGTGCCGGTGGCGGACGAAGACATAGCGGGCGGCTCGTTTCACGATTGGGTCAGACTAGCCGCGCGGCGGGCTCGCTCGGCAATCCTTCGGCCTCGGTGTCGGGATCGCGCGCCAGGCCCTCGCCCCCGGCGGCGCGCAACTGCGCGGCGAGCTCGGCCAGCACGCGGCGCTCGTCGTCGCGACGGGTGACCAGATAGAGGTGGCGGCTGACCCGGGGCGTGAGCTCGACGTAGCTGACCGGCACGGACTCGGTCCGCGCCAGGCGCGGCACCAGCGCGGCGGCCAGGCCGGCGGCGACGAGTTCGAGCTGGGCGCCGAACGCGGGCACCTCGTAGCGGATGTCGACCGGCAGGCCCGCATCGCGCAGCAGGTCGGTCAGCGCGAGGTACGCCTCGCTGCCGGCCGGGCAGGAGGTCCACGCCAGGCCCGCCGCGTCGGCCAGGCGGTGCGGGCGGCGCGGGGCCGCGCCGGGCAGGGCAAGATCGACCGGCTCGGTGAGAATGCGTTCGGCGCGCATCGCGGCCAGCCCGCGGGGCGCCCGGTCCTGCCAGGACTCCACCAGCGCCGCGTCGAGGCGGCGGGTGTGGACCAGCTCGATGCCGTCGACCGCCTCGCCGTCGACGATGCTCGGGCGCAGCGCCGGGTGGCGTGCGGTGAGCCGGCCGAGGGCGGGGCCGACGATCGTGCGGATGGCACTCATCACCACCCCGAACCGCAGCGGGCCGCCGAGCGCGTCGCGGTCGCGGATCGCGGCCACGGCGGACTCGGCGCGCTCGATCCGCTCGCGCAGGTGCAGGCCGCAGGCGGCGAGCTCGCTGCCGGCGGCGGTCAGCCGGATGCCGCGCCCGGCCGGCTCGACGAGCGCCGCGCCGACGTCGCGCTCGAGGTTGCGTACCTGCTGGCTGACGGCCGAGCCGGTGATGTGCAGCAGGTCGGCGGCGGCGCCGATCGAGCCCGTCTCGGCGACCGCCGCGAACACCCGCAGCCGGTCCCAGTTCTGCACGTGAGCTCCTCGATTCCTCAGTCCTGCTAAGCAGATTGCCTCGGGATTTCTCGATTGAGCTTAGCGCTCGGTACGCCGATGATGGGCGCGTGACCCGATCTGCGAACCCGGCGAGCACCGAGGCCGGAAGGCGAGGCGACACGGCGCCGGCCGGCGAGGGCACTCGCGCGCTGCTGGTGCTGGTCGGCGGTTGCCTGCTGGTGGGCGCCTCGTCGACCTTCATCAAGCTGTCCGGGGCCACCGCGCCCACGGCGGCCTTCGTCCGCTGCGCACTCGCGGCCGTGCTGCTCGCCCCGGTGGCGCTCGGCGAATGGCGCCGCTACGGGCTCCCGCACCGCCGCGGCCTCGGGCTGGCGGCGGCCTCGGGGGTGCTGCTGGCGGCCGACTACCTGATGTGGACCCAGAGCGTGCTGGACACCGGGGCCGCGGTCGCCACCGTGCTGATCGGCGTCCAGGTCGTCGTGTTCCCGGTACTCGCGCTGCTGCTGCTCGACATGCCGATCGCCCGCCGGTTCTGGTTGACCCTGCCGGTGATGTTGCTCGGGCTGGTCCTGACCAGCGGCCTGCTCGGCGCCGATCCCGGCGCGCCCGCGCCACTGCGCGGCGCCGTCCTCGGGGTGCTGGCCGGCGGCTGTTATGCCGGCTACCTGCTGACCAACCGGCAGGCCGCCGTGCTGGACCCGCGCCAGATCGTCACGCCCGTCGCCGTGGGCACCACCGCGGCCGCACTGGTGATCGCCGCGGTGTCGGGGCTGGCGTCCCGGACACCGGCGGGCGGCGCGCTCACCATCGACCTCGGTGCCGTCGATGCCGGCGGCTGGGTCTGGCTGGTCGCGCTCGCCATCGGCGGGCAGGTGCTGTCCTTCGTCGCGATCAGTTACGGATCGGCCCGGCTGGCACCGTCGCGGGCCGGCGCGGTGATGCTGCTGCAGCCCGTCGCGGCCATCGCCCTCGGCACCCTCGCCCTCGGCGAGCGGCCCGACGCCGCGCAGGTGCTCGGGATGGCGCTGACCGTGATCGGCGTCGGCCTGGCGACGATCGGTCGCCGGCGCCGCTAGGGCGCGGCGATAATGTGCGATCTGTGGTCATCCGGGCGCCCGGGAGTGACCACAAAGTGATCACGCCCGCGGCGGGGATTGCGCCGGTGCGCGCTGGCAGCGCGGGCACCGATACGACGAGCGGTTCATGAACGGCTCCCGGCGCATCGGCGTACCACAGCGCCCGCAGGGCAGGCCCTCGCGGCCGTAGGCCTGCAGGGAGCGCTCGAAATAACCCCACTCCACACGTTTGTGACATTGATCTACGCGAAGTGAAAATGGAAGCGTTTCTCCTTGCCAAAGGCTGGTTTCGGCCGGCTGGCGAGTGCCCGTAGCGGGCTCCACGCCGGTTCCAATCAATGACTTCTGTATCTCAACGTACATCGGCTCCCTTCCAAGGGAGAAGCCGGCAGCCGAGGACCACGCTGCGCCGTCGACACCGCCTGCGGTATCTGAGGTTTCTGGACGAGTCTGTGGCGACTGGATGGCGTGGCAGACCTGAGGATCGGCACTCATGACCTCGTGCGTCGCCATCCCGGACGAGAGCAGTGTCGAGCCGCCGGCTGGCACCCGCATCGTGTCGTACGCGGCTCGGCGTCAGAGCCCCCTGCCCCCTCGTCGGCGAGCGATCCGCGACCCACACGACTCGACCCAGCACGATCGCACAGAACCCTTGCAACTTATACCCTAGGGGGGTATGGTTCGATGAAATCGTCCCGCCGAAGGAGCTGAGATCCATGGATACGACAGCGGCAACTCCCAAGCTGACCCGAGACCCTCGACGGTGGGCAGCATCGACTACCCGGGAAGATCTGATCGCCGCCGCATTCGGACTGTGGCTGATGGGCGCTCTGTACACCGACGGCTGGGCTCATCTGAACGTGCCTGGCATGGAGACCTTCTTTACGCCCTGGCATGCCGTTCTCTACTCCGGCTTCGCCGCACTTGCCCTGTGGACGGCGCGACTGGGGTGGAAGCAGTGGCGAGCACGTCCCCACGAATCCGCATCCCAGTCATGGCCGCTTCGTGCACGGATGGCTTTCCCACCTGGCTACGGTCTCTCCGCGATCGGTGTCGGAGTGTTTCTGCTGGGTGGCGTGGGAGACATGCTGTGGCACACGTTGCTGGGCATCGAGACCGGCATCGATGCGCTGGTCTCCCCGACGCATCTTCTGCTCCTGGTGGGCGCGGGTCTCCTCGTCTCCGGCCCAGTTCGTGCTGACCGCCTCACGCGGCGCAGCGGTTCGCTCGTGTCCTGGCCGGCGGTGATCTCCTACGCCGTTGTCGCCGGGATCGCCGGCTTCTTCCTCAGCTACACCTCGGTTTTCGTCACACCGTTGGCCCGGATTCCGATGACCACGATCCCCGAAGGCGCTCCGGGTCATGAGGCCGGCGAAATGCCGACGTCACTGGGGCTGGCATCCTATTTGTTGACAACGGCATTGCTCACCGTTCCGCTGTTGATGGCCAGCAACGGCCGGCGACTCCCGACCGGGGCGATCACCATGCTCGTTGCGCTTGCGGCCATCCCGGGGGCCGCGTTGCAGAACTGGCAGAACATCGTGGCGGCGATTGCAGCCGTGCTGGGTGCTGCCGTCGCCGACATCGCCGTGTCCGCCGCACGGACTCGGCGGCCCGAACACCAGGGATGGGTTGCGGCAGTACCGCTGTTCGTATGGCCGGCACAGCTACTGGGACTGCATCTGAGTGTCGGGGTGGCATGGACCGTTGAACTCTGGGCCGGCGTGGTAGCCCTCACCGTTGTGGAGGCGGTGGTGCTCGGCCGGCTGCTGGTCACACCGCCAGATGATGCAGCCCAGCCCGCCACCCTGGGACACGGGCGATCACCGGCAACGCAGTGAAGCCGCCGGCCCCGGCTCCAGCGCAGCGGGGACCGACTCGACCAGCACCACCCCTAACTCGACCAGCGCTTCCGAGTTCACCGGCTTCCAGCAAGGGCGCGAACGGCAGTCGCCTTCGCCAAGTCCCAGCTCGGAAAACCCTACGAATTCGGAGCGACCGACCCCGGTTCATATGACTGCTCCGGCATCACCCAGACAGCCTGGGAAGCCGCCGGCGTCCAGATCAGCCGAACATCGCAGCCCCAATCCCGCGACGGCTCACCCGTCGCCATATCCGACTTTCCAAGCTGGCGACATCGTCTTCTTCTGCAACGCCACCGCACCCAGCGACGTCGGCAACGGAGTCATGATCCACACGCCGCGGCCGGGCAAATCGGTCGAGCACTCCAAGATTAGATGCATGCCGTTCTCCGGCGCACGACGACCCTGCTGATCCAACGCTTTGCCCCTTCTGGTCTGAAAGCGCCTCACGCCGCCGGGATCCTCTCCGTGAATCCCCTGTATGACCAGAGGACGCCGCTTGATCGCTCGATGGCCAAGAACCTCAACCAATTGGGTGTGCGCGGGAACCTGCAGCGGCCAACAACGACCCGTTTGCGCTTTGGCCCGTTTAACGCCGGGCCCCTTGGCCGCCGAGCTCGTCCGACAGGTCAACCCTGCTGGTAGGCGACAGCGGCCATCATCCCGGCCTCGCCGTGGTAGACGTTGTGGCAGTGCGTGAGCCAGCGGCCGGGGTTGTCGGCGTCGAACTCGACGCGGAGGGTCTTGCCGGGCAGGACGATGGAGGTGTCCTTGCGGGGCCCGCCGCCGGCGTGCTGGTAGGTGTGGCCGTGCAGGTGCATGGGATGCCACATCTTGGTGCTGTTCTTGAACTCCAGCGCGACGCGCTCCCCGTCGACGATGCCGAGGGCGTCGCGCATGGGCTGCTCCATGTCCA
The DNA here is from genome assembly GCF_013408305.1 of Naumannella cuiyingiana. NCBI lineage: Bacteria > Bacillati > Actinomycetota > Actinomycetes > Propionibacteriales > Propionibacteriaceae > Naumannella > Naumannella cuiyingiana. Next base: position 3,078,375 of record NZ_JACBZS010000001.1, on the reverse strand, counting down.
TGCGCTTGCCGTTGATCGCCCAGTCGTACTTCTCCATGGCCCCGGTCAGCTCGAGGACGAGTGTGCGGTCCACGGCGCGCTTGGGCAGGGCGACCGCGCCGGTCGCCTTGAGGTCGGCCGCGGTGGCGGGAGCTTTCGTCTGCGGGAGCTTCGCGCCCTTGGCCGGGGCGCTGCCGGATCCGGTGCGCAGGACGGCGACGGCCTGGTCCTGCTTCCCGAGGGCTTCGGCCATGACGGCGAACGCGCCGTCGCCGACGGTGATGACGGCGTCGTAGCGCTCGCCCATGCCGAGCACGACGCTCTCGGCCTCGTGCGGCTTGACCGGGTAGCCGTCGGTGTGGGTGATGGTGAGCGGGTGCTCGGCGACGCCGAACCGGAAGGCGGTGTCGCCGCCGGCGTTGATGATCCGCAGTCTGATCTTCTGGCCCGGCTTCGCGGTGAAGGTTTCGGGGTCGGCCGCTGGCCTGCCGTTGATCAGGTAGAGCGGGTAGTAGACGTCGCCGGCGTCGCCGCCGAGCAGCGGCGAGGTCGCCCCCATCAGGGTGTTGCCCATCCGCATCGGCCCCATGTCCATGCCGCCGTGGTCCATCATGCCCCTGCCGAGTTCCTTCATCACCTGGTCGGGTGTCGCGGTGACGCCGTCGAGCCAGTCGTCGAGGACGATGATCCATTCCTGGTCGTAGTCGGCCTTCTCGTTGGGGTCGTCGATGATCAGCGGCGCGTACAGGCCGCGGTCGAGCTGGGTGCCCACGTGCGGGTGGAACCAGTAGGTCCCGGCCTGCGGGAGCGCGAACTGGTAGGAGAACGTCCCGCCTGGCTCGACCGGCTTCTGGGTGAGGTTCGGCACCCCGTCCATGTCGTTGCGCAGCGCGAGCCCGTGCCAGTGCACGGTAGTCGGGTCGGGCAGCTTGTTGGTGAGGGCGACCTTGAGGGTGTCGCCGACGTTGCCGCGGATCGGCTTGGTCGCCGACGCTCCGGTGAAGGCCCAGGTCTTCGCCTCTTTCCCGGCCAGGTCCACGGTGGCCGGTTCGGCGGTCAGGGCGCGCTGCACGGTCGCGCCGGTGCGGCGGCGCTTGGATTCGGCCTTCGCGACGGCGGCGCTGTCGGGCCCGACGAACGAGGTGGGCTTGCTGGTGGAGGTGCAGCCGGCGAGGCCTGCGGCGGTGAGGGCCAGTGCGCCGGCGAGGAACTGGCGGCGGTTCAGGTCGGTGTGCATGGTTGAACGATGTCCTTCTGTGTCGATGGTGAGCGGTGCCACGGGCATCGGCCTCGACGCGCTCGACGACCACGGTTGATCGGATGCGCAGGCTCGAGGGCCCTCGGGAGAGGGGTCAGCGCCATCTGGGCGCGATGCCGTCGCAGATGCAGGGCAGGGTCATTGGCCTGCCCCCGATGGGCAGGAGCGCCGATGAGGGCGCTCCCCGCTGCTCACGTTCGATAGATCGACAGTTCCAGGTGCGACAGGGCCAGCCTTCGGGGCGTCTGGAGCAACAGCACCGGCTCGGGCGCGGGGCCGAGCTCGGGCAGGGTCGCGGCGAGCGGGGCCGGAAGGACGGGGATGCTCTTGCCGGTGGGCCCAGGGACGCAGGTGGAGCCTGAGCCGCTGCTCATGGCACCCGCGCAGCCGCCGGAGCCGTGGACCATGCCGTGCGATCCGGACGTCGACGACGAGGGGACGGCCGCCTCGGCGGTCAGAGCTGGCGTCGCCGGGGCGGAATGCTTCATCGAGGCCATGGGGGCGCTCATGGCCGTGGCCCCGGCACCGCTGACCAGCGAGTGCATGCCGAGGAGGCCGGCGATCAGCAGGGCCGCGAGGACGAAGAGCTGCAGCCGGTGCCGGCTGCAGCGGGGTTCGGCGGTCGCGGTCTCCACGCTGCACAGCATACCCCGGTGGCGTATCCCGTCTCCAACGGAGGATCCGTCGACGAGGCGCACGCCCCGCCTTGCGAGAATACCCAGCAGGGGTATACGGTTACTCGTACGCGGTACCCACCGGGGGTATCTCTACTGAGGAGGCAATCGATGGCTGCGAACGAGTACCAGGTGACGGGCATGACCTGCGGGCACTGCGAGATGTCGGTCCGCGAGGAGGTCAGCGGGGTCCCCGGCGTCGAGGACGTCGAGGTCAGCGCGCAGACCGGCAAGCTCGTCGTGTCCGGCTCCGGCGATATCGACGACGCGAAGGTCCTAGCCGCTGTCGAGGAGGCCGGCTACACGGCCGTGCGCGCCTGACGACACCACCACCAGCGCGGCTCACGCTTCCCGTCGACTCCGATGGCGACGGGGGCTGAGCGCGCACCACTGATCGCACGGGGTATGACTGCCCTGCGCACGAGCCGGACGCCGCAGAGCCCGGAGGAGAGAAAGGACGGCAGAGGATGACTGCACCAGCGCCGCTCAGCGCGGACGCCGGCATCGAGCTGGAGATCGGCGGGATGACCTGCGCCTCGTGCGCGAACCGGATCGAGCGCAAGCTCAACAAGCTCGACGGCGTCACCGCGTCGGTCAACTACGCCACTGAGAAGGCCAAGGTCACCGTGCCCGCGGACTACGACCCCGCGCTGCTGGTCGCCGAGGTCGAGAAGACCGGCTACACCGCGGCCCTGCCCAAGCCCCCGAGCTCGACGACCGCCGAGTCGGCTGACGGCGAGAGCGAGGAGGCCGACCCGGAGCTGACCTCGCTCAGGCAGCGGCTGATCGGGTCGATCGTGCTCACCGTCCCGGTGATCGCGATGTCGATGATCCCGGCCCTGCAGTTCACCTACTGGCAGTGGGCCTCGCTGACCCTGGCCGCGCCGGTGATCGTCTGGGCGGGCTGGCCGTTCCACAAGGCGGCGTGGACCAACCTCAAGCACGGCACCGCGACGATGGACACGCTCGTCTCGATGGGCACCTCGGCGGCGTTCCTGTGGTCGCTCTACGCGCTGTTCCTCGGCCACGCCGGCATGCCCGGCATGAAGCACCCGTTCGAGTTCGCCCTGGCCCGCTCCGACGGCGCGGGCAACATCTACCTCGAGGCGGCCGCCGGGGTGACGATGTTCATCCTCGCCGGCCGCTATTTCGAGAAGCGCTCCAAGCGCCAGGCCGGCGCGGCGCTGCGCGCGCTGCTCGACCTCGGAGCGAAGGAGGTCTCGGTGCTGCGCGACGGGGCCGAGGTCAAGATCCCGACCTCCGAGCTGGCCGCGGGCGACGACTTCGTCGTCCGCCCGGGCGAGAAGATCGCCACCGACGGCACCGTCGTCTCCGGCACCTCCGCGGTGGACGCCTCCATGCTCACCGGCGAGTCCGTGCCCGTCGAGGTCGGCGAAGGCGACCCGGTCACAGGGGCCACCGTGAACGCCGGCGGCCGCCTGGTCGTCCGGGCGACCCGCGTCGGCTCGGACACCCAGCTGGCGCAGATGGCCAAGCTCGTCGAGGACGCCCAGTCCGGCAAGGCCGCCGTCCAGCGGCTGGCCGACAGGATCTCGGGCGTGTTCGTCCCGATCGTCATCGCCATCGCGCTCGTCGCCCTCGCGGCATGGCTGATCTCCGGGGCCGGCGTCTCGGCCGCGTTAACCGCCGCGGTCGCGGTCCTGGTCATCGCCTGCCCCTGCGCCCTCGGCCTGGCAACCCCCACCGCCCTGCTGGTCGGCACCGGCCGCGGCGCGCAGCTGGGAATCCTGATCAAGGGCCCCGAGGTGCTGGAGTCCACCCGCAAGGTCGACACCGTGGTGCTGGACAAGACCGGCACCGTCACCACCGGCAAGATGACGCTCGTCGAGGCGATCGCCGAGCCCGGCACCGACCGCGCCGAGCTGCTGCGCCTGGCCGGGGCGCTGGAGGACGCCTCCGAGCACCCAATCGCCCAGGCCATCGCCAAGGGCGCGGTCCAGGAGGTCGGGCAGCTCCCGACGCCGGAGGACTTCGCCAACGTCGCGGGCAAGGGCGTGCAGGGCGTCGTCGACGGCCACGCCGTGCTCGTCGGCCGCGAGTCCCTGCTAGCCGACTGGTCCCAGCACCTCTCCCCCGACGTCGCCGCCGCCAAGGCCGCAGCCGAGGCCGAGGGCAAGACCGTCGTCGCCGCCGGCTGGGACGGGCAGGCCCGCGGGATCCTCGTCGTGGCCGACACGGTCAAGCCGACCAGCGCCGAGGCGATCCAGGGCCTTAAGGGCCTGGGCCTGACCCCGGTGCTGCTCACAGGAGACAACGAGGCCGTGGCCAAGCGGATCGCCGCCGAGGTCGGCATCGACCAGGTCATCGCCGAAGTCCTGCCCAAGGACAAGGTCGACGTCGTCGCCCGCCTCCAGGGCCAAGGGAAGGTGGTGGCGATGGTCGGCGACGGCGTCAACGACGCCCCGGCGCTGGCGCAGGCCGACCTCGGCCTGGCCATGGGCACCGGCACCGACGTCGCCATCGAGGCCTCCGACATCACCCTCGTGCGCGGCGACCTGCGCGCCGCGGTCGACGCGATCCGGCTTTCCCGCAGGACGCTGGGCACGATCAAGGCCAACCTGTTCTGGGCCTTCGCCTACAACGTCGCGGCCATCCCGGTCGCGGCCCTGGGCATGCTCAACCCGATGCTCGCAGGCGCGGCGATGGCCTTCTCCAGCGTCTTCGTCGTCGGCAACAGCCTCCGCCTGCGCGGGTTCCGCAGCATCGTCCCGGTCCGCGCACGATGATCCGGCCGTGATCAGCGGCGGCGAGACCGGCGTGGGCCGCGGTCCATCAAGCCTTGCGCTGAGCGGCGCAAGTCACGGGGCCCAGACGGGCGCGCGAGCACCGGGCCATCGGTTCACCGCGTGTGCGCCCGGACCTGGTCGGTCATACACGGTCCTGCGTGACGGCGTTGGAGATGGCCTTCTAGCTGTGGCCCGGCAAGGTTGTCGTGATCTGCTGGGCGATGGTTCGAGCGTCGTGTTGGACGAATCCCAGCAAGGCCGATCCGATTGTGGTCTGCCACGGTCGGCCGACGGTGTAGAGGCCGGCAGCGCCGGTCACGACACCGCGCTCGTGTCGGAGCCGCGACCAGTCGTCCAGTACGCCATCGATCCCGATCCAGGAGTCGTCGATCACGAAACCGGTTGCCCACAGGACCGCGTCAACTTGCAACGACGAACCGTCGCTGAACCCGACGAGCCGACCTTGACCGCCGACCAGCCGGGGCCGGAAGGAGACGCCGCGCTGTGTCAACTGGCGGCGGGACGAGCCGATGACGGTGCCGTCGTTGGCCTGCATCTTCCTGCCCAGCGGGCTGTTGGCCGCGACCCGGAGCAGCCCGAGGCGATCCTGCCACCAGAAGATGTCCCGGCCCAACGGTCGCTGCGGCACGCAGGCGTTCTGCCGGCCCTCCGACAGCACGACGCGTCGACCGGCAGAGGCCAGTTCGGCAGCGATCTGAAAGCCGGAGTTTCCGCCGCCGACCACGAGCACGACGCCATCAGGAAACCGCGTCGGGTTGCGGTAGTCGGCCGTGTGGACCTGGACCACCGCGGCCAGGCCGGTCGCCACGGGTGGCACGAACGGCTGGGAGAACGGCCCGGTGGCGATGACCACCTGCCGCGCGGTGATGGTGCTACCGGCAGCGGTGCGTGCTCGGAAGTGGTCGCCTGAGGTTTCGAGCCGGGTCAGGCGGGTGTTCAGGCGGAGGGGCGGTTCCAGCCAGGTGGCGTAGCTGCCGAGGTAGTCGGCCACCTGATCCCGCCCCGGGTAGGTGTCGGTCGGTGCAGGGAACGCCCGGCCCGGCAGGTTCGCGTACTGAGCAGGTGTGAAGAGCTTCAGCGAGTCCCACCGCGAGCGCCAGCTGTGGCCGATCGCCGGGCCGGCGTCGACGATGAGAAAGTCCACGTCCCGCTGCAGCAGGTGGTAGCCCACCGCCAGCCCGGCCTGGCCGCCACCGACGACCAGAACCTCATGATCGACAGCTGTCATCAGCCCGGCAGCTCACTTCCGCTCGTGTCGCCCGCCATGCGTCGATCCAAGCACAAGCGGCGCTCTCCTGCCCGGGGCGCGGCCAACAACACGATGACCACGTTGATGGAATACCCCATAGGGGTATATGGTTGCTAAGACCAGGATCGAGACGAGGATACGGAGTCCACATGCGAAAGCGACTGACAGCAGCACTGGCCGCGGGAGTGCTCGGCGGAGCGCTGGCCCTCGCCGGATGCACCAGCGCCGGCCAGGACCATCAGGGCCACGGCAGCAGCTCAGCCAGCACCCCGGCCAGCAGCGACGGCGGGATGGACCACTCGTCGATGGAGCACCCCATGGACGGCGGGCCCGCGCCCGCGGGCATCAAGACCGCCGCCGCCCCGAAGTACCCGGTCGGCACGAAGGTGATCCTCACCGCCGACCACATGATGGGCATGGACGGCGCGAAGGCCACCATCGTCGGGGCCTACAGCACTTACACCTACGCGGTGGACTTCGCCCCCACCACCGGCGGCGAGCCGGTCAAGGACCACAAGTGGGTCGTCCAGCAGGAGATCAAGGACGCCGGTAGCAAGCGGCTGGCCGACGGCACCGAGGTCACGCTGGAGGCCGAGCACATGAAGGGGATGAAGGGCGCGAAGGCCACCATCGCCTCCTCCACTGACGAGACCGTCTACATGGTCGACTACGAGGCGGGCGGCATGAAGATGACCAACCACAAGTGGGTCGTCGAGAGCGAGATCAAGCCGGCCGCCTGAGCCGGCCACCACCGCAGAGCAGTGCCCGGACAAGGGAAGCAGCAATGACAGATCCGAACGCGCACCAGCACCACCACGGCGACGCCGCAGACGCAGCCGCCGACAGGGGACACGCTGTCGCGACCACCGTGCCCGGCCATGGGGATGACCCGCACGCCGGGCACGAGGGCCACGCCACGCATCAGGGGCAGCACGGCGACCACGCCGCGCACGACGAGAAGGGAGACCGCGCCGGCCATGGCGGTCATGGAGGCCACGGCGACCACGTGGGCCAGTTCCGGCGGCTGTTCTGGATCAACCTCGTCATCGCCGCTCCGGTGGTGGCGCTCTCGCCGATGTTCGCGATGCTGCTGGGCTACTCGGTGCCCGGCTGGTCGGGCTGGGTCGCAGCGGTGCTGGGCACCGTCATGTACGCCTGGGGCGGCAAGCCGTTTCTCACCGGTGCCTGGAGCGAGCTGAGGAGCCGCAAGCCGGGGATGATGCTGCTGATCGCGCTGGCGATCACCGTGGCGTTCTTCGCGTCCTGGGCCGCCACCCTCGGGCTGGTCGACCACGAGCTGGAGTTCTGGTGGGAGCTGGCGCTGCTGATCGTGATCATGCTGCTGGGGCACTGGATCGAGATGCGCTCCCTGGCCCAGACCACCTCCGCGCTGGACTCCCTGGCCGCGCTCCTGCCCGACGAGGCCGAGCGCGTCGAGGGCGACGACGTCGTGAAGGTCGCGCCGGCCGAGCTGCGCGTCGGGGACGTCGTCATCGTCCGCCCCGGCGGCAGCATCCCCGCCGACGGCACCGTCGTCGACGGCCGCGCCGACATGGACGAGTCGATGATCACCGGCGAGTCCCGGCCGGTCGCCCGCGGCGAGGGCGACCCGGTCATCGCCGGCACGGTGGCCACCGACTCCGGCCTGCGGGTGGAGATCACGGCCACCGGGGACGACACGGCCCTGGCCGGCATCAACCGGCTCGTCGCCGAGGCGCAGAGCTCGTCTTCCCGTGCCCAGCGCATCGCCGACCGCGCCGCCGCGTGGCTGTTCTGGTTCGCCCTCGGAGCGGCTCTGATCACCGCGACCGTCTGGACGCTGGCCGGGTCCCCCGACGACGCGGTCGTGCGCACCATCACCGTCCTCGTGATCGCCTGCCCCCACGCCCTCGGCCTGGCGATCCCGCTGGTCGTCTCCATCGCCACCGAGCGCGCCGCCCGCGGCGGCGTCCTGGTCAAGGACCGGCTGGCGCTGGAGTCCATGCGTCAGGTCGACGCCGTGCTGTTCGACAAGACCGGCACCCTGACCAGGGGCGAGCCCACCGTCACCGGCGTCGAGCCGACCGGAGACCTGGACGCCGACCAGGTGCTCGCCCTGGCAGCCTCGGCCGAGGCCGACAGCGAGCACCCGCTCGCCCGGGCCATCGTCGCCGCCGCCAAGGACCGCAGCCTCGCGTTCGAGCCCGGCAGCGGCTTCACTTCCTCGCCCGCCGTAGGCGTCACCGCGACCGTGGCCGGCCACGAGGTCCGCGTCGGCGGGCCCCGGCTGCTCGAGGAGACCGGACAGTCCGAGATCGACGCGGCCGACGCCTGGCGCGGCGAGGGCGCGATCATCCTGCACGTCCTGCGCGACGGGCAGGTGGTCGGCGGGCTGAAGTTGGCCGACGAGGTCCGTCCGGAGTCCCGCGACGCCGTCGACGCCCTGCACCGGCTCGGCGTCGAGGTCGTCATGATCACCGGCGACGCCGAGGCCGTGGCGAACGAGGTCGGACGGGAACTCGGCATCGACCGCGTCTTCTCCGGCGTCCGTCCCGAGGACAAGTCGGCGAAGGTCGCCCAGCTGCAGCACGAGGGCAAGAAGGTGGCCATGGTCGGCGACGGCGTCAACGACGCCCCGGCGCTGGCCCAGGCCGACGTCGGCATCGCTATCGGCGCGGGCACCGACGTCGCCATCGCCTCGGCCGGGGTCATCCTGGCCAGCTCCGACCCGCGCTCGGTGCTCTCGGTCATCCAGCTGTCGAAGGCCGCCTACCGGAAGATGAAGCAGAACCTGTGGTGGGCCGCCGGCTACAACCTCGTCTCCGTGCCGCTGGCAGCCGGCGTCCTCGCACCTGTCGGATTCGTGCTGCCGATGTCGGTCGGGGCGATCCTGATGTCGCTGTCCACCGTCGTCGTCGCCCTCAACGCCCAGCTGCTGCGGCGCATCGACCTCACCCCCGAAGCCAGCACCCGCTCCGTCCTGGAGCGCCAGAAGTGAAGGACACGCCCATGACACTCGACACCACCACAGACGGCATCGGCACCGTCAGCCCCGCCACCGGGGCCGACGCCGGTGCACACCAGCACGGCTACATCAGCGACAAGGACCGCTACCTGGCGCGCATGAAGCGCATCGAGGGCCAGGCCCGCGGCATCGCCAAGATGATCGACGAGGAGAAGTACTGCATCGACATCCTCACCCAGGTCTCGGCGCTCACCCGAGCTCTGCAGGGCGTCGCGACCGGATTGCTCGACGACCACCTCAAGCACTGCGTCCTCGACGCCGCCAAGCTCGGCGACGACGGCGCGGCCATCGCCAAGATCCAGGAAGCCACCGACGCGATCAACCGGCTCGTCCGGTCCTGAGGCTCGACGAGCAGCGCACCCGCGCACACCAAGGAGAGGGACCCATGCCCCGTTTCGACCCGCTGACCGCCGAGACCGCCGTCGGCTCGTCCCGGGACCTGCTCGGCGAGCTCGTCGAGCGCCACGGCACCGTGGGCGACATGGTCTCCACGATGGCCCACTCCCCGGCCGTCCTCGGCGGCTACCTGCAGCTGAGCCGGGCCATGCGCCGCGCCAAGCTCGACCGGAGGATCAGCGAGCTGATCTCCATCGCCGTGCAGGCGCAGCAGGGCTGCGGCCTGTGCCTCGACGCCCACGTCGCGGCCGCCCGCTCCCTGGGCGTCGCCGAGGAGGAGATCAGCCTCGCCCACCAGGGCACGTCGAGCGATCCCGCCATCTCGGCGATCATCCGGCTCGGGCTGCAGGTCTATCGGGAACCGACCTCCGTCACCGACGAGCAGATCGCCGAGCTCCGCGCGTTCGGCTACAGCGACCGCGCGATCGCCGACGTCGTCGGCGTCGTCGCGCTCAACATCCTCACCGGCGCGTTCAACCTCGTCGCCGGGCTGGGACCCGAGGACCAGCACTGACGCCCGAGGGCATTCTCTTCGGCGACCCGACTGTGCACGGGGCCTTTCGACCGGCGGGTGCGGGCCGCGTCGTCGGCCTCGCACCGGCTGGCCTGGCAGCGGGAGCCGTGCTCGCAGCAGTCGCACTGGCCTCGGCCAGAGCGGGGTCTGGCGGTCAGCTCCCGGGTCGGATTGGCATGTCGCCGGTGTTTGCCGAATACTTGTCCGGGGCCGCGGCGTGCTCCGCGGCACTCTGGGGCCACCGAATCGAGCGGAAGGCGGGAAGGCAGTGCAGCGTTTCCTGAGCATCGCGCGCCGCTTCTCGCCGGTGCTCGCGGTCCTCACCGTCGCAGCTCTGCTGATGCTGCAGCCGCCGGCTCGCGCCGCTGACCATTTCTCGATGTCTGCGTCACTGGGCACCGTCGCCGCCGGTGCGGGCGCTGCCGAGATGGCGACCGGTCATTCCCCGGCGAACAGCGCTCCCATTGTGGTCCACGGCCAGTTCTCGACCAAGAACGTCGGTGACCAGCAGGCGGCCGCGGCCGCCGACCCCCTGTCCATGGGGACCGTGTCCTCCGGGATGGGCATGGCGTCGGGCTGCGGCGCGGACTGCGGCTCGCCGGCGAGCCCGTCCCCGGGGCCGATGGACTGCGTCGCAGCGGGCTGCCTGATCCTGCTGGTGCTGCTGGTCGGGATCGGAAGCCTGCGGCCGGCAGCCCGCGGAGGCGGCTGGTCGCTTCCGCGCCCAGCACGGCGCACTCTCATTGAATCGTTGGTCCTCCGCTGCTGGGCTCGCCCTCCGCTGAGCCTCGCCGAGCTGTCGATCAGTCGCACCTGAGCCGGTCGCAGGTCCATCCGCGCCCGTTTCGGGGCAGCAGACATGCAGCCGTGGCCGTTCCCAGCCGGAGAACCGGCAAGTAACCACGGACCCGGCAAGTAACCACGGAACCTGTGGGCGGGTGTGCCGACCCGCGACGCTCGCGACGCCCCGGAGTCCATTCTCTGACGACTCCTTTGACAACTCGCGACGACCCCACCGGCTGGAGTTGAGCGGTCCATGCATCCTCGGCGACGTCGGGCACGTCTTCCCCGGTGGCCGTCGACCATCCCAGCTGAGAGACCCATGACCAAGAACCAGAAATCATCCACTAAGTCTTCGAAATCGTTGCCATCGCAGCGCTCGACCGGCGGGCGTACGGCCAGCAGCCGGTCCGCGCGGGACCGGCTGCGGCAGATGCAGCTCCAGGAGGCCAAGGCCCGCCGGACTCGACGGCTGATCACGGGTGCCGCGATCGCCGTCGTGGTGCTGGCCGTCGCCGCCGGAGCGGTGGTCATCGCCAGCCTCCAAGGCGGAGGATCCGGCGACCCCTCCGGCGGGTCGGCCGCCGCCGCGGGGCGTCGGGACCTGCCGCCATGGTCGCTGCCCGCCAACACCTCTGACGCGGCGAAGGCCGCCGGCCTCCGAGTCGGCCCGATGGAGGGAACGGCGGCCCACTTCCACTCCCACCTCGACATCAGCGTCAACGGGCAGCCCATCGCCGTGCCGGCCAACATCGGCGTCGACCCCGCTAGCGGCCAGATGTCGGAGCTCCACACCCACGACGAACGCGGCGTGCTGCACGTCGAGGCCCCCACCGCCGACGGCCGCTACACCCTCGGCCAGGTCTTCACCGAGTGGCAGGTCCGCCTCGACGCCGAAGGCATCGGCGGACTGGACAACAGCAACACCGACAGCCTGCGCGCCTACGTCGACGGGAAGCGATTCCAGGGAGACCCCGCCACGATCCAGCTCACCGCCCACCGGCAGATCTCACTGGTCTACGGGCCGCGAGACGCCACCGACGACCCGGCGGCCAGCTACGCCTTCGAGCAGGGCGAGTAGACGATGCCAGCGAGAGGACCACAGACCGCGGCCCGGACCGTTGCGCTGGCCGCCGTCGTGCTGAGCGTGACGCTGGCCGCGGGCTGCACGAAGTCCATCGACTCCGCCTCGCCGTCGAAGGACGGCGGCTCCGCCGGGCCGGCCTCCGGTGTGCAGCTCTATCAACCCGGCCAGCGCAAGCCCGCCTCGACCGCCGGAGGGCCGGACGTCATGACCGGCGAGAACGTGACCACCGACCATCCCGGCAAGGTGGTCGTGGTCAACGTGTGGGCGTCCTGGTGCGGGCCCTGCCGCAAGGAGGCTCCCGACCTCGCCGCCGCGAGCCGTGACACGGCCAAGACGGCCCGGTTCGTCGGCCTCAACATCCGCGACGACCGCGAAGCCGCGCAGGCCTTCACCCGCGCCTTCAAGACCCCCTACCCGAGCATCTTCGACCCCGAGGGCAAGCAGCTCGTCAGGTTCTCCGGCCAGCTGTCGACCACAGCGATCCCGACCACCCTGGTGATCGACCGCGACCGGCGCAGCGCAGCCCGGATCACCGGCCCGGTCGACCGCGACACCCTCGTCGCGCTCATCACCGACACCGCCAACGGCAAATAGCCGACGCCCCGATGAGTGCCGGACGGGCAAGGGAGGTGCTGGAATCGAACGGAGGCTGGAGCCCCGGCGGTGAGCGGGGACATGCCCGTGGCGCTGCCGGTGGCCTTCTTCTCCCGGGCACGTCCCGATGGACACCCTGCCGCTGCTCCTACACTCAGCTTGCGTTTAGCTCGGCCTCGCCGCAGCGCGACTGATTAGTCTCCATCTGAGGTACGGTGTGCCTGTGCGCGTGCGCCCGAGCCTGACATCCAGCCGATTCCTGGGCTGGATCGTCGTCCTCGTCGCTGCCGTCGCAATCGTGTTCGGGGCGGCAGTCACCGTTCAATCCGGCCAGAAGTCGGCGACGCCGCATGTCGAAGCTGTCAGCCCGGCGGTGCATCGGCAAGTCCTGACCGAGGAAGGCCAAGCGGTTGATCACGGCTGGCAGACCGTGGGGGTGGCGTCCGTGTCGCCGCCTGTTCCCGCAGCCCAGGTGAGCGGCGGTTTCTCGATGACGCCGTCCTCCGGCTCCGACCACGGACCCGGCGACGGCAGCTGCCCACTTCTCGCCGCGGCATGCATGATCGCCCTGATGGTAGTCCTGGTGAGCTGGAGGCTCCGTCGACCCGGCACATCGGTGATCCGCATCCTGCCGCGGATGGCGACCCAGGTCCCGCAGGTCTCCTCCGTGCGCTACATGCCAGCGGCTCGATCTCCACTCATGTTCGGGATCAGTCTGACCTGATCGATGAAGGGGAGGCACAGCCTCTCCCGCTGCGGTTGACTTCCATAGCGCGACCCTCTACCGCCCATGTCGCGGCGAGACGCCCGCGCTGTTCCCTGCGTGCATCGCCACGTTCAGCTGGCGCACCGTCGGCTGCCCCCTGTTCGCGCGAACCCGCTCGCGTTCGGTGTTCGGCATCGGTGTGCCCGTATTCGGAGATCCCAAATGCTTCATCTCGTCAAGCCCGGCCCGGTAAAGGCCCGGCGTGTCGTTGTCGCGGCCGCCTCGGCCGCTCTTCTTCTCGTTACTTCGGCCTGCAGCACTGGTGCCGGTGCATCCCCGACTGGTGGCACCAGTCGCGGAGCAGTCCCCGATCCGGGACTGGTTCTGTTCAAGCCGTCCGACCGGCAACGAACCGCCGTTGCTGAAGGGCCCAAGGTCATGGGATCGGGGACCGCGACCACGAGGCATCCGGGCAGGGTCGTGGTGATCAATGTCTGGGCCTCTTGGTGCGGCCCCTGCCGCAAGGAGGCACCCGACCTGGCCGCTGCCAGCCGCAGCACGGACGAGGTCGCCCGCTTCGTCGGTCTCAACATCAGGGACCAGCGCGATGCCGCGCGGGCGTTCAGCCGTGCCGTCAAGATGCCGTATCCGAGCATTTTCGACCCCGAGGGGCAGCAGCTGGTCAAGTTCTCCGGGCAACTGTCGACCACCGCCATCCCGACAACGTTGGTGATCGACGAGCAACAGCGCAGCGCGGCCCGAATCACGGGCCCTGTCGATCGCGACACCCTGATCCAATTGGTCAACGACACCGCCGACGGCAGGTGAGCGGCAATGCTTGATCAACTGGCCGCATGGGCGACACAGTCGGTGAGCGGGTCGATGCCGGTGGCCCTCCCGGTCGCCTTCCTCGCCGGTTTGGTGTCGTTCTTCTCCCCCTGCGTCATCCCGCTGTTGCCTGGCTACATCTCCTACGCCACTGGCATGTCTGCCGCCGACCTCGTCGCCGGCGGCTCACGGATGCGTCTGGGACGGACCTTGATGGGCAGCAGCCTGTTCGTCGCCGGGTTCGGCGTGGTCTTCGTTGCGAGCGCGTCACTGGCCGGGCTGCTGGGCAGCAGGTTCATCACCTGGCAGGACCCGCTCACCCGCGTCATGGGCGTGATCATGATCGGGCTCGGACTGGCCTTCACTGGCCTCCTCCGCTTCGCCCAGCGCGACCTGCGACTCAGTTGGCTGCCTCGCTTCGGGCTTCTCGCGGCCCCGCTGATCGGCTTCGTGTTCGGGCTGGGCTGGACGCCGTGCATCGGGCCGACCCTCGGGGTCGTGTTGACCATGGCGATGAGTCAGGCGACCGCAGCCAAAGGGGCGTGGCTGGCCATCGCCTACACGCTCGGACTCGGCATCCCGTTCATCGCCGCGGCGATCGCGTTCAACAAGATCAGCACGGCCGCCCGCGCCCTGCGGAACCGGCAGCAGTTGATCATGCGCATCGGCGGTATCTCCATGATCATAGTCGGCCTGCTGATGGCCACCGGCCTGTGGACCAACGTGATCGGTGCGCTCCGACAATCCATCAGCGGATTCGTGACGGTGATCTGATGAAGCAACCAGGCAGCAACAGCACTCCCGAAGAACGTCGTCGAAAGCAACGCCAACGCGAGATGAACCGCCAACTGCGCGTGTGGACTCCGCGCCGCGTCGTCGGGTGGATCCTCGTCGTGCTAGCGGTGGTGATGGGCATCACGCACTGGCTCGCGCACCTGGGATGGCGACCGATCCCACTGGCCATGGGCTGGCAGGACCTGCTGCTCGGCTACCCAGCCGCAGGCCTTCTCGCCATTGCCGGCGGGGTCGTCATCGGCGCGCGCACCCACCGGCCTGGATCCGGGAACCGTGGCCATCACTGATCCCGCTCACAGATTGCCGCACCACATGTCCCGAAACCGGCACTGACAGCAAGGCAGAAGTATGCACCCCCACACGCCAACGGCAATGCCCTTGACATCGGTACGCATCCACGGGCACCGGGACACCGGGTCCGTCCGTCTTCGGACGATGCACGACAGCGGTCCAAGCCGGCACCACGTCCTGCTCGCATGCGTGCAGGGCTGCAGCGACATCGGGGAGGCATCGGCTCAATGATCGGTCACACGCTCCCGTTGTTCTTCATTCCGAGCCCTCCGTGGAGGGAATGGTTGCTGTTCGGGCGACTCCCGATCCGGGCATACGCGCTGTGCATCATCGCGGGCGTGATCATCGGCACGATCGTCGCCACCCGACGGTGGATCGCCCGAGGCGGCAGCCGCGACGCGGTCGAGACCGTCGCCCTGGTTTCGGTTCCGTTCGGCATCGTCGGAGCCCGCCTCTACCACGTGATCACCGACTACCAGCTCTACTTCGGACCGGGCCGCACCTGGTATCGAGCGTTCTTCATCTGGGACGGCGGCCTGGGCATCTGGGGCGGTGTCGCGCTCGGAGCGTTCGGCGGCTACCTGGTCGCGCGCCGACGCCGGATCAGATTCTGGGCGCTCGCCGACGCTCTCGCCCCGGGGGTGGCCATCGCGCAGGCCGTCGGCCGACTGGGCAACTGGTTCAACCAGGAACTCTTCGGTCGGCCGAGCACCCTGCCATGGGCGCTGAAGATCGACCCGCAGTACCGGCCCGTCGGCTACGAGCAGTACGCCACCTTCCACCCGACGTTCCTGTACGAGCTGATCTGGGACGTCGCGGTGGCGATCGCGGTGATTGCGCTCGACCGTCGGTTCCGGCTGGGCCACGGCAAGGCGTTCATGCTCTACGTGATGTTCTACACCGCCGGCAGAGCATGGGTGGAGAGCCTGCGCATCGACCCCGCGCATCACCTCGGCCCGTTCCGGCTCAACGACTACGTCTCGGGCATCGTCTTCCTGGCCGCCCTGCTCTGCTTGCTCTGGCTGCTCCGCAACAAGCCCGGCCGGGAGCTGGTCGTCGAGGGTGACCGGTCGGTCGTCGGCGAGCGGCCGGGCAGCAGAGCTGGTGAAACGCCGCCCGTCCCCGCTTCCGATTCCTTCGCTGCGTTGGACCAATCAGAGCCATCCGCGCTCGATCACCCCACCACGCCGGAGCACGACTCCGGCACAGCCGAGCGTGCCGGCGGGGGTCCGCGGTGATCTACCGACGCGATGACGCGACTTCCACCCGCGGTGCCGCCTGTCACGTTGACGATGCTGCTACCGACATTTCTGTGACCTGCGTGGATTCCTCATCCACCCGGGGCCGCGGCGGTCAGATAATTCAGTCGCTGGGTCGGCTGGTCTTGGCCGCGTTGTCCGGGTTGGCAGTCGGGTTCGCGTTTCAGCCGTACGCACTGTGGCCGCTGGGCTTCCTCGGCGTCGCGGGACTGTCGGTGGCTGTTCACGCGGTTCCGCCTCGGCGCGGGTTCGCGGTCGGATACGTGTTCGGGGTGGCGCTGCTCCTGGTGGCGATCGGCTGGGTCCGGGTGATCGTCGGCGGCGGCGCGGCCGCCTACCTGGGTGTGGTGGGCCTGATCGGATTCGAGGCCGTCTTCTTCGGGCTGCTCGGCCTCGCGCTGGCGATCATCGGGCGGCTCCGGTCCTGGCCGGTGATCGCCGCTGCTGCCTGGGTCGGCGTCGAGTACGTCTACGCGCGCTATCCGTTCGGCGGCTTCGGCTGGACCCGTCTGGCCTACACCGCAGTGGATGCCCCGCTGGCCGGACTGCTGCCCTTCATCGGCACCGTAGGTGTGTCGTTCGCGGTGGCTCTGCTGGCCCAGTGCGTCGGCTGGCTGGCGATCGAGATCATCCGGGCACGGCGGTCGCACGGACCGCTGACACGCAGCATGGTGGCCCGGACAGCGCTACCGGCATTGGCGACCTGGTCGATCGTGATGGGCACGGGTTTGGCCCTGTCCGGGTGGAATCCCGGCCCGCCGGCCCCTGCACAGAAGGCTCGTGTGGGCATAGTCCAGGGCAACGTTCCGGGGAAAGGGATCGAAGCGCTGGGCCGGATGCGCACCGTGACCGCGAACCATGTCCGGGAGACCCGCCGACTGATCAACGCCGCAGACCAGGGACGGATCGCCCGGCCCGACTTCGTTCTGTGGCCGGAGAACTCCACCGACATCGACCCGACCGTTGACCCGATCACGCGCGACCAGCTGCAGTCCGCGACCGAGCTTGCCGGGGTTCCCATCTTCGCCGGGGCGGTGATGGCCGGCCCCGGCGTCGACCAGCGGCAGACCAGCGGCCTGTGGTGGGACCCCCGCCGGGGCATCGTGGCCCGCTACGACAAGCGCAACCTGGTCCCGTTCGGCGAGTGGATCCCCTTCCGTGACCGACTGCTGCCGTTGTTCCCGATCTTGAAGCTGGTCGGAGCACAGTCGGTGCCAGGCACCCGGCCCGGCGCACTCCCGGTCCCCCTCCGCCTGGCCGGCGGCCCGGAGCAGCCGGTCATCGTGGGGGATGCGATCTGTTTCGAGCTGGCCTACGACGACACGATCTACGACGTGATCACCGGCGGTGCGCAGCTCTTCCTGGTCCAGAGCAACAATGCGACCTACGTCGGGACCGGCCAGGTCGACCAGCAGTTCGCCATCACCCGGGCACGAGCGATGGAGACCCGCCGCGAGATCGCCGTCGCCACCACCAACGGAGTCTCCGGCTTCATCGGCCGGGACGGCCGTGCGCAGTGGAAGTCCCGTGAGCGCACCG
Organism: Naumannella cuiyingiana; assembly: GCF_013408305.1. Lineage (NCBI taxonomy): Bacteria > Bacillati > Actinomycetota > Actinomycetes > Propionibacteriales > Propionibacteriaceae > Naumannella > Naumannella cuiyingiana. The sequence continues at coordinate 3,060,654 of NZ_JACBZS010000001.1, read as the reverse complement.
CCGCCTCGACCGTGGTGACGATGCCGCTGCGCACCAACATCACCCCGGCGGTGCGGATCGCCCCCTGGCTGGAGCGTGGCCTCGCACTCCTCGCGCTGAGCGGCTGCCTCACGGCGACGGTCGGGCGTGGCCGCGCCCGCCGGTCGAGAGCGGCAGGAGCGTGATGATGATCGTGAGTAGCCTGATCTGCACCGCGGTTCTGATGGTGGCGACCGGCCTGGGCTGCGTACGGACGCGCCCTTCTGCACGAGTGTTTCCCGGGTTGCTCCAGGTGGCCGGAGCCTGGAGCGCCTGCCTGCTACTTGTGGACCTTTGGCGTCGCGGTGCCGTCACTGTGGCGTCGATCGCGACGCTGTTGACCGTCTGCGCCGTGTCGATGATCTGGTTGCGGAGGGCGGATGGCAGCACCGAAGACACCTCTGACGACTTCCAGCTCTGGGAAAGCGAGCTCGCCAGCCCGGAGGTGTCGGAGGAATGAGCGTCTCCCGCGCGACCGGCCTCGCCCTGCTGGTCAGCCTCGCGCTGATGCACCCGATGGTGTTGACGTCAGCCGAACCCGTGCCGCCGAGCAATTCGTCGGTGCACCGCGTGCCACCCGACGCGCAGCCGATTCATGCTCCAGTCACGGCAAGCAACCCACCCGGTCGACATCCAGCAACTCGACAACCGTTGAGCGGCTGTCCCAGCTGCGCGCCCCCTTCGTTGGCGGCTTCATCGCATGACCGACCGACCGGTCCGATGGGCTGCATCGCCGCCGCTGGCTGCGTCATGACCATCGTCTTGCTGGCGGTGGCCGTGATCGTTCGTGGGCGAACCCCCGGTCGATGGTGGCATTGCCGAGCCCGCAGCATCGGATCGGCCATCGGAGCCGTCGCACATTGGCGTCGCCGACCGGCTCCCAGTCTCATAGAGCTGTCGATTCTTCGGATCTGACCCCACCCGCCCGGGCCATGAGCAGGCTGCGGTGAGCCCCAGCAATTCGTCCCGCTCCTCGGCCCATCAATTGCACACCCGGCTTGATCACTGCGCGCCCGGTTGAGCAGTCAGACAAGCTCCTCAGACTCTCCAGCACGACAGGAAACAGGAACGTGAATCAGAAGCGATCGAAGAACAAGCATCGACACGGTGCATCGACCAATCGCGAACCCGGATCCGCGCGCGCCCGCGCCCGGTTGGCAGAGATGAAACGGCAGGAGGCCCGCGCCCGAACGCGGCGGCGTTTCCTGGTCGGGGTCACCGCGGTCATCGTCGCCGGTGCCCTCGGCATCGGCATTTGGCTGGTGGCCCGGCAACTATCAGCACCCAACGCCGCTGGGCCGGTGGCCGGCACCAAGGGGCGAAGCGATCTGCCGCCGTGGGGGCTCCCGGCCGATCCGGGCCGCCTGGCCGAGGCCGCCGGTCTGCAGGCATCGAACATGGAAGGCACCGCCGCGCACTTCCACTCCCATCTGGACATCACCGTCAACGGCCAGCCGCTCGCGTTACCGGGAGCAATCGGCGTCGACGCGAAGACCGGCTCGATGTCGGAGCTGCACACCCACGACGAACGCGGCGTCCTGCACGTCGAGTCACACAAGACCGACGGCAAATACACCCTCGGACAGCTGTTCGCCGAGTGGGACGTGCGACTCGACGGCCAAGGCATCGGCGGCCTGACCAACAACAAGACCGACAGCCTGCGCGCCTACGTGGACGGCAAACCGTTCACCGGCGACCCCGCCACGATCGAACTCGGCGAGCGACGCCAGATCTCACTGATCTACGGCCCCCGGAACGCGACCGACAATCCGCCCTCGAGCTTCGCCTTCGACGCCAATGAATGATCTCCGCCCCACCAGCAGATCCGATGCCGCACCTGGCCCGCGAGCCGATCCCGACGCGGCGGGCATCGCAACCACCGAACCCGCCACTCGCAGGACTTCCTCCAATGCGCCGGTGATCGGATTCCTCGGCGGGCTGCGGTTCCTGTGGACGCAGTTGATCACCATGCGGACGGCGCTGGCGTTGCTGTTCCTGCTGGCACTGGCCGCGGTGCCCGGATCGTTGGTGCCGCAGCAGAACATATCGCCGGTGCGAGTCAAGTCCTTCCTCGACCAGCACAAGACGCTGGGACCGATCTATGACAAGGTCGGACTCTTCAACGTCTACACCTCGCCCTGGTTCTCCGCGATCTACATCCTGCTGTTCATCAGCCTGATCGGCTGCATCATCCCCCGGGCCGGGGTCTATCTCCGGGCCGTGCGAGCACAGCCGCCCCGCACACCGCGATACCTGCATCGTCTGCCCGCCTACGCCTCCGCCGACCTGACCGCAGCCGAAGCCGGCGACAGCGCGGCCCCGACCGATGCTGCCATCCTGCGCCGGCTGCGCGACAACCTGCGAAGCAGGCGGTACCGGGTCACCCAGCACCCCGACGGGTCACTGGCGGCCGAGCGGGGCTACCTGCGAGAGGCGGGCAACCTCGCCTTCCACATCAGCCTGGTCTTCTTGCTGCTCGGCGTGGCCGTGGTCTGGCTGACCAGCTTCCGCGGCGACCGGGCGCTGGTCGTGGGAGGCGAAAGCTTCACCAATGACCTGGTGCAATACGACGACTTCAAGGCCGGCCCGCTGTTCCGGCAATCGTCTCTGACCCCCTTCAGCATCAAGGTCGACAGCTTCGACGTGAAGTTCGAGACCGGCAACGTCCAGCGAGGGGCCGCGCGGGAGTTCAACGCCGCAGTCACTGTCACCGACCGTCCAGGAGACAAGCCCCGCCAGGAAACCTTGCGGGTCAACCATCCGCTCAACCTGGCCGGCGGCGAAAAGGTCCACCTGATCGCCTGGGGATACGCACCGATCGTGACGGTGAAGGACGGCGACGGCAACGTCGTCTCCTCCGGTCCTGTCATCTTCCTGCCGCAGGACGGCAACTTCACCTCCGCTGGGGCGATCAGTGCGCCCGACGCCAGGCCTCGCAAACTCGGCTTTGAAGGGTTCTTCCTGCCCAGCGCCTACGTGGACGGCTCCGGGCCCCGCTCGGTGTTCCCCGACGCGTTGAATCCCCAACTGTTCCTGAACGCCTGGTCGGGCAAGCCCACCGCCGAGACCGGCCAACCCCAGAGCGTCTACTCGCTCGACACCCGCGGCATGACCCAGATCATGAACCCGAAGGACCCCAAACAGCCGCTGCGGTTCATCCTCCGACCCGGATACATCCAAAAGCTGCCCAACGGGCAAGGATCCATCCAGCTGGACGGGGTGCAGCGCTGGATCAAGATCCAGGTCGGCGACTCCCCCGGCGCACCCATCACGATCGTCGCTATCGGAACCGCCGTGCTGGGGCTCAGCTTCTCGCTGTTCATCCGGCCCCGGCGGATCTGGGCACGGATCCGACGGGTCGACGGCCACAACCTCCTCGAGATCGCCGGACTCGACCGGGCCGACGCCCGAACGGGACTCACCGAAGACGTCGAAGCCCTCGTCAACAGCCTCGACCTGCAAACGAGCTCACGCAACCAGACCCCACCCGGGCACGGGAACGAACCGGCAGAGCCCGATCCGACCACCGACAACCAATCACCGAAGGAGACGGCATGACGATCGACTACTTCTCCAACCTCGCTCTGGTCACCGCGACCGTGATCTACGCCCTGGCCCTCACCATGCACAGCATCGAATGGGCAGCCGCACGAAAAATTACCGCCGCCCGAAGCACCACCGGCAAGCGGAAGGGCGAGGCAGCGGACGACATCGAGACCAGAACCCGCCCCGACGCACGCGCAACGACCAGCCGCGCATCAGAGGCCTCAGCGTCCACCCTGACGATCACCCGGACCGCCGCCCAAGCCACGCCTGACTCACCGACCCTCGAGCCCGAAGGCGACGTCGACGTCGACGATGAACCCTTTGACGGAGACCCGATTCCGCAGCAGAAGACCGAGATGTTCGGTCGGATGGGCATCTCCTTCACCCTGATCGGGCTGGCCTGCGCGATCGCAGGCATTACCGCCCGGGGCATCGCCGCTCACCGCTGGCCGCTGGGCAACATGTTCGAGTTCACCACCATGGCGATGGTGATCATCGTCGCCGGCTACCTGGTCCTGGCCAAGATGGGGATGCGCTGGCTCGGCCTGCCCATCACCATGGTCGCCACCGTCGGCAACGGCCTGGCAGTGACCGTGTTCTACGTCGCAGTCGCCGGGTTGGTGCCGTCGCTGAACTCCTACTGGTTCATCATCCACATCACTGCCGCGACGATCAGCGGAGCAGCGTTCAACATCGGCGGAGCCATCTCGATCCTGTACCTGATCAAGAAGCGGGCCGAGGACAAGGGAACCGAGAAGGGCTACCTCCTCCGACTCCCCGATTCGCGCCGCATAGACGTGATCGCCTACCGGCTCTTCGCCTTCGCCTTCCCGCTGTGGACGTTCACCATCGCCGCCGGAGCAGTTTGGGCCGAGTACGCCTGGGGCCGCTACTGGGGATGGGACCCCAAGGAGGTCTGGGCGCTGGTCACCTGGGTGATCTTCGCCTGTTACCTCCACGCCCGATCGACCGCCGGCTGGAAGGGCGGACGGGCCGCCGTCATCGCCCTGCTCGGGCTTGCCGTCTTCTGGTTCAACTTCATCGGAGTGAACCTGCTCCTCTCCGGGCTCCACTCCTACGCAGGCATCTAACCAAGAAGCGAACGGTTGACATCGATACCCCTGGGGTACGACAGCGACTCAGCCGTTACCGCGGCACCACCAGCGAGCTCGACCCGTCTCAAAACGACACCCGGCCGCTTCAGGGCCCCTACGGCTTCAAGCCTTTCGCAGTGAACCAAGGCAGTGGATTCACCGTCCGGTAGACATCGCCGGGAGTGACGCCAGCGGGGTACAGCTCCAGGTGTGTGTGCGGGCCGAACGTCCGGCCGGTCATGCCCACCCGGCCGATGACCTGACCGGCGGCAACCCGCTGCCCGGTGCGGACCGCGGCCGACGCCATGTGCGCCATCAGCATCTGCTTCCCGTCGGGGAACTTGATGCTGACGTAGATGCCCGCCCAACCGCTGGCCGGACCGGTACCGCCGTTGGTGACGACCCCATCGGCTGTCGCTCTGATCGGTGTCCCGATCGGGGCAGCGAAGTCCACGCCAGTGTGATAGCGCGACCAGGATCCGACCTGCCCGAACGTGGCGACGATGTTGTAACTTCCCTTGGCGATCGGCAATGCCCCGCCCCCGCTGCTCGTGCCGCCTGCAGTGTCTGAACTGCCGAGATCGGCAGTACCGCTGTCGGAGCCGTTGTCGCTCGATGCCGAGTCGGTCCGGCCGACCGCCGTGCTACCGGAGGATGCATTGCCCTTGCCCGCGTCAGCTTCTTGGGCCGCTCGCATCTGCTGTTGACGCTGCTCCTTGCTGAGCGTTCCCGATAGTTTGCGGCTCTTCTCGGCGTCGGATTTCAACGCCTCTGATCGTTGCCGGGCAGCCTCCTCCGCCCGCGTGTCCTCCTGGCCGGTGTCGACAACCTTGCTGTTCTTCTGGGCTGCCCGGCGCGCCGCCATGTCGACGGTGCCGTCGAGAGGCTGGCCCGTGCTCTGCTCCTCGCTACTGCCGCTGCCTTGGGTATCGCTGCGCTGACCACTGCGTGTTGCCTCCCGAAGGCCCGCGCGCGACCGGCCAGAGGTGTCGGCCCGGTGCCCGGTGGAGCCCGCGTCATCGGGCGCGCCAGCCGTACTGGAGATTCCGGTGACCGCAGGGTTCGCCTCATGGGCAACGCCGGTCATGGCGACCGCGCCAGCGCCGGCAAGGCCGAGTCCTGCGATGGCGGCCGCGGCAATGCCGTGGCGGATCCAGCTGCGTCTGTCCCGTCCGATGTGATCCAGGGCTCGGCCAGCTCTTGCTGCGGTGCCCGCGCGCAACTCGCCGACGCGGGTTCGCAGCTGACCGAGGCTTCGCCGCTGGCGACCGTCGGGACTCATTCGGCTAGAACTCCTCGTGGGATGGGAATGACCGGACCGCTAGAGAATAACGGTTCGATAACATCGATGAATGCTGGCTTGGCCAGACTTGAGGAAATGCTCACGCCTTCGGTGGCGGTCAACGACCGCTCCAGGCCATGATAGGTCAGCCACTGCTGTATAGTTCAGTGGATGCTGACCATTGCTTCGCGCCTTGACGTCATGAACCGGCTCGGCCGGGCGATGGCGGACCCGACGCGCTCCCGGATCCTGATGTCCTTGCTCGGCGGCCCGAGCCACCCGGCCGTGCTGTCGCGCGAGCTCGACCTGACGCGCTCGAACGTGTCGAACCACCTGACCTGCCTGCGCGACTGCGGGATCGTGGTCGCCGAGCCGCACGGCCGGCAGACCCGCTACGAGATCGCCGACCCGCACCTGGCCGCGGCGCTGACGACGCTGGTGGACGTGACGCTGGCGGTGGACGAGAGCGCGCCGTGCATCGACCCGCACTGCTCGGTGCCGGGCTGCTGCGCCGTGACCGGCTCGGGGGACGCCTCGTGAGCGCCGCCTGCGGCTGCGACGAGCCGACCACCAGCCCATCCGAGGAGGCCGAGGAGACCGAGCGCTCGTGGTGGCGCGACCCGGGACTGGTGGTGCCGATCCTCTCCGGCGTCGCGTTCGGCACCGGCCTGGTGCTGGAGTGGTCGGGGATGCACATCGCGGCACTGGCCGCGTTCTGGGCGGGTCTGCTGCTGGGCGCGTACACGTTCGTGCCCGGCGCTCTGCGGAACCTGTTCGTCAGGCGGAAGCTGGGGATCGCGCTGCTGATGACGATCAGCGCCGTCGGCGCGGTGATCCTCGGCTACGTGGAGGAGGCCGCCGCGCTGGCGTTCCTCTACTCGATCGCCGAGGCCCTGGAGGACAAGGCGATGGACCGCGCCCGCGGCGGCCTGCGCGCGCTGCTGAACCTCGTGCCGGAGACCGCGACCGTGCTGCGCGACAGCGCCTCGGTCGAGATCCCGGCGAAGGAGATCGCCGTCGGCGACGTGCTGCTGGTCCGCCCCGGCGAGCGGGTCGCGACCGACGGGCTGGTCCGCGCGGGCCGCTCCAGCCTGGACACCTCGGCGATCACTGGCGAGTCGATCCCGGTCGAGGTCGCCCCCGATGACGCGGTCTCCGCCGGCGCGATCAACACCGCCGGTGTGCTGGAGGTCGAGGCGACCGCGGCGGGCACCGACAACTCGCTGACCACCATCGTGGAGCTGGTCGAGCAGGCCCAGGCCGAGAAGGGCGAGCGTGCGCGGATCGCCGACCGGATCGCCCGCCCGCTGGTGCCCGGGGTGATGGTCCTCGCCGTCCTGGTTGGCGTGCTCGGATCGCTGCTCGGCGACCCCGAGACCTGGATCACCCGCGCCCTGGTCGTCCTCGTCGCCGCCAGCCCGTGCGCGCTGGCGATCGCGGTGCCCGTCACCGTGGTCTCCGCGATCGGGGCGGCGACGAAGTTCGGCGTCGTCATCAAGAGCGGGGCAGCCTTCGAGCGCCTCGGTGGCATCCGCCACCTCGCCGTGGACAAGACCGGCACCCTGACCCGCAACCGGCCCGAGGTCACCGCCGTCGTCGCCGCCGACGGCTTCGACGACGCCCAGGTGCTGGCCTGGGCCGCGGCCGTGGAGCAGCACTCGACGCACCCTCTCGCCGCCGCCATCGCCACCGCGGGCCAGGGAGCCCCCGCCGCGCAGGACGTCGCCGAGGAGGCCGGGCACGGCATCGGCGGCCTGGTGGACGGCCGCCGGGTGACGGTGGGCAGCCCCCGCTGGATCGACGCGGGGCCGCTCAAGGCCCGGGTCGAGGAGCTGGAGGCCGAGGGCCAGACCTGCGTGCTCGTGGCCGTCGACGGCCGGCTGGCCGGGGCGATCGGCGTCCGCGACGAGCTGCGCCCCGAGGTCCCCGACGTCGTGCACACGCTGCGGGCCCAGGGCGTCGAGGTGAGCATGCTCACCGGCGACAACGCCCGCACCGCGCACGCGCTAGCGCAGCTCGCCGGGATCGGCGACGTGCACGCCGAGCTCCGGCCCGAGGACAAGGCCCGCATCGTCGCCCAGCTCTCCGAGGCCTCGCCCACGGCGATGATCGGCGACGGCATCAACGACGCCCCCGCCCTGGCCGGGGCGACCGTCGGCATCGCGATGGGCGCGACCGGCTCCGACGCCGCGATCGAGTCTGCCGACGTCGCCTTCACCGGCCACGACCTCGGCCTCATCCCGCAGGCGCTGCGCCACGCCCGCCGCGGCCGGGCGATCATGAACCAGAACATCGTGCTGTCCCTGGCGATCATCACCGTGCTGCTGCCGCTGGCCATCACCGGCGTGCTGGGCCTGGCCGCGGTCGTCCTCGTCCACGAGGTCGCCGAGGTCGTCGTCATCGCTAACGGGCTGCGCGCCGCGCGTGCCCGCAAGCCTCAGGCAGCGGGCTGATGCGGGCGAAGGACGCGGTCCGCGGGTCCACTGCCCGGATCGCTCATGGTCCGAGGCGGACGCTCCTGGTAGCGGGGACCTTCCTGCTCGGCGGTTTGGTCGTCCTGGTCGACCAAGGGACCAAGGCATGGGCTGAGGCCACCCTCTCGACGCAGGAGCGCATCCCGCTCGTCGGCGAGCTGCTGGGACTCCAGCTGGCGTACAACCCCGGTGCGGCGTTCTCCTTCGGCGAGGGCTCGACCTGGGTGTTCGCGCTGGTCGCTGTCGCGGCCGCGGTCGCCGCGGTCGTCTTCGCGTTCCGTGTCCGGCGTCTTCGGTGGGTGGTCGTGATCGGTGCCGTCGGCGGTGCGGCGGCCTCGCACGCCGGGGACCGGCTCTTCCGCGCCCCCGGCTTCGCCCGCGGCCACGTCGTGGACTTCCTGGCCTACGGCGACTGGTTCATCGGGAACGTCGCCGACATCGTCATCGTCGTGGGCGCGGTCACCGGGGCGTTCCTGATGCTCCACGACGGCTCATCGCCAGAAGACTCCCCGAGTTCTTCGGCACGGCTCAGTTCCGAAGAGGCTGGCGAGCGGAGCTGACGACGGCTGCCGAGCCGCAGACAGGATTGAGAGGAGAAGATGTTGGAGATCACGCTGCAGTACTTCGACGGGTGCCCGAATTGGGAGGTGATCGACCGGCGGCTCGCCGAGGCCCTCGACGGCCGATCGGACGTCCGCGTCGCGCATCAGCGAGTCGAGACCGCCGACGACGCCGCCCGCCTCGAGTTCCACGGGTCCCCGACCGTCCTCGTCGACGGCGTCGACCCCTTCGCCGACGAGCACACACCGGTCGGGCTCGCCTGCCGGGTGTTCCGCACTCCTGCCGGGCTGGCCGGGTCGCCGACCGTCGATCAGCTGCGCGCAGCCATCGGTCGCGCGCCGACGTCGGCGGTGACGGGGCTCGAGTCGCCGGTCGGACCGCTGGGCGGGCTGCCGATCGCCTGCGCGCTCGCGCCGACCGCGGGCAAGCAGCAGCTCGAGAGGTGGCGAGCCTTCGACGACGACTACCTCCTCGAGGTCGAGCGCGGAGAGGCCAGACTGGTCGTGCACTACGCCCGGACCGACGACTCAGCGCGGCGGCTGCGCGACCTGGTCGCGACCGAGAGCGCCTGCTGCTCGTTCGTCGACTGGCAGATCGACGACGACCACGCCGACCTGCGCCTTGTCGTCACCGGCACCCCTGAGCAGCTCGCTGGTCTCAGTATCGGCTAGGTAGGTGTTCGGGGCCAGCCGCTGGCCGCGGCGACGCCGATGCGCCACCAGCATCGTCGTCCCGGTTTCTCAGGCAGCTCGGCGCAATCCGCGCGTGGACGGGCCGCGTCCGGGTACGGGACCGGATGGCCGAACAGTCGCTGACCGTGTTGCCGGGAGGAAGGAATCCGGATGGACGTCCTGAGCGCAGTCGTCGACGCGCTGGCGATGGCCGGCTCGATGGGCTGGCAGATCCTCTGGCCCCTCGTGCTCGGTTTCATGCTGTCCGGCGTCATCCAGGCGGTGGTGCGCAAGGAGCGCGTCACGCAGCTGATGGCCGACGACTCGCCGAGATCGATCGCGGTCTCCGCGCTGTTCGGCGCGGCGTCCTCGTCCTGCTCCTACGCCGCGGTCGCGCTGGCCCGGGCGCTGTTTCGCAAGGGCGCGGACTTCGCGGCGGCGATGGCCTTCGAGATCGCCTCGACCAACCTGGTGCTCGAGCTCGGGCTGGTCCTGTGGTTCGTGATGGGCTGGCAGTTCACCGCCGCGGAGTTCGTCGGCGGCCCGATCATGATCGTGCTGGTCGCGCTCGGATTCAGGCTCTGGATGCGCGGCCGGATCGTCGAGGCGGCGCGGCGGCAGGCCGAGCAGGGGCTCGCCGGGTCGATGGAGGGCCACGCCGCCATGGACATGTCCGTCCAGGGCGACGCCGGATTCTGGGCCCGGCTGCTCTCCCGGGACGGCGTGACCGCGGTCTCGCGCTACTTCGTGATGGACTGGGCGGCCGTGCTCCGCGACATCGTGCTGGGCCTGCTGATCGCCGGCGCGTTCGCCGCATGGGTGCCCAAGGCCTGGCTGCAGGCAGTGTTCTTCACCGAAGACCCGGTCGCCTCGTTCGTGCTGGGCCCGCTGATCGGGCCACTGCTGGCCGTGGTCAGCTTCGTCTGCTCGGTCGGGAACGTGCCGCTGGCGGCGGTGCTGTGGAACGGCGGGATCAGCTTCGGCGGCGTGGTCAGCTTCCTGTTCGCCGACCTGATCATCATCCCGATCATCCTCATCTACAAGAAGTACTACGGCTGGAAGGCCACGTCCCGGATCTGCCTGGTCTTCTACGCCGCGATGGTCGTCGCCGGATACCTCGTCGAATTGATCTTCGGCCCGCTCGGCATGGTCCCGCACGACCGGAACCTGGCAGTCGCCGAGACCGGCATCAGCTGGAACTACACCACCTGGCTGAACATCGCCTTCCTGGCACTCGCCGCCGCCCTGCTGACCGTGTTCCTCCGCACCGGCAGTACCGGCATGCTCCGCATGATGGGCGGCTCCCCGGAGCCGGCAGAGCGCGGACACCACTGACCGGCTCTCCGCCGCGGACGGCTCAGCCCGCGACGCACGAGGACGATGAAGCCTCGGCTGGCGGCGAGTCGGATGGTTCACCGAGATCGTCCATCTCCAGTGCCTGCCGGCCCGATCGGCACGGTGGTCCGGCCGGCGACGACGGCGAGATCGGCGCAGCACTCACAGATACCGGCAGACCTGGTCCGGGCTGCACGAGTCGAGGTCGGGCTTCGCGGCGTCGTTCCTGAGCCCGGCGATGGTGTCTCGGAGCGCCGCGAGCTGGGCGATCTGCTGCTCGATCTCGGCCAGGCGTGCATCGAGGAGGTCGCGCACGTGCTCGCAGGGCGCGTGGCCGCCGTCCCGGATGTCGAGGATCTGGCGGATCTGGGCGAGGGTGAGGCCCGCGGCCTGGCCGCGGTGGACGAAGTCGATCCGGGCGACCGTCTCGGGCGCGTAGTCGCGGTATCCGGACGGCGTCCGCTCGGCCGGGGGAAGCAGTCCCTGCTCCTCGTAGAAGCGCAGCGTCTTCGCCGTCGTGCCCGCCCGCTCTGCGAGTTCCCCGATGCGCATCTCGCATCCCCTCTTCGATCGGCGGAAAGTCCTCTTGACCTTCCCCTGCACTGGAAGGTCCAGCATGGCTGAGCAGGGACCAGAAGTCCAAGCATCGACAGGGAGCCGGGATGACCACCATGTACGACCTCGCCATCATCGGATCGGGCGGCGGGGCGTTCGCCGCCGCGATCCGCGCGACCACGCTCGGCAAGTCGGTGGTGATGATCGAGCGCGGGACCTTCGGCGGCACCTGCGTGAACACCGGCTGCGTGCCGTCGAAGGCCCTCATCGCCGCGGCCGACGCACGGCACTCCGCGGCCGACGCCGCCGACCGGTTCCCGGGGATCGAAACGACGGCGGGGCCGGTGGACATGCCCGCCCTGATCGCCGGGAAGCAGGCGCTGGTCGAGTCGCTGCGGGGCGAGAAGTACGCCGACGTCGCCGACTCCTACGGGTGGGCCGTCCGCCGCGGCGACGCCGCGTTCGCCGGCACCCCCGACGCACCGGTCCTCCAGGTCGCCGGGGACGACGGGAGCACCGAGACGATCGAGGCCGGGCACTACCTGGTCGCGACCGGCGCTCGGCCGTGGGCCCCGCCGATCGACGGTCTGGACGAGACCGGGTACCTGACCTCGACCACGGCGATGGAGCTGACGGAGGTCCCTGAGTCGCTGCTGGTGATCGGCGGCGGCTACGTCGCCCTGGAGCAGGCGCAGCTGTTTGCCCGGCTCGGCTCCGAGGTCACCGTGCTGGTGCGGTCCCGGCTGGCGTCGAAGGAGGAGCCGGAGGTGTCCAGGACGCTGCAGGAGGTGTTCGCCGACGAGGGCATCCGGGTGGTCCGCCGTGCGCTGCCGACGCGGGTGTCGCGGGACGCCGCGACCGGGCAGGCCTTCGTCACCGCCGACGTCGCCGGCGGCCGGGAGGAGTTCCGCGCCGACCAAGTGCTCCTCGCCCTCGGGCGACGACCAGCCACCGACGGGCTCGGCCTCGACGCGGTCGGGGTCGAGACCGGGGACCTCGGCGAGGTGGTCGTCTCCGACCGGATGCAGTCCTCCCACCCGCGGATCTGGGCCGCGGGCGACGTGACCGGCCACCCCGAGTTCGTCTACGTCGCCGCCCAGCACGGCACCCTCGTCGCCGAGAACGCGTTCGCCGACGCCGACCGGGCCGTGGACTACGCCCGGCTGCCGAGGGTCACGTTCACCGGCCCTGCGATCGGCGCGGTCGGGATGACCGAGAAGGACGTCGTCGCCGCAGGGATCCGCTGCGACTGCCGCGTCCTGCCCCTGCATCATGTTCCCCGCGCACTGGTCAACCGCGACAGCCGCGGCTTCGTCAAGATCGTTGTGGACGCCGACACCGGGAAGATCCTCGGCATCACCGCCGTCGCCAAGGACGCCGGCGAGCTCGCCGCCGCAGGGGTCCACGTGCTCGGCAAGACCGTCGCCGAGGTCGCCGACGCCTGGGCCCCCTACCTGACCATGGCCGAGGGCATCCGGATCGCCGCCAGGGCCTTCACCACCGATCCGTCGCTCCTGTCGTGCTGCGCGTGAGCGCGCACGGGGCCCAGCCCACCGATCACAGATCCGAGGAGATCGCGATGACCGACCGCACCACCGACCTGGCAGGAGGCCTGGCCGACCGGCTCGTCCGCACCGAGGAGTCCGGGCTCGACGCCGGCCTGCTCGTGCCGCTGCTGAGGCTGCTCGTCGAAGGGCATCCACTCGCGGTGGAGGACCTCGCCGACGCGGCCGGCCGCAGCGAGGACGACGTGCGCGCAGGCCTGGCGCTCGTCCCCGACACCGAGTACGACGAACAGGACCGGATCGTCGGCCAGGGCCTCACCCTGCGCCCCACCGTCCACCGGTTCGCCGTCGACGGGAACGACCTGTACACCTGGTGCGCCCTGGACACCCTGGCCTTCCCAGCCCTGCTCGCACGCCCGGCGCGCATCGAGTCGACCTCGCCGACCAGCGGCCAGACCGTCCGGGTGACTGTCGACCCCGCCGCAGGCGTCACCCGCGTCGAGCCCGCCACCGCCGTGGTGTCCCTCATCGACCCCGAGCGCTTCGCCTCGATCCGCTCCTCCTTCTGCAACCAGGTGCACTACTTCGCCTCGCCCGAGGACGCCGAGGAATGGCTCGCCGAGCACCCCGACGGCCAGGTCGTCACCGTCGCAGAAGCCCACTGGCTCGGCTCCGCACTCGCCTCCGCTTTCCTGGACGGCCCCGAAAGGGCCACCGGCGGACGCAACGTCCACCCATGCTGTTGATCACGACCCAGCCACGAGAATGCAAGACAAATGCGCCGACCGGATGATCGACCGGGCGGCGGGCTGCTGATGGCGGACGGCGCGGTTCTCTTCGTGGTGCTCTGCTGCGGACTGCCGCTCGTCCTCGCCGGAGGGGCGCTCGCCGGGATCGGCGGCCACCTGCGCAGCCCCTGGACCGTCGCCGCGGGGATCGCAGTCGTCCTGGCCGTCGCCGCGGCCGCAATAGCCGGGGCGCACCGCCGAACCCAGGACGCCGACTGCCGTCCGTCCCGGACCACGCGGGCCGCACAGGACCCAGCGGCACACCGACGCCGAGCAGCCGGCGCGGATCGATGACCGCCCGCGTCTCGCCGAGACGCCGCTCGGGAACGGCGCTGGCGGACACGACGAGCCGGCGCGGACACGGCAGCCGGGCACACGCCCACGAGGATGCCGTCACCAGATGCCCTGCCGCTCCACGCGCAAGGCAGATTGCCGACCAGAACGCGCAGCGATTTGCCATTTGATTCGACGCGCTTCAATATAGAGGCATGTCTAATCAAGCAGTGACCGCTGCGTCCCCGGCGACCCGACGGCTCTCGACCTTGGATCGGTGGCTGCCCGCCTGGATTGGCCTGGCGATGGTCGCCGGCCTGCTGCTGGGCCGTCTTGTCCCGGGGCTGTCCGGGCTGCTGTCCCGGATGGAGGTCGGCGGGATCTCGGTGCCGATCGCGCTGGGGCTGCTGGTGATGATGTACCCGGTGCTCGCGAAGGTCCGCTACGACCGGGTCGCCGCCGTCACCGGCGACAGGAAGCTGCTGGTCTCCTCGCTGGTGCTGAACTGGCTCGTCGGCCCGGCGGTCATGTTCGCCCTCGCCTGGGTCTTGCTGCCGGATCTGCCCGAGTACAGGACCGGGCTGATCATCGTCGGCCTGGCCCGGTGCATCGCGATGGTCGTGATCTGGAACGACTTGGCCTGCGGGGATCGCGAGGCCACCGCGGTGCTGGTGGCGATCAACTCGGTTTTCCAGGTCGTGATGTTCTCCGTCCTGGGCTGGTTCTACCTCACTGTCCTGCCCGGCTGGCTGGGCCTGGACACGCAGGGGCTGGACGTGTCGGTGGGGCAGATCGCGCTCAACGTGCTGGTGTTCCTCGGCGTCCCGCTCGTCGCCGGGTTCGCGTCGCGGTGGATCGGCGAGAAGCGCCGCGGACGGGACTGGTACGAGGAGAAGTTCCTGCCGGTGATCGGGCCGTGGGCGCTCTACGGCCTGCTGTTCACGATCGTGCTGCTGTTCGCCCTGCAAGGGAAGGCGATCACCTCCAACCCGCTGGACGTCGCCCGGATCGCGCTGCCGTTGCTGGCCTACTTCGCGATCATGTGGCTGGCCGGGATGCTGCTCGGCCGCGGCCTCGGCCTGGGCTACGCCCGGTCGACCACGCTCGCGTTCACCGCGGCGGGCAACAACTTCGAGCTCGCCATCGCCGTCGCCATCGGCACGTTCGGTGCCACGTCCGGGCAGGCGCTGGCCGGCGTCGTTGGGCCCCTGATCGAGGTGCCGGTGCTCGTCGGCCTCGTCTACGTGTCCCTCTGGGGCGCAAAGGCCTGGTTCCGCACCGACCCCTACGCCGAATCGAGTGCATCATGACCACCGCCGAAGCCGTCACCGGTTCCGAGGCTTGCGCGCCGTCCACGACGCACGCGATCGGCCAGGAAGCCGCGACGACCGTGGCCGGCGCGCTGAAGGCGCTGGCGGAGCCGCTGCGGCTGCGGATGCTGTCCGCTATCGCGACCGATCCCCGCGGCGAGTCCTGTGTGTGCGATCTCGCCGAGCTCGCCGACGTGTCCCAGCCGACGGTCTCCCATCACCTGAAGGTGCTCAAGGAGACCGGGCTGCTGCTGTCGGAGCGCCGTGGCACCTGGGTCTGGTACCGGATCGCCCCGGCGAGGCGGCGCGCCGTCTCCGCGCTGCTCGACGCGTTCGCCCCCGCCGCGGTCGCCGACGCCCCCGAGAATGCGGAGGCCCGCGCTCAGACGCTGCCGGACATGGACGGCCGGGTCACCCGCCTGGGCGAGGAGCTGGCCGACGAGACGGCCGGCCTGGACCGCGACCTCGTGATCGCGATCGTGCGCGAGTCCTACGCGGGCCTCGCCCGCTCGGCCAAGCTCACCCAGCACATGATCCCGCTCACCGAGCGCTTCGCCCGCCAGCGCCTGGCCGACCTGACGCGAGACCGGGAGGCAGGCCGGCCGCAGGTGCTGTTCGTGTGCGTCGCCAACGCCGGCCGCTCCCAACTGGCCGCGGCGATCGTCAACCGGCTCGCCGGAGGCAGGGTGATCGCGCGCTCGGCGGGGTCGACGCCGGCGGCGGACGTGCACCCGCACGTCCGGTCGCTGCTCGCCGAGATCGAGGGCGGGCAGGAAGCCGACCGAGCCTTCCCGAAGCCCCTCACCGACGACGCCGTCCGCGCCGCCGACGTGGTCGTCACCATGGGCTGCGGCGACGTCTGCCCGATCATCCCCGGCGTCCGCTACGAGGACTGGGCCGTCGGCGACCCCGCCCTGGCCTCGCCCGAAGGAGTCGAAGCGATCCGCGACGACATCGAGCGCCGCGTCCGCACGCTCATCGCCGCCCTCACCGACTGAAAGAACAGGACCGAACATGACCGATCCGAAGCCCTCCGTCCTCTTCGTCTGCGTCCACAACGCCGGCCGCTCCCAGATGGCCGCCGGCTGGCTCCGCCGCCTCGCCGGCGACCGCATCGAGGTCCGATCGGCGGGCTCGATGCCCGCCGATCAGATCAACCCGGTCGCCGTCGAAGCGATGGCCGAGGTGGGCATCGACATCGCCGCGGAGCAGCCCAAGATCCTCACCACCGAAGCGGTGCAGGACTCCGACGTCGTGATCACCATGGGCTGCGGCGACACCTGCCCCTTCTACCCCGGCAAGCGCTACGAGGACTGGACCCTCGACGACCCCGCCGGCCAGGGCATCGACGCCGTCCGCCCGATCCGAGACGAGATCCGCGCCCGCATCGAGAAGCTGGTCGACGAACTGCTCGCGCCCGCCGAGCAGGAGGAACGCGGGCAGGTGCCGGCGGTGCTGTTCGTCTGCAAGAAGAACGGCGGGAAGTCGCAGATGGCCGCCGCCCTCATGCGCCAGATCGCCGGCGACGCCGTCGAGGTCTACTCCGCGGGCACGGCCCCAGGGGCGTCGCTCAATGCGCTGTCCGCTGCTTCGGTCGCGGAGGTCGGGGCGAGCATGGCCGGCGAGCACCCCAAGCCGATCGACCCGGCCCTGCTGCGCACCGTGGACCGCGTCGTCGTCATCGGCGACGAGGCCGTCGTCGAGCCCGCGCCGGGGATGGCCGGGACCATCGAGACCTGGAGCATCCACGAGCCGTCAGACCGCGGGATCGAGGGCGAGGAGCGGATGCGTCTGATCCGCGACGAACTCGCCGAGAAGGCCCGCGGCCTCCTCTCAGATCTGGTCGTCTCGTCGAAGGCCTGAACCCGGGTCACGCCGTCTGCTCGGCCGTGGCCTCCGCCCGGCGGGGAGCCTGGGTGCGTGAGCTGGCGATCATGAGCACCGTCCCGACCGCTGCCAGGGCGGCGAGGACGAGGAACGCGTGCGCGTAGCCGCCGGTCGCCTCGGCCAGCACCGCGCCGGCGAACGGGGCGAGGGCTGTGGCCAGCAGCACCGGCAGGCCCAGGACGCCGGAGAGGTGGCCGTAGGCGCGCGGGCCCCAGCGGTCGGTGATCGCGGTCGCCTGCAGCAGCGTCGCGATCCCGCGCCCGATCCCGGCGGCCATCGCCGCCGCGACCAGCAGGCCGACCGGGCCCGGTACGACGGCGAGGGCGAGCGTGCTCGCCGACACCAGGACGAACACCGTCGCGGTGCGCGCGGTCAGCGGGACGCGGCGCGCCAGACCGGTGTAGACGAGGCGGCCGGCGACCTGGCCAATGCCGCCGAGGCCGAACACCCATGCCGCGGACTGCGCGGTCAGGCCGCGCTCGAGCATGAGCGGGACCAGGGCGAGCAGTCCGGAGTACATCGCCAGCGACACCAGGGTGAGTCCCGCTGCGAGCAGCCGGAACCGTGCGCTGCGCAGGACCTCCGTTGCGTGGGCGCGGTCGACGGCGGGTTCCTCGGGGTGCTGCTTCGCGGGCCAGGGCCGACGCAGGAGGAACCAGTGAGCCGGGACCGTGAGCACGGCGAGGACGACCGACGCCCACAGGTAGGTCGCCCGCCAGCCCACGTGCGCGCCGACGGTCGCGGTCAGCGGAGCGAACACCGTGCTGGCCAGGCCAGCGACCAGGGTGAGCGTCGCCAGCGCACCCAGGCGTCGACCCGAGAACCAGCCGGTGATCGCGGCGAAAGCCGGCGGGTAGAGCACCCCGGCCATCGCGGCCCCGGCCAGCACCCAGCCACCGATGAAGACCGGCAGTTCCGGCGAGACGGCGATCACCACGAGGGCGAGGACGCCGAGGATCGAGCCGGCGGACATGATGCGGCGCGGCCCGTGCTGGTCGATGACCCGGCCGACCGGCACCCCGGCCAGCGCCGAGACGACCAGCGCGGCCGAGAATGCCGAGGCGACGACGACCGGCGACCAGCCAGTGTCGGCGCTGATCCGCGGGGCGAGGACGGGGAAGGCGTAGTAGAGCAGGCCCCAGGAGGCGATCTCGGTCACGCACAGCGCCGCCAGCACCGTCCCCAGCGCTGGGCGCGTCGCCAGCTCAGGCAACGGCGGCACCCCGCGGCTGCCCGGCCAGAGCCGTGACCACGTAGTCGGCGTCGCGGTGGACCCCGCGCAGCGTGTTCGAGGAGAACGAGCGCTGGAACTCCAGACCGAGGAAACCCACACCCGGCAGGCCGGTCGCGACCCCACGGTCATGTCTCGGCATGCCGGCTTCGTCGAGGACGCCGAGGGAACGCAGGTACGGCAGATGCGGCCGGTAACCGGTCGCGAACACCACCGCGTCGACCTGCTCCCGCGAGCCGTCCGGCCACACGACACCGTCGGAGGCGAACTCGGCGAACATGGGCCGCTGGTCGGGGCGTCCCGCCTCCAGCGCCTTCCGGTACTTGTCGGTGCCGATCACTGGGGTGCCGGTGACGATCCGGGCGAGGACCGACGGCGGCAGCAGGTCGGCGCGGGTCACCTTCAACCACCAGTGCAGATCCTTTCCGGCGATGACCTGCGGCGCGAACCGGACCCGGTCCCGCACCGCCAGCGACGTCCTGGCGTGGTCGGCGAGCTCGTGGGCGACCTGGACGGCGGAGTTGCCCGCGCCGACGACCACGACCCGCTGGTCCGAGAACTCCTCCGGGGACCGGTAGTCGGCCACGTGCAGGACCCGGCCGCCGAAGGCTCTCTGACCGGGGATCGTCGGCACGTGCGGGTTGCCGAACGAGCCCGAGGCGGCGATCAGCGCGGACCCCTCGAACCTGCTCCCGTCGGCCAGCTCGACCATGAACGAGAGGCCGTCCGCGGCCACGCCGACGACCCGAGCCCCGGTTCGGATCTCGACATCAAGACTGCGGGCATAGCCGCGGAGGTAGTCGACGACCTCGTCGCGGCCCGGGTAGCCGTCCGGGTCGCCGGGAAATGGGTGGCCGGGGAAGGCGCTGTAGCCGCGCGGGGAGAACAGGCGCAGACTGTCGTAGTAGCGCGGCCAGGACCCGACCGGCTCCGGCCCGGCCTCCATGAGGACCGGCTCCCAGCCGTTCACGAGCCCGGCACGGGCGGCGGCCAGCCCGGACTGGCCGCCGCCGACGACGATCAGGCGGCCGCGGCTCATCCCGCCGTCCTCGTGCCGAGCTGGATCAGCTGCGGCGCGGGCGCGCAGCAGCCGCCGGACGACGCCTCTTCGGGCGCGTCGAACAGGCCCGACCCGCCGCACACCCCGGTGTCGGGCAGCTCCAGCTCCACCCGCGACGCGGCGTCGTGGTCACCGGCGAGCTCGGCGGCCACGCTGCGGACCTGCTCGTACCCGGTCATCGCCAGGAACGTCGGAGCGCGGCCGTAGGACTTCGCTCCGACGATGTAGAAGCCGGGCTCCGGGTGGGCGAGGTCGGCCGCGCCCGTGGCGCGCACCGAGCCGCAGGAGTGGACGTTCGGGTCGACCTCGGCGGCGAGCTTCGCCGGGGCCTGCAGCCGCACGTCCAGGTCCAGGCGCACCTCGGACAGGAACGACAGGTCCGGGCGGAACCCGGTCGCGACGACCACCCGGTCCGCGGGAGCGAGCCGGCGGCCGTCCTCGGCGACCAGGACCGCCCGGCCGTCCTCGATCCGCACTTCCTCGGTGCGGAACCCGGTGACCAGGTCGACGAGGCCGTCCTCGACGGCCTTCCTCGCCCGCTGGCCCAGGGCACCGCGCTCGGGCAGCTCGTCGGCGGGCCCGCCGCCGAACGCGTTGCCGACGGAGCCGCGGCGCAGCGCCCACGTCACCCGGGTGCCCGGCTCGCGGCGCACCACCGCCGCGAGGTCACCGATGGCGGTCGCTGCCGAGTGCCCGCTGCCGACGACCACGACGTGCTTCCCGGCGAGGGCTGCAGCCTCATCCCGGCTCGGCGTGCGATGGCCGAGCAGACCGGCCTCGACCGCGTCGACCTCGCCCAGGGCAGGCAGCCCGTCCGCGCCCGCCGGGCTCGGGGCCCGCCAGGTGCCCGAGGCATCGATCACCGCACGCGCCTCGAACCGCTCCTGGCTCCCGTCGGCGCGGCGGACGTGGACGACGAACGGCTGCTCGGCCCGACCGGCGTCGACCGAGAGGTCGCGGCCCTTCCGGCCCACCCCGACCACGCGCGAGCCGTACCGGACGCGGTCGCCCAGCGCCTCGGCGAGCGGGGCGAGGTAGCCCTCGACCCACTGCGCGCCCGTCGGGTAGTCCTTGTCAGGCGTGCTCCAGCCGGAGGGCTCGAGCAGGCGGCGGGCCGCGGGATCGGTGAGCTCCGACCACGGCGAGAACAGGCGCACATGGCCCCACTCCGTGACAGCCGACGCCGGGGTGTCGCCCGATTCCAGGACCAGCGGCTCCAGCCCGCGCTCGAGCAGGTGGGCGGCGGCGGCCAGACCCTGCGGGCCGGCTCCGATGACGATGACGGGATTCACTGCAACCTCCACGTATTGACGTTCTTCGATGTGTCGAGCCTGCCTCACGTATCGACAGATGTCAATACGTGAGGCAGAATGGAGGCATGAGCACTCCTCCCGCCACCGAGGCCACGGCCGACGTCGCGCCCTGCTGCGTCCTCGGCGAGACGATCGACGACGGCCTCGCCCACGACCTCGCGAAGGTGTTCAAGGCCCTCGGCGACCCCACCCGGGTCAAGCTCATGTCCCTCATCGCCGGCAGCAGCGACGGCGAGATGTGCGTCTGCGACCTCACCGAGCCCGTCGGGCTCTCCCAGCCCACCGTCTCCCACCACATGAAGCTGCTCGTCGAGGCCGGGCTCGTCGCCCGCGAGCAGCGCGGCCGCTGGGCCTACTACCGCCCCACCATCGACACCCTCGCCGCCGCAGCCAAGGCGCTCAACGCCTGATGGAGCCGCTGGCGACCAGGCCCATGACGCCGGCCGACTGGCCCGCCGTCGAGGCCATCTACCGCGCAGGCATCGCCACCGGCCACGCCACCTTCGAAGCCGAGCCCCCGCCGGACTGGCACGCGTTCGCGTCCGGCAAGCGTCCCGACCTCATGCTCGTCGCCGTCGACGGTGATGACCGCGTGCTCGGCTGGGCCGCCGCCGGACCCGTCTCGGCCCGCCCCGTCTACCGGGGCGTCGTCGAGCACTCGGTCTACGTCGCCCCTCACGCGGCCGGGCGCGGCGTCGGATCGCAGCTGCTCGGAGACCTCCTCGCCGTCGCCGACCGATCAGGCGTCTGGACGGTCCAGTCTTCGATCTTCCCCGAGAACGCCGCCAGCCTGAAACTCCACCAGAGCGCCGGATTCAGGGTCGTCGGACGCCGCGAGCGGATCGGGCTGATGCCGTGCGGGCCGCTCGCCGGCCAGTGGCGGGACACCGTGCTCATCGAGCGGCGCGCACCCGCGACGACTTCTTGAACCTCACGACTCCGGCTACGCACCGGGCCGCAAGGTGGTGGTGCTCGTCGGCCGACAGACGCGCACGGTCGACGCCTCGACCCGTCCGTGGTAGCCTGAGGGCACTACATCCCCCACGCCTCTCCACGATGCGCACTTGGGGGATTTTCTCTGCCCGCATAGAGGAGGGAGCGTCGATGCCGCAGCCGCGCCGCGCGCCCCGCCCGCGCGGAACGCTGAGCTACGACAAGCCGCCAATGGAGCTGGAAGATCTCGTCGACCGCCTCGCCGACCGCGGACTGGTCATCGTCAACCGGGACCGGGCGCTGCGGCACCTGCGCCACATCGGATACTACCGCCTCTCCCCCTACACGATCCCGTTTCAGACGGCCGGACCGGAGCATCGCCTGCGAGATGGGACGTCGTTCGACGACGTGCTCGACCTCTACGTTTTCGACCGGGCGCTGCGCTCGGTGGTCATCGACGCCCTCGAGCGCGTCGAGGTCGCCGTGCGCGCGGCGCTGACCGATCACATGTCGACGGTCTACGACGACCCGCACTGGTACATGGACGCCTCACACTTCCGCGACCGCGGCAAGCATGCGGGACTTCTGAAGATCGTCAGGGACACCTGCGACGAGCGGCTCCGCGGCACCCCGGACGCCGGGGAGGACTCGCTGGTCCACCGCTCGGCGCTCGAGCACTACCTCACCACCTACGGCTCACCCGAGCTGCCGCCGTCCTGGCTCATGGTCGAGACCCTCACCGTCGGACAGCTCACTAGCGGGTACCGGAATCTGAAGCGCCGCTCTGATCGGACCGCCGTCGCCCGGAGCATCGGCCTGACAGCGCCCGTGCTCGAGTCTTGGATGCAGACCTACGTCCGCGTTCGCAACGTCTGCGCCCACCACGGCCGACTGTGGAACGTCGGCCTCGGCGTCTACCCGGCGATCCCGAACTCGCCCATCGTGTCCTGGCTCGAAGGAACCGAAGCGCTGCCCGAGAGATCGAGGAAGCGGCTCTACCCCGTCCTCGTCTCCCTGCAGACGGTCCTGGAAACGATCTCCCCGCGCAGCGGCTGGGCGCGGCGACTTCACGAACTGGTCGACTCCCGCCCCGCGATGAACCTGCGTGGCATGGGCATCCCCGACGACTGGGCAGACGACCCGTTCTGGCGTCGACAGCTCGACTGAGCCGCCTGACGATCCGTCATGACAGAGGTCGGATTATCACTCGTGGTTGGGTTGAACGCGAGCGTTCGGCTAGCGTTTCCGCTGGCAGACTGGGCAAAAGTGGCTGGAGCGGTTCATGAATCGCTCGCGCACGATCGGGGTGCCGCAGCGCTTGCACGGGCGACCTTCCCGCCCGTATACATCCAATGTCATTCGTCCGGACGAGCCGTTGACGTCGACGTACAGCTCGTCGAAGCTCGTCCCGCCCTGGGCGAGCGCGCCGGCCATCACGTCATGGGCGTGGCCCAGCAACTCCCGCACCCGCGCCGCGGACAGCCGTTCCGCCGGCCGGTCGTAGTGCAGCCTCGCGCGCCACAGCGCCTCGTCGGCGTAGATGTTGCCGATGCCGGAGACGAGCGTCTGGTCCAGCAGGGCGCGTTTGATACCGGTACGCCGCCGCCGGATCCGACGTACCGACTCGTCGAGATCGAACTCCGGGTCGAACGGGTCACGCCCGATGTGCGCGATCTCGGCGGGCAGCTCCGCGCCGCCCGGCGCGAGCGACAGACCGCCGAACATCCGCTGGTCGACGAAGCGCACCTCGCGGCCGGCGTCGGCGAAGGCGAACCGGATCCGGGTATTGCGCACATCGGGCGCGCCCGGCGGGTCGAGGCGGAACTGCCCGCTCATCCCCAGGTGAGCGAGCACGGCATCGCCGTCGGTCAGCGGCAGCCACAGATACTTGCCGCGGCGGCGCGGCTCGGCGAAGGTACGCCCGGTCAGCGCCGCCGCGAAGCCCTCCGGGCCGTCGGGATGACGGCGCACCGGCCGGGGGTGCAGCACGTCGACCCGGCTGATCCGCCGACCCGTCAGAGCGGCCGCGAGCCCCCGACGGACCACCTCGACCTCGGGTAGCTCCGGCATCAGTCGTCGAGGAAGCCGACCGGCTCGTCGTCGAGCGCGGCGCGGCGCGGCGCGGCCTCCGACATGTGCTTCATCGCGGCGAACGCGATGCTGGCGGCCTCCTGTTCGGCCTGCTTCTTGCTGCGGCCCACCCCCGGACCGAAGGTGAGTTCGCCGACATGGGCGTGCGCCTCGAACCGCTTGTCGTGGTCGGGCCCGGACTCGGTCACCCCGTACCACGGCGCACCGTGGCCGGTGCCGGCGGCGAGCTCCTGCAGGCTCGTCTTCCAGTCCAGGCCGGCGCCCAGCTTCGCAGCACGGCTCATCAGCGGGTCGAACAGGTGATGCACGAAGCGCGACGCACCGTCTGCGCCGTGCACCAGGTAGATGGCGCCGATGATCGCCTCCAGCGTGTCGGCGAGGATCGACGGCTTGTCCTGGCCGCCGGTCCCCAGCTCACCGCGACCGAGCCGGACCTCCGCGCCGAGGCTGAGCTCGCGGGCCACCTCGGCGAGGGCGCGCGCATTCACCACGGCGGCACGCAGCTTCGCGAGGCTGCCCTCGGACACCTCGGGATGCGTGGCGTACAGATGTTCGGTGACGATCAGACCGAGAACGGCGTCCCCCAGGAACTCCAGCCGCTCGTTCGTCGGCAGGCCGCCGTTCTCGTAGGCGAACGACCGGTGAGTGAGGGCCAACGTGCGCAACTCGGCGTCCATCACGACGCCGAGGTCGGCACAGACCTGGTCAAGCTTCGGCACTCCGGGAACCCCGATTTCCCGAGTGCTCAGGCTTCGAAGACCTGGCGACGGTTCCCGCGCGGACCGTACTGACCGCACTCCGGGCAAGCGGTGTGCGGCAGGTGCTTGCCACCGCAGGCCGGGTTGGCGCAGGTCACCAGGGTCGGTGCCGACGTCTTCCACTGGGCGCGACGGTGCCGGGTGTTGCTCCGGGACATCTTCCGCTTGGGAACAGCCACGTTGTCTCTCCTCGATCACGACCGCGGGTGCGGCCGGGTGTTGCTTCGGCGCCGGTTCCGTCCGGCGACGGTGGTTCAGTTGTCCGCCGGTCCGCGCTCGCCCCACCCGGACAGGCCCGCCCATCGCGGGTCCGTGCTCGGGCCGTGGTCGTGCCCCGGGTCGGCGTTCAGGTTCGCCCCACAATCGGGGCACAACCCGGCACAGTCGGCCCGGCAGACTGGCATGAACGGCAGTTCCAACAGCGCCTCGTCCCGCACCAACGGCTCGAGATCGGCCAGCTCGCCGTCCAATCGGCTGGCATCCTCACCGTCGGCCTCGTTGCCCGGGTAGACGTAGAGCTCCTGGATGTCGATCACCACCTGCTCGGTCACCGGCTCCAGACAGCGCCCGCACTGGCCCGTCGCCTCGAAGCGCGCCTCCCCCGTCACGAGGACTCCCTCGACGACGGCCTCCAGCCGCAGCTCCAGGTCGATCGGGGCCCCGGTCGGGACGCCGATCACGTCGTTGCCCAGCCCCTCCGGCGCCTCCACCCGCTCGCGCACCTCGCGCATGACACCCGCCTGCCGATGCAGGTTGTGGGTGTCGAGAACGAGCCCGGAACGTGGATCGGGATGCCGACGCGACGAAGACATGACAAAACCCCTTCGAATGCACCGCAACCGGAACAGCGACATGACCGGCTGCCCACCTTACCCGGCGGCCCCGCGGACAGGCAAAACGAGGGGCCTGCGGCCCTGCCGTCCCGCCGGGTCAGGCCCCGCCCGCCGCGGCCACCCGGGCGGCGATCAGCGGCGGCACGAACTCATCGATCTCGCCGCCGAACCGGGCGACATCGCGCACCAGCGTGGACGAGATGTAGCCGTACTCCGCCGATGTCGGCAACAGTATCGTCTCCAGCCCCGACATCCGGCGGTTCATCTGCGCCATCTGCAGCTCGTAGTCGAAGTCGGCGGCCAGGCGTACCCCCTTCACGGCGACATCGATGCCGTGCTCGGCGCAGTAGTCGACCAGCAGGCCGTCGATCAGGCGTACCTCCACGGGCGCGTCCGGCAGCTCCGCGGCGAGCGCCTCGATGATCATCTCGCGTCGCTCGGCGGGCTCGAAGAGCGCGTTCTTGGC
The DNA here is from genome assembly GCF_013408305.1 of Naumannella cuiyingiana. NCBI lineage: Bacteria > Bacillati > Actinomycetota > Actinomycetes > Propionibacteriales > Propionibacteriaceae > Naumannella > Naumannella cuiyingiana. The sequence continues at coordinate 3,034,670 of NZ_JACBZS010000001.1, read as the reverse complement.
GCGGTTGCGGCCGACGCCCACGATCACCCGGTCGAACAGCAGGGCGGCACGGCCGATGATGTCGAGATGACCATAGGTGAGCGGGTCGAACGACCCGGGGCAGATGGCGATCACGCGTCCCTCTCCGCGGGCGCCGGATCGGGGCCACGCTGGGCGTAGTGGATGGTGGTCTCACCGTAGCGGCGCGACCAGTGCTCGAAGCCCGGCGGCCAGCGTGGGGCGGGGGTACGCGAGGAGCGCTCGATCGCCAGCAGACCGTCCGGGACCAGCCAGCCGTTCGCGACCGCGGCGCCGATCACCCGGTCGAGGTCCGCGCTGTCCAGCGCATAGGGCGGGTCGGCCCAGACGATGTCGTAACCACACCCGGCCGGGCGCTGCAGCGCGGTCTCGGCCCGCTGGGCCGACACGGTGACGGCCAGCCCGACCTCGCGGGCATTGCGCCGGATGATCTCGGCCGCCGGGCGCGCCGCCTCGATCGCCAGCACGGGCGCCGCGCCGCGGCTGGCCGCCTCCAGCGCCATCGCGCCCGAACCGGCGTACAGATCGCAGAAGCCGAGGCCCGCGAGTGCGGCGTCCGGTGCCTCGCCGGCGGTGCCGGCCCACGCGGCGAGCGCCGAGAAGACGGCCTCGCGGACCCGGTCGGTGGTGGGCCGGGTGTCGGCGCCACCCGGTGCCGCGATCCGGCGGCCCCCGGCCCGCCCGGCGATCAGCCGCGTCATCCGCGGTCCAGCCATTCCGCGTCGGCCAGCCGCTCGACCTGGGCGACCAGGTCGGCGATACCGTCGTCGGTCTGGTCGGGGTCGTCGGCGACCACGCGGCCGGCGATGTCGCGGGCCAGCGCGATCTCCTCGGCATGGTCGATCACCCGGACCAGCCGCAGGCTGGACCGCGCGCCGGCCTGGCTGGCGCCGAGCACGTCGCCCTCGCGGCGCTGCGCCAGATCGGCATCGGCTAGCGCGAACCCGTCCCGGGTGGCGGCGATGGCCTGCAGCCGCTCCCAGGACGCCGCCTCGGTGCCGGCGGCGGTGAGCAGCAGACAGACGCCGGGGTGCGCGCCGCGGCCGATGCGGCCACGGAGCTGGTGCAACTGGGAGATCCCGAACCGGTCGGCATCGCAGATCACCATCACCGACGCATTCGGCACATCGACGCCAACCTCGACCACCGTGGTGGCGACCAGCACGTCGAGCTCGCCCGCGGCGAATGCGCGCATCGTCTCGTCCTTCTCCTCGCTCGGCATCTGTCCGTGCAGCATCGCGACCCGTAGGTCGGCGAGCGGGCCCTCGGTCAGCTCGGCGTAGGTGTCCAGCACCGTCCGGGAGTCGCCGCCGGGCGCGGACTCGGCCGACCGGTCGGATTCGGAGATCCGCGGGCAGACCACGAAAGCCTGCCGCCCCTCGGCGACCTCCTCCCGGATCCGCTGCCAGGCGCGGTCCACCCAGGCCGGATGGGCCTGCTCGTCGACGACCACGGTCTGCACGTCGGCGCGGCCCGCCGGCAGCTCGGTCAGCGTGGAGATCTCCAGGTCGCCGAACACAGTCATCGCGACCGTCCGCGGGATCGGGGTCGCGGTCATCACCAGGACGTGCGGTTGCCGCTCCGCCTTCGCCCCGAGGGCCGCGCGCTGCTCGACCCCGAAGCGGTGCTGCTCGTCGACGACGACCAGGCCCAGATCGGCGAACCGGACGGTGTCGGTGAGCAGGGCGTGGGTGCCGATCACGATGCCAGCCTCGCCGGAGGCCACCCGCAGACTCGCGTTGCGCTTGCGTACCGCGGTCATCGACCCGGTCAGCAGCTCGACGCGGGTGGCCTGTTCGGCGGCGGTCAGTTGGCCGGCCTCGGCAAGATCGCCGAGCATCGCCACGATCGTCGCGTGATGCTGCCGGGCGAGCACCTCGGTCGGCGCCAGCAGCACCGCCTGGCCGCCCGCATCGACCACGGCCAGCATCGCGCGCAGCGCGACCAGGGTCTTACCCGAGCCGACCTCGCCCTGCAGCAGCCGTTGCATGGGCACGGTCCGGGCCAGGTCGGCGAAGATCTGTTCGCTGACCTCGGCCTGCCCGTCGGTGAGCGTGAACGGCAGCCGCGCGTCGAAGGCGTCGAGCAGGCCGCCCGGGCGCCGCTCGCGGGCGGTGCCGGGTTCGGCGGCGGCGCGCCGTCGGCGGTACGCCATCGCGAGTTGGAAGGCCAGCGCCTCGTCGAAGCGCAGCCGCCGCAGGCCTGCCCGGGCGGCGTCGAGATCGCGGGGGGCGTGCACCTGCTCGATGGCGTGGTAGAGCTCCGGCACGTCGGCGGTACGGCGGATCCACTCCGGCAGCGGGTCGGGCATGTCGCCGAGCTCGTGCAGGGTCAGGGTGAGGAAGTCGGCCAGCTCGAACGGCCCCAGCGATGCGGTGCTGGGATAGATGCCGATCAGCCCGCCCTGGCGCGCGACGCCGGCCAGCCCGCGGCCGCCCTTGTTGGCCAGTGCCTGGCCGCGCGCGCCCTTGCGCTCGAAGCCGTGCTCGTCGACGACGGCGTAGTCGGGGTGGGTGAGCTGCGGCTCGCCGCGGAACTCCCCCACCTTGCCGGAGAACACGGCGCGGGTGCCGGGTTGGAGCTGGCGTGCCCAGTGCTCGAGCAGCGGTCTGCGGCCGAAGAAGGTCAGCCGGAGGAAACCGCTGCCGTCGGTGATCTTCACCTCCAGACGGGTCTTCGGCGGCTGGCCGGTGATCTTGGCGCTGGTCACATCGGCGGCGACGATGGTGTCCTCGCCGACCCGCAGCGCGGAGAAGTCGCTGAGCCGGTTGCTGTTCAGGTAGCGGCGGGGAACGTGGCGGACCAGGTCGCCGAGCGTGACGATGCCGAGCTTGTCCAACGGTTTGCGCGACTTGTCGCCGAGCACCGAGACGGCTCGCTTGTTCAACCGACGGTACGCGTCGGTGCGCCAGGTCGCCGGACCGGCGGAACCGGCCTCGGAGACGGGCGGGTCGGACATGCCGGTCAGCGTAGTCGGCCGGCCTGACCGCGGCGGGTGCCCGCGCCGCCGCGCGGGCACCCGGCCGGTCGGCTCAGGCGGCCTGGGCTGCAGGCGCCTCGGCGGCCTCGGGGTCGTCGTCCAGCAGCCGGCGTCCGTCGTAGACGTCGCGGTCGAGGATGCCGTTCCGCTTGGCCACGATCACCGGGACCAGCGCCTGGCCGGTGACATTGGTGGCGGTCCTGATCATGTCGAGGATCGGGTCGATCGCGATCAGCAGGCCGACGCCCTCCAGGGGCAGGCCGAGCGTGGAGAGCGTGAGGCTGAGCATCACGATCGCTCCGGTCAGGCCCGCGGTGGCCGCCGACCCGACGACCGAGACGAACGCGATCAGCAGATAGTCGGTGACATCGAGCGGTACGCCGAAGAGCTGCGCCACGGTGATCGCCGCGAGGGCCGGGTAGATCGCGGCGCAGCCGTCCATCTTGGTGGTGGCGCCGAAGGGCACGGCGAAGGAGCCGTACTCGTCGGGGACGCCGAGCCGGCGTACCGACTGCCGGGTGATCGGCAAGGTGCCCACCGAGGAACGCGACACGAAACCGAACTGGGTGGTCGGCCACACGCCGGCGGCGAAGCGCCGCACGCTCAGGCCGTGGGCCTTGATCAACACCGGGTAGACGATCAGCAGGACGATCAGGCAGCCGATGTAGACGTCGGCGGTGAACACCGCAAGCGGGGCGACCAGGTCCCAGCCGTAGGCGGCGATCGCGCGCCCGATCAGGGCGCCGGAGCCGATCGGGGCGAGCTTGATCACCCACCAGGTGATCTTCTGCGTGATCTCCAGCACCGAGCGGTTGAAGTCGATGAAGGCCTTGGCCCGGTCGCCGACCGCGAGCGCCGCGGCGCCGAGGACGATGCCGAGCACGACGAGCTGCAGCACGTTGAAGGACAGCGAGGTGGCGACCGATCCGTCGTCGAGCTCGGAGGAGGCCTCGAGGCCGAGGATGTTCGCCGGGATGATCGATTCGAGGAAGTCGAGCCAGCTTCCCGTCGACGACGGCTCGGCGGCATTGTCGAGCGGGATCGTCGCGGTCGCGCCGGGATTGGTGAGCAGGCCGATGCCGATGCCGATGGCGACGGCGATGAGCGAGGTGATCGCGAACCAGATCAGCGTCTGGATCGCGAGCCGGGCGTTTTGGACCTGTCGGAGATTGGCGATCGAGACGATGATCGCGGTCAGGATGAGCGGCACCACGATCACGCGGAGCAACTGGACGAAGGTGCTGCCGATGGTGCTCAGGGTCTGGGTCAGCCAGTCAACGGACCAGACCCGCGCGATCAGACCCAACGCGGCGCCGAGCAGCAGGCCGAGCAGGACCTGGGCCCAGAAGGGGATACGGAACCGGCGACGTGGCTGGCTCGGAGCAGAGGACAAGGACATTGCGGAATCCGTTCGATCGGTTCCGGGCTGCGCCCGGATCGGGGATGGGGGACGTCGTGCGGGTACGCCGAGGCGCGCCGTCGCCGGACTCAGCGACAGCCAGTCGTGCCCACGCGCCGCAGGTCGATGTGCAGGCGGCGCCAGAAAACGCAACGGGTCATCAGTGCGGGAACCTCCGATTCCGGGGCATTATTCCGCGGAATCGGCGTGTCGTCATCTCGCCCGCTGGCGCCGCCGCTGGCGACTCGCCCCCGACGCCTGCGTGAAGCGGCCCAGTGAGCCCTAGCGCGCCCGCCCCTTCGATTAGGCGGGCGTGCCGGGCCTCGGCTATCATTGACCGGTTCCCGGCTCCGGGACCACAGACCATCACGCCGCGGGAGGGGTCTCCCGCATGCGGGCGCGGCCGGCCGGTACGCGCGAAACGACTGACGAGGAGAGCTCCATGGCTGCCGTGTGCGATGTTTGCGCCAAGGGCCCGGGCTTCGGCCACAACAAGCCTTGGTCCAAGAAGAAGACCAACCGCCGCTGGAACCCGAACATCCAGCGCGTGCGCGCCGTCGTCGGCGGTGCGCCGAAGCGGCTGAACGTGTGCACCTCCTGCCTGAAGGCGGGCAAGGTCGCTCGCTGACCAGACAGCGCCAAGAGGCCCGGTCCCTTTGGGGATCGGGCCTCTTCGCTGTCCGCGCCGGCCCGGGCCGATGCCCGCGGCGCGCCTACACTGCCTGACCCATGAGCGCCGCCATCCGTGAAGCCACCCGGAACGATCTTCCCGACATCCTCCGCCTCGTTCACGCCCTGGCCGTCTACGAGAAGGAACCGGACGCCGTCGAGGCGACGGAGCAGGATTTTGCCGCGGTGATGTTCCCGTCGGATGGCGCGCCGAATGTCTACGGTCTCGTCGCCGAGGTCGAGGGTGCGGTGATCGGCATCGCGATCTGGTTCTACTCGTTCTCCACGTGGACGGGGAAGAACGGGATCTGGCTGGAGGACCTGTTCGTCGATCCCGCGCATCGGGGCACCGGGGCCGGCACCGCACTCCTCGGCCGCCTCGCCCAGCTCTGTCAGGACCGGGGGCTGACCCGGCTGGAGTGGTGTGTCCTGAAGTGGAACGAACCCTCGATCGGGTTCTACCGCTCCCTCGGCGCCCGACCCCAGGACGAGTGGGAGACCTACCGTCTCGACGGCCCGGCCCTGGCCGCCTTCGCCGACAGGACTCGGGACTGAGATTTCCGCCCGGGCCGGGTGAGGGGCGCGGGAGCCGGAGGGCGACCCAGAACTACGTCGCGACGACCACCGGCACGATCATCGGCCGCCGGCGCATCTTGCCCGAGACCCAGCGTCCGATCCGGCGGCGGATGACCTGCTGCAGCCGGTAGGTGTCCGACACCCCCTCGTCCAGCGCGGAGCGCAGGGCGTCGGCGATCTCGGCGCGGATGCCGTCGAACATCTTGTCCTGATCACCCTCGAGGAACCCACGAGCCTGGATCTCGGGCCCGCTGATCAGCTTCTTGGCGTGCAGGTTGACGACGGCGACGATGGAGATGAAGCCTTCCTCGCCGAGCACCAGCCGGTCCGAGAGCTGCGATTCGGTGACCCCGCGCATCGTGCCGTCGACGAAGATGTAGGGGGCGTCGACCCGCCCGACGACCTCGGCCTTGCCATCGGCGAGGTCCACGACGCCGCCGTCCTCGACGAGCATGATCCGGTCCGACGGTACGCCGGTGGCCTGCGCGAGCTCGCCGTTGGCGATGAGGTGGCGTACCTCCCCGTGCACCGGCATCACATTGCGGGGCCGGACGATGTTGTAGCAGTAGAGCAACTCCCCCGCCGACGCGTGTCCGGAGACGTGGACGAGCGCATTGCCCTTGTGCACCACGCGTACCCCGAGCCGGGTCAGCCCGTTGATCACGCGATAGACGGAATTCTCGTTGCCGGGGATGAGCGACGACGCCAGCAGCACGGTGTCACCCTCGGTGAGTTCGATCGAGGGGTGTTCGCGACTCGCCATCCGCGACAGCGCGGACAGCGGCTCGCCCTGGGAGCCGGTGGAGATCAGCACGACCTCGTCGGGCCGGTACTTCTCGACGTCCTTCACGGAGATCAACAAGCCCTCGGGCACATCGAGATAGCCGAGCTTCTCCGCAACGCCCATGTTCTTGATCATGGACCGCCCGACGTAGGCAACCTTGCGGCCGTAGCGGGCGGCGGCGTTCATCACCTGCTGAACCCGGTGCACATGGGAGGCGAAGCAGGCCACGACGAGCCGCTGGGTCGAGGTCGCGAAGACCCGGTCCAGGGCGGGTTGGATGTCCTTCTCGGGGGTGGTGAAGCCCGGCACCTCCGCGTTGGTGGAGTCGGTCAGGAACAGGTCGACGCCCTCCTCGCCCAGCCGGGCGAAGGCGCGCAGGTCGGTGATCCGACCGTCCAGCGGCAACTGGTCCATCTTGAAGTCGCCGGTGTGCAACACGGTCCCGGCCTCGGTCCGGATCGCCACGGCGAGCGCGTCGGGGATGGAGTGGTTCACGGCGACAAACTCGAGCCCGTAGCCGTCGACGTCGACCCGCTCGCCCTCGCGTACCGTCCGCAGGTCGGCATTGCGGATCCGGTGCTCCCGGAACTTCTCGGCCAGCAGCCCGAGGGTGAGCTGGCTGCCGTAGACCGGGATGTCCTCGCGCTGCTTCAGCAGGAACGGCACCGCGCCGATGTGGTCCTCGTGACCGTGGGTGAGCACCAGCCCGACGATGTCGTCCAGCCGATCGGACAACACGTCGAGACCGGGCAGGATCAGATCGACCCCGGGGTGGGTCTCCTCGGGAAAGAACACGCCGCAGTCGACCAGCAGGATCTTGCCGTTGATCTCGAACATCGTCATGTTCCGGCCGACATCGCCGAGGCCGCCCAACGGGATCACGCGCAGCGTGTCCCTCGCCAGCTTGGGCGGGTTCATCACCTCGGGAAAGTTCATGGGTGCGAGCGTATCGGGAGGGACTCCAGCGGCGCCCGCGGCGCGCGAGAGCCGGGTGCCGCCGCGGCGGACGCGCCGCCGACGGCCGGAGAAAGCTAGAGTCCGCGGCTGCTCGCTCGGGGGGGACGAACAGCCACGGACTTGGACCTAGTGTGCCACAGCACGACCCTGATTCGGCAACCGTGCGGAGGCAATTTATCGGTCCGAATCGTCGGCGCCTAGGCTGCGGCTTGTGTCAGCATCCACCCCGGGCCAGCCGGTGGCCGATTCGGTACGCCTGGCGCTGCCCGACGAGGCCGAACAACTGGCCGCGATCCAGCGCCGCGCCTGGCAGGAGGATCTTCCGCCGGAGGTTTCGGCGCCGATGCTTTCCGAGGCGTCGCTGGACGCTGCCGCGGAAATCTGGCGTCGCGCGATCGTCCGTCCGCCGCTCGCGGAGTGCCGCGTGCTGGTCGCCGTCGACGGCACGAACGGCCGGGTCACCGGGTTCGCGGCAACCATGCCGGCCCAGGATCCGGATGCCGACGAGGCCACCGACGGCGAGGTCGCGGAGTTCGTGGTGGATCCGGTGAGCCGGCGCCGGGGCCACGGGTCGCGGCTGGTGAATGCCGCCGTCGACACGCTGCGCGCCGACGGTTACCGGTTGGCCCGGATCTGGGTCAGGTCGACCGACGATGTACTGCGCGGGTTCTTGTCCGCCTCGGGCTGGGCGGCCGACGGCGCGCACCGCGAACTGGGCGACACCGAAGCCGGGAACCGCCTGAAGCAGGTACGCCTGCACACCGCGATCGGCTGAGCCGCCCCGCTGGGTCGCGGCCTCAGGCGGGCGGGGTGAGCGGCACGTCGGTGCCGGAGACCACCACGGCCAGCCCGTCCGGGCCGGCCTGCAGCCGTTCGGCCCGCAGTCCCATCGGCAGTTGCAACGGGATCGGGCCGGCGAGCCGCTCGATGAGCTGGCGGGCGACACCGGAGGGAAGCTCGTAGTCGGCGACGGCGACGGCCGGGTCGGCGAGCGTCAGCCGCTGGGTGGCGACATCGAGCTGCGGCGTACCGGTCACGCGTGCGGTGACGCTGGCGCCGAACACCTCGGCGCGGTAGTCGACCCGGATCCGGCCCGGTTCGGCATAGCTGACGGGTTGCCCGACGAGCGCGCCGACGCCGGCCCAGTCGAGCGTCCCGGAGCCGTCCAGCCGGGACACCACCGGCGCCTCGATGCCGCGCACATCGGTCAGCGCGAGCTCGACGCGGCGCAGGGTGAGGGTGCGTTCCCCGTCCGGCACGGTGAACTCCGCCGCCGACACGTCGACGCGCTCGAACCGCCCGGCGGCGAGCTGGGTCAGGAACGGTACGCCGGCAAAGCTGACCCGCGGCGGCGGGGTGACCCGGAAGTCGGCCGCGATCTGCTCGGCCTGCTGGCGTTCGACCAGCCAGACCGCGCCGCGGTCGGCGCCGACCAACAGACCGGCGATCACCAACAGCGAGACGACGACGGCGAGGGCTCGCCTCATCGACCGAGCCCGAGGATGTCGTCGATGCCCACCGTGAGACCCGGCCGATCGGGCACGGCGCGGACTGCGGCGATCACCCCGGGCATGAAGGAGGAGCGGTCGAAGGAGTCGTGGCGCAGCGTCAGCGTCTCCCCCGGGTCGCCGAACAGCACCTCCTCGTGCGCGACGAGCCCGCGCAGGCGTACCCCGTGCACCCGGACGCCGTCGACATCGGCGCCGCGGGCGCCGGGCAGCTCGTGCACGGTGGCATCCGGCGGGGCGGGTACGCCGGCCTCGGCGCGCGCAGCGGCGATCCGGCGGGCGGTGCTGATCGCGGTGCCCGAGGGCGCATCGGCCTTGTCCGGGTGGTGCAGCTCGATCACCTCGACGGACTCGTAGAACCGGGCCGCCTGCTCGGCGAACCGCATCAGCAGCACGGCGCCGACCGAGAAGTTCGCGGCGATCACCACACCCACCTCCGGGCGGTCGGCGAGCAGGCCGCGCAACCGGTCCAGCCGCTCGGGGGTGAAGCCGGTGGTGCCGACGACGGCACTGATCCCGCGGTCGATGCACCAGGCGAGATTGTCCATCACGGCATCGGGGTGGGTGAAGTCGATCACCACCTGCGCGGCGGCCGCGGCCTCCCGGTCGTCGCCCGCGTCGATCCGCGCGACCAGCTCGAGCCCGTCGGCCGCCTCGACGGCGTCACAGCTCGCCCGTCCCATCCGACCGCCGGCGCCGAATACCGCCACCTTCATGCCTGCCCCTTCCGTTCGGTGCGCTCGCGCCGACCAGCGTACGGGCTCGCCGGTGGTCGCGGCCGGGTCAGGACACCCAGCGCTGGACGATCCGGTCGAGGCGGCGGCGGTTGGTCCGCGGACCGACGATGCCGAGCACCGGCGGCTGGGCGAGCAGCTCGCGCGCGACGGTGGTGACATCGTCGAGGCCGACCTCGTCGTGGCTGCGCAGGTAGTCCTCGACCGTGCGGGCATCGCCGGTCAGCTCCGCGGCGCCGTTGCGGCTCATCCGGGAGGTCGAGCCCTCGTAGGCGAGCACGGTCTGGCCGCGCACCTGACCCTGCGCCCGGGCCAGCTCCGCGGCGCTGACCCCGGAGTCGACAATGGCGGCGATGGTGTCGCGGACGACGGCGAGGATGTCGCCGGCGCGCTCGGCATGGCTCGCCCACTCGACGGTGAACATCCCGGCATCGGAATAGGCGCCCTGGACCGCGTCGATGGCGTACGCCAACCCCCGGCGCTCGCGGACCTCGACGAACAGCCGCGAACTCATCCCCCCGCCGAGGATCACCGACAACAGGTTCAGCGCGGGGCGCCGCGGGTCGAACCGGCCCACCCCGCCGAAACCGAGCACCGCGCTGGACTGCTCGAACGAGCGGGAGCGGCTGATCACCGCCGGTCGGGCCGCCCGAGGTCGGGTCGGCCGGCGGTCCGGGGTGGCGCTCGGCCGGACCTGGCTGCTGGTCGCGAACGAGGTGAGCTGGGCCACGAGTCGATCATGGTCGACCCGGCCCGCGGCGCTCACCACGATCGACGAGGGGCGGTAGAACTTGCGCCAGTAGTTGATCACCTGTCGCCGCGACATGGCGATGATCGATTCCTCGCTGCCGATCACCGGGCGGCCGAGCGGGTCACGGTCGAACAGCGCCGCGGACACCAGTTCATGGGCGGACTCGCCGGGATCGTCGGCGTGCATGGAGATCTCGTCGAGGATCACCTCGCGCTCGGCCTCCAGGTCCTCGCTCCTGATCAACGAGTTGGCCAGCATGTCGATCATGACCTCGACCGCCAGCTCACGGTCCGCGCCGAGCACCTTGGCGTGGAAGCAGGTGTGCTCCTTGGCGGTGTAGGCGTTGATCTCGCCGCCCACCCCTTCGATCTCGGCGGAGATCTGCTCCGCGCCGCGGGTCGGCGTACCCTTGAACAAGACGTGTTCCAGGAAGTGCGACGCGCCGTGTTGACGGGCGGTCTCGTGCCGGGACCCGGCGTCGACGAAGAAACCGAGGGCGACCGATCCCGCCCGGGGCATGGCCTCGGTGATCACACGCAAACCGCTCGGCAGCACCGTCCGGCGGATCTCGCCGTCGCGGTGCCGCCGAGCGGCAGCGGTGGGGTTTCGGGTCACTCCTGGTCGGCCGGGGCCGACTCCGCCGCGGGCTCGTCGGACTTCGGGGCGGCCTCGCCCTCGCCCGAGCCACCCTCGACGACCGGGATCAGCGACAGCTTGCCGCGATCGTCGATGTCGGCGATCTCGACCTGCAGCTTCTGCCCGACGCTGAGCACGTCCTCGACGTTCTCGACGCGCTTGCCGCCGGTCAGGTCGCGCAGCTTGGAGATGTGCACCAGGCCGTCCTTGCCCGGCAGCAGCGACACGAACGCGCCGAAGTTGGTGGTCTTCACCACCGTGCCGAGGTAGCGCTCGCCCTTCTCCGGCATCGTCGGGTTGGCGATGGCGTTGATCGCGGCGCGGGCCGCTTCCGCGGCGTCGCCGCCGGCGGCACCGATGTAGATCGTGCCGTCGTCCTCGATCGAGATGTTGGCGCCGGTGTCGTCCTGGATCTGGTTGATGATCTTGCCCTTCGGGCCGATCACCTCGCCGATCTTGTCCACCGGGATGGTGATCGAGATGATCCGCGGCGCGGTGGGGCTCATCTCGTCCGGAGCGTCGATCGCCTCGTTCATCACCTCGAGCAGCGTGTACCGGGCCTCCTTGGCCTGGTTCAGCGCCTCGGCCAGCACGCTGGCGGGAATACCGTCGAGCTTGGTGTCGAGCTGCAGCGCGGTGATGAAGTCCTTGGTGCCGGCGACCTTGAAGTCCATGTCGCCGAGCGCGTCCTCCGCGCCGAGGATGTCGGTCAGCGCGATGTAGCGCTGCTCGCCGTCGACCTCACCGCTCATCAGGCCCATCGCGATACCGGCCACCGGGGCGCGCAGCGGCACGCCGGCGTTCAGCAGGGACATCGTGGACGCGCAGACCGAACCCATCGAGGTCGATCCGTTCGAGCCGAGCGCCTCGGAGACCTGGCGGATGGCGTAGGGGAACTCCTCCCGCGTCGGCAGCACCGGCACGAGGGCGCGCTCGGCGAGCGCACCGTGGCCGATCTCGCGGCGCTTGGGCGACCCGACGCGGCCGGTCTCGCCGGTCGAGTAGGGCGGGAAGTTGTAGTTGTGCATGTAGCGCTTGGTCGTCTCCGGGCCGAGCACGTCGAGCTTCTGCTCCATGTCCAGCATGTTCAACGTGGAGACGCCGAGGATCTGGGTCTCGCCGCGCTGGAACAGCGCCGATCCGTGCACCCGCGGGATCACGCCGACCTCGGCCGACAGGGTGCGGATGTCGCGCAGCCCGCGCCCGTCGATGCGTACCTGCTCGGCCAGCACCTTCTGCCGGACCAGCTTCTTGGTCAGCGCGCGGTAGGCGCCGGTGACCTCGTTCTCCCGGCCCTCGAAGCGCGGGTCCAGGCGCTCGTGCACCTGGCCGAGCAGCTCCTCGGTGGCGGTCTCCCGCTCGGTCTTGTCGGCGATGGTCATCACCTGGGCGAGCTGGTCGGAGGCGTCCTGGCTGACGGCGGCGTACGCATCGTCGGCGTAGTCGCTGAAGACCGGGTAGTCCTTGGTCGGCTTGCCGGCCTTGCTGGCCAGCTCGGCCTGGGCCTCGCAGAGCGCCTTGATGAACGGCTTGGCCGCCTCCAGGCCCGCGGCGACGACCTCCTCGGTCGGTGCGGTACGCCCGCTCTTGACCAGGTCCCAGGTCTGCTCGGTGGACTCGGCCTCGACCATCATGATCGCGACATCGCCGTCGGGCAGCACGCGGCCGGCGACGACCATGTCGAAGGCCGCCTCCTCCAACTGCTCGACGGTCGGGAAGCCGACCCACTGGTCACCGATCAGGGCAACCCGGACACCGCCGACCGGGCCGTTGAACGGCAGGCCGGAGAGCTGGGTGGACAACGACGCGGCGTTGATCGCGACGACGTCGTAGAGCGTGTTCGGCTCGAGCGCGAGAACGGTCACGACCACCTGGACCTCGTTGCGCAGGCCCTTGACGAAGGTCGGGCGCAGCGGCCGGTCGATCAGCCGGCAGGTGAGGATGGCGCCCTCGGACGGGCGGCCCTCGCGGCGGAAGAACGAGCCGGGGATCCGGCCCGCGGCATACATCCGCTCCTCGACATCGACGGTGAGCGGGAAGAAGTCGATCGACTCGCGCGGCTTGTTGCTGGCGGTGGTGGCCGAGAGCAACATCGTCTCGTCGTCGAGGTAGACGGTGGCCGAGCCGGCGGCCTGCTTGGCGAGCAGGCCGGTCTCGAAGCGTACGACGTGCTTGCCGAGCTCGCCGTTGTCGATCACGGCTTCGGTGCTGATGACGTCAGGTCCCTCCACGGGGATTCCTTTCTGTGGTGGACCGCGACGAAGACCAGGGCGCGCGGGCCGACCCGGGGTCGGCCGCTGCGTGCTGGGAGGCCGGTCTTCGATCGAGGTCCGCGGGCGCTCCGCCGGGCCGGTGACGGCTCTGCAGGCGGCTCCCGAAGACCACTACCGAGGACAGGACTCCCGGTCGGCGCGGTCTCGTGGATTGTCAGTTCTTCGGTTGTTCTTCGGTTGTCGGGTGAGCGGCGCTGCCGCTGTCCCTTTCTAGCAAAGAAGGGAGTGTCCCCCGGTCGGCCCGGCGCGACACTCCCTCCTTCCCACCCGAACTGCGACTCAGCGGCGCAGGCCCAGGCGGGCGATCAGCGAGCGGTAGTGCTCGATGTCCTTCTTCGCCACGTAGTTGAGCAACCCGCGGCGCTGGCCGACCATCAGCATCAGCCCGCGGCGGCTGTGATGATCGCCCTTGTGCTGCTTGAGGTGCTCGGTCAGGTGCGAGATCCGCTTGGTGAGCAACGCGATCTGGACATCGGGAGAACCCGTGTCGCCCGGCTTGCTCGCGTACTCGTCGATGATCTTCTGCTTCTCGGCGGCGTCCATTCGACACTCGTCCTTTCCGATGTCCGTTGCGCGGCGCCCTCCCGCCTGGCGGCGGTCCACATCGGGTGGGCGAGGGCTCTTGGTCGTCCGCGGCCGTCATGACGGCAACCTGCACAGGATAGCCCGCGCGCGCAGGATGGGGCGAATCGGCGGGTACGCCGGCCGCTGGTCCCGGCGCTCGCCCGACCGGCTGTGGATAACCCGACCACGGGGATCGGCGGTCGCGTAGCTTGGATACATGAGCACCTCACCGGGGGTCGAGCCGCGGGTACGCCGGCTCGAGAACGATGTCGACGGCATCTATGAGCTGCTCGGCGACCTGTCGACCACGCAGAAGCGCCAATCGACGCGGCTCGCCGAGATCGCCGACACCCAGGGCGAGCACACCCGCATCCTGGGTGAGCATGCCCGTGTCCTGGACGAGCACACCCGCATCCTGGACGAGCACAGCCGCGTCCTGGGCGAACACAGCCGCGTCCTGGACGAGCACACCCGCATCCTGGGCGAGCACGGGCAGAAGCTGGACGAGATCCTGGGTCTGCTGCGGCCCTGATCGCGCCGGCCGGTCAGGTCAGCCGGTCAGGTCAGGTCGTCGTGGTCGCCGCGCACCCAGGCGGCGTACCGTTGCGCCGATTCCTGTACGGCGCGATCCGCACCGCCGCTCACCGCCCCGCCGAAGTTGTGCCAGATCGTGTCGTAGCGCAGGTCGGCCACGCGCGCGGCGATCCGCTCCACCACCGCGGCGGACAACGGCAGCCGGTTGGGGAAGCTGCGCATGAACGTGACCGTGCGCCGATCGGGATTGGGTGCGATGGTGTCGCCGGCGAACAGCACGCCCGCCCCGCCCTGACCCGCGGCCCAGTGCGCCACCGCGCTGCCCGGGAAGTGGCCGCCGAGCTGGCGCAGCACCAGCTCGTCGGCGAGCCGCAGCTCACCCGACCACTCCTCGATCGCGGGCCCCCGCCGGCCGAGCCAGCCGGCGTCGGCGGCGTTGACCAGCACGGTCGCATCGCCGAGGGCGGCCGACCAGTCGAGCTGGGCCCCGAACATGTGCGGGTGGCTGGCGGCGATCCAGCGCACTCCGTGCTCGCGGGCGAACGCGACCGAGGCATCGTCCAGGTAGCCCGGCGGGTCCCACAGCAGCGCACCGTCGGGCGTCGGCACCAGCATCGCGGTCTGCCCGATGCCCACCTGCGGCTCCGCCGTCAGCCCCCAGTAGCCGCCGTGATCGGCGACGGCGATCCGGGTTCCCGCGGCACGCAGCTCCTCGCCGGTGGTCCACGCCTGCCCGGTCGCGGGGACGTATTGGCGTTCGTCGGCGCAGATCGGGCAGACATCGGGCAGCGGTTCGGCGTACTCCACCGCGCAGGTGCGGCAACTGATCGTCATGGCGCCACTCTCGCGCCTCGACCGCCGTTGAGGTCAACCCTCAGCGCTGCTGGGAGACCAGGACGGCCGAGGTTCCGGGTTCGAGCGCGTCGAACACGTGCGGGACGTCGCCGGGGTAGCTGTGGTAGTCCCCCGGCCCGAGCTCGACCGGCTCGTCGGCCGCCCCGGTCAGCGCGCGGCCGGCGATCAGCACCACGTGCTCGACGGTGCCGGGCGCATGGGCTGCGGAGCGGCGTGGCGGTCCTGGCTCGGCGTCGATCCGGAACAGGTCGCGGCGTACCTGCGGCGGGCAGTGGGACAACACGACGGCCGCGTACTCGGCGTGCTGGGCGCGGGTCGCCTCCCCCTCGCCCGCGCGGATCAGCCGCGACTGCGCCTCGGGCGGATCGATCAGGGCCGAGAACGGTACGCCGAGCGCGGTGGCCAGCGCCCAGATCGTCTCCACCCCGGGATTGCCCTGGCCGGCCTCCACCTGGGACAGCGTGGACTTGGCGACCCCGGCGCGACGCGCCAGCTCGGACAGGCTCATCCCGGTGCGGGCACGCTCGGCGCGGACGGCGGCGGCGATCCGGGACACCGCGGCGCTCGGTTCGCTATTTCGATCATTTCGTTCGTCTTGACGAACAGGCGTCATGCGGTCATCGTAGACCACATGTCCCTCCTAGCACTGGCGCGACGCAGCCCCGCGATCCGTGCAGGGGTCTCGATCGCGGTCGCGACCGGCGTCTACGGGGTGTCGTTCGGTGCGCTCGGGGTGGCCGCCGGACTGGACATCGCGCAGACCTGCGCGCTGAGCCTGCTGATGTTCACCGGCGGCTCGCAGTTCGCGCTGATCGGCGTGCTCGCCGGCGGCGGCTCGCCCGCCTCGGCCCTGGCGGCCGGCACCCTGCTCGGCGTCCGCAACGGTGTCTACGCCATGCAGGTGAACGCCGCGCTCCGGCCCACGGGCTGGCGCCGATTCGCCGCGGCGCACCTGACCATCGACGAGTCGACCGCGACCATGCTCGCCCAGACCGACCCGGCCGAACAACGCCGCGGGTTCTGGACCGCCGGGCTCGGCATCTACCTGCTCTGGAACACGAGCACCCTGATCGGTGCGGTGGCCGGCGATGCGCTCGGCGACCCGAGGATGTGGGGTCTGGACGGGGCCGCCGTGGCGGCCTTCCTCGGGTTGTTGTGGCCGCGGTTGTCCGGCGGCGAGCCGTGGGCGATCGCGGTGCTCTGCGGCCTGGTCACCGCGCTGGCCATCCCGCTCCTGCCGAGCGGCGTACCGATCCTGGTGGCGGCCGCCGTCGCGGCACTCTTCGCCGTCGTGGTACGCCCGCGCCGCCCGAGGGAGGCCGCGGCGCGATGAGCTGGTGGTGGCTGATCGCCGGCTGCGCGGCGGCGTACCTGATCAAGCTCAGCGGCTTCTGCATCCCCGCCCGCTTCCTCGAGCGGCCGCTGATCGTCCGGATCGCGGGGTGTATGACGATCGGCCTGCTCGCCTCGTTGGTCGTGGTGAACACGATCGCCTCGGGCCAGCAGGTGTCCCTCGATGCCCGGCTGCTGGCACTCGGCGCGGCCGCGGTCGCGCTGGTGCTCCGCGCGCCGTTCATCGTGGTGGTCGTGGTAGGGGCGGTGGCCGCGGCGCTCGGCCGGCTCGCGGGGCTGGCCTGACCGACGACCGGCCGGGGTCAGTTCAGCAGCTCCCGGCAGCGGCGGACGTCGGCGTGCATCTGCTCGATCAGATCGTCCATTCCGGTGAAGGCGACCTGCCCGCGCAGCCGTTCGACGAACTCGACCTGCAGCGGTACGCCGTAGAGCTCGAGGTCGTCGCGATCCAGCACATAGGCCTCGACGACGGTCTCGGGCACATCGTCGAACGTGGGATTGGTGCCGACGGAGATCGCCGCGGGCCAGCGCGGCGCGTCGGGCACGTCGAGCCGACGGGCCCAGCCGCCGTAGACCCCGTCGGCGGGGGCGGCGCGCCAGTCCGGCACCGGCAGGTTGGCGGTCGGGAAGCCGAGCTCGCGGCCGCGCTGGTGGCCACGAACGACGATGCCGTCGTAGCAGTAGGGGCGGCCGAGCAGTTCCGAGGCCGCCTCGACATCGCCGTCGGCCAGCGCTGCCCGGACCCGGGTCGAGGAGACGGGCTCACCGTCGATATCGGCCAGCGGGAGGCCGGTCACCTCGAACTCGCCGCGGGACAGGTCGGTCAGCCGGCCGACATCGCCGGCGGCGCGATGGCCGAACCGGAAGTTCTCGCCGACCATGATCAGGTCCGGGTGCAGCGGGCGGAGGACCCGGTCGACGAACTCCTCGGGCGTCCACTCCGAGGTGTCATCGTCGAAGCCCACCACCTCGACCTCGTCCGCGCCGGCCGCACGCAGCAACCGCTCCCGGGTCGGCAGGTCGGTGAGCAGCCGGGGCGCCTTGTCCGGGCGTACCACCGACATCGGGTGCGGCCAGAAGGTGACGACGATCAACCGGTCGGCCTGGTCGCGGGCCGCACGCAGCAGGGCCTGGTGGCCGCGATGGACGCCGTCGAAATTGCCGATCAGTACCGCCGTGCGCCCGCGCTGCCGCGCGTCCGGGTCCTGGCGCCCGCGCTGCTGCGCGTCCGTGTTCTGCTGGGCCACGCCGCCACCATAGCGACGGGTCAGGACCCGGCGGCGAAGACCGCGACCGGGCGCGCGCTCGCGCCGTCGGGGCGGTAGATCGCGAGCAGTTCGCCGCCGTGCAGCAGCGCAGCCGGGCCGTTCAGTTCCAGCGCGAGGCGCCGGCCGTGACTGATGTCGGCGGCGGCGTCGGCGTCGACCGGCACCGTGGGGAAACAGCCGGCGGCGGCCTCGGCCATGTTGATCAACTCCGGCGCTGCGTCGGTGTCGATGTCGACCGCGCGGTCGAGACCGAACGGGCCGACGCGGGTACGCCGCAGCGCGGTCAGATGCCCCGCGCTGCCGAGCGCCGCGCCGAGGTCGCGGGCCAGCGCGCGGATGTAGGTGCCCGACGAACAGCGGACCCGCACGTCGCAGTCGACGACCGCGAGACCGTCGACCTCGGCCGGGCGGGCGCCGAGCAATGCGAACTCGGCCACCTGCACGCGGCGCGGGGCGAGCTCGACACTCTCCCCCGCCCGGACGCGGGCATAGGAGCGCTTGCCGTCGACCTTGATCGCCGACACCGCGGTCGGCACCTGGTCGATGTCGCCGGTGAATGCGGGCAGTGCGGCGCGGACGCGATCGGCGTCGATCCCCGCGGCGCCGGGGGTGGCGGTGGGCTCGCCGTCGGCGTCGTCGGTGAGCGTGCCGATGCCGAGCCGGATCGTGGCGGTGTACTCCTTCTGGGTCAGCATCAGGTGGCCGAGCAGGCGGGTCGCCCGGTTCACCCCGACCAGCAGCACGCCGGTCGCCATCGGGTCGAGCGTGCCGGCGTGACCGACCTTGCGAGTGCCGAGCAGTCGGCGTACCCGTCCGACGGCCTGGTGGGAGGTCCAGCCGGCGGGCTTGTCGACGACGAGCACCCCCGAGGCCGCCGGCTCATTCATCGTCGGCGTCGCGCGGCTTCTTGTAGGGGTCGGACTCGCCGGCATACGCGGCGCCGGAGGCCCGCTCGGCGAGCGAGGCATCGTCGGTGCGGGCGCGGTCCAGCAACTCGTCGATGTGCCGGCCGGCCTCGGGCACCGCGTCGGGCTGGAAGGCGATGGACGGCGCGTGTCGCAGCCCGAGCTGCTTGCCGACCTGGCTGCGGATCAGGCCGGTCGCCGACGCCAGGGCTGCCGCGGTCCCGGCATGGTCGGCGTCGTCGCCGAGCACCGTGTAGAAGATCGTGGCCTCGCGGGTGTCGCCGGTCAGCGAGACATCGGTGATCGTCACGAAGCCCAGCCGGGGATCCTTGATCCGCCGCTCCAGCAACTGCGCGACGATCGTCTTGATCTGGTCTGCCAACTTGAGGACGCGCGGCGACGCCATGATCACTCCTTGAGGACGCGGTGCGGGTGAACGCGGACAGGCCGACCAGTCTATCCCCAGCCGCGGGCCCGGTCGGCATCCGCGAACCCAGCCGGCACCCGCGAACGGTGCAACACCCGCGCCTGCCGACCCAGCCCGCACCTGCCGATCCAGCTCGCACCTGCCGGTTCAGCCCGCACCTGCGACGGCGTACCCCAATCCGCGAACCCAACCGGCACCCGCGAAGGGTGCAACGCCCGCGCCTGCCGAGCCAGCCTGCGGCTGCCGGTTCAGCCCGCGCGTGCCGAGCCAGCCCGCACCTGCTGATCCAGCCCGCGGCTGCCGATTCAGCCCGCGGCTGCCGGGACGCGAAGCGGGCCCGCCCCCGAGAGGGGACGGGCCCGCGTTCGTTCAGCTCGCGCGCCGAGGACGCTGGAGCGGCCGGTGGATCACTCCCGCGGCTTCTCCCGCATCTCGTAGGTCTCGATCACATCGTCGACCTTGACGTCGGAGTAGTTGGTCAACGTCAGACCGCATTCGTAGCCCTCGCGGACCTCGGTGACGTCGTCCTTCTCCCGGCGCAGCGACGCGATGTCGGTGTCGACCACCACCACGCCGTCGCGGAGCAGCCGCGCCTTCGCGTTGCGGCGCATGATGCCGCCGGTGACCAGACAGCCGGCGATCGTGCCGACCTTGGAGGAGCGGAACACCTGGCGTACCTCGGCGGTCCCGAGTTGCACCTCCTCATAGATCGGCTTCAGCATGCCCTTCAGGGCCGCCTCGATCTCGTTGATCGCGTCGTAGATCACCGAGTAGTAACGGATGTCCACGTTCTCGCGATCCGCCAGCTCGGTGGCCTTGCCCTGCGCCCGGACGTTGAAGCCGATGATCACCGCACCGGAGGCGGCGGCCAGCGAGACGTTGGTCTCGGTGATGGCACCGACACCGCGATCGATCACGCGCAGCGACACCTCCTCGCCCACGTCGATCTTGGCCAGCGCCTCCTCCAGGGCCTCGACCGAACCGGCGCCGTCGCCCTTGAGGATGAGCAGCAGCTCCGACGTCTCGCCCTTCTCCATCTGCTCGAAGAGCTGATCGAGGGTACGCCGACGCGCGCCCGCCGCCTGCTGTGCGGCCCGCTTGCGCGCCTCGCGCTGATCGGCGATCTGTCGCGCGGTCCGATCGTCCGGCACCACCAAGATCGTGTCACCGGCGCCCGGGACGCTGGTCAGGCCCAACACCTGGACCGGCATCGACGGCGGCGCCTCCGCGACGGAGTCGCCATGATCATCGAGCAACGCGCGGACGCGCCCGTAGGCCGGGCCACAGACGATCGAGTCACCCACCCGCAGCGTGCCGCGCTGCACCAGCACCGTGGCGATGGGGCCGCGACCCTTGTCCAGGTGCGCCTCGATGGCGACACCCTGGGCCTCCATGTCCGGATTGGCCCGCAGCTCCAGCGCCGCATCGGCGGTCAGCACGATCGCCTCGAGAAGGTTGTCGAGCCCCACGCCGGTCACGGCGGACACGTCGACGAACATCGTCTCGCCGCCGTACTCCTCCGGGATCAGCCCGTACTCGGTGAGCTGCCCGCGCACCTTCGACGGGTCGGCGCCCTCCTTGTCGATCTTGTTCACCGCGACCACGATCGGCAGATCCGCCGCCGTGGCGTGGTTCAGCGCCTCGATGGTCTGCGGCATCACCCCGTCGTCGGCCGCCACCACCAGCACGGCGATGTCGGTCGACTTCGCACCGCGGGCACGCATGGCGGTGAACGCCTCGTGACCCGGGGTGTCGATGAAGGTGATCTTGCGCTCCTGATCATCGACCTCGGTCGCGACCTGGTACGCGCCGATGGCCTGCGTGATGCCGCCGGCCTCGCCCGCCACCACATTGGACTTGCGCAGCGCGTCCAGCAGCTTGGTCTTGCCGTGGTCGACGTGACCCATCACGGTGACGACCGGCGGCCGGACCGCCAGGTCCTCCTCGCCACCGGCATCCTCGCCGAACTCGATGTCGAACCGCTCCAGCAGCTCGCGATCCTCGTCCTCGGGCGAGACCACCTGGATGTCGTAGTTCAGCTCCGTGCCGAGCACCTGCAGCGTCTCGTCGTTCACCGACTGGGTCGCGGTGACCATCTCGCCCATGTTGAACAACACCTGGACCAGGGCCGCCGCGTCCACGCCGATCTTCTCGGCGAGGTCGGTCAGCGAGGCGCCGCGGCGCAGCCGAACGGTCTGCCCCTCGCCCTTGCGGACGCGGACGCCACCGATCGTCGGCGCCTCCATCTCGTGCACCTCTTGGCGACGCTGCTTGCGCGACTTCCGACCGCGGCCCTTCTGGCCACCGCGGCCGAACGCGCCCTGGGTGCCGCCACGGCCACCACGACCGCGCCCGGGACCCATCGGCGGGCCGCCGGGACCTCCCGGGCCGCCGGGACCACGAGAACCGCCCGGACCGCCGCGGCCGCGGCCGGGGCCGCCGCCGGGACGCCCGCGCCCCGGCGCGCCGGGCGCGCCGAGCGAGGACTGCTTGGGCATCATCGCCGGGTTCGGCCGGGGCATCCCGGACACGCCGCCCGGGCGCGGCCCGCCAGGACGGGGGCCGCCGGGACGGCCCGCGTCACCGGTGCCGGTACGCCCCTCGGGCCGGCGCGGGGTACGCCCCATGCCCTGGGAGCTGGCGAACGGGTTGTTGCCCGGTCGCGGGCCCGACGGCCGGGGTCGCGGACCACCGGCACCGGGCAGGCCGCCCGTCGAGCCGGGGCGCGGCGACCGCGGTCCGGGTCGCTCGCCCGCGCCGGGGCGCGGCGGACGATCGCCGGACGGCCGCTCGGGTGACGGCCGCTCGGCCGGCGGTCGCGGACCGGGACGCGGCGCGCCGCCGGGGCGCGCGGGTGCCGGGGGCGCCGACTCGGCCGAGGGCGCCTGGGGCGCCGACTCGGTCGCTGCCGGGCGGTCCGGCTCGGCCGCCGGCTCCTGGGGGGCCTGTGGTGCGGGCGGCCGGGGTGCCGCCTTCTTGGCGGCCGGGCCCGGGGTCGGGCGCGGCGCTGCCTTCTTTGCCGGGGCGCTCTTCTGCGCGGGCGCGGACGGCGCCCCGTTGCCCGGCGTTGCTGAACCGCCGTCCAGCTTCTCGCTCAGGCGCCGGACCACCGGCGCCTCGATCGTCGACGAAGCGGAACGGACGAATTCCCCCATGTCCTTGAGGACCTGGAGGACCTCCTTGCTTTCGAGCCCGTGCTCTTTGGCGAACTCGTAGACGCGGACCTTGGCCACTACTCTCCTTCAGGTCCGGGCCTTCGAGTGCCTGGACCAGTTAGTTGTTGTGCGTGTTCATCGCTTGTGCGTGTTCATCGCGTGTCCATGAGCGATTGCCCACCTTCTGGTCGGACGAGGCCCGGACGACCGGGCCCCTGTCGGCTCGTACAAAGACCTCCCGACGGGAGGCGTACCCGCCAATCCTAGTCGGCCGGACCCAGAACTGTCGCATCGGGCCGCTCCAGCCGCGCGGCGAGGGCGCCCCAGTCGACGCGCAGGCCGTCCGCGGGCACCCGCAGCGCCCGGGGCAGCGCCCGGCGTCGGCGGGCGAGATCGAGGCAGCCGGGATCGGGATGCAGCCACGCACCCCGCCCGGGCAGGGTACGCCCGATCGCGATCGCACCACCCGCGCCGACGGCCAGCCGGCACAGCTCCGCCTGCGGTGCCCGCCGCCGGCAGCCCACGCAGGTACGCGTCGGCGCGGGCCCCTCGCTCACTCCGCGGGCTCGGTGTCCGGCCGGATGTCGATCCGCCAGCCGGTCAGCCGGTTGGCGAGCCGGGCGTTCTGCCCCTCGCGGCCGATCGCCAGCGAGAGCTGGTAGTCGGGCACGATCACCCGGGCCGCCCGGGCGACCGGGTCGACGATCTGGACCGAGCTGACCTTGGCCGGCGACAGCGCATTCGCGACGAACGTCGCCGGGTCGTCGGACCAGTCGATGATGTCGATCTTCTCCTCGTTCAGCTCGTGCATCACCGCCCGGACCCGTTGTCCCATGGGTCCGATGCACGCGCCCTTCGCACTGACGTCGGGGCTGTTGCTGGTCACCGCGATCTTGGTCCGGTGACCGGCCTCGCGGGCGACGGCCTTGACCTCGACCACGCCCTGCTCGATCTCGGGAACCTCCATCCTGAACAGGCGCTTGACCAGGTCCGGATGGGTGCGCGACACGACGACCTGCGGGCCGCGCAGCTCCTTGCGTACCGCCACGATGAAGACCCGGATCCGGTCGCCGTGCCGGTAGGTCTCGCCGGGCACCTGCTCGGCCAGCGGCATGATCGCCTCGATCTTGCCGAGGTCGACCAGCACGGTCCGGGAATCCCTGCCCTGCTGGACGATGCCGGAGACGATGTCGCCCTCGGAGGCGGCGAAGTGACCATACTTCTGCTCGTCCTCGGCATCGCGCAGACGCTGGAAGATCACCTGCCGCGCGGTGGCCGCGGCGACCCGGCCGAAGTCGTGCGGGGTGTCGTCGTACTCGCCGACGGCATTGCCCTCCTCGTCCAGCTCAGGGGCCAGGACGCGGACGCTGCCGGTCTTGCGGTCCAGCTCCACCCGGGCACCGGGCACGGGGCTCTCGGTCTTCTCGTACGCGTTGAGCATCGCGTCCTCGAGAGCGGTCACCAACACCTCGAGCGGAATCTCCTTGTCCCGTTCGATTGCGCGCAGCGCGGACATGTCGATGTCCATGATCATTCCTCCTCGGCGGCCGCGTCGGCGGTCGGTCGCTTCTTGCTCAGCTCGACCTGCACGGTCGCCTTCTCGACGTCTTCGAAGGGGATCCGGGTCTCGGTGCCGTCAACGCTGATCAGGGCGGCGTCGTCGGTGACGCCGCTGATCCGGCCCTCGATCGGCTCGTCCGAGCGGTCCGCCCCGGCGCGCGGCCGGACCCGGACCAGCCGGTCGAGATTGCGTCGCCAGTGCTCGGGCCGGACCAGCGGCGCGCTCACGCCGCGCGAGGACACCTCCAGGGTGAACGCGCCGTTGCCGACGGCACTGGACTCGTCCAGCCGGCGCGAGATGGCCCGGGTCGCCTCGGCGATGTCGTCCAGGCTCGGCCCGCGACCGTCCGGACCGTCACCGTCCACGGTGATCCGGAGCAGGGTACGCCGACCCGCCGGACGGACGTCGAGGGCATCGAGTTCAAGATCGAACTGCGCCAGGAGCGGAGTGATCTCGGCAACGAGTTGGGGTTCGTTCACGTTGTCCTCCGGTCCGGTTGTGCTCAGCAGTTTTGTCGCAGCATACCCCGGCAGCGACCGGGATTCCGGGTGTGCCTCGGGTAGCCTGCGGCAGGTGTCCGCCACCACCCGTCGAACCTTTCTCGCGCTCGGGTCCCTCGTCGCGGCCGGCGCTGCGGGCGGCATCGCCATCGGCACCGCGGCGCTGGGCAGCCCGGCGCTGAGCGGACCGCGACCGGTGCGCCCACCGAGCCCGACGCCCACCCCGCCACCGCGTCTCGCCGAGGGCATCGAGTTGTCCGCCGGGCTGCTCGCGGCCGCCCGGGCCGCCGAAGATGATCATCCGCTGGTCGCCCAGTTGGTCCGCGACCATGCGGCACAGCTCGCGGCGCTGCGTTCGCCGGAGCCCGCCGCCCGTCCCGCCCAGCCGACGCCCGGCACCGAGCCGCCGGCACCTCGGCCCGGCCGGGATCCGTTGCGTACCCTGATCGAGGCCGAACGCGCCGCGGTCGATGCCTATGCCGGTTGGGCGGGCGAGACGACCGGCGGGATCGCCCTGGTCTGGGGCTCGCTGGCCGCCCACGCCGCCGGCGCGGCCGGCGCCCTTCGCTCCTCCACCCGCCGCGCCGAATCACCGGCACCGGGCACCGGCCCGGCGGTCGCGGTCGACGACACCACCGCCCTGCAGCAGGTGGTCGCCCAGTCCCATGCCGCGATCTTCGGCTACCAGCGGCTGCTCGCGCTGGTGCCGCGCGGCGAGTCCGAACCGGTCGACGCGGGGCTCAAGGCCTACCGCGGGTTGCGCGACGACCTGACGGCGGCGCTGGCCGACCGGGGCGCCGCGGCGCCGGCGGCCGCCCCGGCGTACCGCACCGAGGGCAGCGCCGAGGAGATCGGCCGGCAGATCGAATCCGGCGCGTTGCCGTACCTGGGTCAGTGGCTGCAGGCAGCCGCGGAACCCGCGTCGGCCACGGCCGCGCTGCGCGAGGCGACCGGGCGCGCGCTCGGGTGGGGCGCCGCCCTGCCGGCATGGCCCGGCTGGCCCGGCTGAGCCGGCCGCCGGGGCCACGCCGGTCAGGAGTTCAGCGGGCCTCCTTGAGCGTGCGATGGGTGTGGTCCAGGGTCTCGCGGGTGCGCTGCAGCGTGCGCTGGTCGGCCTTCTCGGCGGTCTTGCCCTGGGCATTGGTCTGCTTCGCCGCCTTGGCCGTGCCGAAGTCGAGGCCGTTCTCCGCGGTGGCCGCCGGCTTGCGCTGGTCGTAGAGCCAGGCGCGGAAGAAGCCGTCGAGGTCCTCGCCGCTGAGCTTCTCGGCCAGGGCCATGAACTCCTCGACCGAGCCGTTTCCGTACCTCTTCTCCGCCTGCCAGGTACGCAGGAGCTGCCAGAAGGCCGGCGATCCGATCCGATTGCGGAGCGCCTGGACGCTCATCGCGCCCCGGTCGTAGACCGCGGCGTCGAAGACATTGTCCCGGCCCGGATCGGCAATCGAGACCTGCCACATCGGGCTGTCTGCGGCGTACCCGTCGTAGTACTCGCGCAGCAACTGGTTCGCGGTCCCCTCTCCCTGGTCCTCGCTCCACAGCCACTCGGCGTGGCTGGCGAAGGCCTCGTTGACCCAGATGTCCTTCCATTCCTGGACCGACACGCTGTCACCCCACCACTGGTGGGCCCACTCGTGTGCCACCACGCCCATGTTCGAGCCCCGCCGCCAGAAGCCGCGGGTGTAGACCGGCCGGGTCTGGGTCTCCAGCGCGTAACCGAAGTCCGCGGCCGGCGCGACGTCGCCGACGGCGTCGAACGGGTACGGCCCGTACTGGCTGGACAAGTAGTCCACCACCTCCGGGGTACGCGCGAAGTCGGTCTCGGCCCGCTGGGTGGTGGTCGAGTTGTCGGTCGGCACCGCATAGATCCAGGGCAGCCCCTTGCTGGTCGTGCCCTCGGTGACCTTGTACTGCCCGATCGCCATGAACGCCAGATAGGTCGCCATCGGCTTGGTCTCGCGCCAGCGCCACACGTCGCCCTTCGGCGACAGCGTGCGCGAGACGAGCTGACCGTTGCTCAGCGCCTCGACACCGCTCGGCACCCGGATCGTGACGTCGAACCTCGCCTTGTCCTGCGGGTGGTCATTGGCCGGGTACCACCAGGCCGAGATCTCGGGCTCCCCGAGCGCCACCGCACCATCGGGGGTCTTGATCCACGGGTTGATGCCGTCAACCTCAACCGAGGAGGGTACGCCGGCGTACTCCACCGTGATCGTCATCTGCTGGCCCGAGCGGATCCGGTTCTTCGGGGTCACGACCAGCTCGTGCGGGTCGTCCTGGTTGTACCGGGCGACCTTGCCGTTGACCGTCACGCGGCTCACCGGCAGCGCGAAGTCGAGATTGAAGCGCCGCAGGTTCTGGGTGGCCTTCGCGGTGATGGTCGTGGTGCCGGTGAGCAGGTCGCCGGCCGGGCGGTAGTTGACGTCGATGGCGTACCTGCTGACGTCGTAGCCGGAATTGCCGTAGTTGGGGAAGTAGTCGTCCCCGAGACCGGCGCCGCCGATGTCGCGCGGCGCGGCACTCGCGGTGATCGGGGCGACGGCCAGCGCGACGCCGGTGACGCCGGCGGCCAGCGCCGCCCGGAGGGTGCGTGAGCGGATTGCAGATCGGTTGTGGGACACGGAATCTCCTCGGATCCGCGCGGCCGGGGCCGGCCGATGGGCAGGCCCGGGTCCGCGCGTGGACGGGTTCGATCCCTATTTCCTACCGCAGCGGGCGCGTCACGTCAGGAGAATGCGGTGGCTACTTCCGGCCAGTCCACGCCGGGCAGGCGTCGAGGCGATCGACCGTTGACCCGGCCGGTCCGCTGTGGAAGCGTGAGGTGCCACCCCGGCGGCCGCGGCCCGCCTCTGGTCGCTGGCGAGCACACTCCAGGAGACCGCCATGGGCACATCGCAGCAGCAGTCCCTCGACCAGCTCCCGTTCCCGGAGGCCATGCGCGCCGCCCGTCGACCCACCGGGCCGATCCTCGGCATCGTCGTCGTCAGCGTCATCTTCCTGCTCGCGCAGGCCTCGGCCCTGCCGTTCGTCTCTCTCGACGACCAGGGCACGCAGATGACCTTCGCCAAGCAGGCGATCCTGACCGGCAGCTTCGCCGTCGGCGCGATCCTGATCTTCGCGTGGGTGCGGTGGAAGGAGGGTCGGCGCATCAGCACGCTCGGATTCGCCCGTCCCGGGGCGATGATGAAGATCGGCCGCGGCGCTCTGATCGGGATCGCCATGATCTCCGTCGTGGCGCTCGTCAACGCGGCCCTCGGCAGCGCGAGCATCGGCTCCCCGGACTGGTCGGCCGTGGGACCGGCCGCCGTCCTACTGCTCGGCTTCGGAGTCCAGGGCAGCACCGAAGAGCTCTACGCGCGCGGCTACCTTGTCCAGGCGGTCGCATGGAAGTGGGGGGTCATCGCCGCCTTCGCGATTCAGACGATCTGGTTCACCCTGCTCCACGGCGCGAACGGGGGCATGACGCTCGTGCCGGTGATCAATCTCGCCCTTGTCGCACTGTTCCTCGGGTGCTGGTCGTTGGCCGAAGGCGGTCTGTGGGGCGTGTGCGCGTTCCATGCGCTGTGGAACTGGGGTCAGGGCAACCTGTGGGGAGCGAACGTGTCGAACATGGAGATCTCGACATCCGTCCTCTCCTTCGACCCCGCCCCCGGGGCGAGCGAGCTGCTCACCGGCGGCGGATTCGGGTTCGAAGGCAGCATCGTCGCGACCATCGTGCTCGCGATCGGCACCGTCGTCGCGTTCACCATCTGGCAGCGCAACCGCCGCCGAGATGCCGGGGCGGAGGCCGAGCTCGGCCGCTGACCCGGCACACCTCTGCGGAAACGGCGTCACCGCCCGAGGTGTCCGATCAGCTCGATGACCAGATCGGCCCCGAGCTTGGCGATCAGGGCGCCGATGACCACCAGGAAGACCACCCGGACGAACCCGTTCCCGTGTCGGACGGCCATCCGCGCGCCGATCAGCCCGCCGGTGAGATTCGCCGCCGCCATGCACAGGCCGAGGCCGACGAGCAGGTAGCCGTTCAGTCCGAAGACCAGGATGGAGGCGATGTTCGTCGTCAGATTGGCGATCTTGGCCTTCGCGGTGGCCTCCAGGAAGCCGTAGCCGAGCACCGCGACCAGCCCGATCACGAAGAACGACCCGGTTCCGGGGCCGAGGATTCCGTCGTAGCCGCCGACGACCAGCCCGATCGCCGCCGCCTTCGCGTGGTGGCGCGCGTCGCGGGTGCCGACCCGCGACTCGCGGCCGAGCGCCGGGCGGCGCCACGTGTACCAGCCGACCCCGATCAGCGCGGCGAGCACGATCGGGGTGACCAGCGCGCGGGGCAGGAACTGGGCAAGCCAGGACCCGGCGGTCGACCCCGCATAGGCCCCGACCACCAGCGGCAGCACGGTCGACCAGTGCACGGTGACCCTGGTCACGTAGGTCAGCGTGGCGACCAGCGTGCCGGCCGCCGAGCTGATCTTGTTCGTGCCGAGGATGCTCGGCGGGGGCGTGTCCGCCGGAAGGGCGAGCAGCAACGACGGGAGCTGGATCAGTCCCCCACCGCCGACCACGGAGTCGACCCATCCCGCCACGAACGCGACGCCGATCAGGGCGAGCAGGGTGACCAGCGGTATCTCGTCGAGCACGGGCCGATCATGCTGTAATGACTAAGTGTTGATCAACCCTTACGGTGCGGAGCCGGTACGCCTGGCCGCCCGACTGGCCGACGAGCGGCCTCGCACACCCGCCGAGTTGCAGGAGATCTGCGACGACGAGGACGTGGTCGGCGGTCTGCCACCCCGCCCCGCCGACGTGCGTCAGCTCGACGAACTGCTGGACGCCTGGCTGACGGTCGTCGACGCGCCCGACGACCGCGCCCGCGCGCGGCGGCTGAACCGGCTGCTCGCCCGCTACGCCGAACACCCGCGGCTGACCGACCACACCGGCACCTGGCATCTGCACTACCGCCCCGAGCGGGTCGGCCTGGCCAGGCTGCTGGCGACCATGATCACCGTGGGGACCGCCCTGCACCTGACCGAGCGCGGGATGGACCGGCTGGGCCGCTGCGCCGCCCCCGACTGCCGGCGGGCCTATGCCGACACCTCCCGCAACGGCACCCAGCGATTCTGCTGCCCACGCTGCGGCACCCGGGAGGCGGTACGCCGACACCGCGCGCGGGCCTGAGCGCGCACCCGCGCCGTCACAGCCCGGCCGCGGCGAGCACCTGCGGCAACAGCAGGGCGAGGCCGCCGACCAGGCAGGCAAGACAGATGCCGAGGAAGATCAGCACCCAGAAGGTGGCCGGCAGCCGCGTCAGCCGGGCGAGCTGGCCGGCATCGGAGGTGCGACTCGGGTGGACCAGCAGCTCCAGGGCGGCCCGCGGCGCGGACAGCAGCAGCAACCAGGTCGCGGTGAACGCGATCATGGACTGTCGGGCCGGGGCGAGGTACCACGACGCGGCCGCGATCGCGCCGCCGAGCGCGAGCAGCACCAGCAGACCGTAGAAGTTCCTGATCTTGAGCAGCAGGAGCGCGAGCAGCACCAGGCTGGCCCAGAGCAGACCCACGGCGTACCCCTGACCCAACAGCCAGGCCGCGCCCAGCCCGAAGATCGCCGGCGCCGGATAGCCCGCCGCGAAGGTGAGTACCATCCCCGGGCCGGTCGGCCGGCCCCGGGAGACGGTGAGCCCCGAGGTGTCGGTGTGCAGCCGGATGCCCTCCAGCGAGCGGCCGGCCAGCGTCGCGACCACTGCATGGCCCGCCTCGTGCACGACGGTGGTCAGCATCCGCACGAGCGGCCAGGCGATCACGACCAGGCCGAGCGCGACCAGGGCGCTGATCAACACCTCGGCCGGCTCGGGCACCGGCTGCCGTTGCGTCGCCCGCCGCCAGATCTCGCTCACGATCTCCATCGGCAACCAGTGTGCGCGAACGCACCAAGATCGGCGCGGGACCGATCATTTCGCTGGCATCGCCGCCTGCCGCGGGAAGGCGAACAGGCAGACCACGGCGGTGACCAGCAGCGCGCCGACACCCGCACCGATGGTCAACTGCGCCGCGTGGCTGAAGGCCAACTGGGCCACCTGCGCGAGTGCCGGGCTGCCGCTGCTCACGGCCTCGGCGAGCGAGGCGGTGACGCCGGGCGGCAGCCCCAGCCGGTAGAGCTGGCTGAGCACTGCGCCGAGCACGCCGATCCCGAGCGCGCCGCCGACCTCCTGGAAGGTGTCGTTGAGCGCCGATCCCATCCCGGCCCGCTCGGGCGGCAGCGCGTCGATCACCCGCAGCGCCGCGCTGGTCATCGCCATCCGGTTGCCCACGCCGGACAGCGCGATGCCGCCGATCAACAGGGCGACCTGGGAGACGCCCAGCGCCGCGGTGCCGAAGCCGACCGCACCGAGCGCGAGCCCGAGCGCGGTCGCCAGCCGGTCGCCGAGCGCGGTCGTCAGCCGGGTGATCAGGCCGTTGGTGGCGAGCATCAGCAGCACCGACGGGAGGGTCATCAGTCCGGCGATCACGGCCGAGTAGCCGAACACCAGTTGCAGCAACTGGGTGGTGATGAACATCGTGGCCATCATCATGAAGAAGACCATCGCCTCGACCAGCGCCGGCAGGGCGAACGCCCGCCGGGTGAGCAGTGAGACGTCGAGCATCGGGTGCGCCGCGCGGAGCTGCCGCGCGATGAAGGCGATGCCGGCAAGCAGCGCGATGGCCGCGGCGGCGAGTGTCGGTACGCTCAGCCAGCCGTTCTCGGGGCCGCTGCCCAGGGCATAGATCAGTCCCCCCATGGTGAACACCGAGGTCACGGCACCGATCAGATCGGCGGGCTCGGCGGTGCCGTCGGTGGACTCCGGCACGGCCCTGAGCAGGACCGGGATCGCGATCAGGGCGACCGGGATGTTGAGCAGAAACAGCCAGTTCCAGTGCAACTGGCTGAGCAGCAGGCCGCCCAGCACCGGGCCGATCGTGAATCCCGCCATCGCGGCGATGCTGAAGACCCCCATCACACTGCCGCGCGCCGGACCGGTGAAGGTGGCGAAGAGCAACGAGAGCGTACTCGGCATCACGAGCGCCGCGCCCACCCCGACGAGCGCGCGAACCGCGATCACGCCCGGGACGGTGCCACCGGCGACGAGGATCGCCAACGAGGCGACGGCCATCAGCGCCAGACCGGCCAACATCACCTTGCGGCGCCCGATCCGGTCGCTGAGGTTGCCAGTGGTCAGTAGCAGGCCGCCGAAGGTGACCGAGTACGCCGAGACGATCCACTGCAGGTCGCCCGCCGAGGCGCCCAGGTCCCGGGCGATGGTCGGCAGGGCGACGTTCAGGATGCTGTTGTCCATCATCACGGTGACGAGCGCGAGCATCATCGCGGTCAGCACCAGCCAGTTCCTCCGCAGCACGCCGCGGCCGTCCGGCGCGACCTCGGGTGCGGGTTCGGTGAGTGCGGTGGCCATCGGGGCTTCTCTCGATCGGTGTTGGTCGAACTCCGTTCGGTTCGCACGAACACGGTACGACTATCGAACGGCGTTCGGCAACCCGCCCGCGGTTCGAGTCCGTTGTGGTTCCATGGCGCCATGGCTGATGGACGGCGCGGACCGCGGCAACCCGACCGGCGGCGACCACGGCGAGCGCCCAGCGAACGCCGCGCGGCGGGCCGGGCCCGGGTAGCACTGAGCACCGAGCGGATCGTCGACGCCGCGGTCGCGATCCTCGACGAGGGCGGGCCCGACGCGTTGACCTTCCGCCGGCTCGCGGGCGAGCTCGGGGTCGGCGTCGCATCGCTGTACTGGCATGTCGACGACAAGGAAGACCTGCTGATGCTGTGCTTCGAGCACGTGCTCGACGCGGACCGCGCACCGATCGAGCCCGGCCCCGGGGCCGGGGACTGGAAGCGGGACATCCGCGAACAACTGCTGGGCTACTTCGACCTCAGCGAGCGCCATCCGTGGATCGCGGCCATTGCTCCCGGCGTGACCGCCGACGGGTTCAGCGTGGCGGTACGGGTCCTGGGCCTGACCGGGGAGCGGATCCGCTCGCTCGGTTTCGACGACGTGCGCACGTTCTATCTGGCCTCGGCCCTCTTCGGCTCGCTCACCTCGATCATGATGCAGACGATGCGGCTGGCCTACGGACCGCCGGGGCGCCGGGAGGACGTGCTGGCCGAGTTCGCCGATGCACTGGGCCGGCAGGAGGACCAGTACCCCGGCGTCGCCCGGCTGGCCCGGGTGATGGCCACCCACTCCGATCGCGACCAGTTCGTGGCGGCGGTCGACGTGATCCTGGCCGGCATCGAGGCCGAGGCCGCCAAGCTCTGAGCGGTCGTCAGGCGGTCTCGGCGTCGGTTCGCCCGTGCACCAGCGCGAGCAGGTGCCCGAGGGCGTCGTCGACGGCCACGTTCTCGCTCATCCCGGTACGCCGGTCGCGCACCTCGAGCACGCCGTCGGCCAGCCCGCGGCCCACCACCACCGTGGTCGGCATGCCCAACAGCTCGGCGTCGGCGAACTTCACCCCCGGGCTCGCCTTGCGGTCATCCAACAGCACGCGCACGCCCGCCTCGTCCAGCTCGCGGGCCAGCTCGGTCGCCTTGTCCAGCACGGCCGCATCCTTGCCGGTGGCGACGATCTGCAGATCGAACGGCGCGAGCTCGCGCGGCCAGCACAGGCCCTTCTCGTCGCTGGTGCCCTCGGCCACCACCGCCACGGCCCGGGAGACCCCGATGCCGTAGGAGCCCATCTGCACCGTCGCGAGCTTGCCGTTCTCGTCCAGCACCTGCAGGCCGAGCGCGTCGGCGTACTTGGTGCCGAGCGCGAAGACGTGGCCCATCTCGATCCCGCGGGCCAGCTCCAGCGGCCCCGACCCGTCGGGGGCCGGGTCGCCCGTGCGTACCTCGGCGACCTCGATCACGCCGTCGGGGGTGAAGTCGCGACCGGCGACCAGATCGAAGACGTGCCGGCCGGCGGCGTCCGCGCCGGTCACCCAGCGCGTACCCGTCGCGACCCGCGGGTCGACCAGATAGGTGATCTTGGAGGCGTTCTCGGCCCCCAGCACGCCCGGGCCGATGTAGCCCTTGACCAGGTCGGGGTGCCGGGCGAAGTCCTCGTCGGCGAACGGCGCGTACGCCACCCCCTCGCCGAGCTGCGCCTCCAGCCGCTTGGTGTCGACCTCCCGGTCGCCGGGCAGCCCGATGGCCAGCGGCTCCGGCTCCTGCCCCGGCCGGGTGATCATGAACACGACATTCTTCAGGGTGTCGGCGGCGGTCCACGGCCGGTCGGTACGCGGCACCCGCTCGTTCGCCACGGCGACCAGCGTCTCGATGGTCGGGCTGTCCGGGGTGTCCTCGACATGCGCGGCCGGCGCGTCGTCGAACGGCACCGGATCCGGCGGCGCCAGCTCGACCGCCTCGACGTTCGCGGCGTACCCGCCCGGGGACCGCGCGAACAGGTCCTCCCCGACCGGCGAGACGGCGAGGAACTCCTCCGACTGCGAGCCGCCCATCGCGCCCGACATCGCGCGCACGATCACGTACTCGAAGCCGAGCCGGTCGAAGATCTTGCGGTACGCGTCGCGATGGCGCGCGTACGAGGCGGCCAAACCGGCCTCGTCGATGTCGAAGGAATAGGAGTCCTTCATCACGAACTCGCGGCCGCGCATGATGCCGGCGCGCGGGCGCGGCTCGTCGCGGTACTTGGTCTGGATCTGGTACAGCGTCAGGGGCAACTCCTTGTAGGAGTTGTACATGTCCTTCACCGCGAGGGTGAACATCTCCTCGTGCGTGGGGCCGAGCAGGTAGTCGCCGCCCTTGCGGTCGTGCAGCCGGAAGATCCCGTCGCCGTACTCGGTCCACCGGTTCGTCGCCTCGTAGGGCTCGCGCGGCAGCAGCGCCGGGAACCGGAGCTCCTGGCCGCCGATCGCCGCCATCTCCTCGCGGACGATCCGCTCGACGTTCTCCAGCACCCGCAGCCCGAGCGGCAGCCAGGTGTAGATGCCCGGGGCGACCCGGCGCACGTAGCCGCCACGGACGAGCCAGCGGTGGCTCGCCACCTCGGCGTCCGCCGGGTCCTCGCGCAGGGTCCGGACGAACAGTTCCGACATGCGGGTGATCAAGGCGCCTCTTCTCGGATGGTGGTTCTCGTGCATCGGGACGCGGCAACGATACCGGCGGGTGCGGGGGCGCGCGCGCCGATTGCTGTGCGCCGCGCACTCCGCCCACGGGCGGCTCAGCGCGCGGACATCATCAGCGAGATCAACATCGCCAGGATGACGGTGTTGAAGAAGAACGACACGGCGCTGTTGCCCGCCACCAGGGACCGCATCTGGCGTGTCGTCACATTGATGTCGGACGTGGCGACGGACGTCGACACCGTGAGGGCCTGGTACAGGTAGTCGCGGAAGGTGGGCTCGTCATCGCCGGGGAAGACCATGCCCGGCCGATCCACGTCCTCGCGCAGATAGTTCACCGCGTAGGCGATGACGCCCATGCACCAGGCGGACGCCACGCCCGCCATGGTGAGCACGATCACCGGTACGGACCGCTCGCCGAGGAACCACAACAGCAAGATCGCGATGATCGAGACCAGCGAGCCCTGCACCCCCCACGACAGACCCGAGTCGTCGAAATAGGTCAACCGGCTCAGCAGCCCGCGTCGCCGGCGCGACTGGGTCGCTCGTACCAGCCCGGTCAGCCGCGCCCGCGGCAGCGGCGCGAACACCACCCAGGTGAGGACCAGCGTGAGCAAGGTGGCGATCGGGGTGACCATCAGGTACGCCGCGACGTAGCGCACCCAGGGCGAACTGACCGGCAGCCGCCACAAGACGGTGGGCACCATGATCGCGCCGCAGGCGATGCCGATCCCCCAGGCGAGGCCGTTGCGGACGCCGTCGCGGGCGAGCCAGCGCCGCCACCAGGGTTCGGTCGCCGCGCTCGGTCGCACTGCCGAACTCATCGGTCCCCCTTTCGACCCGGCCCAGCATGCCCGCCATCGGGGCGTCCGTGTCGGATCCGCGCCGCCATGGTGCAAAGTGTCCGGGTAGCAGCACAGTCGACGAGGGAAGGGAACCGAGAATGTTCGGACGGCGCGCACAGCCACAGGCCAACCCCGACGCCACGCGGGCCGTGGAGCGGGTCGGGGCACAGACCACCGGTGAGCTCCGCTCGATCGGCAAGCGGCTGGACTCGCTCGCCCCGCGGGTCGGCATCCCGCGCGTGCTGCTGATCCTGGTGGGCCTGGCCAGCGCCGCGTTGATCATCAGCGGGACCCGGGAGATTCGCGAGATCGTGGCGCCGGTCTTCTTCGGGATCAACCTCGTGCTTGCCGCCTCCCCGGTGTCCAGTTGGCTGCGCCGCCGCGGACTGCCGGCGTGGCTGTGCGCGATCGTCTCCGGGGTATTGGTGCTGGCCTTCCTGTTCGCCTTCTTCTACGCGATCTACTGGGCGATCGCCTCGCTGGTGCGCGAGCTGCCGCGCTACACCCCGCAGTTCGAGTCGCTCTATGACCAGGTGCTCGCGCTGCTGGCCCAGTTCGGGGTGACCAGTACGCAGATCACCAGCCAACTGGAGACGATCAACCCGCAGAGCATCGTCGGCGCGGCCGGCGGGCTGCTGTCCAACCTGGGCAGCGCAGGCTCGCTGATGATCGTCCTGCTCACCGTGATCTTCTTCCTGGTGCTGGACTCGATGAACTTCGGCCAGCGACTGCAGCTCGCCGACTCCACCCACCCCCGGATCACCGAGGCCCTGATCTCCTTCGCCGAGGGGGTACGCCGCTACTGGGTCGTCACCACGATCTTCGGTTTGATCGTCGCCATCCTCGACGTCGGCCTGCTGATGATCCTCGGCGTACCGCTGGCCTTCGTCTGGGGTGTGTTGTCGTTCATCACCAACTACATCCCGAACGTCGGGTTCGTCCTGGGGCTGATCCCGCCCGCGTTGATGGCGCTGCTGGACAAGGGTCCGATCGCCGCGCTGATCGTGCTGATCGGCTACTCGGTGCTCAACTTCGTGATCCAGTCGCTGATCCAGCCGAAGTTCACCGGCGATGCCGTGGGCGTCACCCCGACCGTGTCGTTCCTGTCGCTGCTGTTCTGGGCCTACGTGCTGGGACCGCTCGGCGCTCTGCTGGCGCTGCCGTCGACCCTGCTGGTGAAGGCGGTGCTGATCGATGCCGACCCCAGGGCGCGCTGGGTGAACGCGTTCATCGCCTCCAATCCGACCACCGCCGAGGCCGACAGCACCCGCGAGGCGTTCCACGGCGAGGACGGCGACGAGCAGTCCCTGCCCGGCGGCGGCAGCGGCATCTCCCGGCCGCAGCGCGCGGCGACCTGAGCGCGAGGTCCGCGTACCCCGCTCGTCCGCGCCGTTTGCGACCACTCGCCCGAGTTCTGGCAGCAGTCCGCGCGGCAGACGCGCCCTTTGCGACCACTCGCCCGGGTTCCGGCCGCAGCGCGCGGCGACCTGAGCACGAGGTCCGCCTACCCGGCTCGTCCGCGCCGTTTGCGACCACTCGCCCGGGTTTCGGCAGCAGTCCGCGCGGCAGACGCGCCCTTTGCGACCACTCGCCCGAGTTCTGGCCGCAGCGCGCGGCGACCTGAGCACAGGTCCGCATACCCGGCTCGTCCGCGCCGTTTGCGACCACTGGCCCGAGTTCTGGCAACAGTCCTCGCGCCACACGCGCCATTTGCGACCACTCGCCCGAGTTCTGCGCCGGAGGCGGCCCGTCAGTAGAGCACGGTGGCGAACTCGCCGACCTGCCGGAACCCGACATGCCGGTAGGTCGCCAGCGCGGCGTCGTTGAAGTCGTTGACATACAGCGAAACCATCGGGGCGAGCTCGCGGGCCAGCGCGACGACGGCGGCCATCGCGGGCACCGCGAGGCCGCGGCCCCGGTGCGCCGGATCCACCCAGACGCCCTGGATCTGGGCGACCCCGTTGGCCAGCGAACCGATGTCGGCCTTGAAGATCACCCGGCCGCCCTCGACGATGCCGAAGGAGTGACCGCGCCGGATCAGCTCCCGCACATAGCCGCGGTAGTGCCGCGAACTGCCGCGCGGGAACGGCGAGACGCCGACCTCCTCGGTGTACATCCGCACGGAGGCGTCGAAATACGCCTCGACATCGGTACGCCGCACCGGCGCGACCCGCGGCTCGGGGTCGGCGGCCGGGGCCGCGTCGATCAGCATCAGCGGCTGGCGCGGGCGTACCTCCCGCGTGCCGTGCCAGTCCCGGCCGGTGCGGCACAACTCGCGCCACAGCGGCAACACCATGCGGGAGGCGCCGCCGATCGACGAACAGCGGCGGTGCTCGCCCGCCTGCCGGGCGAAGGCCGCCAGCGCGTCGGCGCCGGCGCGGAACGGGATCAGGTTCGACCCCGCATGACACAGGGCCTGCAACTCGTCGTCGTGGAACCACCCCCACACCGGGCAGCCCAGCCGGAACGGGTCGAGCCCGTGGGCCTCGACCCGGGCGGCGACGAAGACCGACTCCACCGGGTCAGTGGCGAGCAGGGCCGTGACGGCCGCCAGGTCGGCGTCGGTGACGACCCGGACCTGTCCCGCGGCGGGCCGGACGGCCTGCGTGGTCACGACACGGTGACCTCGGGGGCGCCGGACTCGCCGCCCTCCATGGATTCGGCGATCCGCATCGCCTCGGTGATCAGGGTCTCGACGATCTCGGACTCCTTGACCGTCCGGATCACCTCGCCCTTGACGAAGATCTGGCCCTTGCCGTTGCCGGAGGCGACCCCGAGATCGGCCTCCCGCGCCTCCCCCGGCCCGTTCACCACACAACCCATCACCGCGACCCGCAGCGGCACCTCCAGCCCGTCCAGCCCGGCGGTCACCTGGTCGGCGAGCTTGTAGACATCGACCTGGGCCCGCCCGCACGACGGGCAGGAGACGATCTCCAGCTTGCGCGGGCGCAGGTTCAGCGACTGCAGGATCTGCGTACCGACCTTGACCTCCTCCACCGGCGGCGCGGACAGCGAGACACGGATCGTGTCGCCGATCCCCTTGCTGAGCAGGGCGCCGAAGGCGGTCGCGGACTTGATCGTGCCCTGGAACGCCGGCCCCGCCTCGGTCACCCCGAGGTGCAGCGGCCAGTCGCCGCGCTCCGCGAGCTGCTCGTAGGCCTGGACCATGATCACCGGGTCGTTGTGCTTGACCGAGATCTTGAAGTCGTGGAAGTCGTGCTCCTCGAACAGCGAGGCCTCCCAGACCGCCGACTCGACGAGCGCCTCGGGCGTCGCCTTGCCGTACTTCTCCAGCAGCCGCTTGTCCAGGGAGCCGGCGTTGACCCCGATCCGCAGCGAGACCCCGGCATCCTTGGCGGCCTTGGCGATCGCGCCGACCTGGTCGTCGAACTTGCGGATGTTGCCGGGATTGACCCGGACCGCGGCGCAGCCGGCGTCGATGGCCGCGAAGACGTACTTGGGCTGGAAGTGGATGTCGGCGATCACCGGGATCTGCGACTTGGTGGCGATGGCCGGCAGCGCATCGGCATCGTCCTGGCTCGGGCAGGCGACGCGGACGATGTCGCAACCCGCCGCGGTCAGCTCGGCGATCTGCTGCAGGGTCGAGTTCACATCGGAGGTGACCGTCGTGGTCATCGACTGCACCGAGACGGGCGCGTCGCCACCGACCTCGACCGAGCCGACGCGGATCTTGCGCGAGCGGCGGCGCGGGGCCAGCACCGGCGGGGGCGGTGCGGGAATCCCGAGGTCCACGGTCATGCCTGTCTCCTCCTCGCTCCGGCTCGATTGCTCCGGGCTCCACTGCTCGGGGCTCGATTGCTCCGGTCGTCAGAACAACGTGATCGGCGCGATGACGTCGGCGACGATCAGGACCGCCCCGCACACCACCAGGAACCCACCTACAACATAGGCGACGGGCAGGGTCTTGGCGACATCGACATAGCCGGGATCGGGCCGGCGGAACGCCTTCGCCAGGCCGCGGCGTACCCATTCCCACAGGGCGCCGGCGATGTGGCCCCCGTCGAACGGCATCAGCGGCACCAGGTTCAGGATCGCCACGAACAGGTTCACCGAACCCAGCAGCATCAACACCATGGCGAACCGGTCGTTGTCGGTCAGCCGGTCGGTGGTGGCCACCTCGCCGGCGAAGCGGCTGGCGCCGACCACGCTGACCGGGCCGTTCGGGTCGCGCTCGCGCCCGGTGACCAGGTCGGCGGCGGTGTTGAAGACGCGGACCGGCAAGGTGACGACCCCGACCGCCGAGCGCACCGTCATGTCACCCATGGTCTCCAGCACCACGACGGGCGTTCCGGCCGCGCGTACCATCTGCGGCTGCACGCCGAGGAAGCCCGCGGGCACCCGACGGGCCGGGTCGTACTGGGCGGGTACGCCGGTCACCACCGTGTTCACCTGCGGCAACTCCACCAGCCCGCCGCCCCGCTCGACGGTGATCGTGGCGGGTCCGGCAAGATTGCCGCGGATCATCGCCGAGAGCTGGTCCCAGTCCTTCAGCTCGACGCCGTTGAAGGCGACGATCCGGTCGCCGTCGGCCATCCCGGCCGCGGCGGCCGGGGTCGGCGGGTCGCCCGGACGACACGACTGGTCTCGCCGATCGGCGGGAATCACACACTCCTGCACGCTCTGCACGACAAGCGTCGGCTGGTTGATCCCGTACAGCCCGAACAGCGTCTGCAGCAGTGCGAACGCGAGGATCAGGTTCATCGCCGGGCCGGCGAACATGATGATCAGCTTCTGCCACGGCTTCTTCTGGTAGAACAACCGGCCGTCGTCGGCGGGCTTGATCTCCTCGTGCTCGATCTCGCGGGCGGAATCGGCGAGGTTCTGGAACAGCCCGGAGCTGGAGGCCCGCAGCGACCCGTCGGCGTGGCGGGGATACATGCCGATCATCCGGACATAGCCGCCGAGCGGGATCGCCTTGATGCCGTACTCGGTCTCGCCGACCTTCTTCGACCACAGGGTCTTGCCGAAGCCGACGAAATACTGGGTGGTCTTGACGCCGAACAGCTTGGCAGGAACCAGGTGGCCGATCTCGTGCAGCGCGATCGAGGCCATGATGAGCGCGAAGAACAGCACCGCCGCGCCCAGATAGATGACGGTCTCCATCAACTGCTTCCTGCTCCCTGCTGTTCGGCCTCCCGGGCCCCGATCAGTTCACTCGCCCGTCGCCGCGCCCAGTTGTCCGCCGCGAGCACCGCCGCGAGGTCGAGGTCGGCGTCGTGGACCAATCGCGATCCTACGTCGCCGGGCGAAATCGCTGGCTCCGGCGCCAGGTGTTCGACCACGACCCGCTCGATCAGATCGACGATGTCGAGGAAGCCGATCCGGCCCTCGGTGAAGGCGTCCACCGCGACCTCGTTGGCGGCGTTGTAGACCGCGGGCGCCGTGCCACCGGCGGCGCCGCAGCGGCGGATCAGGCGTACCGCCGGGAACGCCTCGTCGTCGAGCGGCTCGAACGTCCATTGCGTCGCGCGCGTCCAGTCCAGCGGCGCGCTGGCGCCCGGCATCCGATCGGGCCAGCTCAGCGCCAGCGCGATCGGCAGCCGCATGTCCGGCGGCGAGCACTGGGCGATGGTCGAACCGTCGACGAACTGGACCATCGAGTGCACGATCGACTGCGGGTGCACGACGACGTCGATCCGATCCAGCGGCACGCCGTAGAGCAGGTACGCCTCGAGCACCTCCAGCGCCTTGTTCACCAGGGTGGCCGAGTTGATGGTGATCACCCGGCCCATCCGCCAGGTCGGGTGGGCCATCGCCTGCTCGGGGGTGGCCGCGGCCATCTCGGCGCGGCTGCGTCCGCGGAACGGGCCGCCGGAGGCGGTGACCAGCAGCCGGTCCACCTCGGCGCCGCGCCCGGCGCGCAGGGCCTGGGCGAGCGCGGAGTGTTCGGAGTCGACGGGCACCAGTTGGTCCGGCGCGGCGGCGTCGGTGACCAGGCGGCCGCCGATCACCAGCGATTCCTTGTTGGCCAGGGCGAGAGTGGAGCCGCCGGCCAGCGCGGCCAGCGTGGCCGTCAGGCCCGCCGCCCCGGTGACGGCGTTCAGCACGAGGTCGGCGCCGTCGCCGGCGAGCTGCGCCGCGGCATCCGGGCCGGCGACGATCCGCGGCAGCGTGGTCTCGCCGGCTGACCAGCCGCGCCGCTGTGCCTCGGCATAGAGGGCGAGCTGCAGGTCCTGCACGGCGCTCGCGCGGGCCACCGCGACCACCTCGGGGCGGGCATCCAGCACCTGGCGGGCCAGCAGCCCCGGCTGGCCACCGCCGGCGGCCAGCCCGCGTACCCGGTAGGCGTCGCGCCGCTCGCCCAGGACGTACAGGGCCTGGGTACCGATGGAGCCGGTCGAGCCCAGGATCACCACATCGCGCACCGGCCCATTGTGGCAATCCGGGGCGCGCGCCGCAGGTTCGGCGGCCCGCGCCGATCTTTTACCCCGCCGTAACACGGGGCGACGCCGGTGAAACATCCGCCGCGCAGACTGCCACCGAAGCCCACCGCGGGCACGAGATCTCTGATGGAGGAGGATCCCGATGGAGGACACAGCGTTGACTCCGGATCTGGTCTGGATGCTGGTAGCCGCCTGTCTGGTACTGCTGATGACGCCGGGCGTGGCGTTCTTCTACGGCGGGATGACCCGCGCCAAGTCGGCCCTGAACATGATCATGATGAGCTTCATCTCGATGGGCATCGTGGGCGTGGTCTGGGTGCTGTGGGGGTACGCCCTGGGCGGTGGCGGCGCCAGCGTGGCGGGCCTGTTCGGCAACCCGTTCGAGCCGCCCTACTCGTTCGGGATGCAGAACCTGATCGGCAGCGTCGATCTGGTCGGAGCGGCCTACGGCGGCACCTTCGCGATCATCACCGTCGCGCTGATCTCGGGCGCGATCGCCGACCGGACCCGGTTCGGCGCGTGGGTGGTCTTCGTCCCGGTCTGGGTCACCCTGGTCTATGCCCCGCTGGCGTTCATGGTCTGGGGGTCCGGCGGCCTGATGCTCGACGGGGCGATCGCCAATGCGCTCGGCGGCTCGGCGATCGACTTCGCCGGCGGCACCGTGGTGCACATCAACGCCGGCGTCGCCGCGCTGGTGCTCGCGCTGATCATCGGCCGTCGCTACGGCTTCCGGGCCGAGCCGCTGCACCGGCCGCACAACATCCCGCTGGTGATGCTCGGCGCGGCCCTGCTGTGGTTCGGCTGGTTCGGCTTCAACGGCGGCCTGGCCGCGGATGCGGCCCAGGCCGGCCTGATCTGGATCAACACGCTGGCGGCCCCGGCGGCGGCGATGTTGGCCTGGCTCGTGGTGGAGAAGCTGCGGGACGGCAAGGTCACCTCGATCGGCGCCGCCTCCGGCCTGGTGGCGGGCCTGGTCGCCATCACCCCGGCGTGCGCCAATCTGGAGCCCTGGGCCGCGATGCTGCTCGGCGTGATCGCCGGTGCGGCGGCCTGTCTCGCGATCGGGCTGAAGTACCGGCTCGGCTACGACGACTCCCTGGACGTCGTGGGCGTCCACCTGGTGGCGGGCCTGATCGGCACCGTCTACCTGGGCTTCATGGCGGCGCCGACGTTCGCCGACGCCCCGCTGGGGCTGTTCTACGGCGGCGGCGCGGCGCAGTTGGTGATCCAGGTGGTGGCCGCGCTGGTGTCGATGGTGTTCACCGGCGTGCTGACCTTCATCATCGGCTCGGCGATCGCGAAGACGATCGGCTTCCGCGTCTCGGCCGAGGACGAGGACCGCGGCGTCGATCTCTCGCTGCACGACGAACTCGCCTACGAGTTCATCGAGGAGAAGATCGACGAGCGCATCTCGGAGGCGAAGGCCGCCGAACGGATCTGAACGGTCCTCCCTCCGAGACCTCGGCCCGGCCGCCCGCGCGGCCGGGCCGAGTCATGTCCGGAGGCAGGCGCCGGAGGAATCTGCGCGACCGCCTGCAGACAGTCGCACTCGCGGGCTAGATTTCTGGCCAACGTCCCCCACAAGGAGGCTCCCTGATGAGCAGTCCAGCAATCGGCCGCCGGATCGCGGCCGCCATCGCCGCCGGCGCCGCGGCCCTCGCGCTGTCCGCGGGCACGGCGACCGCCGCCCCGAGCGCCGACGAACCGCCGTCGACCCCGGTCGACCGCTCGCCGGCCGACGGCGTGCTGATGAGCTACGCGGTGAACCTGAAGCGGGCCAATTTCGGCCAGATCAAGCGGGCCGAGCGGCTGGTCGAGTCGGCCGGCGGCACGGTGGTCCAGTCCTGGCCGCAGATCGGCGTGATCATCGCCCATTCCACGAAGGCCGCGTTCCTGGCCGATCTGGACCGGATCGGCGGGCGCGGCACCCCGGTCGAGTCGGCGGGCCAGACCCGCACCGCCGAGGTCGCGGAGGGTACGCCGAAGGGCAACAAGGCCCAGCCGCCCGGCCGCTCCAAGCGCTCCGACACCGCGCAGGACCAGCTTCGGCTCGGCGGCTACGAGGCCGGCCGCGGCGTCTCCGAGGCCGCGCTGGCGCCGGACCCGCTCGAGGGCGACCAGTGGGGCAACAAGGCGATCAAGGCCGATCAGGCGCAGGAGATCACCGGCGGTGACCCCGACGTGCTGGTCGGGATCGTCGACACCGGCGTCGAGGGCACGCACCCCGACCTGGCGCCGAACTTCCGCGCCGACAAGTCGGTCTCCTGCAACAACGCGGGCCAGCCGCGGCGTACCGGCTGGGAGCCGACCACCAACGGTCACGGCACCCACGTGGCCGGCACCATCGCCGCCGCGCGCAACGGGGTCGGCGTGGTCGGCATCGCGCCCGACGTGTCGATCGCGTCGATCAAGGTGTCCAATGACGACAGCCTGTTCTACCCCGAGTACG
Organism: Naumannella cuiyingiana; assembly: GCF_013408305.1. Lineage (NCBI taxonomy): Bacteria > Bacillati > Actinomycetota > Actinomycetes > Propionibacteriales > Propionibacteriaceae > Naumannella > Naumannella cuiyingiana. The sequence continues at coordinate 2,990,462 of NZ_JACBZS010000001.1, read as the reverse complement.
TCGTCTGCGGCATGATCTGGGCCGCCGACAACGGCTTCGATGTGACCAACAACAGCTACTACACCGATCCGTGGAACTTCTGGTGCGGTGATCAGGCCAACCAGGTGCCCGGGCGCGAGGCGGTGCGCCGCGCCTTCGAGTACGCCAACAGCAAGGGCGTGGTGAGCGCGGCGGCCGCCGGCAACGAGGACTACGACCTGGCCAACAAGACCACCGATCCGGTCAGCCCGAACGATGTCGAGGGCCAGGAGGTCGATCGGGTGATCAACAACAACTGCCTGGACATCCCGGCCGAGCTGGAGAATGTGGTCACCGTGTCGGCGCTGAACTCCGACATCACCAAGGCCTACTTCTCCAACTACGGCGAGAACAAGATCGAGGTCACCGCGCCGGGCCAGGGCATCGTGTCCACCTACCCGGGCGGCCGGTACGCCCGGCTCAGCGGCACCTCGATGGCCACCCCGCACGTCTCGGGCGTGCTGGCGCTGCTGAAGTCCACCCATCCGGATGCCAAGCCCGCCGAGTTGGTGAAGCTGCTTCGCGAGCAGGCCACTGACCTGCCGTGCGACGACGAGCGTTGCGTGGGCACCGCGGCGTTCAACTCCTTCTACGGCGACGGCAATGTCGACGCCCTGAAGGCAGTCGGCGGCTGACCGGGAAGCCGGACTGATCGACGACCGGGGCCGGTCGGGCAGGCGCGAGTGCGTCCGTCCGACCGGCCCCGTCGCGTGTCCCGGCCCGAATCCGCCCGGCCGATCCACGTTCCCGCCCGACTCTCGTCGTGAGCTGTCGCCGCCCAGGACCGCGCCCGGGCGGCGATACCTGACGACGAGATGGGCGCTGGCACAATCGCGCCATGACCCGGCGTACCCTCGAGATCGAATCCCTCGCCCAGCTCGATGATCATCTGGCGCGCATCGCCAGTCTGGCCGGGTGTTATCTGCAAGGCCTGGACCTGACCGGGCGCGCCACGCTGGCGGGGGTGGAGGTGGCCGGCGCGGTCTTCCTGGGCTGCCGGTTCGATCCCGGCGCCGATGACGACCTGCGCGCCCGCGGCGGGCTGATCTTCCCGGCGCTGCCGGGCGTACCCTTCGATCCTTACCGCAATGCGCTGTACGCCGCCCGCGAGCTCTACGACACCGCCGCCTATGCCGACTCGCTCGACGCGCGCAGCTATGCCTGGCGGCAGGGACACGTGCCGGAGCCGGGCATCGACGACACGCTGGCGATGGCCCTGCATGATCACTCGATCGGCGACGCGCTGGCCGATGCGCTGCGCCCCTACCCCGCCCGGGACCTGATCGGGATCATGGGCGGGCACGCGATCCGGCGCGACGAGCCGGCGTACCGGGAGGCGGCCGAGCTCGGCCGGGAGCTGACCCGCGCCGGGCGGCTGGTGCTGACCGGCGGCGGCCCCGGCGCGATGGAGGCGGCCAACCTCGGCGCGCTGCTGGCGCCGCGCGAGGACGACGCGCTGACGCAGGCGTGCGCGATGCTGGCGCAGGTGCCGGACTTCCGGCCAAGCATCGAGGACTGGGCGGGTGCGGCCTTCGCGGTGCTGGACCGGTTCGGCGGGCCCGATGCGGGTGCCAGCGTCGGCATCCCGACCTGGTTCTACGGCCACGAGCCGCCGAACGTCTTCGCGACCATGATCGCGAAGTATTTCTCCAATGCCCTGCGCGAGGACACGCTGCTCACCCGCAGCCGCGGCGGCATCGCGTGTCTGCCGGGCGCCGCCGGAACCGTGCAGGAGATCTTCGCCGCGACCACGGAGAACTACTACGCCCCGGATCCGGAGCTGATCGCGCCGATGGTGCTGATCGGTGTCGAGCACTGGACCGAGCGACTGCCAGCCTGGCAGTTGCTCACCGCGCTCGGCCGCGACCGGCCGATGGGCGCGTACCTGCATCTGGCCCCCGACGCCGCGGCCGCCGGCCGGGCACTGCTCGGCTGATCGCCGGATCGCGCGGAGATCTCGGTGCCCGCCCGGGCAGGCCCGTCCCGGATCAGGCGAGCAGCGCGGTGATCAGCAAGATGACAGGCACTGACAGCACGGTGGTCAGGAAGACCGAGTCCCGCGCCAGCACCACCCCGGCGTCGTAGCGGACCGCGAACACGAAGACGTTCTGCGCGGTGGGCAGAGCGGCGATGATCACCACGGCCAGCAGCGCCGGGCCGGTCAGGCCCAGGGCCAATGCGGCGACCAGCCCCGCCACGAGCGGCTGCACCACGAGTTTCAGTGCCGTGATCACCGCGAGCTGGGCCGGCCGTTCGCCGCGGCCGGGCACCGGGCCGGTGCGCAGGGACACGCCGTAGCCGATCAGCATGCATGGGATGGCCAGGCCTCCGATCAGCCCGATCGGATCCATGATCACCGCCGGCGGCTGCCAGCCGGTGACGGCGAGCAGCACGCCGATCGCGGCACCGATGGTGATCGGGTTGCGGATCGGCCGCAGCAGCGCCGAGCGGATCATCATGCCGGCGCCGAACCGGCCCGACTGCTGCCCGTCCAGCGCGTCCAGGATGGCCAGCCCGCCCGGTTGCAGGACCAGGATCTGGACCAGCAGCATCGGCGCCAGCACCGCCGCATCGCCGATCGCATAGGCGGCGATCGGGATGCCGAGGTTGCCGGCATTCACATACGAGGAACAGAACGCACCGATCACCGTGTCGCGGGCGTCGCGGCGGAAGGCCAGCCGGGAAGCGAGCACGGAGAGCACGGCGGTGACCACCACTCCGGTGACCGAGGCGATCAGATTCGCCGAGAACAGGCGGTGCACATCGGAGGAACCGATCATGGTGATCATCAGCGCCGGCGTACCGGCATGGAAGGTCAGCCGAGCCAGCACCACCTGCGCCCGGGCGTCCAACACCTTGGTGTGCGCCAGCACCCAACCGACCGCGATGATGATCGCGATGGTGGCGAAGCCGGACAGCACCCCCGCCACGTCAGGCTGCCCGCGACTTCACGACCCGGTCGCGGCGAGCTGCCCGCACGCGCCGTCGATCTCGCGGCCGCGGGTGTCGCGAACCGTGACCGGTACGCCCCGAGCCGCCAGTCGCCGGACGAACTCGGCCTCGTCCTCGGGCCGCGATGCGGTCCACTTCGAGCCGGGTGTCGGGTTCAGCGGAATCAGGTTCACGTGCACCCAACCCCAGCTCCCGTCGGCCTTGGTGCCGCGCCGCTTCAGCACATCGGCGAGCAGGTCGGCGCGGTGCGCCTGGTCGTTGATGTCCTTGATCAGTGCGTACTCCACCGATACCCGGCGCTTCGTCGCCCGGGCGTACTCCCAGGCCGCGTCGACGGCCTCGCCGACGTTCCAGCGGTTGTTCACCGGGACCAGCTCGTCGCGCAACTCGTCGTCCGGGGCGTGCAGCGACAGGGCCAGGGTCAGCGGCAGGCCCTCCGCGGTCAGCCGGTGGATCGCCGGCACCAGGCCGACGGTGGAGACGGTGATGCCGCGCGCGCCGATGCCGAGCCCGTCCGGCGCGGGCGTGGTCATGGCCCGCACCGCGCCGATCACCGACTTGTAGTTGGCCAGCGGCTCCCCCATCCCCATGAAGACGATGTTGCTGACCCGGCCGGGCCCGCCGGGAATCTCACCGGCGCGCAGCGCCCGGGCGCCGTCGGTGACCTGCTCGACGATCTCCGCGGTGGACATGTTGCGCTGCAGGCCGCCCTGCCCGGTCGCACAGAACGGGCAGGCCATCCCGCAGCCGGCCTGCGACGAGACGCACATGGTGGTCCGGTTCGGGTAGCGCATCAGCACGCTCTCCACCAGCGCGCCGTCGTGCAGCTTCCACAGCGTCTTCACGGTGGTGCCCTGGTCGGTCTGCATCCGGCGTACCGGGTCGAGCAGCCGCGGGAAGAGCTGCTCGGCGAGCTCGGTACGCAGTACCGCCGGCAGGTCGGTCCAGGACCGCGGGTCGTCGTTCAGGTGCTCGAAGTAGTGGCGCGAGAGCTGCTGCGCGCGAAACCGGGGCAGGCCGGCGGCCTGCACCGCCTCGATCCTCGCCTCGGGATCGAGATCGGCCCAGTGCCGTGGCGGCTTGCCACGGCGGGGTGCCTCGAACACCAGCGGCAGCGCGGTGCGTCCTTCGGTCATCGTCATCCTCCAGGAACGAAGATCAGCATGATCAGCCACGCCACCGGGGCTGCCAACAACAGCGAGTCGAGCCGGTCCATCACGCCACCGTGGCCGGGCAGGAAGGAGCTCATGTCCTTGATCCCGATGTCACGCTTGATCAGCGATTCGACCAGGTCGCCGCAGGCGCCGGCCAGAACCAGCGCCACGCCGAGGATCGCCCCGACCCACCACGGCTGGCCGAGGAACAGCGTCATCATCGCGACCGCGCCCGCGGTGCCGAGGACGAGTGACCCGGCGAAACCCTCCCACGACTTCTTGGGGCTGATCCGGGGCGCCATCGGGTGCCTGCCGAAGACGACGCCCACGGCGTACCCTCCGGTGTCGGCCAGCACGATCACCACCAGGAAGGTGATCACCCGCAGCGGGCCCTGGTTGCCGGCCAGCATCATCGACGCGAACGCGCCGAGCAGCGGGATCCAACCGATGATCAACATGCTGCCCGCGACATCGCGGAGATAGCCGTCGGCGCCGCGCGGCATCCGCCAGACCAGGCTGGCCAGGACCGTCAGCCCCAAGATGGCGAGCATCCAGGTGTTGGTACTGACCCGGTGCTCCAGATTCGCCTGGTAGGAGCCGATGATGATCGCGACCGTGCCGACCACGATCGGCACGATGGCGGCGTGGATGCCGATCCGTCGCATCGCCTGCCACACCTCGACGGTGCCCAGTGCGAGCGCCACGGCCATCAGCAGCACGAAGCCCAGGTTGAACCAGCCGAGCGTCACCACCAGGGCGACGAACAGGCCGACGCCCACGCCGATCGCCGCGGGCAGGTTGCGACCGGCCCGGCCGTGATCACGGACCGGGATCGCGTCGGGCGGCGGGTGATCCGCCGGGTCGTCTCCGGGTGGGGTCATCAGACCTCGAGCAGCTCGGCTTCCTTGTTCTTCAGCAGCTCGTCGATCTGGTCGGTGTACTTCTTGGTCCGCGCGTCGAGGTCCTTCTCGGCCCGGGTCACCTCGTCCTCGCCGACCTCCTTGTCCTTGACCAGCTTGTCGAGGGCGTCCTTGGCCTGGCGGCGGGAGTTGCGGATCGCGACCCGGCCCTCCTCGGCCTTGGTCTTGGCGAGCTTGGTGTACTCCTTGCGGCGCTCCTCGGTCAGCTCCGGCAGCGAAACCCGGATCTGGTTGCCGTCGGTGGCCGGGTTGACGCCGAGATCGGAATCGCGGATCGCCTTCTCGATGCCGTTGGTCGCATTGGTGTCGAACGGCGTGATCAGCACCATCCGCGCATCGGCGACCTGGATGGAGGCAAGCTGCTGCAGCGGAGTCTGCGTACCGTAGTAGTCGGCCGTGATCTTGGCGAACATGCCGGGGTGCGCACGACCGGTGCGGATCGCGGCGAACTCCTCCTTGGTGTGCGCCACGGTGGACGACATCCGGGAATCGGCCTCTTGGATGGTGTCGGCGATCACGCTCGTTCCTTTCGTCTGCTCGTCTCGGTGCCGGGATTGTTTCCCGCACCGCATCGGGTACGCGGGAGGCCGCGCCTCAGGCGTGCACCGTCGTTCCGATCTTCTCACCCGCCACCACGCGGCCGATGTTGCCCGCGGTGTCGAGGCTGAAGAAGACCATCGGCAGCTTGTAGTCGCGAGCCATCGAGATCGCGGTGGCGTCGGCGACCTTCAGGTCCCGGGCGAGGTACTCGTCATAGCTCAGGTCGTCGAACTTGGTCGCACCCGGGGTGGTGCGCGGGTCGGCATCGTAGACGCCGTCGGTGCCCTGCTTGCCCATCAGCAACACCTCGGCGCCGATCTCCAGCGCGCGCTGCGCCGCGACGGTGTCGGTGGAGAAGTACGGCATCCCGGATCCGGCGCCGAAGATCACCAGCCGACCCTTCTCCAGGTGTCGCTCGGCGCGCCGCGGGATGTAGGGCTCGGCGACCTGGCCCATCGCGATGGCGGTCTGCACGCGGGTGGCGATGCCTTCCTTCTCGCAGAAGTCCTGCAGGGCAAGGCAGTTCATGACCGTGCCGAGCATGCCCATGTAGTCGGCGCGGTCGCGGTCCATCCCGCCCTGCTGCAGCTCGGCGCCGCGGAAGAAGTTGCCGCCGCCCACCACCACGGCGACCTGGACGCCGCTGCGTACCACATCGGCGACCTGCCGGGCGATGCTGGCGACGACCTTCGGATCGACGCCGACGGCACCGCCGCCGAACACCTCACCGGACAGCTTCAGCAGGACGCGCCTGTACGCCATCGATTCTCCCTCGCCAGTTCCGGACACTGCCGCCCATCATCGCGCAGGCAGTCGCGCGGAGACAATTTGGCGACTCGGCGGCCGCCGCCCGCCGGGATGCGTCTGCCTCCCGGATGCGGAACGGGCGCCGTGGGTCTCCCCACGACGCCCGTCCCGGCGTACCGATCGAACGACCCGCTCGAATCAGGCGCCCGCCTCGAAGCGGACGAACCGCTTCACGGTGACGCCGGCGGCCTCGAGCTGCTGGCCGACGGTCTTCTTGTCCTCCGAGACCGACGGCTGCTCCAGCAGGACGTGGTCCTTGTAGAAGGCGTTGACCTTGCCGTCGACGATCCGGCTGATCGCCTGCTCCGGCTTGCCCTCCTCGCGGGCGGCGGCCTCGGCGACCTTGCGCTCGCCATCGACGACATCGGCGGGAACCTCGTCCCGGGTCAGGTAGGTCGGGCGCATCGCCGCGACCTGCATCGCCACGGCGCGGACCGCGTCGGCGTCGGCACCCTCGTACTCGACCATCACGCCGACCTGCGGCGGCAGGTCGGAGGCGCGGCGGTGCAGGTAGACCGCGGTCGGGCCGTCGAAGTAGGCGGCATTGGTGACCTCGAGCTTCTCGCCGATCTTCGCGGCGAGCTGCTGGACGGCGTCGGCGACGGTGGAACCGTTGACCTCGGCGGTGTTCAGCGCCTCGACGCTGTCGGCCTTGGCGGTCGCAGCCGCGGCGGCGATGTCCTCGGCCAGCTTCATGAACTCGTCGTTCTTGGCGACGAAGTCGGTCTCCGCGCCGAGCTGGACCAGCGCCTGGCCCGAGTTGGCGACGAGCCCGTTGCTCGCCTCGCGCTCGGCGCCGCGCTTGGCGGCCTTGGCCTGGCCGCTGACGCGCAGCAGCTCGACGGCCTTGTCGTGGTCGCCGTCGGCCTCGGTGAGGGCCTTCTTGGCGTCCATCATCCCGGCGCCGGTGGCGTCGCGGAGCTTCTTGACGTCAGCAGCGGTGACTGCCATGCGTACTCCCCTTTGGTGAAGGTTGGGTGGATGAGGTGATCAGTCGTTCTGGCTCGGGGTCGGCTCCGCGGGCGCGGCGACGTCGACGCTCTCGTCGGAGACCGGGCCCTTGTTCGAGGGGTTCTCCTCGGTGGCCTCGACCAGGGCCTGGGCGTCCGGGTCGTTCAGCGCCGGGGTGGCGCCGGAAGCGTCGGCGGCGGTCTCGCCGTCGGTGCCCTGGCCCGCCAGCAGCTCGCGCTCCCACTCGGCCATCGGCTCGTTCTCCTCCGAGCCGGTCTGCGCGCCGGAGCGCGCCATCAGGCCGTCGGCGACGGCGTCGGCGAGCACGCGGGTGAGCAGCGCGACCGAGCGGATCGCGTCGTCATTGCCCGGGATCGCGTAGTCGACCTCGTCGGGATCGCAGTTGGTGTCGAGGATCGCGATCACCGGGATCTTCAGCTTGCGGGCCTCGTCGACGGCCAGGTGTTCCTTCTTGGTGTCGACGATCCACACGGCCTGCGGGGTGCGGGCCATGTCGCGGATGCCGCCCAAGGTCTTCTCCAGCTTGTCCTTCTCGCGCTTGAGGCCGAGCAGTTCCTTCTTGGTCAGGCCGGTGTCGCCGCCGGTCTCGAGGTCCATGCCCTCGAGCTCCTTCAGCCGCTGGATCCGCTTGATCACGGTGTGGAAGTTGGTGAGCATGCCGCCCAGCCAGCGCTGGTTGACATACGGCATGCCGACCCGGGTGGCCTGCTCGGCGATGGCCTCCTGGGCCTGCTTCTTGGTGCCGACGAACAGCACCTGACCGCCGCGGCCGACGGTGTCCTTGACGAAGGCATAGGCCTTGTCGATGTAGTTCAGCGACTGCTGCAGGTCGATGATGTAGATGCCATTGCGCTCGGTGAAGATGAAGCGCTTCATCTTGGGGTTCCAGCGTCGGGTCTGGTGCCCGAAGTGAACGCCACTCTCCAGCAGTTGGCGCGCGGTGACGACGGCCATGGCCGTTCCTCCTCGTTCCGGCGCCCGTGCGCGGGCGCCCTCAGTTGGTCGGTACCGGCGGGTCGCCGGCACCCCTGACGCGGGCGCAGCACGAACCCTCGACGAATGCTCGGCGTGGGACTGAGCCATGCTGCCCGGCGTGACCGGGAACCCGCATGCGAAGTCGATCCGTAAGGATCGCTGCGACGAGTCTACGCGGCCGCCCGCGGACCGCGCCAATCCGCGGGATCCGGGTTGTCCACAGGGCGCGCGACCGGTGCCGATTGTCCACAGATCGCGGCCCGGCCGACAATCGGCGCCGCGGCGCGGCGATGGTCTGGCATGACCGTTCCGTCGCGCTCCGGGTACGCCATCGCGCTGGTTCTGCTGGCCGTGATCGGCCTGACCGGGGCCGGCCTGCCGCCGAGCGCCTGGCCGCTGGACGGCCCGGTGGTGCGCGAGTTCGACCCGCCAGCGAAGGACTGGCAGCCCGGGCATCGCGGTCTCGACCTCGGCGCGAGGCCCGGCACCACCGTCTCGGCGGCCGCCGCCGGGCGGGTCTCCTTCGTCGGCCGGATCGCCGGCCGGGACGTGCTGGTGATCGACCACGGCGACGTCAGGACGACCTACGAGCCGGTCCGGGCGAGCGTCGCGGTCGGCGATCGGGTGGACCTCGGCGACCCGGTCGGCGAGCTGCAGGCCGGACACCCCTGCGGCGCTGCGGCCGCCTGCCTGCACTGGGGGCTGAAGCGCGGCGAGGCCTATCTCGACCCCCGGGACCTGCTCGGCTCCGATCCGGCTCGCGGCGACGTGCGGATGTTGCCGGGCGATGCCCGCAAGCGCGCGGAGGAGGCGGCGCGGGCCCGCCGCGAGCAGGCGCAGGCCGGGGGCGGGCTCGGCCGGCCCAGCCCGCCGGGCGAGCACGGGTTCTCCATGCCGGTGCCGGGCCCCGTCACCTCGCCGTTCGGGATGCGGGTGCACCCGATCACCGGTGTCCGCAAACTGCACGACGGCACGGACTGGGGCGCCGGCTGCGGTACGCCGATCCGGGCTCCGTATGCGGGGACGGTGACGACCGTGACCTTCACCGGCGCCTGGGGCAACCGGTTGATCCTTGACCACGGGATGGTCGACGGGCGCGCGGTGCGGACGTCCTACAACCATGCGCTCGGCTACACCGTGCGACCCGGCCAGCGGGTCGCCGCGGGCCAGGTGATCGGCCGGGTCGGCAGCACGGGCTATTCGACCGGCTGCCACCTGCACCTTCAACTGTGGCTCGACGGGGGGATCGTGGACCCGCTCTCCTGGTTCTGAGCTGCCCCGTTCTGAGCTGCCCGTTCTGATCCGGCCGGTGCTCGGGGTCAGGCGCGCGGGTGGGCCTGCTCGAAGGCCGCCCGCAACCGCTCGGCGGTGACATGGGTGTAGATCTGCGTGGTGGCCAGTGAGCTGTGGCCGAGGATCTCCTGGACACTGCGCAGGTCGGCGCCGCCCTCCAGCAGGTGGGTCGCCATCGCGTGCCGGAGCCCGTGCGGGCCGAGGTCGGGGGCGCCCGGCACGGCGGCGAGGGCCCGGTGCACGATCCGGCGTACCACCCGCTGATCGATCCGGCCGCCGCGATCGCCGACGAAGACCGCCGCACCGGCGCCCTCTCCGGCCAGTTCCGGCCGGACCGCCAGCCACTGCTCGAGCGCCCGCTGCGCGGGCGCGCCGATGGGCACCGTGCGCTCCTTCGCCCCCTTGCCGAAAACGCGCAACGTTCCGCGGGCGGGATCGATGTCACCGAGATCGAGCCCGCACAGTTCCCCGACCCGGATCCCGCCGGCATACAGCACCTCGAGGATGGCGGCGTTGCGGCGGCCGGCCGGTCCCCCGTCGCGCGCGTGATCGAGCGCGGCGGCCAGCAGCTCGCCGGCGCGCCGCTGGTCCAGGGTCGCCGGCAGGCGCCGCGGCCGCTTCGGCGAGCGCAGCGCCTCGGCCGGGCTCTGCCCGATCTCGCCGGTCGCCGCCAGCCAGCGGAAGAAGGTTCGCACCGACGCCGCCCGGCGCTGGACCGTCGCGCGCCCGGCACCCATGCTCTGCTGTCGGGCGAGCCAGCTCCGCAACGACCGCAGTCCGGCCGTGGCCGGGGTCTCCCCCAACCGGTCCAGGTGTTCCAGCAGGCCCGAGGCATCGCCCAGATAGGCCCGGACGGTGTGCGCGGAGAGCTGCCGCTCCGCCGCCAGGTGCGCCCGATAGGCGGCCAACAGCGCCGCGTGCCGCTCGGGCGCGGCCGCGCCCGGATCGGCCGCCGGCTCGCCCTCGGTCACCCGGCCAGTCTGCCGTGCGGTGCGCCGAATCCCGTGCGGCACGCGGACGTGGTATCCACATGTCCATGACGTTGGGTGACGCGACGGTGGTCGTCGGGGGCTACACGAGCAACAACGACGGCGACGCCCGCGGGATCACCGGCTACCGGGTCGAGCCCACGGCGGAGGCCGTCGACATGCTCGAGCTCCCGGTGCTGGCCGCGGAGTCGCCCAGCTACCTGGTGTCCCATCCGAACGGTCGCTGGCACTACGCGGTCGGCGAGGGCGACAACTCCGAGCTCACCCTGTTCGGCGTGGAGCGCGACGCCCTGCGCCGCGGCGGATCCGTGCGCACCGGCGCAGCCGGGGCGTGCCACCTCGCGCTGACCACCGATGGCACCCACATCGTCGTCGCCCACTACACCGACGGCCTGGTCACCAGTCATCGGATCGGACCGGACGGTGCACCGGGCCCGGTGCTGGGCACGCACCGGTTCACCGGCTCGGGCCCGGACCCGGATCGCCAGTCGGTCCCGCACGCGCACCAGGTGGTGCCGTTCGGCTCGGAGATCCTCGTGGTCGATCTCGGCACGGACCGCATCCACCGGCTCGCGCTCGACAGCTCCGGCCGGTTCAGCGAATCGGGTCATCCGATCCCGGTGCCCGCCGGGTCCGGTCCGCGGCACCTGGTGGTCGACTCGACCGACCGGCTGATCGTCGCCTGCGAGCTGTCGGCCCAGGTCTTGTTGCTGCGCCACGACGGGCGGGAGTGGCGGGTGCGCGACGCGGTGTCGGCGACGACCAGTTCCCGGCACTGCCAGCCGTCGGCCATCCGGCTGCGCGGCGATGACGTGTTCGTCGCCAATCGCGGCCCCGACACCTTCGCCGTGCTCGACCTGGACCGCGACGAGGATTCGCTCACGCTGCTCACCGAGGTGCCCGTCGCGGGCCGCTGGCCGCGGGACCTGGTCGTCCACGAAGACCAGGTCTGGGTGGCCTGCGAGCGGTCGGACGCGGTGTCGGTGTTCCGCGACGCCGAGGAACTCGACGAGGAGCTCGGCGGCGCCGACGAGGACATCGAGTGGCTGCTGGACTTCCGGTTCGCAAGCCCCAGCCCGGCCTGCGTGTTGCTGGTGCCGCGGCCGGATCCGAGCGCCACGCCCACCCGCGACGGCTAACATTGGGCGCCGCGCACGCGCGGCGTACCGCGCCGCGCACGCGCGGCGTACCGCGCCGCGCATGCGCGGTGCATCGCCCGAGCACCCGGAGAAGGCCCACCTGCCCGACGAAAGGTCCCCGTTGTCCGATGAACTCGATGTCCCGATGACCTCGACCGACCTCACCGGCGGCGGGCGTGTTCGACCCATCACCCGCTGGGGCGCCCCCGTCATGCATGCCCCGACGACGCCGGTGACAAAGTTCGACGACGAGCTGCGCGAGCTGGCCCGCGACATGTTCGCGACGATGGCGGCCGCGTCCGGCGTGGGGCTTGCCGCAACCCAGGTCGGGCTCGGGTTGTCGATCTTCGTCTACGACTGCCCCGACGAGGACGAGGTGAACCGGGTCGGGGTGCTGTGCAATCCCGTGGTCGAGCTGCCAACCGGCAAGGAACGGCACCTGGAAACGGCCGACGAGGGCTGCCTGTCGCTGCCCGGCGCGTACGCGGAACTGGCCCGGCCCGACCACGCGATCGCCCGCGGTCAGGACGAGTTCGGCAACGATGTGGAGATCGTCGGCACCGGGCTGCTCGCGCGCTGCCTGCAGCACGAGACCGATCACCTCAACGGCATCGTCTTCGGCGACCGGCTGCGCGGCAAACTCCGCAAGGGCCTGTACGCCGCACACGAGGAACTGTCTGAGCGCTACCCCGCCGACTGGCCGGTGCACCCCGCGCGGCGGCCGACCCCGGCAGACGCGGAGTCCGACGGCTGAGGCGCGCGGCAGGATCACTGTCCGCGCTGGCTGAAATGGTGCTGGTCACACCGATCCGGGGTCCTAGGCTCGTCTCATGATCACCGAGACGTTGCTGCCCTATCTGGCAGTGGTGCTCGCCGTGGTGCTGGTGCCCGGCGCGGACTTCACGATCGTGCTGCGCAACACCGTGATCGGCGGCCGGGGACGCGGGCTCGCGACGTCCGCGGGGGTCGCGGCCGCGTCGATGCTGCAGGGACTGGCGGCCGCGGCCGGGCTCGGTGCGTTGATCATGGCCAGCCACACGCTGTTCGCCGCGGTCAAGTGGCTCGGCGTGGTCTACCTGTGCTGGCTCGCGGCGCAGGCGCTGATCAGCGCGAGGCGCGGCCGCTATCGCGATCCGGCGGCGAGCGCCGCGCCGTCGCGCTGGGCCGGGTTTCGGCAGGGCTTCCTGGGCAATGCGACGAATCCGAAGATTCTGATCTTCTACCTTGCGCTGCTGCCCCAGTTCCTGACGCCGGGCGCGCCGATCTGGATCGGCATCGCCTACGCCTGGCTGCTACCGGTTATCGGCACCACCTGGTTGGTGCTCATCGTGTTCGCAGCGGTGCGCGCCAGGGCGCTGTTGCTGCGCAGCCCGGTGCGGCGCGCCGTGGATGCGCTGACCGGCGTGGTGCTCGGGGCATTCGCGCTACGCCTGGCGACCGAGCGGTCCTGACCGGACCCGCGCCGGCGGACCTCGGCAGCAATGATCACCCGGCGAGCCCACCGGCGAGTACGAAGATCACCGCCGAGATGGCAAACCCGAGCAGCCCCATCGCGCCCTGCAACAGGGTCCAGGTCGCCAGCGTCTGCTTCATGTCGAGTCCGAAGAACCGACTGACCAGCCAGAACCCGGAGTCGTTGACGTGGCTGAAGCCCACCGAGCCGGCGGCGGTGGCGAGCACGATCGCCGCGATCTCGACCGTGTTGTAGCTTCCCGCCGCAACCACCGCCGACATCAGCGAAGCGGCCGTGGTCAGGGCCACCGTCGCCGAGCCCTGGGCCAGGCGTACCAATTGCGCGATCAGGTACGCCGCGACGATCACGGGCAGTCCGATGCCGTTCAGGGACTCGGCGAGCGCGTCGCCGATCCCGGTCGCGCGCAGCACCCCGCCGAACATCCCGCCGGCCCCGGTGACCAGGACGACGGAGCAGATCGGGCCGAGCGCGGAGTCGGCAATCTTCTCCACCAGCGTCCCCGGCTTGCCCATCCCCCAGCCGAGCACCGCCATCGACACCACGACCGTGATCAACAACGCGATCGGGGTCTCACCGAGCGTCCGCAGGGTCGCGACCCAGGGCTGGGCGAGGAATGCCTCCCGGTCGGGCTGCATCGCCGAGGCCATGTTCAGGCCCGTGTTCAACAAGATCAGCAGCAGCGGGAGCAACAACAGGGCGAGTACCCGCCCGACCGAGGGATTCGACTCGAAGCCCTCGTCCTCGGACCGGGTGCCGTCGAGAAGGGTGGGCACGGGCACGTCGAACCGGCGCCCGAGCCGGCCGCCGAGCAGCACGCCGACCACGTACCAGACCGGGATCGCCACGACCAGGCCGAGCAGCAGCACCAGGCCGACGTCGGCGCCGTAGATCGCCGACGCCGACACCGGCCCCGGATGTGGCGGCAGGAAGATGTGCATCGTGCTGAAGGCGATGGCCGAGGGCAGCGCGATGGACAGGAACGACCCGCCGACGCGGCGCGCGACGGCGTAGATGATCGGCATCATCACCACCAGTCCCGCGTCGAAGAAGATCGGGAAACCCATCAGCAGGCTGGTCAGCGACAGCGCGAATCCGGCGCGCCGTTCGCCGAAGATCGCGATCATCCGATCGGCGAGCACGCGTGCCCCGCCCGAGGTCTCGATCATCCTTCCCAGCATCGCGCCGAGCGCGACCAGCAGCATGACGCTGCCCAGGGTGGGATTGAAGCCGTACTCCAGGGCGTCGACGAGTTGGTCCGGCGGGATCCCGGCGGCCACGGCGGTGAGCACGCTGATCGCCATCAAGGCGATGAAGGCGTGCACCTTGAACACCATGATCAGCACCAGCAGCAGCCCGATCGCGGCAACGGCCAGCGCGAGCAGGCCCGCCGTGCCGAGCTGCCAACTCAGCGTCAGCTCATCCATCGTGCCTCCGATCCCCAGTTCGGCCCCGATCCCCGGTGGCATAGAACGCCACCGCCGAGCTCGCCGCAACGTTCAGCGAGTCCACCCCGTTCAGCATCGGGATCCTCACCCGCGCATCGAGCAACCGGTCCGCGCCCGGACTCAACCCGTGGCCCTCCGTGCCGAAGACCAGCGCCAACCGAGGATGATCGCCGGCGACCAGTTCGTCCAGGGTGAGCGCACCCTCGCCGAGCGACATCCCGGCAACCAGATAGCCCGCCTCGCGCAGCCGCGCGACACCGGCCGGCCACGGCTCGATCCGCGCCCACGGCACCTGCAGTACCGCGCCCATGCTGACCTTGATCGAGCGGCGGTAGAGCGGGTCGGCGCAGCGCGGCGAGACCAGCACGGCATCGACTCCGAGCGCGGCTGCCGAGCGGAACACCGCGCCCACATTGGCATGATCGACCAGATCCTCCAGCACGGCGATCCGGGAACGTCCCGGCGTGGCCAGCAGGTCGGCGACGGCGTAGCGCTGCTCGCGATGCAGCGAGGCCAGCGCGCCGCGATGCACGTGGAATCCCGTCACCCGCTCGGCCAGCTCCTCGGTGACCACCAGCACGTCGGTCGCCGGCCAGCGGTCCAAGACATCGCGCAGGGAGTCCAGCCAGCGTTCGGCGAGCAGGAACGACCGCGGCCGATAGCCCGCCTCGACCGCGCGCCGGATCACCTTCTCCCCCTCGGCGATGAACAGTCCCTCCGCAGACTCCAGATGCCGGCGCAGCGACGTGTCGCGCAGGGCGACATAGTCGGCCAGGCGCGGATCGGCGGCATCGGCGACGGTGATCAACGGCACCGGGTCATGCTGCCACGTCACGGCGCCCGCCCGGACGTGCCTAGGATCGGACGGGTGAACGCACCGCAACTCGGCACCCTGGACTGGCACGACCTGGCGACGACCACGGAGCTGGTCGCAGCGCCGGTGGCGGCGGCCGCCCCGCCGGGGCCCGCGTGGGTGGCGCCGATCGACGCCGAGCTGGCCGACACCGCGGCATTCTGCGAGCGCTACCAGGTGCCGCTCGGGGCATCGGCGAACTGCGTGATCGTGGAGGGCCGCCGCGGCGAGCAGACCACCCACGCCGCGGTGCTGGTGCTGGCCACCCATCGCGCCGATGTGAACAAGACCGTCCGCAAGCATCTCGGGGTACGCAAGATCAGCTTCGCGCCGATGGAGACCGCGACCTCGCTGACCGGGATGGAGTACGGCGGGATCACCCCGATCGGCCTGCCGGCGGACTGGCCGGTCCTCGTCGACGAGGCCGTCGCGGCGGCCGGGCCGGTGGTGATCGGCGCGGGCGTGCGTGCCGCCAAGATCATGATCGACGGCGCCGACCTCGCGCGGCTGCCGGGCGCCGAGGTGTTGGCGCTGGCCCAGCCGACCGATTGATCAACGAGCGGCGGTACGCCGGGTGAACCGAGCGCTGCCGTTGGGGACGGCGCGGGCCGCCCACCGACCGTCGGATTCGGTCAACGCCAGCGGCAGGCCGAAGGTCTCCGACATGTTCGCATCGGTCAGCGTCTCGCGCAGCGGCCCGCTCGCCACGATCCGGCCGCCGCGCAGCAGCAGCGCGTGGGTGATGCCGAGCGGGATCTCCTCGACATGGTGGGTGACCAGGACCTGAGCGGGTGCCCGGGTGTCGAGCGCGAGCCGCGACAGCGTACCCACCAAGGACTCGCGCCCGGCCAGATCCAGCCCCGCGGCCGGCTCGTCGAGCAGCAGCAGCTCGGGATCGCTCATCAGGGCCCGGGCGACGAGGACCCGCTTGCGCTCGCCCTCGCTCAGCGTGGAGAAGGTCCGCTCGGCGAGGTGGGCGACGCCGACCTGGTCCAGCAGCTCCCGCGCACGCTCGTGGTCGAGTTCCTCGTACTCCTCGCGCCACCGACCGAGCACGGCATAGGACGCCGAGACCACCACATCGGTGACCTTCTCCCCGCGCGGCACCTTGTCCGCGAGTGCGGCCGAGGTCATCCCGATCCGCGGGCGGAGCTCGAAGACATCCGTCGCGCCGAGGATCTCGCCGAGCAGGTCCACCATCCCGCCGGTCGGATGCAGATGGGCGCCCAGAACCTGGAGCAGGGTGGTCTTGCCGGCGCCGTTCGGGCCGATCACGACCCAGCGGTCGGACTCGTTGATCTGCCAGTCGATGTCGGCCAACAGCTCCGCGCTGCCGCGGATCACACTGACGCCGACGAGCTCGGCCACTTCTGCCATGCGCGCGAACCTACCAAGGCCGACCGGGCCGGCTCGGCCTCCACCCCGACCGGGCGCCGGAGGCCCCGGACTACGCTGGCCGGGTGCATGCCCTGGCCGCCGCGATCCGGCTGACGGCGCAGTTGAATCTGCTGCGTACCACCGCGACCAGCGTCGAGGTGACGGCGCGCGCGGTGACCGGCGACGACCCGGCCCACCATGTGGTCGACCCCGCCGGCATCCTCGGCCTGGACGCGCTGAACGCGGTCGAACTCGACACCGCACTGGCCGCCACCCGGTTGTTCGCGCCGGGCCCCTGGCTGCTCGCGGTTCCCCGCGCCGGTGCCCCCGGGCTGCTGCGCGGGCCGGCGGCGCTGAACTCGGCCGCGATCGAGGCCGGCGCCGCGGTCGTCGCCGAGCAGGGACGGTGCGCGTTCGTGCCCCAGTCGGTCGGCAATGCGGTGCAGTGGCGCATCCACGACGCCGCCCCGCCTGCCCCCGCCCCCGGCCCGTACGAGGCCGAGCGCGCGCTGAGCGAGGCGGTACTCGCCGCCGCCCGGGTGCTGGACGAGATCGGCGGTGCCGGCGGGGAGCGCCCGGCGAGCCCGGCGGGTCTGCTGCCGGCGGCCTATCCGGCGCGGTCGCGGCGCGCGGCCGACCGGGCGGCCGGGTTGTTGGTCGCCGCCGAGGCCGGCCTCGACGGCGCGTCGGCGGCGTGGTCCAGCCATGCGGTGGAGGTACGCTCCCGCGAGCTGCGGGCCCTGCGCGATGCCGCCGCGGAGGCGCTGTGCGCCGCGGTGGCCTGGCCGGGCGACCGGACGGGGTAGACGTTCCGGCGGGAACGTCGTGGTGGTACGCCGCCGCTCAGGCGCCCATCGCGTGCAGGCCGCCGTCGACGTGCAGGATCTCGCCGGTGGTGGCCGGGAACCAGTCGCTGAGCAGCGCGACGACCGCCTTCGCGGTGGGCTCGAGATTCTTCGAGTCCCAGCCGAGCGGCGCCCGCTCGCCCCAGATCGCGTTGAACTCGTCGGCGCCGGGGATCGCCTGCTTGGCCAGCGTGTCCAGCGGGCCGGCGGCGACCAGGTTGGATCGGATGCCGTCGGCGCCGAGATAGCGGGCGAGATACCGATTGACCGATTCCAGGGCGGCCTTGGAGACCCCCATCCAGTCGTAGACGGGCCAGGCCAGGCTGGCATCGAAGGTCAGCCCGACCACGGAGGCATCCTCGGCGAGCAGCGGCCGGCAGGCGTTGACCAGGCTGACCAGCGAGTACGCCGAGACCTGCACCGCGCTCGCCACGTCCGGCCAGGGCGTGGACAAGAACTTGCCCCCGAGCGAGGTCTCCGGGTTGGCGAAGGCCACCGAGTGCACCACCCCGTCGACGCGGTCCAGGTGCTCGCCCAGCGCGGCCGGCAGGCCTGCGAGGTGGTCGGCGTCGGTGACGTCCAGCTCGATCACCGGCGGCGTCGGGTCCAGCCGCTGCACCACCCGCTGGGTGAGCCGGAGCGCGCGGCCGAAGTTGGAGACCACGACGCTGGCGCCCTGCTCCTGGGCGATCCGGGCCACCTCGTAGGCGATGGAGGTGTGCTTGGTCAGGCCGGTGACGAGGATCTGCTTGCCCTCGAGGATTCCCATGTCGAACTGTGCCCTTTCCTGCTGATCTGCCCTGCTGGTCTGCCCCTACTGATCGCTTCAGTGCCCCATCCCGAGGCCGCCGTCGACGGGCAGCACGGCGCCGGTGATGTAGGCCGCATCCGGCCCGGCGAGGAAGCGCACGGCGCCCGCGACATCACTGGCCGCGCCCATCCGGCCGAGCGGGATCTGCTCGGCGTACCCGCGGACCAGATCCTCCGACAGCTCCGCGGTCATGTCCGTCTCGATGAAGCCCGGCGCCACCACATTGGCGGTGACACCGCGCGAACCGAGCTCGCGGGCGATCGAGCGGGCCATCCCGACCAGCCCCGCCTTGGAGGCCGCGTAGTTCACCTGCCCGGCCGAGCCGAGCAGGCCCACCACCGAGGAGATGAAGATGATCCGACCGAACCGCTTGCGGATCATCGGCCGCGCCGCCCGCCGCGCGACGCGGAACGCGCCGGCCAGATTTGCCTGCACGACGGCGTCGAAGTCCTCATCGCTCATCCGCAGCAGCAGCCCGTCGCGGGTGATACCGGCATTGGCGACGACGACCTCCACCGGGCCGAGCTCGGCCTCGACGGTGGCGAATGCCTGTTCGACCGACTCGGGGTCGGTGACATCGCACTGCACGCCGAGCACGCCGTCCGGGACCTCTCCCGAGCGGTGCGTGGCGGCGACCCGGTGGCCGTACGCCGCGAACTCCTCGGCGATCACGCGACCGATCCCGCGGTTGCCGCCGGTCACCAGCACCGTCCGGGGCTGCTCGCCGAATCGGTCCTCGGCGGCGGCAGCGGCGCCGCGGCCCTCCTCGTCAGGCGTCGAATTCACAGGCCCGAGGCTAGCGGACGTAGGCTGGCCGGGTGGCCCGACGAAACGCGCGGCGGCCCGTGCTCGTCACGTCCGCCCCGAACTCACCCGCGGTGGAGCGGCGGCACCGCGAGGTGCGGTACGCCATCACGATGGGCATCCGGATGGTCTGCTTCTTGTTGATCATCGTCGTCCCGGGCTGGTGGAAGGCCGTGATGCTGGCCGGCGCCGTGATCCTGCCCGCGATCGCCGTGATCGCCGCCAATGCCGTCGACCGGCGCGCGGAGCAGCCCACCCCTCGGGCCGCCGATCCCGGTGACGGGCGGGCGATCGCGACGGGCCCGGTGCTGCGCGCCGACGAGACCGATGATTTCGTCAATGAGACCAATGATCCCGCCGACGAAACCGATGATCCCGCCGACAAAGCCGGGGGCCACCGATGAGCGAGACGCCGACGGAGGACGCGATCTGTTCGGCGAAGGGTTGCCGCCGGGCGGCCGAGTTCGACCTCGCCTGGAACAACCCGAAGCTGCACACCCCCGAGCGCCGCAAGCACTGGCTCGCCTGTGCCGAGCATCGCGAATCCCTGGACCGCTTCCTGTCGGCGCGGGGCTTCCTGCGCGAGGTCGGGCCGATCGCCTGACCGGCCGGCTCAGCCGCCGATCGCCGACATCGGCCGCTCCGGCTGCAGGAAGCCCGGATCGTCGATGCCGTGCCCCGCGCGCTTGCCGGCCACCGCGGACAGCCAGCGCCGCGCCAGCTCCTCGTCGTCGGCCCCGCCGCGCAGCGCCGATCGCAGATCGGATTCCTCCCGGGCGAACAGGCAGTTGCGGATCTGCCCGTCCGCGGTCAGCCGGACCCGGTCGCAGTTGCCGCAGAACGGGCGGCTGACCGAGGCGATCACGCCGACCCGGGCATCGGTGCCCTCGACCCGGAACAGCTCGGCGGGCGCGCTCCCGCGGGCCAGCCGGTCGGCCGGATCCTCCACCAGCCGGAACCGGGTGGCGATCCGCGCATGGATCTCGTCGGCGGTGATCATCTCGGTCCGGCGCCAGCCGTGCTGGGCATCCAGCGGCATCTGCTCGATGAAGCGCAGTTGGACGCCCTCGCCGATCGCCCACTCCACCAGATGGGCGGCCTCATGATCGTTCACCCCGCGCATCAGCACGGAGTTGATCTTGACCGGGTGCAGGCCGGCGGCGACCGCGGCGCGGATCCCGGCCAACACATCGGGTAGCCGCCGCCGGCGAGTCAGCGCGGCGAAGGTCTGCGGGTCGAGGGTGTCGAGGGAGATGTTCAGCCGGTCCAGCCCGGCCCGGGCGAGCTCCTCGGCCCGCTTGGCCAGCCCGATCCCGTTGGTGGTCAACGCGATCCGCGGCCGCGGCCGCAGCGCGTCTATGCCGGCGACGATCTCGATCAGGTCGGAACGCAGCAGCGGCTCGCCACCGGTCAGGCGTACCGAGGTGATCCCGAGCCGCTCCACCCCGACCCGGATCAGCCGCGTCAGCTCGGCATTGGTCAGCAACTCCTCGCGATCCAGCCAGGGCAGTCCTTCGGCCGGCATGCAATAGGTACAGCGCAGATTGCAGCGGTCGGTCAGCGACACCCGCAGGTCGGTCGCGACGCGACCGAACCCGTCGACGAGGGGCAACCCGGACCGTGCAGCCATGCCGGCCAGTCTAGGCGCGCGGTCCCGGGGCCGTGATCGGCGCCGCGCGGGCCCATGTCATGATCGCAATGCGGGCGCGGTACGCCAGATCGCCCCCAGGACCGCGAGACGGACGACGGAGGACAGATGTCGGCTGAGACCAACACGCTGAACGGCTGGCTGGGCGAGGTGTGTGCCGTCCTCGATCTCGCCGAGGACGAGTTGGACGAGGACGCCCGCCACATCCTGCTCGACCTGACCCGGGACGCGGCGCACCAGGTGATCCGGCCGGCCGCGCCGCTCACGGCGTACCTGATCGGGCTGGCGGTCGGCCGCGGGGCGACGTTGAGCGCCGCGTCGGCGAAGGTGCAGCTCGCCCTGAGCTCCGCTGCGCCGGAGGAGCCGGACGAGACCGAGGAGCGGGAGTCCGGCACCTAGAGTCCGGCACCTAGAGTGGGTCCGTGCGTCGCCTGATCCTGCGCTGGCTCGCCCTGCTGGCCTTCGTTGCCGTGGTGGCGACCGCCTGCGTGCTGCTCGGGCGCTGGCAGCTCAGCCGGCTCGAGGAGCGGCAGCAGACCAATGACCGGCTGCTGGCCCGGGAGGCCGCCGAGCCGGTACCGGGCGAGGATATCTTCGGCGCCCCGGTGACCGAGGCCCAGCAGTGGCAGCGGGTCGAGCTGACCGGTCGCTATGACGCCGCGAACCAGTTCGTGATCCGGCTCCGCACCCGGGCAAGCGTGCCCGGCGTCGAGATCGTCGCCCCGCTGCGCACCGCCGACGGGACGGTGGTGCTGGTCGACCGTGGCTTCCTCGCTGCCCCACGCAACGCCCCGGCGCCGGCGGCGCCCCCGCCACCGGACGGGGAGGTCCGGGTGATCGGGTTCGTCCGGGTCGACGAACAGGGACCGGTCGAGGCGATCACCCCGGTCGACGGCCAGGCCCGGCTGGTGAACGCCCGCGGCCTGGCCGGCGCGCTGCCCTATCCGGTCGCCGACGGCTGGGTCGCGCTGCAGTCCTCGGACCCGGCCGAGCCGGAGCTGGCGCCGCTGCTGTTGCCCGAGCTGTCCGACGGTCCGCATTTCTGGTACGCCGTGCAGTGGTTCATGTTCGGCTCGATCGGCCTGCTCGGGCTCGTCGTCTTCATCCGCGCGGACCTGCGCGACCGCCGCGCCCAGCGGGCCGAGCGCGCCCGGTCGGCCGCGCCGGAGCGGCAACCCCAACCCACCGCAGGAGGCTGATCATGGATCTGGGACTGACCGACAAGGTGTTCGTGGTGACCGCGGCGAGCGCGGGCCTCGGCCTCGCCACCGCGCGGGTGCTGGTCGCCGAGGGCGCCCGGGTGGTGCTGGTGGCGCGCCGCGAGCAGGCCCTCGCCGAGGCGGTGGCCGAGCTCGGGCCCGAACGGGCAGCGGCGGTGGCCGGCGACCTGGCCACCCCGGAGCTGGCGGGGCAGGTCTGCCGCTTCGCCGTGCAGCAGTGGGGCCGGCTGGACGGCGCGCTGATCAGCGTCGGCGGCCCGCCCCGTGGGGCCGTGCTGGAGATGACCGACCAGGAGTGGCGACAGTCCTTCGACACCGTGTTCCTGCCGGCCCTGCGGATGGTCCGCGATGTGGTGACCTTCGGCACCGCCGATGATCTTGCGATCGGCGTCGTGCTGTCGACGTCGGTGCGGGTGCCGCTGCCCGGAATGGCGATCTCCAACGGGCTTCGGCCGGGGCTGGCGATGCTGATCAAGCAGTTGGCCGACGAGCTCGGCCCGGAGGGTACGCGGATCCTCGGCCTGATGCCGGGCAGCATCGAGACCGAGCGGTTGGCCGAGCTGATGGCGGCCGAGCCCGACCCCGAGCAGGCGATCGCCCGCGCGGCCTCGCGGATCCCGCTGCGGCGCCTCGGGCGGCCCGAGGAGTTCGGGCGGGTGGCTGCGTTCGCCCTGTCGCCGATGGCCTCCTATGTGACGGGTTCCATGATCGCCATCGACGGCGGCTCCCTGCGTACCCCGTGACCGCGCTCGCGCGCCTGGCGGGGGCGCTGCGCTGTCCGGTGTGTGCGGGCGCGCTGGCCGTTGCCGACCGGTCGCTGTGCTGCGGGCTCGGCCACAGCTTCGACATCGCCCGGCAGGGGCATGTCAATCTGACCGGGCGTGCCGCGCCGGGCCATGCCGATACCGCCGAGATGGTCGCCGCCCGCGCCCGCTTCCTCGATACCGGCGCGTACGCGCCGATCGCCGCGGCGCTGGTCGAACGCGCTCCGGAATCCGGGCTCGCCGTGGACGCGGGCGCCGGACCCGGCTGGTACGCCCGACAGATCCTGCAGGCCCGACCGGCGCTGTCTGCTCTCGCGCTCGACGTCTCCCCCGCCGCGGCCCGCACGGCCGCCCGCGCCCATCCCCGCCTGGCGGCGGTCGTCGCCGACACCTGGCGCGACGTACCGGTCGGTGATCGCCGCGCCGACCTGATCACCTGCGTCTTCGCGCCGCGCAATGTCGGCGAGTTCGCCCGGGTGCTGCGACCCGGCGGGCTGCTGCTGATCGTCACGCCCGGACCCGATCATCTGGCCGAACTGCGAGATCGTGAGCAGATGCTGGGCATCGAGCCGGCCAAGCTGGACCGGCTGGACACGGCCCTCGGCGCCGACTTCGAGATCACCGATCGATCTACCGTGCGCGGTCGGCTCGCGCTCGACCGCGATCAGGTACGCGATCTGATCAACATGGGGCCGAACGCCTTCCACGCCGCCGCCGATGATCCGGAGCCGATCGTCACCGGCCTGGCCGTCGAGGTGACGACGGCCCGACGGCGCTGATCGACCGCCGAACGGCCGGGTCGGCGCACGAGACGAGGGCCCGGCGGCGCCATCCGACGCCGCCGGGCCCTCGTGCCGAATCAGCGGGAGGCGCGCTTGCGCGCGGTCGCCTTCTTCGCCGTGGTCTTCTTCGCGGCGGTCTTCTTGGCGGCGGTCTTCTTGGCGGCGGTCTTCTTGGCCGGGGCCTTCTTGGCGGTGCTCTTCTTCGCCGTCGACTTCTTCGCCGGCGCCTTGGCGGTCGTCTTCTTGGCGGTCGTCTTCTTGGCGGCGGCCTTCTTGGTCGTCGTCTTCTTCGCCGTGGTCTTCTTGGCGGCGGTCTTCTTGGCCGGGGCCTTCTTGGCGGTGCTCTTCTTCGCCGTCGACTTCTTCGCCGTGGTCTTCTTCGCCGCGCCGCGGGTCGCACCGCCGCGGCCGCGCAGGTCCACGCCGGCCTCCTTCAGCACGCCGTGCACGAATCCGTAGGAACGGCCCGCGTCATCGGCGATCGACCGGATGCTCTCACCGGCCTTGTAGCGGCGGGCGAAACCCGCGGCCAGGCTGTCGCGCTGCCCGCCGGTGATCCGCGCGCCCTTGGCCAGGGAGGCGGTGGCGGCCCGGCCGGTGGACTTGCGGGCCGGGGCCTTCTTGGTCGTGCTGCGTGCGGGCGCCTTCTTGGCGGCGGCCTTGCGTGTGGTCGTTTTCTTGGTGGTCCGTCGGGTGGCTGTTGCCATGACTCCCCCTCGTGTTCGGGCGATCAGCAGATGAAGTTGGGAGGTTCGGCTGTCCGGCAGAGCAGCCGTCTTCCCACCATGATCAACCCAAAACGGGTCTCTGATCAAGATTTCGACGATATCGGCGTGTGGTGATCAGCGATCATCGGCCGATATCTGGTCGGAAACGGATCAGAAATGGGTGATTCCCCACACCGGCCCGGTTGCCGCGAACAACTGATCAAGCGACGCGGCGACGGACGGTCGGAGCTCGCGGATCAGGCCGGCGGCGGCCAGCACCGACGGGCGTACCCCGCCGAGACAGATCGATCCGAGGGCCGCCGCGTCCATCGCCGCGTCGGCCTCATCGTCGGTGCGGGTGACTTCGGCATCGCCGTCGGCGATCTTGATCCGGTAGCGACCGCCGACAAGATCAAGGGAGTCCTCGACCGCCAGCACGCAGGAACCCGTGGACTGCCAGGCCCGCGCGGTCAGCGCTGCCGGGACGTCCAGCATGCGCAACCAGACGTTCGCGTCCAGGCCGCGGACCCGATAGAGATCCGGCTCGGTGAGGGCGAAGCGCAACGGATCCTCGGTCGGGGCACTGCCCCAGCGGACGCTGTCGATCAGATCGACATGGCCGAGGAAATCCCACAGCGCAAGGTAGGCCCGCGGCGTCAGCGGCACCAGATCGCGGACGGTGATCTTGCCGAACTCGTCCGGATCGCGGCGCGCCTCCCAGGCCACGTATCCCTCGGGCTCACCGGACTCGGCGACGAAGATCGCGCCGCGTACCCGGCGGTTCTCCTCCCGCGACGACCAGTCCCACAGGCCGCTGACGTGGGTCGGGATGACGCTGAATCGCTGGACCGACCCGAGGGTCTGGGCGTGATAGCGGCGGAAGATCTCCCCCGCATGCTCCTCCAGGACGGCCGCATCGACCAGCACGACCTGCCCGCCGCCGTCCGGCGGTGTGTGCAGGGCGAAGCGGGAGTCGGTGGCGACCTCGATCTTCGCCTCGAAGGTGGCGGGACCGAACCCGAAGCGGCGATAGATGCCGCCCTCGGTGACGGTCAGCGCGGCAACCGGCAGCCCGGCGGCCTTCGCCTCGGCCAGTTCCGCGGACATCATGGTGCGCAACAGCCCGCGCCGCCGGTGCGACGGGCGTACCGTCACGTCGGTGATCAGGCGGGCCGGCAGCATCCGCCCGGCCCCGGCATTGATCGTCCCGTCGGTGCTGCTGAAGGTGGCGACCGGGCGGCGCGGATCGGCCGGCGCCGGGATGTCGTGATCATGCACCGCGCGCAGGGTGAACCCGTCGTCCAGCAGCCCCTGCAGTGATCTTCCGAGCGCCTCGTCGGTCAGCCGGTCCTGGTGGAATCCCTGACTGACGGCGCGCAGCCAGGCGACCGCCTCGGGATCCTCGGCGGGGTCGGCCGAACGCGGACGGAAGGTGCTCATCTGCAGATCCACGACCACCAACCTAGACGCCCGGCGGTGATCGGCCAACGGATGATCAGGCGAGCGCGACCAGATCGGAGTAGGTCGCGCTCCACAGATCCTCGTCGCCGTCGGGCAGCAGCAACACCCGGTCGGGCTGGAGTGCGTCCACGGCCCCCTCGTCGTGGGTGACCAGGACCACCGCGCCGGAGTAGGTACGGATCGCCTCCAACACCTCGGTCCGCGACGCCGGGTCCAGGTTGTTGGTCGGCTCGTCGAGCAGCAGCACGTTGGCCCCGGAGACCACCAGCATCGCCAGCGCGAGCCGGGTCTTCTCCCCACCGGAGAGCACGCCGGCCGGCTTGTCCACGTCGTCACCGGTGAACAGGAACGAGCCGAGGATCTTGCGTACCTCGGTGTCGTTCAGGTGCGGCGAGGCGCTGATCATGTTGTCCAGCACGCTGCGGGCGGTGTCCAGGGTCTCGTGCTCCTGGGCGTAGTAGCCGAGCCGCAGACCGTGACCGGGGACGACCTCGCCGGTGTCGGGATCCTCCATCCCGGCCAGGATTCGCAACATCGTGGTCTTGCCGGCGCCGTTCAGCCCGAGGATGACGACCTTGGAACCGCGGTCGATGGCAAGATCGACTCCGGTGAAGACCTCCAGCGAGCCGTAGGTCTTGGACAGGTCGTGCCCGGTCAGCGGGGTACGCCCGGACGGCGCCGGCTCGGGGAACCTGATCTTGGCGACCTTGTCGGCCACCCGCTCGCCCTCGATGCCGGCGAGCAGCTTGTCGGCGCGGCGGGCCATGTTCTGCGCGGCGACGGCCTTGGTCGCCTTGGCGCCCATCTTCGCCGCCTGGGTGCGCAACTGGTCGGCCTTGCGCTCGGCATTCACCCGCTCGCGGCGGCGGCGCTTCTCGTCGGTCTCGCGCTGGGCGAGATAGCGCTTCCAGTTCATCGAGTAGACGTCCAGCGCCGAACGATTGGCGTCCAGGTGGAACACCTTGGTCACCACGGCATCCAGCAGGCCGGTGTCGTGGCTGATCACGATCAGACCGCCCGGGTAGGACTGCAGGAATCCGCGCAGCCAGGCGATGGAGTCGGCATCCAGGTGGTTGGTCGGCTCGTCCAGCAGCAGGGTCTCCGCGCCGGAGAACAGGATCCGGGCGAGCTCGATCCGGCGCCGCTGTCCGCCGGAGAGGGTACGCAGCGGCTGGTCGAGCACCCGATCCGGCAGCGCGAGGTTGCTCGCGATCCGGGCCGCCTCGGCCTCCGCGGCGTACCCCCCGCCGGCCTGCAGTTCCGCCTCGGCACGGGCGTAGCGGGCCATCGCCCGGTCGCGCTCAGCATCGTCGGCCGAGCCCATCTGCTCCTCCGCGGCGCGCAGCCGGCGCAGCACGCGGTCCAGGTCGCGGGCGGACAGGACCCGGTCGCGGGCGAGCACGTCGAGGTCGCCGGTGCGCGGGTCCTGGGGCAGGTAGCCCACCTCCCCGCCGGGACTGACGGTGCCCGCGGCCGGCGTGCCCTGGCCCGCCAGGATCCGGGTCAGCGTCGTCTTGCCGGCGCCGTTGCGGCCGACCAGGCCGATCTTGTCGCCCGCCGCGATCTGGAACGACGCGTTCTCCAGCAGCAGCCGGGCGCCGGCGCGCACCTCGAGATCGCGGGCAACGAGCATGATCGGGACAACCTTCTGGTGGTGACGTCGTGCGCCCCCGGGTGTCGGGCGGACGGCAAACAGCACCAAGTTTCCCGCCTCCGGCGCCGAACACCAAACCGTTTCCGGGCGCGGGAGGCGCACCCCCCTCAGCCGCGCAGGGGCAACCCGGCGGCGCGCCAGGCGGCGTACCCGCCGATCACGTCGGCGACATCGGCCACGCCGAGGCGGGCCAGCGCGCCGGCGACGCGGACCGACGCATTGCCCTGGGCGCAGAACAGGATCGGTCGGCTGCCGGCCAGCGCTCGGGCGAGCCAGGGCAGATCGGACGGGTCGGCGGCCAGCGCCTGCAGGCGTGGTGACGGCTCGCCGGCCAACTCGCGCAACCAGACCGGGCGCAGGTCGACGAGGAGGCCGTAGCCGTGCAGCGCCTCCTGGTAGGCCCGGCGCGCGCTGATCCGCTCGGTGGGCGCGCCCGGACCGCCCGGCAGGAACCGGGCGCCGCTGAACAGCGAGGTCTGGCGGACGGTCTCGCCCTGGGTGACGGGGCTGGTGGTCATCTGGGTGTTCTCCGGGGTGTGGGCGCCTGGATGGGCGCGGGCTGTTGGCTGGGAATCAGGCGCGACAACAGCGACAACGCATTCGGCACGCCGACGGCGCGGCCGAGATCGCGGTGCGGGAGAACATGGCGCAACGATAGGCCGTCGCCCCGGCGGGCGTCATCGCCGTCCCGGTCGGCGAGACGGCCTCACTCGGCGCGCATGTCGACCGGTGTCGGCAGTTGCACGGTGCGGCTCACGGTGCACAGCCGGTCGCGGGACTGGCGGACCGCGGTCGGCAACACCTCGCGCGCCCGGTCGCCGTCGGCGCCCTCGCCGAACCGCACGGTGAACACCACCTCGACCGGGCCGAGGTGGTTGCCGTGGGCGTCGCGCAGCTTCTCGGCGGCCGCGTTGACCGCGAAGGCCTCCGGTTCGGCGCGGCGCGAGGTGAGCAGGTCGACATCGATCGCCGAGCACCCGGCGACCGCGGCGAGCAACAGCTCGACCGGGGTGAAATCGGCATCGCCCCCGCTGCCGATCGGCAGCGTGCCGCCGCGGGCATTGGTCGCGGTGTAGTGCCCGGCGCAATCGCGGGTGAGTTCGACCCCGCGCATCGCGTCGGTGGTCGGCTTCGTTGAATCGGTCACCCGGCCAGTCTGCCCGCTCAGAGCAGCGCGCCGACCCGGATGTGGGCCAGTTGCACCCGGAGCCGGTACGCCCGCGCGGCGAGCGGCCCGAGCGCAGGCCGGGCCAGCTCCAGCCCGAGCGCGGCCGCCACGGCCTCGACCACCTGGTCGATCGAGCGCCCGTCGGTCGGCACGGCCTCGGCGTACTCCGGGCGGCGCAGCGCGGCCACACACCGGTCGATCTGTTCCAGCGCCCACAGGTCGCGGCGCTTCCACTGCCGGACGGCGAGCCGCCGACGCAGCGTCTGTGGGCTTGCCTGCAGGGCGACGTGGCGGACGTCGTGCCCGGCGGCGCGCAGGCCGCCGACGATCTCGGCGAAGTACGCGTCGTCGACCAGGGTCATCGGCGCAATCACCGGCTGCTCGCGCCCACCATCGGCGCGGGCCAGCATCTCGGCCACCCCGGATCGCCACGCGGCGAATTCCTGGAAGTCCGAGCGCAGCGGCCCGGGCAGCATCCGCTGCAGGCCGAAGCCGGGCAGCTCGGGGTCGGCCACCCAGCCACGACCGAGGCGGCGGCGCAGCTCGTGCGCGGTCTGGGTCTTGCCGGCGCCGAACGCGCCGTTGACCCAGACGATCACGGGCGGCTCAGACGTTGAAACCGAGCGCGCGCAACTGCTCGCGGCCGTCGTCGGTGATCTTGGCGGCCGTCCACGGCGGCATCCACACCCAGTTCAGCACGGCGCGCTCGACCAGGCCGTCCAACGCCGTCGCCACCTGGTCCTCGATCACGTCGGTCAGCGGGCAGGCGGCGCTGGTCAGGGTCATGTCGATCACTGCCGACCCGTCCTCCTCCAGGTGCACGCCGTAGACCAGGCCGAGGTCGACGACATTGATCCCGAGCTCGGGGTCGACGACATCCTTCAGCGCCTCGGTGACGTCCTCCACGGAGGCGGAGGTGTCCGGCCCGGGCGCGGTCACGTCGGGCAGCTCGTCGGCGACCCGGTCGGACGGGCGTACGGTCTGGTCGATCTCGGACTCGGTCATTGCTGGTCCTCCTCGGTTCCGTTGCTCTGCGATCCGTCCGCGTTCTGCGGTACGCCCGCGCGGGCCGCGGCGTCCTTGAACGCCGACCAGCCCAGCAGCGCGCACTTCACGCGGGCGGGAAACTTCGCCACCCCGGCGAAGGCGATGCCGTCCTCCAGGGTGTCCTCGTTCGGCTCGACCTGGCCGCGGCCGTGCATCAGCTCGGTGAACTCCGCGTGCCGGGCGAGCGCCTCGGTCAGTGGCCTGCCGATCACCAGGTCGGTCATCACCGATGTCGACGCCTGCGAGATCGAGCAGCCGACGCCGTCGTAGGACACGTCGGCGACGGTGTCGCCGTCGAGCGCCACCCGCAGCGTGACCTCGTCGCCGCAGCTCGGGTTGACGTGGTGCACCTGCGCCCCGAAGGGCTCCCGCAGTCCGCTGTGGTGCTTCTCGCGGTAGTGCTCCAGGATGATCTCCTGGTACATCTCCTCGACATTCGCCGTCATGATCAACCTCGGTTGAAGAATCGCTGGGTGTGGCCGACCGCGTCGACCAGGGCGTCGATCTCGGCCTTCGTCGTGTAGAGGTACGACGACGCCCGCGTGCTCGACTGTACGCCGAGCCGCTCGTGCAGCGGCCGCGCGCAGTGGTGCCCGCCGCGCACCGCGACGCCGCGGCCGTCCAGGAACTGCGCCATGTCGTGCGGGTGCACCCCAGCCACGTCGAAGCTGATCGCGCCGCCGCGGTCGACGACCTGCGTCGGGCCGAGGATGCGCAGCCCGGGCACGGTCTGCAGCCCCTCCAGCGCGTAGGCGGTGATCTCGCGCTCGTGCTCGGCGATCGCCGACATGCCCAGCCCGGTCAGGTAATCGGCGGCGACGCCCAGCACGGCGGCCTCGGCGATCGGCGGCGTACCCGCCTCGAACCTGGCCGGCGGCGGCGCGAACGTCGAGCCCGTCATCCGGACGATCTCGATCATCTCCCCGCCGCCGAGGAACGGCGGCAGCTCCGCCAGCAGGTCGTAGCGTCCCCACAGCGCGCCGATCCCGGTCGGGCCGACCATCTTGTGACCGGTGAAGGCGACCAGGTCGGCGCCCAGCGCGGCCACCCGGGTGGGTAGCTGGGGTACGCCCTGACAGGCGTCGACGACCATGATCGCGCCGACCGCGTGGGCGGCCTCGGCGACCTCGGCGATCGGGTTGATCGTGCCCAGCACGTTCGACACCCAGGTCAGCGAGACGACCTTGGTGCGCTCGTTGATCAACCCGTCGCGTTCGGCGGCGGCAAGATCGAGCCGGCCGTCGTCGGTGATGTCGAACCAGCGGAGTTTCGCGCCGGTCCGCTCACACATCAACTGCCACGGAACGATGTTGGAGTGGTGCTCCATCACCGACACGACGACCTCGTCGCCGGGACCGAGCCGGGAGCCGAGGGTGTGCGCGGCGAGGTTCAGCGCCTCGGAGGCATTCTTGGTGAAGACCAGCTCCTCCGGCCGCGCCGCGCCCACGAAGTCGGCCACCTTGGCCCGGCCGCCCTCGTAGGCCTCGGTCGCCTCCGCGCCGAGCATGTGCATCGCGCGCGCCACATTGGCGTTGTGCTCGGCATAGTGCTCGGCAATGGCATCGATCACGACCTGAGGTTTCTGCGAGGTGTTCGCCGAGTCCAGGTAGACCAGCGGATGATCACCGACCGTGCGCTGCAGGATCGGGAAGTCCTTGCGGGCAACCTCCGGGTCGTAGGCCATGATCAGTTCGCCGCGGCCTTCACGAACCGGTCGTAGCCCTCGTCCTCGAGGCGCTCCGCGAGCTCCGGCCCACCCTCCTCGGCGATCTTGCCGTCGACGAAGACATGCACGAAGTCGGGCTTGATGTAGCGCAGGATCCGCGTGTAGTGGGTGATCAACAACAGTCCGCGATCACCCTGGTCGGTATAGCGGTTCACGCCCTCGGAGACGATCCGCAGCGCGTCGATGTCCAGACCGGAGTCCGTCTCGTCGAGAATCGCGAACTTCGGGTTCAGCAGCCCGAGCTGGACGATCTCGTGGCGCTTCTTCTCGCCGCCGGAGAAGCCGTCGTTGACCGAGCGCTGGGCGAAGCTGGCGTCCAGGTTCATCTGGGCCATCGCCTCGTTGACGTCCTTCACCCAGGTACGGACCTTCGGCGCCTCGCCGGAGACGGCGGTCTTGGCGGTACGCAGGAAGTTCGCCACGGAGATGCCCGGCACCTCCACCGGGTACTGCATCGCCAGGAACAGCCCGGCCCGCGCCCGCTCGTCGACGCTCATCGACAAGATGTCCTCGCCGTCCAGCGTCACCGAGCCGTCGGTGATCTCGTACTTCGGGTGGCCCGCGATGGCATAGGCCAGCGTGGACTTGCCGGACCCGTTCGGGCCCATGATCGCGTGCTTCTCGCCGCTGTTCACCGTGAGGTCGACGCCCTTCAGGATCTCCTTCGGGCCCGACTCGGTGTTGACGACCGTGTGCAGGTTCTTGATCGCGAGAGTTGACATGTTCTACGACTCCGTCGTGGTGGTGATGGACTTCAGGTGGGCTGCCAGCTCGGCCTCGACCGCGGCGAGGAGCTGGTCCTCGACCTCGGGCACGCCGATCCGGCGGATGATCTCGGCGAAGAACGCATGCACCACCAGGCGCCGCGCCTCGTCCTCGGGGATCCCGCGGCTGCGCAGGTAGAACAACTGCTGATCGTCGAACCGGCCCGTCGTCGACGCGTGGCCCGCGCCCTCGATCTCGCCGGTCTCGATCTCCAGGTTGGGCACCGAGTCGGCCTGGGCCCCGTCGGTGAGCAGCAGGTTGCGATTCTCCTCATAGGTCTCGATGCCCTCGGCGACCTTGCGGATCAACACATCGCCGATCCACACGGTGTGCGCGCCCTTGCCCTGCAGGGCGCCCTTGTAGGAAACATTCGACCGCGTCTTCGGCTGGTTGTGGTCGACGAACAGCCGGTGCTCCAGGTGCTGGCCCGCATCGGCGAAGTAGACGCCCAGCAGCTCGGCAGAACCGCCCGGAGCGGCGTAGTCGACCGACGCGCTCAGGCGTACCAGCCCACCGAAGGAGACGGCGATGTGCCGGACCTCGGCGTCGCGGCCGACCGACGCGTGCTGCGCGGAGTGATGCACCGCGTCGTCGGCCCAGTCCTGCACCGACACCACGGTGAGCTGCGCGCCGTCGCCGGCGATGATCTCCACCACGTCGGCGACGGTCGCCGACCCGGCGAATCGCAGCACGACGGTCGCCTTGGCGAACTTGCCGGCTCGGATGATCACGTGCCCGGCGCCGGCGACGTCGGAACCGGTGCCGGTGTGGGTGATCACGGTCGCGCCCTCGACCACCGCCTCGTCGGCGATGTCGATCACGGTCGCGCCACCGGCCGCCTGCCAGGCGCGCGCGGTGATCCGGTCGGCCGGCAGGTAGCCGCTGGAACCGATCACCGGGTCACCGGCGGCAACCTCGCGCACCGTCACGCCCTCGGCGGCGGCGATGTCGACGTCGAGCGCGCCCGGACCGAACGGCGCGTCGGTGTGCAGCCCGCGCAACCGCTTCAGCGGGGTGAACCGCCACACCTCCTCGCGGCCGGTCGGAACGGGATGATCATCGACATTCGTCGAGCCCTCCGGATGCAGGTGGCTCGCCACCCGATCGGAGGTCTCGACCGCGCCCGCGAGGTTGTTCGTCTCCAGGGGCTTGTTCTCCAGGGCTTGGGTCACCCGACGGCACCTTCCATCTGCAGTTCGATCAGCCGATTGAGCTCCAGGGCGTACTCCATCGGCAGTTCCTTGGCGATCGGCTCGACGAAGCCCCGGACGATCATGGCCATCGCCTCGTCCTCCTCCATGCCCCGCGACATGAGGTAGAACAACTGGTCGTCGCTGACCTTCGACACCGTCGCCTCGTGCGCCATCGACACGTCGTCGTTGCGGACGTCCACATAGGGGTAGGTGTCCGAGCGCGAGATCTGGTCGACCAGCAGCGCGTCGCACTTCACCACCGATGCGGAGTGCTCGGCGCCCTCCTGGACCTGGACCAGGCCCCGGTAGGAGGTACGCCCACCGCCGCGCGCGACCGACTTGGAGATGATCGAGGACGAGGTGTTCGGGGCGCAGTGCACCATCTTGGCGCCCGCGTCCTGGTGCTGGCCCTCGCCCGCGAAGGCCACCGACAGCGTCTCGCCCTTGGCGTGCTCGCCCATCAGGTAGACGGCCGGGTACTTCATGGTGACCTTGGAGCCGATGTTGCCGTCGACCCACTCCATCGTCGCGCCCTCCTCGCAGGTGGCGCGCTTGGTGACCAGGTTGTAGACGTTGTTCGACCAGTTCTGGATGGTCGTGTAGCGGCAGCGAGCACCCTTCTTCACGATGATCTCGACGACCGCGGAGTGCAGCGAGTCCGACTTGTAGATCGGCGCGGTGCAGCCCTCGACGTAGTGCACGTAGGCGTCCTCGTCGACGATGATCAGCGTCCGCTCGAACTGGCCCATGTTTTCGGTGTTGATCCGGAAGTACGCCTGCAGCGGGATGTCCACGTGCACGCCCTTCGGCACGTAGATGAACGATCCGCCCGACCACACCGCGGTGTTCAGCGCGGCGAACTTGTTGTCGCCGGTCGGGATCACCGTGCCGAAGTACTCCTCGAACAGCTCCGGGTGCTCGCGCAGCGCCGTGTCGGTGTCGAGGAAGAGCACGCCCTGCTTCTCCAGCTCCTCGTTGATCTGGTGGTAGACGACCTCGGACTCGTACTGCGCGGCGACACCGGCGACCAGCCGGGCCTTCTCCGCCTCCGGGATGCCGAGCTTGTCGTAGGTGTTCTTGATGTCGGCCGGCAGGTCCTCCCAGGACTGGGCCTGCTTCTCGGTCGACCGGACGAAGTACTTGATGTTGTCGAAGTCGATGTCGTCCAGCTCGGCTCCCCAGGCCGGCATCGGCTTGCGGCCGAACAGCTTCAGACCCTTCATCCGGCGGGCGAGCATCCACTCGGGCTCGTTCTTCTTCGCCGAGATGTCGGCGACGATGGCCTCGTTCAGGCCGCGCTGGGCGGAGGCGCCGGCGACGTCGTCGTCGTGCCAGCCCCACTGGTACTTGCCCAGGGCGTCCAGGTGCTCTTCCTGGGTGATCTCCTGCTGCGTCATCGGGCAGCCTTCCTTCCTCGGGGTCGGTGGGCTCGGGTGGTGGTCGGGACCGGATCGGTGAGATCCGGGATGTTGGTCGTGCAGACGCCGTCGCCCTCGGCGATCGTCGCGAGTCGCTGGACATGGACGCCGAGCAGGTCGGCGAAGGCCTCGGTCTCCGCCGCGCACAATTGCGGGAACTCCTCCGCGACGTGGGCGATCGGGCAGTGGTGCTGGCACAACTGCTCGCCGCCGTGCGCCGGCTGGACCGAGGCGACGTAGCCGTCATCGGTCAGCACCCGGGCCAAGATCTCGCCCGGGCTGAGCTCGGGATGGGCGTCGAGCTGCTCGCGATAGCGCTGTTCGACGCCGGCGACCCGGTCCCGGGCGAACGCCGCGACGGCGCCGTCGCCGCCGTGTTCGGCGAGCGCCCGCAGCGCGTGCA
The DNA here is from genome assembly GCF_013408305.1 of Naumannella cuiyingiana. NCBI lineage: Bacteria > Bacillati > Actinomycetota > Actinomycetes > Propionibacteriales > Propionibacteriaceae > Naumannella > Naumannella cuiyingiana. The sequence continues at coordinate 2,955,138 of NZ_JACBZS010000001.1, read as the reverse complement.
CGGCCAGGTCGTCGTAGCTTTGCCGAAAGCCGGTACGCCCGGCGTCGGTCAGCGCGAAGACCTTGGCCGGCCGGCCGCGGCCGCGCTGGCCCCGGACCCGTTGCTCACGAGCCTCCAGGTCGCCCGACTCGAGCAGGGCGGACAGGTGCCGGCGGATCGCCGCCGGGGTCAGGCTGAGCCGGGTGGCCAGCTCCGCCGCGGTGGACGGGCCGTGCTCGAGGATGGACTGTGCGACGCGGCGCCGGGTGGACGCGTCGGTCTCCCCCGGGGGCACGGTCGGGTTCCCCGGGCTCGTCACGGGGCGATCCCCCGGCCGCGCGGAACTTTTCACAACGCCATTCTTGCCTTAATCCCCGACAGATCAACCAAGGGACCCCTAACCCGATCGGCCGCTGTGTCGGGGCGCGGCACCGCGCGACGTTAGGCTCGTCACATCGCCGAGCCCACGCCCGCCCAGGAGGTCGATGATGACCGCAGACCGGACCGATCCCCCCACCCCGGAGCAGGAGGCGATGGCGGCCGCGCGCGAGATCCATCTCGCCCGCCACCTGGGCGAGTACACGGTGCTGCACGAGCGCGCCGAACACGGCGGCGCGATCGACATCTACGCCTTCGGCCCCAATGACCACACGCCGCACGTCGTCCTGGTCACCTCCGGCATGTCGGAGCGCCCGATGCCCGTGCCGCCGGGCCACAGCGGCGTCGCCAGGCTGGAGTTGATCATCGCGGTGCCCGCCGACTGGCCGGGTCTCGCGCGGAGCAACGGCCAGTTCACCGCGCTGACCGAACTCGGCCAGCCGCGCCACTCCTGGCCGCTCCACCTGTTGTCCGCCCTGGCTCACCATCCGCACGAGAGCGGGACCTGGCTGGGCCGGGGCCACACCGTTCCCAACGGGAATCCCGCCCTGCCGTTCGCCGAGGACGTCGCATTCGTCGGCGCGCTGATCGGCCCGCCCCTGGGTCTGCCCGAGGAGCTGGCCGACGGCGAACCCGGCGGGGTGGGCTATCTGGCCGTGCTGCCGGTGACCGCATCCGAGCTGGCCTACGCCAGCGACCCGGCCGAGGGGCCGGATCCGTTGATCGAACGACTGCGCGCGAACGGCGTGACGGTCGCCGTGGACCGCAACCGCGCACCGGTGGCCTGACCGGGCAGCGCGCGATTGCCAGCGGCCGGCCGCGCTTGCTAGATTGACGCTCGAAACGATTCGATACGCGTCGAAGGGCGTACCCGTGAGCACCACCACCTCCCCCTCCCGCGAGCTGCTGCGCTGGCGGAACGCGATCTTCGCGATCTTCTTCGCCACCGGGTACGCCGTCGCGAGCTGGATGTCGCGGATCCCGCGGCTGCGCGACGACCTCGGCGCCAGCACCGGACAGATGGGCCTGCTGGTCTTCACCTTCAGCGTCGGCTCGATCGTCAGCCTGTCCTTCTCCTCGCACGTGATCGCCCGCTTCGGCGCCCGCGCCACCATCCGCACCGGCCTGCTGATGCTCGCCGGCGGGATGTTGATCGCCGGGCTCGGCACGCTGGCCCCGAACGCGCCGCTGATCGTCGCCGGCCTGGTGGTGGCCGGCCTCGGCATGGGCTCGACCGATGTCGCGATGAACTTCTCCGGCGCGGCCGCCGAGCGCGACCTCGGCAAGACGGTGATGCCGCTGTTCCACGCCGCCTTCAGCTTCGGCACGATGGCCGGCGCCGGGGTCGGGGCGCTCGCCGCCGCGCTCGGCGTACCGATCGCGCCGCAGGCCGTGTTCGCGGCACTGCTGACCGCGGCGATCGCCGCCACCACCGTGCGGATCCCGCTCGCGGCCAAGCCGACGGACGACGACGAGCCCGAGCCGAGCTTCGGCGAACGGATGGCGGTCTGGCGCCATCCGGCGACGTGGGCGATCGGTCTGGTGGTGCTCGGCATGGCGCTGACCGAGGGCGCCGCGAACGACTGGCTCGCGCTGGCCGCCGTCGACGGCCGCGGGATGACCGACGCCCAGGGCGCGGTCGTGCTCGGCATCTTCCTGACCGCGATGACGGTCGGGCGGATCGCCGGCGTCCGCGTCGTCGACCGGATCGGTCGGGTCCGGACCGTGCTCGCCACCGCGATCATCGCGGCCGTCGGGCTGGTCGCGGTGATCTTCGTGCCGCACCCGGTGGCCCTGTACGGGGGCGCGGCGCTGTGGGGCGTCGGCGCCTCGCTGGGCTTCCCGCTCGGCATGTCGGCCGCCGCGGACGACCCGCGCAACGGGGCGGCGCGGGTCAGCGCCGTTGCCACCATCGGCTATCTCGCCTTCCTGGCCTTCCCGCCCCTGCTCGGCTTCCTGGGCGACCACATCGGGATCCTGCACACGCTGCTGGTCGTGCTGGTGCTGATCGTGGCCGCCGCGCTGGCGGCGCCGTCCCTGCGCGAGCGCGCCCGGGCGGACCGGCGCGAGATGCCCGAACCCACCCGCCGGACCTAGACTGCCCGGGTGCCGACCCGACCCACGCCCGCGCTCAGCGCGCGGGGCCTGAGCGTGCGGTTCGGTGCCACGCCGGCGCTGGACGCACTCGACCTGACCGCCGCCGCGGGCGAGGTCACGGTGCTGCTCGGGCCGAACGGCGCGGGCAAGACGACGCTGCTGCGTTGCCTGACCGGGTTGCTGCGCCCCGACGCCGGCGAGTTGACCCTGCTCGGCCGGGAGCCGGCGCGGGCCATCGCCGACGGCCGGGTCGGCCTGATGCCGCAGCGCACCGCCGCCTGGTCGGGAATCCGGCCGCTGGAGTTGTTGGAATACCTGGCCGCCCTGCACGCCCATCCGCTGCCGGTGGGTCCGCTGGCCGCCGAGCTGGGCATCGACCGGTTCGCGGGTACGCCGTATCGCCGCCTGTCCGGCGGCGAGCAGCAGGCCGTGAACCTGGCCGGCGCGATCATCGGCCGCCCCGAGCTGGTGCTGCTGGACGAGCCGACGGCCGGGATGGACGTGCACCTGCGGCGTACCGTCTTCGACCTGATCGCCCGGCTGCGCGACGCCGGCGTGTCCGTGCTGCTGACCACCCACGACATGGCCGAGGCGAGCCGGCTCGCCGACCGGATCGCGATCATCGACCGGGGCCGGGTGAGCGCCCACGGGACCCTGGCCGAACTGACCGGGGGCGCGCGCGACCTGGAGGAGGTCTTCGTCGACCTGACCACCCCGGCGGGTGGCGCGCGATGACCCTGGACCTCTCCCCCGCGCCGGGCGCCGCCCCGCCGGCCCGGCGGATCGCCCGGCACGCGCGCACCGAGGCGTTGCTGCTGGCGCGCAACGGCGAGCAACTGCTGCTGGCGGCCGTGATCCCGGCCGCGACGCTGGTCGGCGGCGCGATCGCCGGCCCGCGGCTCGGCATCGGACTCGGCGCACTTGCGCCGTCGGTGCTGGCGCTCGCGATCTGGTCCACCGCATTCACCTCGTGCGCGATCGCCACCGGCTTCGACCGCCGCTACCAGGTGCTGGAGCGGCTGGCGGCCTCACCCCTGCGCCGCAGCGGTCTGGTGGCGGGCAAGGCGGCCGCGATCGTGATCATCGTGCTCGCCCAGGTGGCGCTGCTCGCGGCGGTCGCCGCGCTGCTCGGCTGGCGCCCGGCGCTCGCCCCGGCGGCCGCCTGCTCGGCCGCCCTCGCCGTGCTGGCCGCGGTCTGCGCCTTCGTCGCCGGCGCCCTGATCCTGGCCGGGACGCTGCGCGCGGAGCTCACCCTCGCCTGCGCCAACCTGCTCTACCTCGCCGGCCTGTTCGCCGGCATCCTGCCCGTCGGCGGCGCCGGCTGGCTGGGCGCCGTCCGCTGGCTGCCGACAGGGGCCCTCGGCGAGGCGCTCCGGGCGGCCGGCGCCGGCCATCCGGACTGGCTCGCCGTGGCCACGCTGGTCGCCTGGGCAATCGTCCTCACCATGATCGCCAGGAGGGTGTTCCGATGGACCTCGTGAGGCGCGTGGTCGGCGCCCGCACGCTGCCGGCCTGGGCCTGGGCCACGCTCGCGGTGCAATCGCTGATCATCGTCACGGGCACCACGGTGCGGCTGACCGGCTCGGGCCTGGGGTGTCCGACCTGGCCGCGCTGCACCGCGGATTCGTTCGTGCCGCAAGGCGAGCTGACCATCCATGCCGCGATCGAGTTCGGCAACCGGTTGCTGACCTTCCTCCTGATCGCCGTCGCCCTCGCCACCTTCGTCGCGGCCCTCACGGCCTGGTCCCGCGACCGGACCCGTCGCTCGTCGCTGGTCCTGGCGATCGTGATCGGGCTCGGCGTACCGCTCCAGGCCGTGGTCGGCGGCATCACCGTCCGCACCCAGCTCAACCCCTTCATCGTCGCGCCGCACCTGCTGATCTCGGTCGCCATGGTGGTGCTGTCGACGTGGCTGGTCCGCGCCGCCACCCGACGCCCCGGCCACCGCGCGGCGCGGGGCGGCCGGCTGCTGACCCTGCTCATCTTCTGCTCGCTGATGATCTCCATCTGGCTCGGCACCATCGTCACGGGCTCCGGCCCGCATGCCGGCGACGCCGGCGCCCGGCGTACCGGCTTCGACATCGAGACCGTCGCGAAGCTGCACGCCGGGTCGGTCTGGGTACTGCTCGGACTGACCGTGGTCGCGGTCGCCGTGCTGCGCACCCGCGCCGCCGTCGGCCTGCTGCTGGTCCTGCTCGCCCAGGGCGCGATCGGCTACCTGCAGTACTTCACCGGGCTGCCCGTGCCCGTGGTGGCGCTGCACATGATCGGCATCCCGGCCTGCACGATCGCGGGCACCTGGCTGCTGCTCGACTCCCGCACATCCGCCGCCGCGGCCTCCCCCGCCGCCCAGATCCACCGCGTACCGTCCTGAGCATGCACGCCGATCCCGAGCTGCCCGGGGCGGACCCGGTCACGATCAACCGCGCGCTCGATCTCGCCCTCAAGGTCGGCGAACTGTTGCTCACCAATGGGGCCGGATCGCTGGACACCGTGATGGCGATGCGCACCGTGACCAATGCCGCGGGACTGCGGGGCGCCCAGGTCGATCTCACGCTGACCACGATGATGATCAGCTACCAGGGCAGCATCGACCAGGTGCCGGTGACCCGGATCCAGTACGTCCATCGGGGCGAGCTGAACTACTCCGTGCTGGAGCGCGTCGAGCAGGTGCTGCGCGACCTGCGCGCCCGGCGGGCCGGGCTTGCCGAGGCGCGGCTGCGGATCGATGACACGATCGCGCGCCCGCGCCGCTACCCGAAATGGCTGCGGTTGCTGGCCACGCTGCTGATGGGCGCGGGCGTCGGTCTGCTGATCGGCGGATCGCCGGCGGTGGTCGTGCTGGCCGGCGTGTCCGCCGCCGCCATCGAACTGGTGATGCAGGCCTTCACCCGGTTCGGCATCCCCCAGTTCTTCGCCTATGTCACCGGCGGGTTCATCGCGACCGGCGTCGCAGCCGTCGTCCGGCTGGTCGATCCCGAGCACAACTCCTCGCTGATCGTGGCGGCGGTGATCATCGTCCTGCTCGCCGGGATGACCATCGTCACCGCGGTGCAGGACGCGCTGGTCGGCTATCTGGTCACCGCCGGCGCGCGCGGGCTGGACGCCGCGCTCACCACCATCGGCATCATCGCCGGGGTCGCCGGCGGCCTGTCGGCGGCGAATCGGCTCGGCGTGACGCTGACCGTCCAGCCCTACAGCCCGCCCACCCTGGCCAACCTGCCACTCTCGCTGCTGGCCGCCGCGGTGATCACCGTCGGCTTCGCCCTGTCCTGCTCCGGACCGCTGCGCGCGCTCGGGCCGGGCGCCCTGATCGGCGTGCTCGGCACCACGGTCGCGGTGCTCGGCGCCCAGTCGGGCTCGCTGTTCGGCATCGCGGCCGGCGCGGTCGCCATCGGCATCGCCGCGGCGCCGCTGGCCGACTGGCTGCGCATCCCGAGCCTGCTGCTGGTGATCCCGGCGATGGTCCCGCTGCTGCCCGGCCTGCGGCTCTACCGGGGCCTCTTCCTGCTGTCGCAGGGCTACATCGACGGCTGGACCCGGGTGATCGAGGCACTGTCGATCGCCATCGCGCTGGCGGCGGGCGTACTGCTCGGCGAGTATCTGTCCAGCCCGATCCGGCGGCTCTGGACGCGCAAGCTGACCGTCCAGAACTGAGGCGGATCAGCCGAAGATCACCGGATCGATGGCGGCAGCGAGGAAGACCAGCGCCAGGTAGCTGTTCGACCAGTGGAACAGTCGCATCGGCTTCAGTGCCGCATCCCTGCGACCACGGCGGGCCCGGACCAGCAGCGCCACCGCCTCGGCGAGGAAGATCGCGCCGGCGGCGCCCGCGACGGCCGGGTAGAGCCAGCCGGTGCCGGCCACCGGCCAGACGGCCAGGGAGACGGCGACGGTGACGACGGAATAGAGCAGGATCCGCACGGCCACCCGCGGCGCGTCCATCACCACCGGCAGCATCGGTACGCCCGCGGCCGCGTAGTCGTCGCGGTAGCGGAAGGCCAGCGCCCAGGTGTGCGGCGGGGTCCAGAAGAAGACGATCGCGAACAGCAGGATCGGGGTCAGCGCGACCGAGTCGGTGACGGCGGTCCAGCCGATCAGCGGCGGGAAGCAGCCGGCGATGCCGCCCCAGACGACGTTCTGGGAGGAGCTGCGCTTCAGCCACAGCGTGTAGACGAACACGTAGAACGCATTGGCGAGGAGCGCGAGCACCGCGGACAGCGGATTGGCACCGATCCACAGCACGGCGGTCGCGGCGATCCCGAGGATCCCGCCGAAGATCACCGCATTGCTCGGTGTGACCTGGTGGCGCGGCATCGGCCGACGGCGGGTACGCCGCATCCGCTGGTCGATGTCGCGGTCCAGCACGCAGTTGAAGACATTGGCGCTCGCGGCGGCCAGGAACCCGCCGATCATGGTCACCGCGACCAGCCCCAGGGGCGGGATGCCGCGCTGGGCGAGGAACATCGCGGGAACCGTGGTGATCAGCAACAGCTCGATGATCCGCGGCTTGGTCAGCGAGACGTAGGCGCCGAGAATGTCGCGCGTGCGGGCCCGGCCGGCCGGACGCGCCGCGGCCTGCGCCGAGCGCTCGGCAACCTCGATCTGGCTCACGAAACCTCGTCCCGCTCGACTCCTCCGACTGGCGTGGAGTCTAGTGTCGCGCCGCCTCGGCAGTCACATCGGCTCGCGGCGAGCGGGTCGGAGTAGGGCTGGCCACACCCCGAGGACTCGACCCCGACGGATGGTGCGCGACGAACGCGCGCACTGCAATGGACGGCATGAACACACTTCTTCGCGCCTGTGCCGTCGGAACCGTCCTCGCGGCCGGGCTCTCCCTGACCGCCTGCAGTTCCAGCCCGAGTTCTGCCCAACAGTCCTTCCCCTATGCCGGGTCCGCGCTCGATGTGATCAACGACAATGCCAACATGCCGGTCACGGTGACGGCCGGTGCCGCCCGGGAGGTCGCCGTCGAGGTCCGCACCCAGACCGTTGGCCGCAGCCCGCAGACCCCCGCTTGGTCGCTCAACGGCGACACGCTCATCCTGGGTACGCCGTGCGGCGCGAGCTGGGTCGGCTACTGCGAGGCCAGCTTCGCGGTACGCGTACCCGACGGCACGACCGTGCGGGTGAACGGGCAGGAGGCCGTCGTCGGCTGATCCCGGCGGCCGACCGCAACGCCGCCCGTCGATCGCGGGCGGCTCAGCCGGCCGGCCCGCGCAGGTACGCCAGGACCGCCGCGACGCGGCGGTTCTGGTCGTCGTTCGGCGGCAGGTCGAGCTTCATCATGATGTTGCCGATGTGCTTGACCACCGCCGCGTCGGAGACGAACAACCGGCGGGCGATGGCGGCATTGGAATGCCCCTGCGCCATCTCCGCCAATACCTCCCGCTCGCGCGCGGTGAGGCGTTCCAGCGGATCCCGGCGGCGCCGCAGCAACTGTCCGATCACCTCCGGATCCACGGCGGTCCCGCCGGCGTGCACGCGGCGCAGCGTCTCGCCGAAATCCGCGACATCGCTCACCCGGTCCTTCAGCAGATAGCCGATGCCGCCCCGGCCGGAGCTGTCCAGCAGGTCGGCGACGTAGCTCTGCTCCACGTACTGGCTCAGCACCACGACCGGCAGGTCGGGATTCTCCGCGCGCAGCAGCACCGCGGCGGCCAGCCCCTCGGCGCGGTGGTCCGGCGGCATCCGGACATCGGTGATCACCAGGTCCGGGGCGAGGGCCCGGCAGGCGCGGAGCAGCTCGTCTGCGTTCCCGACGGCCGCGAGGACCCGGAAGCCGCCGCGGTCCAGGAGCCCGGCCAGCCCCTCGCGCAGCAGGGCATTGTCCTCGGCGATCACGACCGTGATCGGTTCGGTCATCGGTTCGCCTCCTTCCCCGGGGCGGCGACGGTGATCGCGGCGATGGTGGGCCCGCCGAGCGGGGAATCGATCAGCAGGCTGCCGCCGAGGGCCGCGACCCGGTCCGCGATCCCGGCCAGTCCCCCGTCGACGCGGCCGTTGCTCGCCGCGCCGCCGCGGCCGTCGTCGCGGACCGTGACCCGGACCCGGCCGGGAGCCGGCCGCTCCAGCTCCACCTGGGCGTGCTCGGCCAAGCTGTGCTTGGCGACATTGGCCATCAGCTCGGCGATGCAGAAGTAGAGGTTGGTCTCGACCTCGGCGGGCAGCCGGTCGCCCAGCCGGTCGGTGATCGTGATCGGCACGGGCAAGGTGTCGGCAAGCTCGCTCACCGCGGCGACAAGTCCGTGATCGATCAGCACCTGCGGGTGGATGTTGCGGACGAAGCCGCGCAGCGCATCGAGCGTGCTACGTGCCTGCTGCTGCGCGCGCAGCACGTCCGCGCGGCCCGGCGCGTCCGCGGGCATGGCCGCGAGCGCCAGGCCCAGGGTCATGCTGACCGACAGCAACTGGGGTTGGACCCCGTCGTGCAGATCGCGCTCGATCCGCCGGCGCTCGACATCGAAGGCGCGGACCAGCCGCGCGCGGGACAGCGCGGTCGTCGCCAGGTCGCGCCGCAGGCGTTGTTCGGGCCGGGTCAGGACCTGCCGCACCACGGCGGCGTGCGCGCGGGCGAGGGGCGGCGCGACGGCGACCAGCCCAGCCAGGACGACGAGCGCGGCGGCGACCGCCACCACGGCGCGCGCCGCCGTGTCCACGGCGAACGGCCCGATCACGGCGTGATCGCCCGCCGCCACCAGGATCGGGCTGGTCAGGGCGACCACCGCGGCCACCACCAGGACCGCGATCAGCACGGCCGCGGCGCCGCCGAGGGTCAACAGCACGACCGTGTAGGCCAACGGCCGGACCAGGCTGCGCGGCTCGGTCAACCGGATCGTCGGGCCGTCGGTCGGATCGGCGCCGAGCAGCCACGCCACAGCGCGCCAGTCGGAGCGGGCCGCAACCGCGGCGATCACGGGCAGCCCCGCCCCGAGCAGGACCAGACCGGCGATCACCAGCGCGCCGACGGCCCCCGCACCGCGCTCGGCCCGACCGAGCGCCAGCCAGATCGGCGCGCCGAGCAGGCCGACCGCAGCGAGCGCCGCGAGCACCCGCAGCGACGTGCCACCGACGTGCAGCACGGCCCGCCACGCGCCGATCGCGGGTGGCGCCTCGGGGGCGGATCCGGCGCGCTGCATCGGTGCCATCCTAGGAGCGTCCTCGGCGCCGGCCGGTAGAGCCAGCCCTACCTCGATCCGGCGGTCGGCCCCACTGCCGCGCGGCGCGGGGCGCGGTGTGCTGGCTCCATGAGCCGATCACCCGCGTCACCGACCGCCCTGCAACTCGACGAGGTGACCCGCAGCTACCGCTCGGGCATCTCGAACCTGACCGCGCTGGACCACGTCACGCTCGGCTGCCGGCGCGGGTCCTGGACGGCCGTGATGGGCCCGTCCGGGTCCGGCAAATCCACCCTGCTGAACTGCGCCGCCGGCCTGGACCGGCCCGATTCCGGCCGGGTGTTCCTCGACGGCACCGACATCGCCGGCCTCGGGGACGATGCCCTGACCCGGCTGCGCCGCGACGTCATCGGCTTCGTCTTCCAGCAGTTCAACCTGGTGGCCGCGTTGACGGCGGCACAGAATGTCGCGCTTCCGCTGCGGCTGGCCGGGCGTACCGATGCCGATGGGGTGGCCGCCGAGGCACTGCACCTGCTCGGGCTCGGCGCGCATCTCGCGCACAGGCCGCGCGAGCTGTCGGGCGGCCAGCAGCAGCGGGTGGCGCTCGCCCGCGCGGTGGCGACCACGCCCAGCATCTTGTTCGCCGACGAACCGACCGGCGCCCTGGACAGCGCCTCGGCGGGAATCGTTCTCGACCTGCTTCGTTCGCTGGTCGACGAGCACGGGCAGACGATCTTGATGGTCACCCATGATCCGCTCGCCGCCTCCCGGGCCGACCATGTCGCCTTCCTGCGCGACGGACGGCTGGTCAGCACGCTGGCCGGCGCGGACGCCGCGACGATCGCCGCGACCCTGACCGATCTGGAAGGTGCCCGATGATCCGGCTCGCCGCACGCACCTTCGCCGACCGTTGGCCGCTCTTCGTCGGCACCGTGTCGGCGGTGACCCTGGGCGTGGCGATCGTGCACGCCGGGATGACGATCATCCTCGGCGTCGAGGGCGCGCCGCCGGCCGGCCTCGCCCCGGAGGAGGCGGCCGCGTTTCGTCAGTCGGCGTCGGCTGCGAGCACGCTGACCGGGATGACCGTCGTCCTCGGCGGTTTCCTGACGATCTTCGTGGTGGCGTCGACCCTCGGTTTCGCCGTCGACCAGCGGCGACATGATCTTGCCGTGCTTCGCCTCGGCGGGGTCACCGCCGGCCAGGTACGCCGGTTGCTGCTGGTCGAGGCGATGCTGGCGGCGCTCGCCGGTGCGGCGGCCGGGGCCGTGCTGGGGGTCGTCCTGGCGCAGGTGCAACGCGCCATCCTGAGCGGTCTCGGCGCCTTCCCGCCCGCGCTGGCGATCCCGGTCCGACCGGAACTGGCGGCGCTCGACGTCGTCGTGGCGGTGGGCGTCTGCCTGGTCGGCGGCTGGGGTGTGGCGCGGCGGGCCACCCGGATCGCGCCGCTGGCGGCGCTGCGCCGCGGCCCCGACGAGCGTCGCGTGATGACGCCCGGCCGGTGGATCGGCACGGCGGTCTTCACGGCGCTCACGGTGACCCAGATCTTCTTCGCGGCGAGCGCGGGCGGCGTACTGATTCCCCTGCTGCTCGGTCTGGGCACGGTGCTCACCGGGTCGGTCGCGATGAGCGGGCTGGCGCCGCTCGTGGTTCCCGTCCTCGCCCGTGCGCTCGGCGCGCTGACCGGCCGCTCCCCCGTCGCGGGGCTCGCCGCCGCGAACCTTCGTGACGCGGTCCGGCGTACCGCATCGTGCGCCGCGCCGATGATCGTCCTGGTCGGGCTCGTGATGGGCCTGCAGGGGATCCTCGACACCCAGACGCGGGCGGCCGGGACCGAGGCGGACCGGTTGCTGCGCGCCGATCTGGTCGCGACGGGGGACCGGGTCGATGCCGACGCGGTGGCGTCGATTCCCGGGATCGCGGTGGCGTCGGTGCAGACCCGGGTTCCGTTGACGGTCCGGCTCGGCCGCGACGGCATCCAGACCGATTCGCCGGGCACCGTCGTCGCTGTCGATCCGGTGGCCTTCCGGGCCACCAACGCGCAGCAGCCGGCGCGCGGCGATGTCTCCGACTTCGACGCGCGGGGCATCGTCTTCGGCCCCGGCCTGGACTCCACGATGCTCGCCGACCGCTACGACACCATCGAGGTGCTGATCGACGACCGGCCGGTGCGACTGGGCGAGGCCGCCCGGATGGGCGAGACGCTGGCCGGCGAGGACGGCTTCTACCTGGACCGGTCGATCGTGCCCGCCCGGCTGCTCGACGGGCCGACCACCGTCGTGGTGCAGCTCCTCCCCGGCGCCGATGCCGCGGCCGTCGGGCGGGCGCTGCGCGCGGCCGGCGCCGCCGATGTCCGCCGGCCGGGAGAGATCACTCCCGCGGAGAATGCCGCGGCCGATGCGGAGAACCGCGGGGTGATGGCGGCGATCGTCGGGCTCGGCAGCGGGTACGCCCTGATCAGCGTGCTCAGCACCCTCGCCATCTCCGTCGGCCAGCGCCGCGGCGAGCTCGCCACCTTACGCCTGGCCGGCCTGACCCGCCGCCAGATCGTCGGCGCCACGGTCGGCGAGGCGCTCGGCGCCATCGCCATCGGGCTGGTGCTCGGCGCCGTGGCAGCGGTCCTCGGCCTGGTCGGGCTGTGGCTGGCGACCGCCCGGGTCTACGGGAGCCCGGTGATCGCGATCCCGTGGTCCCTGCTCGCCGCGATCACCGGGCTGACCGCCCTGCTGACCGCGCTGACGGCCGTGCTGGCGGCGCGCTCGGCGCTGCGCATCCCGGCCATCCGCGCGCTGGGCACGGGCGAGTGAGCGCCGCACCGGCGGCGATGCCGATCCCGCCGCCGGTCGGCGGTGAGTAGCCGGTCGCCCGTGAGTAGGCTGGACGCGGAACCGCGCGGATCGCCGGATCGGTGATCGCGCGCAGGCCCGACCAGTCAGCTCGCGTCCCGATCGATGGCGTCCGGCGCGAGACCCGCGCGCGAAAGGACATCCGCAACGATGACCAGCTCCTCCCTGAAGCTTCCCGACGACTGGACCGATGTCGACGCCAAGGCGATCGACACGGTCCGGGTGCTCGCCGCGGACGCGGTCCAGAACGTGGGCAATGGCCACCCGGGCACGGCGATGAGCCTCGCGCCGGCGGCGTACCTGCTGTTCCAGAAGTACCTGCGGATCAACCCGGCCGACCCGAAGTGGCCCGGCCGCGACCGGTTCGTGCTGTCGGCCGGCCACTCCTCGCTGACGCTCTACATCCAGCTCTTCCTGGCCGGATTCGGGCTGGAGCTGGACGACCTCAAGGCGCTGCGCACCTGGGACTCGAAGACCCCGGGTCACCCCGAGTACGGCCACACCCCGGGCGTGGAGACGACCACGGGCCCGCTCGGCCAGGGCGTCGGCAATGCCGTCGGGATGGCGATGGCGGCCCGCCGCGAGCACGGCCTGTTCGATCCCGAGACGTCGATGGGCGAGTCGTTCTTCGATCACCACATCTACTGCATCGCCTCCGACGGCGACCTGGAGGAGGGCGTGTCCAACGAGGCGTCCTCGCTCGCCGGTACGCAGCGGCTGGGCAACCTGACCCTGATCTGGGACGACAACGCGATCTCCATCGAGGACGACACCAACATCGCGTTCACCGAGAACGTCCAGGGCCGCTACGAGGCGCTCGGCTGGCACGTGCAGACCGTGGACTGGACCAACGGCGGCAAGGGCTACACCGAGGACGTGCCGGCGCTCGCGGCCGCGCTCGACGAGGCCCGCAAGGTCACCGACAGGCCGAGCTTCATCGCGCTGAAGACGATCATCGGCTGGCCGGCGCCGAACCTGCGCGGCACCGGCAAGGCGCACGGGGCCGCGCTCGGCGAGGACGAGGTCGCCGCCACCAAGCGCGAGCTCGGCTTCGACCCCGACAAGACCTTCGAGGTCGATCCCAAGGTGTTGGAGCACACCCGTGCCCAGGTCGCCGAGAAGGGCGCGGCGGAGCAGGCACGCTGGGACGCCGACTTCGCCACGTGGCGCGAGGCCAATCCCGAGCGCGCGGCGCTGTGGGACCGGATGGCCAAGCGCGAGCTGCCCGACGGCTGGGACGCCGACCTGCCGACGTGGGACGCCGACGAGAAGGGCATCGCGACCCGGAAGGCCTCGGCCGCGGTGCTGCAGACCTTCAAGGACCTGCCGGAGATCTGGGGCGGCTCGGCCGACCTCGCCGAGTCCAACAACACCCCGATCGACGGTGAGCCGTCGTTCCTGCCGACCGACCGGCAGACCAAGATGTGGGAGGGCAACGAGTTCGGCCGCAACCTGCACTTCGGCGTGCGCGAGCACGGGATGGGCGCGATCCTGAATGGGATCACCCTGCACGGCGGCTCGCGCCCCTACGGCGCGACGTTCCTGATCTTCTCCGACTACATGCGCCCGCCGGTGCGGCTGGCGGCGTTGATGAAGCTGCCGACGATCTATGTCTGGACCCACGACTCGATCGGCCTCGGCGAGGACGGCCCGACCCACCAGCCGATCGAGCAGCTCGCGAACCTGCGCGCGGTGCCCGGCCTGGACGTCGTGCGGCCCGCCGATGCCAATGAGACGGCGATCGCCTGGCGTACCGCGTTGTCCCACAACGACCGCCCGGCGGGTCTCGCGCTGACCCGGCAGAACCTGCCGGTCTTCCCCCGCGGGGTCGACGGGTACGCCGAGGCGAGCGAGGTCGCCAAGGGCGCCTACACGCTGCTGGACACCCCGGACGGCTCGGCACCCGACGTGATCCTGGTCGGCACCGGCTCGGAGGTGCAGTACTGCGTCGGTGCCCGCGACCAGCTCGCCGCCCAGGGCGTGCAGGCCCGTGTCGTGTCGATGCCGTGCAAGGAGTGGTTCGACGAGCAGGACGACGCCTACCGCGACTCCGTGTTCCCGGCCGACGTGCTGGCCCGGGTCAGCATCGAGGCCGGCGTGGCGCAGGGCTGGCGCGAGATCGTCGGCGACTTCGGCGAGATCATCAGCCTCGACCACTACGGCGCCAGCGCCGCCGGCTCCCGACTGTTCACCGAGTTCGGCTTCACCGCCGACGCGGTCACCGATCGGGCCAAGAAGTCGATCAAGAACGCCGCCGACGGGGTACGCCGGCTCGCCCGCGCCGCCCACGGCCCGGTCGGACCGGCCGACGCCGAGGCCGAGTCCGGCTCCGACACCCCGGTCGGCTGACCGGCCATTTCCGAGCAACCCGATCAAGGAGGAGCATCCATGAGTGAGGCACTGCAGAAGCTGTCCGATGCCGGCGTATCGATCTGGCTGGACGACCTGAGCCGCGAGCGGATCACCAGCGGCAACCTGTCGGATCTGATCAAGAACGACTCGGTCGTCGGGGTGACCACCAACCCGACGATCTTCGCCGCCGCGCTCGCCGACGGCGAGTCCTATCGCGACCAGGTCGCCCAGCTCAAGGGCGACACGGTCGACGAGGCCATCGTCCTGCTCACGACCGAGGACGTGCGCAACGCCTGCGACCTGTTCCGCGAGACCTACGAGGCCACCGACGGCGTCGACGGCCGGGTCAGCATCGAGGTCTCCCCCGGCCTGGCCCGCGACACCAACGGCACGGTCGAGCAGGCCCGCCAACTGCGCGACATGGTGGACCGGCCGCAGGTGTTGATCAAGATCCCGGCGACCAAGGAAGGGCTGTCGGCGATCACCCAGACGATCGCGGCGGGGATCAGCGTCAATGTCACGCTGATCTTCTCCCTGGAGCGCTATCGCGAGGTGATCGATGCGTACCTGACCGGCCTGGAGCAGGCGCTCGAGGCCGGTCAGCCGATCGACGACATCCAGTCCGTGGCCTCCTTCTTCGTGTCCCGGGTGGACACCGAGGTCGACAAGCGACTGGACGAGATCGGTACGCCGGAGGCCGCCGCCCTGAAGGGGAAGGCCGCCGTCGCCAACGCCCGGCTCGCCTATCAGGTGTTCGCCGACTCGCTGCGCAGCGAACGCTGGCAGCGGCTCGCCGAGGCCGGCGCGAATCCGCAGCGGCCGCTGTGGGCGTCCACCGGGGTGAAGAATCCCGACTACGACGACACGATGTATGTCAGCGAACTGGTCGCCCCGCACACAGTGAACACGATGCCGGAGAAGACGCTGCAGGCGTTCGCCGATCACGGCAAGGTGACCGGCGACACGATCACCCCGTACTACGACGACGCCCGCCGGGTGCTGGAGCAGCTCGCCGACGTGGGCATCGACATGGCCGATGTCACCCAGGTGCTGGAGGACGAGGGCGTGGAGAAGTTCGCCAAGTCGTGGGACGAGCTGGTGCAGACCGTCCAGAAGGCCCTGGACGCCGCGTGATCGATCTGTCGCGCGCCAATCCGCTGCGCGATCCCCAGGACCGGCGGCTGCCCCGCATCGCGGGCCCGTCGGTCCTGGTGATCTTCGGCGTGACCGGCGACCTCGCCACCAAGAAGTTGATGCCCGCGGTCTACGACCTGGCCAACCGCGGGCTGCTGCCGCCCGGCTTCGCGCTGGTCGGGTTCGCCCGCCGCGACTGGGCCGACCAGGACTTCGCCGAGATCGTCCACGACGCGGTCCAAAAACACGCCCGGACGCCGTTTCGCGAGGAGGTCTGGCAACAACTGATCGACGGGATCCGGTTCGTGCCGGGCGATTTCGACGACGACGCGGCTTTCGCCCAGCTCAAGCAGACGATCATCGAGTTGGACGAATCGCGCGGCACCGGCGGCAACCACGCGTTCTACCTGTCGATCCCGCCCCGGTTCTTCGAGAACGTCGTCGACCAGTTGCGCCGGCACGGGATGGCCGACCAGGACGGCGGTCGCTGGCGCCGGGTGATCATCGAGAAGCCGTTCGGCCACGACCTGGAAAGCGCCCGTGACCTGAACCGGATCGTCTCCTCGGTGTTCCCGTCCAGTTCGGTGTTCCGGATCGATCACTATCTGGGCAAGGAGACCGTGCAGAACATGCTCGCGCTCCGGTTCGCCAACCAGATGTTCGACCCGATCTGGAACAACAACTACATCGACCAGGTGCAGATCACGATGGCCGAGGACATCGGCATCGGCGGCCGGGCCGGCTACTACGACGGCATCGGCGCGGCCCGCGACGTGATCCAGAACCACCTGCTGCAACTGCTCGCGCTGACCGCGATGGAGGAGCCGACCTCCTTCGATGCCCGGCAGTTGCGGACCGAGAAGCAGAAGGTGCTGGCAGCGACCAGGCCGCCGGCCGACATCGACGCGCACACCGCCCGTGGGCGCTACACGCGCGCCTGGGCCGGCGGCCGGAATGTCCGCGGCTATCTGGAGGAGGAGGGCATCTCGCCCGATTCGATCACCGAGACCTATGCGGCGATCCGGGTCGACATCGACAACCGCCGCTGGGCGGGGGTGCCGTTCTACCTGCGTACCGGCAAGCGGCTGGCCCGGCGTACCACCGAGGTGGCGCTCGGCTTCAAGCGCGCGCCGCACCTGCCCTTCGACAACACCGACACCGAGGAACTGGGCGCGAACGCGCTGGTGATGCGGATCCAGCCCGACGAGGGCATCACGCTGCGGTTCGGGGCGAAGGTGCCCGGCACCCAGATGGAGATCCGGCAGGTGAACATGGACTTCGCCTACGGCGGATCGTTCACCGAGTCCAGCCCGGAGGCCTACGAGCGGCTGATCCTCGACGTGCTGCTCGGCGACCCGCCGCTGTTCCCGCAGCACGAGGAGGTCGAGCTGTCCTGGCAGATCCTCGACCCGATCCTGCAGCACTGGGAGAATTCGGGTATGCCGCCGCAGGACTATGCCGCGGGAAGCTGGGGGCCGATGGTCGCCGACGAGATGATGGCCCGCGACGGGCACGTGTGGCGCCGGCCATGAGCGCGCGGGAACGAGTGAGGTACGCGGAATGATCATCGAACTGGCCGACACCACGGCATCCCAGATCTCCCAGGCGCTGCTGCGCGCCCGCCGCAGCGCCGGCAGCCCGGCGATGGGCATGGTGATGACCATGGTCGTGGTCTGCGACGAGAAGACCTTCGAGTCGGCGCTCGCCGACTCGACCAAGGCCGGCCGCGAGCATCCGTCGCGGATCCTGCTGGTCGTCCGCCGGCCGGGCCGGCGGGCCGGCCTGGACGCCGAGGTACGCGTCGGCGACGGCGCCCCCGGCGAGACCGTGATCTTGTGGCTGCACGGGCCGGTCGCCGATCACGCCGACGGGGTGGTGCTGCCGCTGCTGCTGCCCGACACGCCGGTCGTGGTCTGGTGGCCGGGGCGGGCGCCGGAGGTGGCGGCCGAGGATCCGGTGGGCGAGCTGGGCAACCGGCGGATCACCGACTCCGGATCGGCCGCGCAGTTGATCAACCGGGCGCGGCACACCCGGCCGGGCGATTCCGACCTGGCCTGGACCCGACTCACCGCCTGGCGCGCGCTGCTTGCCGCGGCCCTCGACCAGTACCCGGCGCACATCCTGTCGGCGACCGTCGCCGCCCGGCGCGGCAGTGCGTCCGCGCTGCTGCTGGCGGCCTGGCTGGAGGATCGACTCGGCGTACCCGTCCGGCTGCGGACCAGCGGCGGCCCGGGCATCACCGACGTCCGGATGACCACGGCGGCCGGGGACATCGCGATCAGCCGGGAGAACGGGGTGCTCGCCGACTACACCGTGCCCGGTCAGCCGCTGCGGCAGGTGGCCCTGAAGCGTCGCCCGATCACCGAGCTGCTCGCCGAGGAGCTGCGCCGGATGGATCCCGACCAGATCTATGAGACCGCGGCCGCCGGCGTCGTGGCCCGCGCCGCGCGGGCCGAGGCCGCCGGCCCGCGGAGATCCGCGAAGGCGCCGGCCAGCAAACCGACCGCCAGGAAGGCGCCGGCGAAGAAGGCGGCCGCCAAGAAGGCCGTCGCCAAGAAGGCCCCGGCAAAGAAGACACCGGCAAAGAAGGCCCCGGCGAAGAAGACGGCCGCCAAGCGGACGACGAGGAAGACCACCGGATCGAGACGAGGGAGTTGATCATGGAGACCGAGCTCGAGATCTTCGACGATGCGGACACGCTGGCCGCCGGGGTCAGCGAGGGGCTGGTCCGGCGGATCAGCGAGCTGCAGCGCGAGTCGAACACCAAGATCGTCTCGGTCTGTCTGACCGGCGGAACCATCGCGGGCAAGGTGCACGAGCTGCTGGGCGCCGAGCTGGCGGACGGCCCGGTCGATCCCTACCGGATCGCGCTGTGGTGGGGCGACGAGCGATTCGTGCCGACCGGGTCGGAGGACCGCAACGCCGAGCCGGCGATCAGCGCGCTGACCCCGGCCGGTCTGGACCAGGCGCTGGTGCACCCGATGCCGTCCTCGGACGGTGTCGACCTCGACGGCGCCGCACAGGCCTATGCCGCCGAGCTCGGCGACACCGTCTTCGACATCTGCCTGCTCGGCATCGGTCCCGACGGCCACGTGGCCTCGCTGTTCCCCGACCACCCGTCGCTGGCGGCGGGCGGGGAGGACGCCGCGGCCAGGGTGATCGCGGTCCGGGATTCGCCGAAGCCGCCGCCGGAGCGGATCAGCCTGACGCTGCCGGTGATCAACGCCAGCCAGCAGGTGTGGCTGGTCGCGGCCGGACAGGGCAAGGCCGAGGCCGTCGCCAAGGCGTACCGGCAGGATCCGTCGGTGCCCGCCGGGCGCGTGCACGGAAACGAGGCGACGTGGTACTGGCTGGACCGGGCGGCGGCCGCCGACCTCGACTGAGCGGCCCGGCCGCGGCGGCCGGGAAGAAAATACCGACGGGTGCGTCAACTGTGACGCAGCCGTCGGTATTTTCTTCTCAGGCCGTCAGTAGATGACCTCGCCGCGGGCGCGGCGGTCGCGCAGCAGCTCCAGGGCCTCGGCCAGGATGGCCTCGGCCTCGGAGTCGGAGCGGCGCTCCTTCACATAGGCGAGGTGGGTCTTGTAGGGCGTCGTCTTCGGCGGCGGCGGCGGGTTCTCCGCATCCGTGTTCGCCGGCAGGCCGCAACGCGGGCAGTCCCACGCCTCCGGCACGTCCGCCTCGATCGCGAAGGCCGGCCGGGTCTCGTGGCCATTGGCACAGAAGTAGGACACGTGCGCCCGCGGGGCGGTGTCCCCCCGCTCCGCCTCGCCCATCGGCCCGGCACCGACCCGGCTGCCGCGGATCGCGCTCCCACCTACCACGTGTCTGTCTCCTTCGTCGGGGCCTGCGGCCCATTTCTGCGTGTTGCGGCCGGACCGGCCGGGACTGTCAGGGGTGGTCGACGATCGGACCCCGAGCTGTCGGTGCGACGATCCGCGATGCCGTCGAGGTGGCCGCGCGGGGGGCCTTGGGCAGCGGAATCACGGGCGCAACTGTAATCGCAGCGTGCGGCATGGACCAAACCCCGCCGGCACCCGGTCAGCGGGCGGGAAAGCCGGGTCGGAGCGGTTGACAACTCCTGAGGTTCGGTTATTCCATAACTCTATGGAATATGAGTCGACTAGCGCGGCCGAACCCGACGCGGCGCCCGCCACCGCCCGCTGGAGCGATCTCTTCGCCCCCCACACCCGCGGCCCGGTCATCGTCCTGGCCTCCGGCATCGCGCTGTACGCGATCAACGTCTACGTCACCGCCAGCCTGCTGCCGAACGCCGTCGCCGACATCGGCGGCGAAGAGCTGTACGCCTGGGCGATGACGAGCTTCCTGCTCGCATCGGTGATCTCGTCGATGTTCGTCGGCCAGCTCTCCGCCGGGCTGGACGCGCGACTGGGCTACCTGCTCGCCTTCGCCGGATTCGGCGCGGGCCTGGTCATCGACGCCGTCGCGCCCACGATACCGGTCTTCCTGGCCGGGCGGATCGTCCAGGGCGCGGCCGGCGGGTTGCTCACCGGGCTCGCCTACACGGTGCTGCGGCGCGTCCTGCCGGCCCACCTGTGGACCCGGGCGATCGCCCTGCTGTCGGCGATGTGGGGAGTGGGCAACGTGATCGGCCCGGTGCTCGGTGGCCTGTTCGCCCAGCTCGGCGTGTGGCGCGGCGCCTTCTGGACCCTGATCGCGGCGACGGCCGCGGCCGCCGGCCTCGCCGCGCGGGTGATGCCCGCGTCGGGCCGTGGCGCGGGCGGCGCCGGCGGCGTACCCAAGCTGTCGCTGTTGCTGCTCACCCTCGCCACGGCCGCCCTGTCCGGCGCGCAGCTCACCACGGGGCTGCTGCCCGTCGCCGTGCTCGGCCTCGCGGCGGCCCTCGCGCTGACCGGCTTCGTCGCCCGGGATCGCGCCACCAGCCCCCGCTCGCTGCTCCCGGGGCTGACCTATCTCCCCCGCTCGCCGCTGCGCTGGATCTACCTGGTGATCGCGGCGGTCGCCATCGGCTCCACCATCGAGGCCTTCGTGCCGCTGTTCGGTCAGCGGCTCGGCGCGCTGTCGCCCCTGCCCGCGGGCCTGCTCGGCGCCGCCATCTCCTGGGGCTGGAGCGCGGCGGGCATCGCCACCTCGGGCGTGACCTCCGCCCGTGGCCTCGCCCGGCTGCGGATCGGCGGACCCGCCCTGCTCGCCGCCGGCTTCTGCGCCTACGCCCTGACCCAGCGCGCCGACCCCGGCCCCGTCATCGTGGCGGCCTGGTTCGGCACGCTGTTCATCGCAGGCTGCGGGATCGGGATGACGTTCGGGCACAGCGCCGCCGCGGTGCTGCGGAGCACCGACGACGACGCGGAGGCGCAGAAGGCCTCGGCCGGCGTGAACACGGTCCAGTTGGTCGCGAACACCCTCGGCTCCGCGCTGGCGGGCGTACTGGTCAGCCTCGGCGGGCCGTCGCTGGTCGGCTCCGCCGTCACGGTCTCGGTCGGCTTCGCCGTGATCGCAGCGCTCGGCGCGGTCTGCTCGGCGCTGGCGCTGCGCGGCGAGCGTTCGACCGGCGCACTAGGCTGAACCGACCATGACCAAGGCATTCCCCGAGCTGCCCATCTACGAGCAGCTCGCCCAGGTGGGCAAGGCGCTGGCCAGCCCGATCCGGCTGCGGCTGCTGGACCAGCTCGAGGAGGGCGAGTCCACGGTCGAGGAGCTGGCCGCGCGCGCCGGCGTCGGGCTGAAGAGCACGTCGGCGCAGCTCCAGCAGCTCAAGGCGCTGCAGCTCGTGGCCGCGCGCCGCGACGGCGTACGCATCCACTACCGGATCGCCTCGCCGCAGGTCTCGGCGCTGCTGGCCAGCTTCGAGGAGTTCGCCGAACGCACGGTGCCTGCGGTGCGGACGGCGGTCAGCGAGTACTTCGCCGCGCACCCCGGGCCGGAGCCGGTGACGGTGGAGGAGCTGGAGCGACGGATGCGGGGCGGCACGATGGTGATCGACGTGCGCTCCGCCGAGGAGTACGCCAAGGGCCACGTGCCCGGGGCGCTGAGCATCCCGCTGCCTCATCTGCGCGACCGGCTGGCCGAACTGCCGGCGGACGCGGACGTCATCGCCTACTGCCAGGGCCCTTACTGCCTGTCCTCGCCCAGGGCGGTCGCCCTGCTCGGCGAGCTGGGCCGCGAGGCCCGCTCCGTGCGGGGCGGGATCACCGCGTGGATTCGCTCCGGGCGGGAGCTGCGCACGCCCGCCTGAGCGGGGCATCAGCGCCCGGCGCGGCTCACGGGAACCAGCGGTAGAGCACCAACAGCACGACGACGATCGCGATCCAGATCAGCCCGAGGACGATGGTCAGGCGATCGAGCGTGCGCTCCGCGGTCGAGCTGCCGCCGAAGCTGGTCGACATGCCGCCACCGAACAGGTCGGACATGCCGCCGCCGCGGCCCTTGTGCAGGAGCACGAACAGCGTGAGGATCGTGCTGACGATCACCAACAGGATCGACAGGACGAGGATCGGTACGCTCATCCGGCGGACCCGATCCCGACGGGCGCGAGCGCTGGCGTCATGGGGGCGGCAAACACGGGCGTCACTCTAGCCCGACGACCCGACACACGCGAAGTTCGGCTCACCCGCCCGCCAGATCGTAGAAGCGGCAGATCGCGGCGAACTCGTCGACCTTCAGCGACGCACCGCCGACGAGGCAGCCGTCGATATCCGGTTCGGCCATGATCGCCACCACATTGTCGGCCTTCACCGAGCCGCCGTAGAGGATCCGGACCCGCTCGGCGACCGCGATTCCGTGCTCCTCGGCGAGGAACTGCCGGATCGCCCCACAGACCTCCTGCGCGTCGTCGGGGGTGGCGACCTTTCCGGTGCCGATGGCCCACACGGGCTCGTAGGCGATCACGCTGCGGGTGATGTCCTCGGGCTTCAGCCCGGCCAGCGAACCGCCGACCTGGGCCAGGCAGTGATCGACCTGGCCGTCGGCCTCCCGGACCTCCGGGCCCTCCCCGACGCAGACGATCGGGGCGATGTCGGCACGCAGCGCCTGCAGCGCCTTCGCCTGGACGACCGCATCGGACTCATCGTGTTCGGTGCGCCGCTCGGAATGCCCGACGATCACGTAGCGGCAGCCGAGCTTGGCCAGCATCCGCGCCGTGACCTCGCCGGTGTGGGCGCCGCCGTCGTGGGACGAGACGTCCTGCGCCCCGTACTCCAGTTGCAGCTTGTCGCCCTCCACCAGCGTCTGCACCGTCCGCAGGTCGGTGAACGGCGGGAACACCGCGACCTCCGACTTCGCCGGATCCCAGCGCTTGTCCTGCAGCGTCCAGGCCAGCTTCTGCACCAGCCCGGTCGCCTCGACGTGGTTCAGATTGGACTTCCAGTTGCCCGCCATCAGCGGGGTACGCCCGTGCGTCGCTTCGGCCATGATCAGTCCTCCAGTACCTGCAGGCCGGGCAGTTCCTTGCCCTCGAGGTATTCCAGGCTGGCGCCGCCGCCGGTCGAGATGTGGCCGAAGTCGTCGTCGGCGAAGCCGAGATCGCGCACCGCGGCCGCAGAGTCGCCACCGCCCACCACGGACAGCCCATCGACCTTCGTCATGGCCTCGGCAACGGCACGCGTACCGCCGGCGAACGCCGCAAACTCGGCGACGCCCATCGGGCCGTTCCAGAAGGCCGTGCGTGCGCCGGCGATCTTCTCGGCGAAGGCCGCAGCAGACTCGGGGCCGATGTCCATCCCGAGCTGATCGGCCGGGATCGCGTCGGCGGCGACCACCGTGGGCGGCGCGTCGGCGGCGAACTCGGGTGCCACCACGATGTCGGTCGGCAGGACGATCTCGGTGCCCTCGCGTCCGGCGCGCTCGAGGTAGCTCCGGCAGGTCTCGACCTGATCGGCCTCGAGCAGCGACTTGCCCACCTCGAAGCCCCGCGCCGCGAGGAAGGTGAAGACCATCCCGCCGCCGATCAGCAGGGAATCGGCCTTGGCGAGCAGGTTGTCGATCACCGCCAGCTTGTCCGAGACCTTCGCGCCGCCGAGCACGACCACGAACGGCCGCTGCGGATCCTCGGTGATCGCGCGCAGCACCTCGGTCTCGGCCTTGACCAGCTCGCCCGCGGCGTGCGGAAGCAGCTTCGCCAGGTCGTAGACCGAGGCCTGCTTGCGGTGCACCACCCCGAACCCGTCGGAGACGAAGGCGTCGCCCAGCTCGGCATAGGCCCGGGCCAGCTCCGCACGCTCAGCCTCGTCCTTGGAGTCCTCGCGCGGGTCGAAGCGGACGTTCTCCAGCAGCGCCACCTCGCCGTCGGCCAGCCCGTCGACCACCTCACGCGCCTGCGGACCCGTGGTGTCGGCCGCGAAGGCGACCGGCCGCCCGAGGAGCTCGGCGAGCCGCTCGGCGACCGGCGCCAGCGAGAACTCGGGGTTCGGCTTGCCCTTGGGCCGGCCGAGGTGGGCGAGGATGATCACCTTCGCCCCGGCATCGGCCAGCCTGGTCAGGGTCGGGACCGAGGCCCGGATCCGCCCGTCGTCGGTGATCTTGTCGCCGTCCAGCGGGACGTTCAGATCGCAGCGGATGATCACCCGCTTGCCGCGCAGGTCACCAAGATCATCGATGGACTTCATCGGTCCGCGGTCCCCTCTCCCTCGTGATTCGCTCAGAGCTTCTCGCCGACCAGCTTGGTCAGGTCGACCAAGCGGTTGGAGTAGCCCCACTCGTTGTCGTACCAACCGACCACCTTGACGTTGTTGCCGATCACCTTGGTCAGGCCGGAGTCGAAGATGCACGACGCCGGGTCGGTGACGATGTCGGAGGAGACCAGCGGATCCTCGCTGTAGTTCAGGTAGGGCGCCAGCGGCCCGTCCTCGGCGGCGGACTTCATGATCTCGTTGACCTCCTCGACCGAGGTCTCGCGGGCGGCCTCGAAGGTCAGGTCGGTGGCCGATCCGGTGATCACCGGGACGCGCAGGGCGTACCCGTCCAGCTTGCCCTTCAGCTCGGGCAGCACCAGGCCGATGGCCTTGGCCGCGCCGGTGGAGGTCGGCACGATGTTCTGCGCGGCGGCGCGGGCCCGGCGCGGGTCCTTGTGCGGGCCGTCCTGCAGGTTCTGGTCCTGGGTGTAGGCGTGCACCGTGGTCATCAGGCCCTTGTTGATGCCCAGCGCATCGTTCAGCGCCTTGGCCAGCGGGGCCAGGCAGTTGGTGGTGCAGGAGGCGTTGGAGATGATGTGCTGCGTGGCCGGGTCGTAGTCGCCGTCGTTGACGCCCATCACGATGGTGATGTCCTCGTTCTTCGCCGGAGCGGAGATGATCACCTTCTTCGCGCCGCCGTCGATGTGGGCCTTGGCCTTGGTGGCGTCGGTGAAGATGCCGGTCGACTCGATCACGATGTCGGCGCCGAGGTCACCCCACGGGATGTTCGCCGGATCCTTCTCGGCGAAGACCTTGATCAGCTTGCCGTCGACGGTGATGCCCTCGTCGTTGGCGGTGATCTCGCCGGGGAAACGGCCGAGCACGGTGTCGAACTTCAGCAACTGGGCGATCGAGGCGTTGTCGGTCAGGTCATTGGCGGCGACGACCTCGACGTCGGCGCCCGAGGCCACCAGGGCCCGGAAGAAGTTGCGGCCGATCCGGCCGAAGCCGTTGATGCCAACCTTGATGGTCATGCGCGATGCTCCTTAGCGGCGTGGTCTGTCGTGACACGGAACGCGCACACAATAACCAAGGCCCCCGAGCGCGCATCCGGGCGGACCAAACCGCCCACTGGCACGCTCGGCGTACCAGCACCGGAGTTGGTCTGGGCGCGGGCACGCGCGGTTCGGCACAACCCGGGGCCCGGCTCAGGAGTCCTCGAGCATCTCCGGGGTCAGGTTGGCGTCCGTGCCGGGGATCCCGCGCTCGCCCGCCAGCTTGTCGGCGGTGGCCAGCAGCCGCCGGATCCGCCCGGCCACGGCGTCCTTGGTCAGGGGCGGGTCGTGCAACTGGCCGAGCTCCTCCAGCGAGGCCTGCTTGTGCTCCAGCCGCAGCGTGCCCGCGGCGCGCAGGTGATCGGGGACCTCGTCGCCGAGGATCTCCAGCGCCCGCTCGACCCGCGCGCCGGCGGCAACGGCCGCCCGCGCGGAGCGGCGCAGATTGGCGTCGTCGAAGTTCGCCAGCCGGTTCGCCGACGCGCGCACCTCGCGGCGCATCCGCCGCTCCTCCCAGGCCAGCAGCGACTGGTGGGCGCCCATCCGGGCGAGCATCGCGGCGATGCCGTCGCCGTCGCGGACCACGACCCGGTCGATCGCGCGTACCTCACGGGCCTTGGCCGGTACGCCGAGCCGCCGCGCCGCCCCGACCAGCGCGAGCGCCGCCTCCGGCCCGGGGCAGGTCAGCTCCAGCGACATCGAGCGCCCCGGCTCGGTCAACGACCCGTGCGCGAGGAACGCGCCGCGCCACGCGGCGACGCAGTCGTCCAACGAACCGCTGACCACCTGCGCGGGCAGGCCTCGCGCGGGCCGGCCCTTGGAGTCGACGAGGCCGGTCTGGCGGGCCAGCGCATTCCCGTCGCGGATCACCCGGACCACATAGCGGTTGCCGCGGCGCAGCCCGGAGCCGTTCACCACGACCAGGTCCGTCTGGTGCCCGAACAGGTCGGCGATCGTGCGACTCAACCGTCGGGCGGCGGCGCCGGTGTCCAGCTCCGCCTCGATCACGATCCGGCCGCCCGCCAGGTGCAGGCCGCCGGCAAAGCGCAACATCGCCGTCAGCTCGGCGCGGCGCGTCGTCGGTCGGGTGATCTCGACGGTGGCAAGCTCCGCCTTCACCTGCTGAGTCATCGCCATGGCGGCCATCCAATCACAAGCGTGGGGGGTCGGTGGGGGCCTTCGAAGCGCATCAGTCCGGGATCAGGCCCCCATGATCTCGGCGTACATCGACGCCAGCCGCAACGGGTCGTGCCGGGCGGTGCCGTCGCGGACCGCCAGGTCCCCGACCACCAGCTCGGCGCCGAGCGAGGCGGCATAGGCGGGCAGATGCCGATCGTCTCGCGCGAACCGGGTATCGGCCAGCACCACGTCCAACCGGAGCTGGGGGGCGTGCTCGGCGAGCAGCTCCAGGTGCTGGGCGGCGGTGTAGCCACGGGTCTCCCCCGCCGGCATCAGGTTCAGCGTGAGCAGCCGCCGGGCCCCGGTCGTGGTGATCGCCCGGGCCAGCTCGGGCACCATCAGGTGCGGCATCACGGAGGTGAACCAGGAGCCGGGGCCGAGGATCACCCAGTCGGAGCTCTCGATCGCGCGGACGGCCTCGTCCGCGGCCGGCGGCTCCGCCGGCTCCAGCCGGATCGTGCGCACCTCGGCATTGGTCCGGGCGACCTTGTCCTGGCCGCGGATCTCCGACAGCTCGTCGGGGTGCATCGGGTCCACGCCGATCACCTCGGCCACGATGTCCAGCGGCACCCGCGACATCGGCAGTACCCGTCCCCGCGCGCCGAGCAGCGTGGCGACCATGTCCAGGCCGGCCACCGGGTCGCCGAGCCGCTGCCACAGCCCGGCGATCAGCAGGTTGCCGATCGCGTGACCCGACAGCGCCCCGTCGCCGTCGAAGCGCGACTGCAAGACATCGGCCCACAGCCGGCCGGACGCGTCGTCGCCGCACAACGCCGCCAGCGCCATCCGCAGATCGCCCGGCGGCAGGCAGTCCAGCTCGGCGCGCAGCCGGCCCGACGATCCGCCGTCGTCGGCGACGGTGACCACCGCGGTCAACCGGTCGGTGACCCGGCGCAGCGCGGTCAGCGACGCGAACAGCCCGTGCCCGCCGCCCAGCGCGGCGACGCGCGGCAACTCGCCGGCATCGAGCGGTGACCTGGCATCGAGCGGGGAGCCGGTCATTCGCGCCCCAGATCGCGGTGCATGACCGCCGTCGGCAGGCCCGCGGCGTTCAGCCGGTCGGCGAGCTCGGTGGCGATCGCGGTGCTGCGGTGCTTGCCGCCGGTACAGCCGATCGCGATGGTGGCGTACCGCTTGCCCTCCACGGCATAGCCGCGGGCGACGTTGCCGACCAGGGCCTCGACCTGCTCCACGAACTGCTCGGCGCCGGCCTGGGCGAACACGTAGTCGCGCACCGGCGCCTCCAACCCGGTGTGGGGTTGCAACTCCGGCACCCAGTGCGGGTTGGGCAGGAAACGGACGTCGAAGACCATGTCGGCATCCAGCGGTACGCCGTTCTTGAACCCGAACGACATCACGCACAGCCGCACCCGCTCCGCGCCGCCGCCGAAGACGTGGGCGACCTGGACGCCGAGCTGGTGCAGCGTGGTGGTCGAGGTGTCGATCACCAGATCCGCGCCGGCGCGCAGGCCGGCCAGCATCGCCCGCTCCTGCCGGATGCCGTCGAGCAGCGGCCCGTCGCCCTGCAACGGGTGCGGCCGCCGGACCGAGGACTGGCGGCGGACGATGACATCGTCCTCGGCGTCGACGAACAGCAGCTCGGGCGGCGTACCGGCGGCCGCGAGTTCGGTGAACACGGTCGGCAACTGGTCGAACTGGCTGCGGCTGCGGACATCCAGCACCACCGCAACCCGGTCGATCCCGTCGGCGGCGGCCTTGGCGCACAACTCGACGAGCATCGACGGCGGGAGATTGTCCACGACGTACCAGCCCAGGTCCTCCAGCACGTGGGCGCTAGTCCGCCGGCCCGCGCCGGACATGCCGGTGATCACCACCAGCCGGATCGCCTCGGCAGACGCCGGGGCCTGCTGTACTGCCGCCGCCTCTGTCACGGGGCCCATTATGGGCCCGGTCACGAACGCGATGCGTACCGATAGCTACGCGGCGCCGGACCGTCGACCTCGACGATGCGGATCGCGAAGGGCTCGGCGTAGCGGGTCCCCGCGTCGGTCACGCCCAGCTCGTCGGCGACGGTGCGCAGCTCGCCGGCCCGTTCGGCGAGGGCGGGCCTCAGCGCGCGCCCGACGTACTGGTCGAGCACCAGAGCGTCGTCGGCGCGCGCCTGCGGCCCGGCGTAGACGGTGACCGGGATGCTCGGCGGCTCCCCGCGCGGGTCGGTCATGTCCTGCACCATGGTGGCGGTGAAGTCGTCGGGAAATTCCACCGCCAGGACGGCATCGCCGCTCTCGACCCGGCCGCGCACGACCTGGGGGTCGTAGCGCAGCTCGACGGGGCGGAAGTCGCTGACGGCGGTGGCGGTGTCGAGCGAATCGACCAGCAGGTCGCCGAAACTCAGCCACTCGGTCTTCGCGCTCTGCAGCGCCGGCACCTCGACGGGCTCGTCCCGGTAGCCGAAGGCCACCTCGAAATCGGGCCGGTCGACGGCGGCGGGCGCGGCCGCCGGCGGGGGCGCCGCCTGCTCCGGCGGCGGGACCTGCGCTTCCGGTCGCAGGGCCCAGCCGGCGGCAGCGCCGCCGATCAGCGCGGCCGCGGTCACCGCGGCGGCCGGCGCGAGCCACCAGCGCCGGATCGCTGGGCTGAGCAGGATCCGGCGACGCAGCGTGTGCCGCCCGGTCCGGCGGTCGGGGGCGGTCACGACTGCTCGATCACCTCTCCGGTGGTCATGTTGATCGCCTCGCCGCGGGTGGTGTCGCGATCCAGCGCGGACTTCACCTGCTCGGCGGTACGCCGACCGAAGCCGGGCAGGGCGGCGATCTCCTCGGTGGAGGCGGCTCGCAGCTTGCGCAGCGACCCGAAATGCTTCAGCAGGGTACGCCGGCGCACCTCCCCCAAGCCGGGCACGTCGTCGAGCAGCGACTCGACCATCGTCTTGCTGCGCCGCCCGCGGTGGTGGGTGATCGCGAAGCGGTGCGCCTCGTCGCGCAGGCGCTGCAGCAGGTACAGGCCCTCGCTGGTGCGCGGCAGGATCACCGGATGCTCCTCGCCGGGCAGCCACACCTCTTCCAGCCGCTTGGCCAGCCCGACCAGCGCGACGTCGTTGATGCCCAGCCGGGCCATCGCGTCCGCCGCGGCCGCCACCTGCGGCGGGCCGCCGTCGACGACGACGAGCTGGGGCCGGTAGGCGAACTTCTTGGGCGCGCCGGTCGTCGGGTCGACCAGGCCTCCGGTCTCGCCGGCCTCCTGCTGCAGCGTCGCCTGCTCGTCGATCAGTCGCCGGAACCGGCGGGTGATCACCTCGTCGATCGACGCGACGTCGTTCTGCCCGTCGACGCCGCGGATCACGAAGCGCCGGTACTCGCTCTTGCGCGGCAGGCCGTCCTCGAAGACCACCATCGAGGCGACGACCTCGGTGCCCTGCAGGTTCGACACGTCGTAGCACTCGATCCGTAGCGGCACCTCGGGCAGCCCGAGCGCGGTCTGGATCTCCTCCAGCGCCCGGCTGCGCGTCGACAGGTCCGAGGCCCGCTTGGTCTTGTGCCGGACCAGCGCCTCCGAGGCGTTGCGCGCGACCGTCTCCAGCAGGCGCGCCTTGTCACCGCGCTGCGGCACCCGGACCTGCACCGCCGAGCCGCGCAGCTCGCCGAGGAACTCGGCCATCGACTCGGGGCTGGTCGGCAGGTGCGGCACCAGCACCTCGCGCGGCACGGCCCGGCCGCGCTCCTCCGGCGCGACATCGGCATAGAGCTGCAACAAGAATTGCTCGATCAGCTCGGGTACGCCGGCATCGTCGGTGCGGTCGGCCACCCAGCCGCGCTCGCCGCGGATCCGGCCGCCGCGGACGTGGAAGATCTGCACGGCGACCTCGAGCGGATCCTCGGCCAGCGCGATGATGTCGGCATCGGTGCCGTCGCCGAGCACGACCGCATTGGCCTCCATCGCCCGCTGCAGCGCCCCGATGTCGTCGCGCAGCCGGGCGGCACGCTCGAACTCCAGGCCCGCTGCCGCGGTCTTCATCTCGGCCTCGAGCCGGCGGATCATCGCCGTGCCCTGACCGGCCATGAAGGCGCAGAAGTCGTCGACGATCTCGCGGTACTCCTCCGCGCTGACCCGGTCGACGCACGGCGCGGAGCACTTGTCGATGTAGCCGAGCAGGCAGGGCCGGCCGGTGGCCCGGGCGTTGCGGAAGGTGCCGTTGGTGCAGGTCCGCACCGGGAAGACGCGCTGCAGCAGGTCGACGGTCTCCCGGATCGCCCAGGCATGGCTGTAGGGACCGAAGTAGCGAGTGCCCTTGCGCTTGGCGCCGCGGCCGACGAAAACGCGCGGATATTCCTCCGACATGGTGACGGCCAGCCACGGATAGGACTTGTCGTCGCGATACTTCACGTTGAACCGCGGGTCGAACTCCTTGATCCAGGAGTATTCGAGCTGCAGCGCCTCGACCTCGGTGTTGACGACGGTCCAGTCGACCCGGGCGGCGGTGGTGACCATCGTCCGGGTCCGCTGGTGCAGCCCGGCGAGATCGGCGAAGTAGGAGTTCAGCCGCGAGCGCAGATTCTTGGCCTTGCCGACATAGATCACCCGGCCCTCGGCGTCGCTGAACCGGTAGACACCGGGCTGCTCGGGGATCGACCCCGGTGCGGGTCGGTAGGTCGCCGGATCTGCCACCCGGCCAGCCTAGTTCGGCGTACCGACCCTCCTTCGCGGCGCGGCAGCCCTCGCCTCGCACCGTTTCCGACCACTCGCCCCAGTTCTGGCGCCGATCCGCACCAACCCGCCGCCCTTACCGACCACTCGCCCCAGTTCTGGCGACGAACCGCACCAACCCGCCGCCCATACCGACCACTCGCCCGAGTTGTGGCGAGGACCGTGCCGAGCACAGCGGTACGCGGCGCGGCAGCCCGCGCCTCGCGCCCATACCGACCACTCGCCCCAGTTCTGGCGACGAACCGCACGAACCCGCCGCCCTTACCGACCACTCGCCCGGGTTCTGGCGACGAACCGCACCAACCCGCCGCCCATACCGACCACTCGCCCGAGTTGTGGCGAGGACCGGGCCGAACGCAGCGACGGTACGCGGCGCGGCAGCCCTCGCCTCGCGCCCATACCGACCACTCGCCCCAGTTCTGGCGACGATCCGCCCGAACCCGCCACCCTTACCGACCACTCGCCAGAGTTGTGGCGAGGACCGGGCCGATCACAGCGGTACGCGGCGCGGCAGCACGCGCCTCGCGCCGTTACCGACCACTCGCCCCAGTTCTGGCGACGATCCGCCCGAACCCGCCACCCATACCGACCACTCGCCCCAGTTCTGGCGAGGACCGGGGCCGATCACAGCGATCACAGCGGTACGCGGCGCGGCAGCCCTCGCCTCGCGCCCATACCGACCACTCGCCCCAGTTCTGGCGCCGAACTGCGGTTCCGACGACCAGGTGGCGGTTTCCTTCTAGCGGTCAGTGACGGGCCCGCTACCAACGCCGGCCCAGCCAGGGCTAGTCGGTCTTCCTCGCTCTCAATTCGCGCTGCTTGTTGCGGGTGCCGCAGGACTTCATCTCGCACCATCGCCGCCGCTGAGCGCGTGACCTGTCAATGAATGGGTGCGTGCAGGTGCGGTCGGCGCACCATCGCACCTGTGAAGGGTCAGTCGACGCAATGAGCTGGAGGAACGATGCTGCGATTGCGCCGAGGCATTGCTGTGCAGTGCCCTCGCGGACGATTGACTGGTCGGGCTGCATAGTGATCCGGGGCTGGCCACTTGTGGAGGCGGTATTCAGTGCCAGGCGATGCTCGTCCGGCACGCCCTCTCCTCTCTTCCAGCTCTCGAGTGCGCGAAAGAGGGACGCCCGGAGGGTTCGGGCGGCGGCAAGGTCGTGCTCCGTGGCTTGCTCTGGTCGGTCCACAACGTCGGCATCGATGAACCACTGCATGAGGTCCTGCGGCTGTCGAAGCTCCTCCACATCCTTGCTCCCGCGCTCGGAGAGGGTGCCGATGAAGTCAAGCGCGGGATGTCCCGCGATGTGCACTGCAGCCATGTAACCACCTTGACCGGTGACTGCCGTATCGGCAAGGTAACCTCATGAACAGGTTACGCCACCCCCGTGCGGCACTGGTCGTCCTGTGCTTGGTCCAATTCGTCGATGTACTCGGCGTCACCAGCGCCACGACGGCACCCCGACCATCGGATGCTGGAGCTTCGGCGAGAGCCTCTCCCGCCATTACCGACCACTCGCCCCAGTTCTGGCACCGATCCGCACCAACCCGCCACCCATACCGACCACTCGCCCGGGTTCTGGCCGCGGCGAGCCCGCGTCGCGCCGAAACCCCCGCGGAACCCTCAGCCCCCGGCGGGACGCAGCGCGGGCAGCAGCCGGTGGTAGTCCCGGTCGCGATAGACCAGCGGCGGGCCGCCGCCGATCCGGGCGGTCAGCGCCTCCAGCAGCACCAGCCGGCTGGACGCCGCCGGGATCTGGCCCGCGATCCGGGCCCGGATCCAGCCGGCGGAATCGTTGATCACCGGCTCACCCGTCGGCAGCCGCCGCCAGCCGCGGCCGGCGAACCGGTCGATCCCGCTGGTCGCGAACCGGGTCGCGAGCTCGGCCTGGTGGTGGCCGAGGAAGTTCACGACGACGTGCTCGGCACGCTCGATCGCGGGCCACGACGACGAGCCCGAGTCGATCGAGAACGCCAGCAGCGCCGGCTCCGCCGCCACCGAGATCACCGAGGTCGCCGTGAACCCGACCAGCCGCTCCGGGTCGGCCAGCGTGATCACGCAGACCCCCGCCGGGTGCTGGCGAAAGACCGCCTTGAACTCGTCGACGGACAGACCCTCACGGGTCTCGGGGTCGGGCACGCCGCTCATCGGACCACCTCCCGGTTCCTCGCGGCACCTGCCAGGCGATCCAGCCGGGCCGTCCAGGCGTCGAGCGGGCCGGCCGGATCGTCGACCTCGGACTCGGCGACCGCGACGGCCGGCAGCACGGTGGCGCCGAGCTCGCCGAGCAGGGCCGTCAGCGCCCCAGCAGTGCTGACCAGATGGGCCGGGGCCGCCGCGACGACCACCGGCACCGCCACCGCGTCGCGCAGGTCGCCCGCGGCCAGGTGATCGAGCAGGCTCTTCAACAGGCCGGTGTAGCTGCCCTTGTACGACGGCGTCGCCACCACCAGCCGGCGTGCCGAGCGGAGCCGGTCGAGCCCGGCAACGAGCTCGGGCGACCGCTCGGCGGCGAACACCGATCCCGCCAGGTCGGCGGCCTCGATCGGCTCCGCTTCGCCGCCGGACCAGCGCTCGGCGACGGTGCGGGCCAGCCTGGCGGTACGCGACCCGGGCCGCGGGTTGCCGGACAGGACGACGGTCGTTGCTTCGGACGGTTCACTCATGGGCGGCCTGCTTCCACGGTCGGGGCGAGGATCGGATGATCGTTCGCCGGCGGTTCGGCGTCGGGCGGGGACGTGACCGGCTCCCACAACCGGTCGGGAAAGGCCTCGCGCGCCTGCGGCAACACATCGCCGAGGAACGCGTCGATGCCGCGCTGCAACACCGGGTCGGGCTCGTCGGCGGTGCCGATGTGCTGCACCTCGTGGCCCAGCAGCCCGTGCAGTTGGCCGAGCTGGTCGAGCACCTCCTCGGGGCTGCCGACGAGGTAGGAGCCGTTGGCGATCGCGTCGTCCAGGTCGGCGAACGGCACGGTCTGGCGAAACGTGGACGCCCGCGCGAGCCGCGCCGCGAACACCGGCGCGAACTCCGCGCGCGCCTGCTGGGAGGTCGGCGCCACGTGCACCGCCGCGGCGCCGGCGCCGACCAGCGCCCGCTCGGGCGGGTGGCCGTACGCCGCGAGCCGCTCGCGGTAGTGGTCGACCAGCTCGGCGTACTGCTCGCGCCGACCGGTGACATTGGCCGAGTACAGCGGGTCGCCGTATCGCGCGGCGAGCTCGGTCGAGTTGGTGCTGGTCGCCGAGCCGTGCCAGATCCGCGGCGGGCTCTGCAGCCAGTCCGGCCGCGGCACGAAGTCGACCAGCGGCGGCCGGAACCGCCCGGACCAGGTGACGCTCGGCTCGTGGATCAGCCGGCGCAGCAGGTCGTACTTCTCGGCGTTGCGCTCCCACTGGTCGTCCAACGAGTAGCCGAACACCCGCGCCTGCACCTCGGTGTTGCCCTTGCCGATGATCATCTCGACCCGCCCGCCGGACAGGTTGTCCAGCGTGGCGTAGTCCTCGGCAACGCGGACCGGGTCCAGCACCGACAACACGGTGACGGCGGTGAACAACCGGATCCGGCTGGTCCTGGCGGCGATCGCGGCGAGCAGCACCGGCGGCGCGGACACCTCGGTGTCCGGCGTGTGGTGCTCGCCGACGCCGAACCCGTCCAAGCCCGCCTGTTCGGCCCGGTCGGCCGCGGCGACGATCTGATCGAGCCGCTCCTTGGAGCCGACGCGGTCCGGGCCCGGCGCGTTGAAGCCGAGCGAGATCGCGAGGAACCTCACCGCGCCCCCTCGAACGGCTCGGGCGCCAGCTCGCCGGCCTCGACCAGCAGGTCGAGATGGTTCTCGGCGGGCGGCTTCGGGCAGGTGCCGTACGGGGTGAACGCCGCCGGGAAGTTGGTCGCGCGGTTGAAGTCGATCACCGCGGATCCGTCCTCGCCGATCTCGATCGGGACCACGCGCCACTCCGCGTGCGCTCCCCCGGCGCCGAGGTCGTCGAAGATCGCGGTCACCCCATGATCGCCGAACACGGCGAGGGAGTGGGTACGCCCGTCGTGCGCGAACTCCGTGACGCCGATCTCCTCGCGCTGGTGCACCAGGCCGGGCTGCGCGCCGTCGACGGTGACCCGCCTCGGCTCGGGGTGCGCGGCGAACGTGGCGTCCTTGATCCAGGCCGGGTCGAAGTCGTGCGCCCGCAGCCCTCCGAATGCGCGCCGGGCAGGCGCCTCCGGGTCCAGCACGCGCAGGCCGAGGCGGCCGGTACGCCGGATCAGCTCGAGGCGCCGCCCGTCGGCCAGCGTCAACCAGTGCAGCGACTTCGCCTCGCCGATCCCGGCGCGGGCCTCGCCGACGATCGGCGCGCCGGATCCGTCGGGCTCGACGGGCGCGATCTGCTCGCCCGCCCCGACGGTGACCCGGGCGGTGTCGTCGACCACGTCCCAGGTGCCGGGCAGCGCCGGCAGCACCTGCGGCGATTCGTCGAGCCAGTGCAGCGCGACCTGGCTGAGCACGCCGAACGGGGCGCGGAAGACCTGCTCCCGTTCGACGCGTTCGGCCACCGCGCGCCGTTCGGCGTCGACGGCGACCCGGTCGCTGTGCACCGCGTCGATGGTGGATCCACTCATCGCTGTCTCCTTGTTCTCGGTCGGTCTCGGACGATCCCCGGATCGGTGTCGATCATGCTGCGCTGTTGATCATGCTGCGCTGTTGATCATGGAGCGTGTTGATCATGGCTGTCCCGCCGCCGCGAGGACAGGCGTACCGTGCCGCGCCCAGTGTTCGGCGAGCAGCTCGTAGGAGCGCACCCGGGCCTCGTGATCATGGGTGATCGTGGTGATCACCAGGTCGTCGGCGCCCGTCGCCTCGGCGAGCAGCCGCAACCCCGCGGTGACCTGTTCCGGCGTACCCACGAAGCGGGACGCGATCCGGTCGGCGACCAGCGCGTCGTCCTCGGCGGTCCAGGGCAGCTCGGCGGCCCGTTCCGGCGACGGGTAGGCGATGGCGCCGTCGCCGCAGCGGATGCTGCGCACCCAGTGGCCGAAGCCGCGGGCCAGCTCGGCGGCGCGCTCCGGCGTCTCGGCGACGACCACGTCGGCGGACACGGCGACCCGCGGCGCCGCGTTGCGCGGGGAGGGCCGGAACGCGGCGCGGTACGCCTCGACGGCCTCCAGCACGTTGCCGGGCGTGACGTGATAGTTGGCGCCGAAGGCGAGGCCCAGCGCGCCGGCCAGTTGCGCGCTCTCGCCGCCGCTGCTGCCCATCACCCAGATCTCCTGGTCCGGCCCGGCGTGCGGGGTGGCGGCGAGCAGTCCGCCCTCGCGGTCGGCGTAACGATCCTCGAGCAGCGCGAGGAGGTCCTCGAGCTGTTCGCCGTAGGGCTGGGCCTCGCGGCCGCCGCGCAGCAGGTCACCCTGGGCGGCCACCCGCGGCCGGGAGCCGAGCAGGGCGAACAGCCCGGGCGGGCCGGGCGGCAGCGGCAGCCCGTTCGGCGCGCGGTCCGGGCGCTTCGGCGCGGCGGGCTGGTCCGCGCCACCCTTGTCGAGGCCTCCCTTGTCGGCGCCGTTCTTGTCCGCACCGTTCTTCTCGGCGGGACCGCGGCTTGCCGAGCGTCCGAGGCCGAGGTCGATCCGGCCGGGGGCGGCGGCGTCCAGCAGCCCGAACTGCTCGACCAGGGCGAGCGCGGACTGATTGCCGGCCAGCACCGCCCCCGATCCGAGCCGGATCCGGGAGGTGTGCGCGGCGAGCAGCGCCAGCACGACGGCCGGGGACGAGCCGGCGACGCCGGGGTTGAGGTGGTGCTCGGCGACCCAGTAGCGGGCATAGCCCGCCTGCTCGGTACGCCGCGCGAGGTCGATCGTCTCCGCCACCGCCCGCCGCGCATCGCCACCCTCGGTGATCGGCACGAGGTCGAGCACCGACAGCGGCACGACGGGCGCGCCGGGCGACGCCGCGACCGGCTCGTTGTTGCTCATGCGGGGCTCCTCTCGGGTTCCCGGGCGCCGGGTACGGCGGCCAGCAGGGTGCGGGTGTAGTCGTGGCGCGGCCGGGCCAGCACCTCCTCGGTGGGTCCGACCTCGACGATCCGCCCGGCAGACAGCACGGCGGTGCGGTGCGCGATCTGGCGGACGACGGCGAGGTCGTGGGAGATGAACAGATAGCCCTGCCCGAACTCCGCCTGCAGGTCGACCAGCAGCCGCAGGATCCTGGCCTGCACGGACACGTCGAGCGCGGAGACCGGCTCGTCGCAGACGATCAGGTCCGGCTGCGGCGCGAGCGCGCGGGCGATCGACACCCGCTGCCGCTGCCCGCCGGACAGCTCGCGCGGCAGGCGCCCGGCATAGCTGGTCGGCAGGCCGACGCGGTCCAGCAGCTCGGCGACGCGGGCCGCGCGGGCGGCGCGGTCGCCGATCCCGAACACGGCGAGCGGCTCGGAGATGATCTCCGTCAGCGTCCAGCGCGGGTTGAGCGAGGCGTACGGATTCTGCTGCACGACCTGGATCCGGCGGCGCAGCAGCCGCAGCGCCTCGCCGCGCAGCCCGGACAGCGGAGCCTGGTCGAAGCTGGCCTCGCCGGCGTCCGGTCGGACGAGCCCGAGCGCGACCCGGGCCGTGGTGGTCTTGCCCGAGCCGGACTCCCCCACCAGGCCGACCGTCTCGCCGCGCTCGACGGTGAGGTCGACGCCGGACACGGCGGCCACGGTGCGGTCCGCCCCGGCCGCGCGCGGCAGCCGGAAGGAGACATCCACGCCGCGCAGCTCCAGCAGCGGCCGGGACGGCTCGGGCCGGGCGCCCACCAGCGGCGGGGTGTCCAGCCGCGGGGCGGCACCGAGCAGCTCGCGGGTGTACCCCTCCCGCGGCCGATCGATCAGATCGGACACGGAGCCGGCCTCGACCACGGTGCCGCCGCGCATCACGACCAGCCGGTCGGCCCGCTCGGCGGCGACGCCCAGGTCGTGGGTGATCAACAACACGCCCGCCCCCGATGCGCTGCTCAGCTCTGCCAGCCGGTCGAGAATGGTGCGCTGCACCGTGACGTCGAGCGCCGAGGTCGGTTCGTCGGCGACGATCAGCGCCGGGTCGGCGACGGTCGCCAGGGCGATCAGCGCGCGCTGGCGCATCCCGCCGGAGAGCTGGTGCGGGAACTGCCGCGCGCGCTGCGCCGGCCGGTCCAGCCCAGCCCGCTCCAGCGCCTCGATCGCCCGCAGCCGGGCGGTACGCCGGTCGGCGAGCCGGTGGATGCGCAGCACCTCCGCGACCTGATCGCCGATCCGCTGCACGGGGTTGAGCGCGCTCATCGGATCCTGCGGGACGAAGCCGATCCGGCGCCCGCGTACCGCGCGCAGGACCCGCGGCCGCGCGCCGATTAGCTCGATATCGCCGAGCCGGGCGCTGCCGGAGACCTCGGCGTTGTCGGGCAGTACGCCGAGCAGGGCGTGCGCGGTGCTCGACTTGCCGGAGCCGGACTCGCCGACCACGGCGACGCACTCGCCGCGGCGCACGTCGAGGCCGACCCCGCGCACCGCCGGGGCGAGCGCATCCGCCAGCCGGTAGCCGATCCGGAGATCCTTGATCGAAAGCAGTGCGTCGGTCATCGGCGATTCCCCTCCAGGGCGCGGGCGAGCCGGTTCGCCGACAGCACGGTGGCGACCACGACCAGGCCCGGCAGCGTGCTCAGCCACCAGGCGCTGCCCAGGAAGCTGCGCCCGCCGGCGACCAGCGAGCCCCACTCCGGGGTCGGCGGCTGGGCGCCGAAGCCGAGGAAGCTGAGCGAGGAGACGGCGAGCATCGCGGTGCCGAAGTCGAGCACGGCGAGGACCAGCACCGGCCCGATCGCGTGCGGCAGCACGTGCCGCCGCAGGATCGTCAGGCGGCGCGCGCCGGAGGTGGCGGCGGCCTCGACGAAGGGACTCAGCCGCACCCGCATCACCTGGGCGCGCATCACCCGCGCCGAGGCGGCGATGCTGCCCGCGCCGACGGCGATCGCCACGTTCAGGGTGCCGAAGCCGAGCGCGGTGATGAAGGCCAGCGACAACAGCAGCGCCGGGAACGCCATCAGCACGTCCACGAAGCGCATCGCGAGCTGGTCGAGCCAGCCGCCGACGGTGCCGGCCAGCAGCCCGAGCAGCCCGCCCGCCACCAGGCCGAAGCCGACCGCGACCAGGGTCGCCTGCACCGACAGGCCGGTGCCGTGCACGACGCGGGTGAGCAGATCGCGGCCGATCTGGTCGGTGCCGAACGGGTGCGCGGGGCTCGGGCCGAGCAGGGAGTCGGCCCCGTTGGCCGCGTACGGGTCGCCGGGCGCGATCAGCCCCGGCGCGAGCGCGGCGAGCAGCACGACGGCGAGCCAGGCGATCGCGAGGACGACGGTCGGGCGTACCCGCAGCCTGCGCCGGACGCGTGCGGCGCGGACCCGGGCGGCTGCCGGGGCGGCCGCGGTGAGGCGTTGATCGAGGATGGTCACGAGCGGCCTCCTGGCACCGGGGCGAGGCTCAACCGCGGGTCGAGCAGCGGCTGGACCAGGTCGACGAGCAGCGTCACGACGACCACCGTGGCCGCGCCGAGCACGACGATCCCGAGCGTGAGCGGGATGTCCTGGGTGGCGACGGCCATCGCGGTGAGCTGGCCCAGCCCGGTCCGCGAGAAGACCGTCTCGGTGACCACCGCGCCGCCCAGGAACTGGCCGGCGAGTACGCCCGCGACGGCGAGCGCGGGCAGCGCCGCGTTGCGCCCGATGTGCCACAGCACCCGCGCCGGTCCGGCGCCCTTGGTGAGCGCCGTCTCGGCGTAGGGCTGCGCCGCCTCGGCGTCCAGGCTGCGGGTGTAGACCTGCGCGACGGTCGCGGAGCCGAGCGTCGCCAGGGTGATCGCGGGCAGCACCAGGCTGGCGGCGCCGTCGTTGCCGAACGCCGGGAACCAGCCGAGCCCGAACGAGAACACCTGCAGCAGCATCAGCGCCAGCCAGAAGCTCGGCACCGAGACCCCGAGCGGCGGCAGGGCGAGCAGCAGTTGGCGTACCGGACCGACGCGGAAGCGGGTCGCGGCGAGCGCCAGCGCCCCGCCGCCGAGCAGGCTCAGCCCGGTGGCGAGCAGCGCGATCTGGGCGGTCGGCCAGATCGCCTGCCCGATCGAGGCGGCCACCGAACCGGTCCGCGGCGAGCTGCCGAGGTCGCCGCGGGCGAGCGCGGCGAGGTGCTGCACGTACTGCACCGGCACCGGCTGGTCCCAGCCGTAGCGCGCCCGCAGCTCGGCGATCTGTTCGGGAGTGGCGGTGGATGCGCTCGGGTCTCCGCCGGCCGCGACCAGGGCGGCCGGGTCACCCGGCAGGGCGTACAGGACCAGGAACGCGACCGTGTACGCGGCCCACAGCACGCCGAGTGCCTGGACGATCCGCAGCGCGAGATGACGAACCATGATCACTCCACCCGGGCGGCGTGCAACTGCAGCCGGGAGTAGGAGTCGAACCGGACGTCGCGGGCCTGTTTCGACAGCCCCAGCACGGTGGTCAACTCGAACACCGGCGCGGTGTAGGCCTGCTCGATGATGATCCGCTGGGCATTCTCGGCATGCCGCAGCCGGGCCGCCCGGTCGGTGGTCCGCTGCAGCGCGGTGAACTCCTTGATCAACTCCTTGTCCTCGATGCCGTAGGGCGCCACCCCGTCCTGCCAGTAGATGTTGCGCAGGATGTCGGGATCGGGGCGGGTCGAGTTGCCCCAGGCCAGGTCGAAGTCACCTGTGCTGAGGGTTTCGTTGAGCTTGCCGATCTGGGTCTGGCGCAGCTCCAGTTCGATGCCCACGGCGCGCAGTTGTTGTTGCTGCAGCTCCAGCGCCGCCTGGTTCGGATTGAAGTTGGTGCCCCAGTAGGCAACCAGGTGCAGCCGTTCGCCGTCCTTCACGCGGATGCCGTCCGGGCCGGTAAGCCAGCCCGCCTCGTCCAGCAGGGCCGCCGCGGCGGCCGGGTCGGGCCGCAACTGCTCGGACAGGTCCACCCAGCCGGGGGTGTTCGCAGCGATCGGGCTGCTCGCGGCGCGGAAGCTCGGGCTGAGCACCGCCGAGGTGATCGCACCGGCGTCGATCGCCCTGGCGAAGGCCCGGCGGACCCGCACGTCGGAGGTGATCGGGCGCTTCACGTTGAACCGCAGGCCGAAGACCACGCCCGGATTGGGCCGCGACTGCAGCGTGAAACCGGCGGCGGACAGGGCCTGCTCGTCCTGCGCCGCGACGCCGCCGATCGCGTCGACCTGGCCGGAGCGCAGCGAGCCGGACCGGACCCCGGACTCGGCGATGATCGGGAAGATCAGCCGGTCGCTGGCCGCCGCGCCCTTGCGGGCCCACAGCGAGGAGCCCCAGTCATAGTCGGCGCGGCGGGTCTCCACCACCTCGCTGTTCGCCGCGTACGACTCCAGCACGAAGGGGCCGCTGCCGACCAGATTGCCCGCGCACCGGTCGGCCGGGTCGGTGTCCAGCGAGGACTTCGCGAGCAGGCCGAGGAAGTGGCTGGCCGAGGCCTGCAGGAACTGCGCATTCGGCTCGCGGAACCGGACCCGCGCCGTCAGCTCGTCGACCACGTCGGTGCCGGCGTACCCGCTGAGGAACTGCAGCGACGTGCCCTGGCTGGCGCCGTTGCGGATCACCTCGTCGAAGTTGTCCTTGACCGACCGGGCGTCGACCGGCGTGCCGTCGGAATAGGTCACCCCCGGCCGGAGCTTGAACGTGAACTCCTTGGCGTCGTCGGACTGGGTGAACGATTCGGCCAGCCAGGGAACGATCTCGCCCGTCTCGGGATCCTGGTCGGTCAGCGAGTCGACCAACTGTCGCGACGGGTACGCCGCGTCGTTGTTGCCCGCCACCCGCGGGTTCAGGCAGCCGGGGTCCGAAGCGAGCGCGAACCGGAACTCCGAGGGCGTGTCCCCGGCGGGATTGCCGCCCGCGCCCCCGCAGGCGGTGAGCGCGAGCGCCAGTCCTGCCCCGAGGGCCGCCAGCCCGAGGCGGGCGTACCTGCGGGCGGTCACGATGCCACCCGGTGCGAGGCGGGATCGGCGACCGGCTGGGCGCCGGCGGGGCGCAGCCCCAGGTTCTCCCGCAGCGTCTCCCCCGGATACTCGGTGCGATAGACGCCGAGGTCCTGCAGCTCCGGCACCACCGAGTCGACGAACTCGTCCAGCCCGGCGGGGATCAGGTGCGGCACCAGGATGTAGCCGTCGGCCTCGCCGTTGTCGACGGCATCGGCGAGGGCCCGCGCGACCGTCTTCGGCGTACCGACGAAGGTCCGGCTGGCCTGCACCTCGATGATCAACTCGCGGATGCTGAGGTTCTTCTCGGCGGCGATCGCGCGGTAGCGGTCGGCGAGGTCGGGCGCGTCGTTGCGGCGGGACTGGCCCTTGACGATCGCCTTCTCGGAGCGGTCCGGC
This sequence comes from Naumannella cuiyingiana, assembly GCF_013408305.1. Taxonomy (NCBI): domain Bacteria; kingdom Bacillati; phylum Actinomycetota; class Actinomycetes; order Propionibacteriales; family Propionibacteriaceae; genus Naumannella; species Naumannella cuiyingiana. The sequence continues at coordinate 2,912,350 of NZ_JACBZS010000001.1, read as the reverse complement.
TCGATGGCGGGCAGCGGACCGTCCGGGTCGTAGCCGGACAGGTCGCGGTTCCAGACGTGTTCGAGCAGGGCGATCGCGGTCTGCGGGGTGATCTGGCCGCGCCGGATCTCCCGATCGTTCTCGCGCGCCTCCTGCTCGGTGTCGCCGAGGGCGAAACTGACGCCGGGGAAGATCAACAACTCGTCCGGGCCGCGACCGAAGGAGGCCGCGCGGCGCTTGAAGTCGGCGAACGACTCGCGGCGCTTCTCCGGCGTCTCCCACCAGCGCGCGAAGATCGCGTCCGCCGTCCGGGCGCCGAAGTCGCGGCCGTCGGCGGAGTCGCCGGCCTGCAGGATGACCGGGTGCCCCTGGGCCGGGCGGGGCGTGCCGAAGGTGCCGGCGATGTCGAACTGTTCGGAGGTACGCGAGAAGTCGCGCACGGCGCCCTCGCGCAGCAGCGCCTTGCCGAACGGGTCGATCGGGTCGTCGTCCCAACTGTCCCAGAGCTGGCGGGCGGCGGCGACCAGGTCGGCGGCGCGGACGTAGCGATCGGCGGCGTCGAGATAGCCGCCGCGGCGGAAGTTCTCGCCGGTGAACGCGTCGGAGGAGGTGACCACGTTCCAGCCGGCGCGCCCGTCGCTGAGCAGGTCGAGGCTGGCGAATTCCTTGGCCAGTTGGTCGGGCTCGTTGAAGGTCGCGTTGATCGTGCCGATCAGCCCCAGCCGCTCGGTCACCGCAGCGAGCGCGGCCAGCACCGGGATGGTGTCGGGCCGGCCGACGACGTCGAGGTCGTGGATCAGGCCCTTGCGCTCGCGCAGCCGCAGGCCCTCGGCGAGGAAGAAGAAGTCGAACAGGCCGCGCTCGGCGGTCTGGGCGAGGTGCCGGAACGAGGCGAAGTCGATGTTGCTGCCGGCATCGGGGTGCGACCACACGGTGTGGTGGTTGACCCCCGGGAAGTGCGCCGCGAGGCGTACCTCGCGGCGCGTCGTCGGCTCGGTCATGATCGTCTCCTGTCGGTCGGGGCGGGTCGTGGCCGGGCGGCGTCAGGCCGCGTAACGGTTGGCGGCGGCGGGCAGACCGAACCGGTTGCGCAACCGGTCCGGCGCGGTGCGGTGCAGGACGCCGCGCTCGATCAGGTCGGGCACGACCACGCCGGTGATCACCGGCACGTCGAGCGCGGTCACGGCGGGCCGGAGCAGGACGCCATCGAAGTCGCCGGCCAGTTCGCCGATCCGCGTCGCGAGGTCCGCGGCGGACCCGACGAAGCGCGGTCGGTCGGCGGGGGCGGTCTCGGCGGCGGACGCCGCGGCCAGCTCCGCCGCCCGGGCGCGCGCCCGCGAGCCCCGCACGTCGACCGTCACCTCGAGTTCTGCCAGCCGCGGCGCGCCGGCCGGGCCGGTATCGCCGGTCACCACATCGGCCAGTTCGGCGGCGGGGTCGGGTACGCCGGAGCGCACCAGCACCGGCGGGTTGCCCTGCGGTGGCCGGGGCGTGATCAGCGGACCCCTGACGGTGAAGAACTCGCCCGTGAAGTCGACGTAGTGCAGCTTGTCGCGATCGACGAACCGGCCGGTCGGGCGGTCCCGGATCACCGCATCGTCCTCCCAGGAGTCCCACAGGGCACGGACGACCTCGACCACCTCGCGGGCCTCGCGCCCCGCCTCGGCGGCGGTCGGCGCTGGCCGGTGGCCGACGCGCGCGGCCCCGGCGGCACTCGTGTCGACCTGGACCGACCAGCCGGCGCGGCCGCGCGAGATGTGGTCCAACGTGGCCAGCGCCTTCGCCACGTGGAACGGCTCCCGATGGCTCACCGCCGTCTCCGCGACGAGCCCGATCGCGGTGGTGACCGGTGCGATCCGCGCGGCGAGGACGATCGGGTCGAGGCGCCCACGCGACGCGTCGGTCCGGTTCTCGTCGCCGAAGAGCACGAAGTCGATCCCTGCCGCCTCGGCCCGCTGCACGAGATCGAGCGCGAAGTCCGCCCGCCAGACCCGGCGCGGGTCGCCGGGCGTCGCCCGCCAGGCCTCGGGGTGGGTGCCGAATCCGTCCAGCGTCAGACCCAGCAGCGGGCCACGGGCCGGGCTGCCGGTCGGGTTCAGGTCATTCATCGGTGCCGCCTCAGGTTCATGTGGTCTATCTCAACTGATTTTATTTACTTTGATCCCGGTGTCCGACATGAGAGACGGCGTCTCGCTCGCGCGTCCACGGCCCCGAAGGCGGCCACCTAACATGTGCCGCACCCGACCTCGCCGAATGGAAAGGCGTTCAGATGACGGAGCCCACGACCCGAGCCGCAGGCGCATCTCTCCCGTCGGACGAACCACCGACGACCGACCGCCGCAGGGTGCTGGCGCTCGGCGGGCTGATCGCCGCGGGCGGAGCACTGGCCGCGACCGCCTGCGCGCCGGCCGAGCAGGAGCCCGAACAGCGACAGCCGGCGACCCCGGGGTCGCCGCCGGTCGACAGCGGAGCGAGCGGCGCCGGCATCCGGGCCGAGGACGTCCCGGTCGCCGGGGGCGTCGTCCTGCCCGGGGTCGCGGTCGTCACCCAGCCCGAGGCCGGCCAGTTCAAGGCCTTCTCCCCCGTCTGCACCCATCAGGGCTGCGAGGTCGGCGAGGTCAGCGCCGAGGGAATCGTCTGCCCGTGCCACTTCTCGGTCTTCTCGATCACCGACGGCGCCGTCGTCGAGGGTCCGGCTGAGCAGCCGCTGGCCGAGCTGCCGGCCTCGGAGGCGGACGGCATGATCAACATCGGCTGATCGGCCCGTCGGGTCGGGCCGCGTACCCGCCCCCACCGCAGGTACGTGGACTTCCTAGTAATACGATGGCCGCACTTCCACGCTTCCCGACCAGGGCGCACCCCGACAGGCAAGGACGGCATCGGACATGGACGTTCGAGAACTCACCCACTTCGTCGACGGCGCGCCCGTCCCGGGCAGCTCGGGGCGCTTCGCCGACGTCTTCGATCCCAATACCGGCGCCGTCCAGGCCCGCGTACCGCTCGCCGACTCCGCCGAGGTCGAGGCCGCGATCGCCAGCGCCGAACAGGCCCAGCCGGCATGGGCGGCGACCAACCCGCAGAAGCGGGCACGCGTGCTGATGCGTTTCCTGCAGCTCGTCAACGACCAGATGGATGATCTTGCCGCGATGCTCTCGGCCGAGCACGGCAAGACCATTCCCGACGCCAAGGGCGACATCCAGCGCGGGCTGGAGGTGATCGAGTTCGCGATCGGCATCCCGCACCTGTTGAAGGGCGAGTACACCGAATCGGCCGGCACCGGCATCGATGTCTACTCGATGCGCCAGCCGCTCGGCGTCGTGGCCGGGATCACCCCGTTCAACTTCCCCGCGATGATCCCGCTGTGGAAGGCCGGGCCCGCGATCGCCTGCGGCAATGCCTTCGTGCTCAAGCCGTCCGAGCGCGACCCCTCGGTGCCGCTGCGACTCGCGGAGCTGTTCATCGAGGCCGGCCTGCCCAAGGGCGTGTTCAACGTGATCAACGGCGACAAGGGCGCCGTCGACACCCTGCTCACCGACCCGCGCATCGCCGCCGTCGGGTTCGTCGGATCGACGCCGATCGCGCAGTACATCTACGAGACCGCGACCGCCCACGGCAAGCGGGCGCAGTGCTTCGGCGGCGCCAAGAACCACGCGATCGTGATGCCCGACGCCGACATGGACGCCGTCGCGGATGCGCTGATCGGCGCCGGGTACGGTTCGGCCGGCGAGCGCTGCATGGCGATCTCCGTCGCCGTGCCGGTCGGCGAGGAGGCCGCGGAGGCCCTGGTGCCGCGACTGAAGGAGCGGATCGCGAACCTGCGGATCGGTCGCAGCGACGACGAGAAGGCCGACTTCGGGCCGCTGGTCACGGCGCAGGCCAAGCAGCGGGTCGAGGACTACATCGCCTCCGGCGTCGAGGAGGGCGCCGAGCTGGCGGTCGACGGCCGCGGCTTCTCCCTGGACGGGCACGAGGACGGCTTCTTCACCGGGCCCACCCTGTTCGACAAGGTCACCCCCGAGATGAAGATCTATCGCGAGGAGATCTTCGGACCGGTACTGAGCGTGGTCCGCGCCGCCGACTACGAGGAGGCGGTACGCCTGCCCACCGAACACGAGTACGGCAACGGTGTCGCGATCTTCACCCGCGACGGCGACACCGCGCGCGACTTCACCAACCGGGTCAATGTGGGCATGGTCGGCGTGAACGTGCCGATCCCGGTGCCGATCGCCTACCACACCTTCGGCGGCTGGAAGCGGTCCGGCTTCGGCGACCTGAACCAGCACGGCCCGGACTCGGTGCGCTTCTACACCAAGACCAAGACCGTCACCCAGCGCTGGCCGTCCGGCATGAAGGAGAACGCGGACCACTTCGTCATCCCGACGATGGACTGATCATGTTCGAGCTGACCGAGGAGGATCGGGCGATCCGCGACACCGCGCGCGAGTTCGCCGCCGAACGGCTGGCACCGCATGCGGTCGAGTGGGACCAGGCCAAGCACTTCCCGGTCGACGTGTTGCGCGAGGCGGCCGCGCTCGGGCTCGGTGGGGTCTATGTCGGCGAGGATGTCGGCGGCTCCGGCCTGCGGCGGCTGGATTCGGTACGCATCTTCGAGGAGCTGGCCAAGGGCGATCCGTCGGTCGCGGCGTACCTGTCCATCCACAACATGGCCGCCTGGATGATCGATCGGTTCGGCAACGACGAGCAGCGCAAGGCCTGGGTGCCGGGCCTGTGCTCGATGGAACAACTGGCCAGCTACTGCCTCAGCGAACCCGGTGCGGGCTCCGACGCCGCGGCGCTCGCCACCACCGCACGCCGCGACGGTGATCACTACGTCCTGAACGGGGTCAAGCAGTTCATCTCCGGTGCCGGCACCTCGGAGGTCTATGTGGTGATGGCCCGGACCGGCGAGGCGGGTGCCCGCGGGATCTCCGCCTTCGTCGTTTCGTCGGGTACGCCGGGACTCGGCTTCGGCGCCGAGGAACGGAAGATGGGCTGGAACTCCCAGCCGACGCGGCAGGTGATCATGGACGATGCCCGCGTACCGGCCGAGAACCTGCTCGGCGGCGAGGGCGGTGGATTCGGGATCGCGATGCAGGGCCTGAACGGCGGTCGGCTCAACATCGCCGCCTGTTCGGTCGGCGGCGGCCAGGCCGCGCTCGATGCCACGCTGCCCTATCTGTCCGGCCGGCACGCATTCGGTGGCGCGCTGATCGACAATCCGGCGCTGCAGTTCCGGCTGGCCGACATGCGGACCGAGCTGGAGGCGGCGCGAAGCTTGCTCTGGCGGGCCGCCGACGCCCTGGACCGGGGGGCTTCCGATGCGGTCGAGCTGTGTGCGATGGCGAAGCGTTTCGCCACCGACGCGGGATTCGCCGCGGCCAACGAGGCTCTGCAACTGCACGGGGGTTACGGTTATCTCGCCGAGTACGGCATCGAGAAGATCGTCCGCGACCTCCGGGTCCACCAGATCCTCGAGGGCACGAACGAGATCATGCGGGTCGTGATCGCCCGGTCCATGATCAACAAGGCTTGACCGCAAGGACGACGATGGAGTCACAGATGAGCACACAGCCCGAGCAGTCCCGCCGCATCGCCTTCCTCGGGCTGGGCAACATGGGCGGACCGATGGCGGCCAATCTTGTACGGGCCGGGCACCGGGTGACCGGTTTCGACCCCGTGCCGGAGGCGGTCGCCCGGGCCGAGGAGCACGGGATCACCGTCGTCGGCGCGGCGGAGGACGCCGTGCGCGGGGCGGAGGTCGTGATCACGATGTTGCCGAACGGGGCGCTGGTCCAGGAGGCGTACGTCGCGATCCTGCCGGCGGCCGATCCGGGCACGCTGTTCATCGACAGCTCGACCATCGACGTGGCCGATGCGCGCGCCGCCAACGATCTGGCGACGCGCTCAGGGCACCGCGCGATCGACGCCCCCGTCTCCGGCGGCGTGGTGGGCGCCGAGGCGGGCACGCTGGCGTTCATGGTCGGCGGCACCGAGGACGACTTCGCCGATGCGCAGCCGCTGCTGGAGGCGATGGGCCGCAAGATCGTGTACTGCGGCGGCCCGGGCAACGGTCAGGCGGCGAAGGTCTGCAACAACATGATCCTCGGGGTTTCCATGATCGCGGTCAGCGAGGCGTTCGTCCTCGGCGAGAAGCTGGGGCTGAGCAATCAGGCGTTGTTCGATGTCGCCGCGAATGCGTCCGGACAGTGCTGGTCGCTGACCACCAACTGCCCGATCCCGGGGCCGGTGCCGACCAGTCCGGCGAACCACGACTACCGGCCGGGATTCGCCGCCGCGCTGATGGACAAGGACCTCGGGCTGGCCTCGAACGCGGTACGCAACAATGCGGTGGCGGCAGAGCTCGGGCTGCACGCGGCCGAGATGTACCACCGCTTCGCCAGCTCCGGCGGGGGCGGCCTGGACTTCTCGGCGATCATCAACGACATCCGTGACCGGTCGACCAGCGAGGTGGAGCAATGAGCGAGCAGAACCCGGAGAACATCACCGTCGAGCAGCGCGGGCGCGTCGGCCTGATCACGCTGAACCGGCCGAAGGCGCTGAACGCGTTGAACCGCGATCTGATGGAGGAGGTGATCGCGGCCGCCCGGGCCTTCGACACCGATCCCGCGGTCGGCGCGATCGTGATCACCGGATCGGAGAAGGCCTTCGCCGCCGGGGCAGACATCAAGGAGATGCAGTCCCGGTCGTTCTCCGATGTCTACGGCGGCGATCTGTTCTCCGACTGGGACCGGATCACCAAGATCCGCAAGCCGATCATCGCAGCGGTCGCCGGCTACGCGCTCGGCGGCGGGTGCGAACTGGCGATGATGTGCGACCTGATCATCGCCGCGGACAGCGCGAAGTTCGGACAGCCCGAGATCAACCTCGGCGTGATTCCCGGGATGGGCGGTACGCAGCGTCTGACCCGCGCGGTCGGCAAGTCGAAGGCGATGGACCTGGTGCTGACCGGACGGATGATGGATGCCGAGGAGGCCGAACGGTCCGGGCTGGTTGCCCGAATCGTGCCGGCGGCCGAGCTGGTGGATGCGGCCGTGGCGGTCGCCGAGACCATCGGCGCCAAGTCCCTGCCCGTCGTGATGATGGCCAAGGAGGCGGTCAACGTGGCGCTGGAGACGACGCTGTCCGAGGGCGTGCGGTTCGAGCGGCGTACCTTCTTCTCGACGTTCGCCACCGAGGACCAGAAGGAGGGCATGTCCGCCTTCGTCGAGAAGCGCGACCCCGAGTTCAAGCACCGGTAGGCCACGACCACGGTGCGGCGCCGGCCCGAGAACCGGCGGGTCCGCGCTACCAGCGGCCGGCGCCATCCTCGAAGTCGCCCGCATCGCGACGCATCCCCGCCAGGATCTGCAGCAGCGGACCAAGATGATCACCCGGCAGCCCGACATTGCCGAACACCTCCGCGTTCAGCTTGCCGGTCGCCTCCATCGCGAGCTCTCGCCCGTCGCCGGTCAGCTCGATCAACGTGGCCCGGCGATCACTCGGGTGCGGCGCCCGGCGTACCAGGCCGGCCGACTCGAGCCGGTCCACCGCGTTGGTCACGCTCGTCGGGTGCACCTGCAGCCGCGCGCTGGCCTTCGCCATCGGCAGCGCCCCCGCCCGGCTGAAACTGAGCAGCATCAACAGCTCATACCTGGCGAAGGTCAGTTGGAACGGCCGCAGCACCTCCTCGACGCGCGCCAATACGATCTGCTGCGCCCGCATCAGCGAGGTGACCGCCGCCATCCCGTCGGCGACCTCGCCCCAACCGTGGGCCGTCCACTGACGGTGCGCCTCGGCGATCGGGTCGAGCGGGAGCGGTTCCGGCATGGGCCCGATCATCCCATGGGTACCCCGGTCGGCCGTGAGTCGCGCTGCCGAGCGATCCCGGCCGCGCCGCCGGCCAACGCGACGACGCCGACGATGACGAATGCCGCGCCCTGCAGCAGCCAGGCGATCGGGCCGCCGGCCGTGATGCCGAGCACGGCGAGGAACGACCAGCCGAAGTGGAACCCGGTGTGCACCCCGACCGCCGCCCACAGCGAGCCCGTGCGCAGCGCCAGCCCGGCCGCCGCCAGCCCGAACCCGAACGGGAGCACGAGATAGAGGAAGCGCTCGACGAGCGACTGCTGGCCGCCGCCGGACAGCAGGTGCGGCACCGCGAAGAAGATCGCGGAGAGCACCGCTGCGGTGACCGGCCCGGTGGGCACGGTGCGCTGGAACCAGCCCCGCCAGATCAGCTCCTCGCCGAAGCCCTGCAGGAAGAGCGCCCGCGCGACGATGTAGGCCGCCAACAGCGCGGGCGGGATGCCCGCCAGCTCGCTGGGCTCCGGGCGGGCGCCGAGCGCAGCCGCGAGGGCCGTGGCGGCCGCCGAGAGCGCGGTCGAGGCGCCGAGCACGACGAGCCCGATCACCAGCGTCCGGCGGGTGAACACCAGGCCGAGGGAGGCCAGCGAGCGGCGATCCCAGTACCGCGCCACCACCGCGACCAGCGCCACGACCACCAGCGGCACAACCAGCCAGCTCGCAACCTTCAGCGCCATCGCCTCGGTGACGCGCGCCGGATCGGCCAGGACGGCGCTCACCGGGATCAGCAGCAGCGACGGCACCAGCGCAGCCACCGTCATGATCACCATCGCGACAGCGAATCGAGCCAACACCAGGAGAATCTTCTTGATCATGTGATCAGCCTCGACGAGTGCCGCGACCGGTGCGCCACCCCGACGTCATGATCCGGCCGGGGCGACCCATGACGGCGGTCATGGGTCGAGCAGCCCCCGGCTGCCTAGGCTGGCCCCGTGACGGACGACCCGGACCATGACGCGAGCCAGGGTGGCGGCCCCGGCCGGGCGCCTCGCGACGGTCCCGCGCCGCGGCTGCCGAGACCGGCGGCACGGATCCTGGACGCGTTGTTCGGGTTGTGCCTGCTGGTCGGGCCGATCACCTCGATCCTGGTCGCCGATCGCTCGCCGGACCCGTCCTATCTCGGGGTCATCGCGGCGATGCTGATCCCGCTGGCCGCGGTCTGGGCGTACTGGCGTTCCGGGCGCGGCGGCCTCGTGTCGGCGATCGCCTTCGCCGTGCTCGCCGCGCTGGTCTCCCTGTTCGGCAATCTGCTGGTGCTGATGTTGCCGGCCTTGATCGTGATCACCCTCGCGGTGGGCCGCGCGGCGAGCCTGGCGCTGGCGTTCGGCCTGCTGACGATCGGTACGCTGCTCGGGCTGCTCGTGCCGGGCGGCGGGCCGGACAGCCTGCGCGAGCTTCCGCTGAACGCCCTGCTGCTCGCCCTGGGGCTGACGATCGCCTGGTTCGTCCGCGCGTACGCCGCCGAACTCACCCGATCGGAGCGGCTCGCCGCCGATGTGCTGCGCAATCGCGAGGCCGAGCGCGAGCTGGTGCTGGCCGAGGAGCGCGCGCGGGCCGCGCGGGAACTGCACGACGGGTTGGGCCATCGGCTGACGATGATCACGATGGCGCTGGACTTCGCCGAACGGGCGCGCGAACGCCAGCCCGGCCGCGCCGACGCCGAGATCTCCGCGGCGCGCCGGGTGGCCGGGCAGACGCTCACCGAGATGCGCCGCTGGGTACGCGCGCTGGCCCCGGCCACCAGACCGGGCGCGACCGGCGCCGATGCGCTGGAGGCGATCGCGGACTCCTTCCGCGGGACGGGCCTGACCGTGACCGTGCAGGCGACCGGCGCCGCCGCCGCTCCGTCGGAGGAGATCGAGCTGTTCGCCCGCCGGTTCGTCCAGGAAGGGCTGACCAATGCCCTGCGGCACGGTACGCCCGATCGGGTCAGCATCGGTTGGCGACGACGGCCCGACTCGCTGGAGCTGTCGGTGATCGACGAATCCGCGCGCGCCGCGGCGGAGCCCGCCTCCCCCGAGCCCTGCTCACCGATCCCCGGATTCGGCCTGCGCTCGCTGGCAGATCGCGCCGGCGAGCTCGGCGGGCGCATCGACGCGACCCCCATCGAGCGCGGGTTCGCGCTGCGCGCCCGGCTGCCGCTGCCCACGCCGGGGGATTCCCGATGATCGGCGTGCTGATCGTCGATGATCAACAACTGCTGCGGCGCGGGCTGCGGATGCTGCTGGAACTTCAGGACGGGATCGACGTCGTGGCGGAGGCCGCCGACGGGGCCGAGGCCCTGGCGATGATCGACAAGTACCGTCCGTCGGTGGTACTGACGGACGCCCGGATGCCCGGCATGGACGGTCCGGCGCTGGTCGCCGCATGCGCCGAGAGACACCCGGGCACGCCGGTGCTGGTGTTGACCACGTTCGACGACGAGCCGGTCGTGACGGCGGCCGTGGCGGCCGGGGCCGCCGGCTTCCTGCTCAAGGACACCTCCCCGGAGCGGCTGGCCGAGGCGGTACGCGGGGTCCTGCGCGGCGAGTTGATCATCGATCCGCGGGTCGCCCGGCTGGTGGTCGGGCCGCGATCACCGGGGCCGGACGGGCCGGGTCCGCTCGCGCGCCTCACCCCGACCGAGCGCGTCGTCGCCGGACATGTCGCCGAGGGGGCGACCAACCAGGCGATCGCCGAACGGATGGTGCTCTCGGAGGGCACGGTGAAGAACCATGTGTCCAGCCTGCTGCGCAAGCTCGATCAGCCCAACCGCACCGCCTTGGCGCTCGCCCTGCTGAAGTGGCAGCGCGATTCCTGATCGGCGGCAGGCCGCTCAGGACAGCAGCGCCTTGCGCCGCTTGGCCGACACCGGCTTCCGCGAGGAGGTCGAGGACTTCGCGGCCGCCTTCTTCGTGGTCCGCTTGCGGGCAGACTTCTTGGCAGCGGTCGCACTCGCCGCCCCGTTGCGCTCGGCCCGGGGGCGGCTACCGACCGGCACCTCGCTGCCCCGCAGCGCCTCGGCCAGGAACGCGCCCGTGTGCGAATCCGGGTCTGCCGCCACCTGCTCCGGCGTACCCTCCGCGATCACCTGACCGCCCCGGGTCCCGCCCTCGGGCCCCATGTCGATGATCCAGTCACTGGTCTTGATCACATCGAGGTTGTGCTCGATCACCACCACCGAATTGCCGGCGTCGACCAGCCGGCCGAGCACCAGCAGCAGCTTGCGGATGTCCTCGAAGTGCAGGCCGGTGGTCGGCTCGTCCAGCACATACATGGTCCGGCCCGTCGAGCGCTTCTGCAGCTCCGAGGCCAGCTTCACGCGCTGCGCCTCACCGCCGGACAGCGTCGGCGCCGGCTGCCCCAGCCGCACATAGCCGAGACCCACGTCGACCAGGGTCTGCAGGTGTCGCGCGATCGCCGGAATCGCCGCGAAGAACTCCAGCGCCTCCGAGATCGGCATGTCCAGGACCTCGGAGATGGTCCGGCCCTTGTAGTGCACCTCGAGTGTCTCCCGGTTGTAGCGCGCACCGTGGCAGACCTCGCACGGCACGTAGACATCCGGCAGGAAGTTCATCTCGATCTTGATCGTGCCGTCGCCCGCGCAGTTCTCGCAGCGGCCCCCCTTGATGTTGAAGGAGAACCTGCCTTGCTGGTAGCCGCGCACCTTTGCCTCCGGCGTCTCCGCGAACAGTCGCCGGACATGATCGAAAACTCCGGTATAGGTGGCCGGATTCGACCGCGGGGTGCGCCCGATGGGCGACTGGTCGACATGGATGATCTTGTCGATCTGGTCGGTGCCGGTGATCTTCTGGTGCCGCCCCGGCACCTCTCGGGCGTTGTAGATCTCCTTGGCCAGCGCGGTGTAGAGGATCTTGTTCACCAGCGTCGACTTGCCCGAGCCGGACACCCCGGTGACCGCGGTCAGCACACCGAGCGGGAAACTCACGGTGACATCGCGCAGATTGTTCTCCGTCGCCTTGTGCACCGTCAGCTCGCGGCCGGGGGTGCGCGGGCGGCGGCTCGCCGGCAGCGGGATCGACCGGCGCCCCGAAAGGTACGCCCCGGTCAGCGACTCACTCGACTCCAACAACTCGGGCACCGGTCCGGAGACGACCACATTGCCGCCGTGCTCCCCCGCCCCCGGGCCGATGTCGACGACCCAGTCGGCGGTCCGGATGGTGTCCTCGTCGTGCTCCACGACGATCAGCGTGTTGCCCATCCCCCGCAACCGCAGCAGGGTGTCGATCAGCCGCCGGTTGTCGCGCTGGTGCAGGCCGATCGACGGCTCGTCCAGGACGTAGAGCACGCCGACCAGCCCGGAACCGATCTGCGTCGCCAGCCGGATCCGCTGGGCCTCCCCGCCGGACAGGCTGCCGGCCGCCCGGGACAGCGTCAGGTAGTCCAGCCCGACGTCGAGCAGGAACCGCAGCCGCTCGTTGATCTCCTTCAGCACCCGGTCGGCGATCTGCCGCTCGCGGTCGGAGAGCTCCAGGCCGCCGAGAAACGCGGCGGCCTCATCGATCGACAGCGCGGCGATCTCGGCGATGTTCTTGCCGCCGACGGTGACGGCGAGCGAGCTCGGCTTGAGCCGGGCACCGTCGCAGGTCCGACAGGGCACCTCGCGCATGTAGCCCGCGAACCGCTCGCGGGTGGAATCGGTCTCGGCCTCGCGGTGCCGCCGCTCGATGTAGCCGACGGCGCCCTCGACCTTCGCCTGCCAGGACATGTTGCGCCCGTGCCGGGTGCGATAGTGCACCGTGATCTTGTCCCGCTGCCCGTGCAGCAGCAGCTTCTGCACCCGGGCCGGCAGGGCCCGCCACGGCGTATCCATCGAGAAGCTGTGCTCGGCGGCCAGCGCGCGCATCACCTTGTCGTAGTAGTCGGCCATGTTGCGGTTGGTCCAGACCGTGATCGCGCCCTCGGCCAGGCTCTTCTCCTCGTCGGGCACGACCAGCTCGGGGTCGACCTCCATCCGCGTGCCCAGCCCGGAACAGGCAGGACAGGCGCCCCACGGTCCGTTGAAGGAGAACTGCCGCGGCTCGAGCTCGTCGATGGCGATGTCGTGCCCGTTGGGGCAGGCCATCTTCTCGGAGAACCGCCGCTCCCGGTCCGGCGCCTTCGCCTCGCGGTCGACGAAATCGACCGCCACCACACCGCCGGCCAGACCGAGCGCCGTCTCGACCGAATCGGTCAGCCGCTGCTTGACGCTCGGCTTGACCGCGATCCGGTCCACGATCACGTCGATGTCGTGCTTGCGGCGCTTGTCGAGCGTCGGCGGGTCGGTGAGCTGGTGCACCTCGCCGTCCACGCGGACCCGGCTGAAGCCCTGGGTCGCGAGATTGCGGAACAGGTCGACGTGCTCGCCCTTGCGGCCGCGCACCACCGGCGCGAGCACCTGGAACCGCGTACCCTCCTCCAGCTCCAGCAGCCGATCGACGATCTGCTGCGGGCTCTGCCGGCTGATCGGCGCGCCACAGACCGGGCAGTGCGGGTGCCCGGCGCGGGCGAACAGCAACCGCAGGTAGTCATAGACCTCGGTGATCGTGCCGACGGTGGAGCGCGGATTGCGGCTCGTCGACTTCTGGTCGATCGAGACCGCCGGCGACAATCCCTCGATGAAGTCGACGTCGGGCTTGTCGAGCTGGCCGAGGAACTGCCGGGCGTACGCCGACAGCGACTCGACGTAGCGGCGCTGGCCCTCGGCGAAGATCGTGTCGAACGCGAGGCTGGACTTGCCCGACCCGGACAGCCCGGTGAAGACGATGAGCGCATCCCGCGGCAGGTCGAGCGAGATGTCGCGCAGGTTGTGCTCGCGGGCACCGCGCACCAGCAACTGATCGGTCACCCGCCGATCGTATGCGCTCCCTCCGACACAACGAATCCGAGCGCCGACGGCCGGGATACCGTGGTGCCATGACCGCTGCCGACGACCTCCGGGCGAGCCTCGCACACGAAACCCAACACCTTCTCGGCGCGACGATCGCCGTCACCGACGAGCAGTGGCACGAGCCCAGCTCCCTGCCCGGGTGGACCCGCGCCCACCTGGCCACCCACATCGCCCGCAATGCCGACGGGCTGGTCCGACTGATCCGTGGCGCGCTCGACGGCACCCCGGCGCAGATGTATCCCTCCGACGAGGTGCGCGACGCAGAGATCGCCGAGGGGGCTACCCGGTCCGGTCTGGAGCTGCAACAGGATCTGGACGCCAGCGCCGGCCGGTTCGGCCAGGCGTTCGACGAGCTCGCCGAGAGCGGTCGGCTCGACGCGGTCGTGACGATGCGTGGCGGGGCCGAGGTGCCCGCCGGGTTGCTCGGGGTGGCCCGCCTCGGCGAGGTCGTCCTGCACCACGCCGACCTGGCGCTGGGCTACTCGCTGACCGAGGCCGACGGCCCGGCCCTGCAGGCCCTGCTCGAATGGGCAAGCAGACGGATGGGCCGCAAGCCGGAGATGCCGCCGGTGCTGCTGCGCTGGGAGGGCGGCGAGCTGTCCGTCGGCGAGGGCGAACCGACCGCGGTCGTGGAGGGTACGCCGGCCGCGCTGCTCGGCTGGTTGACCGGCCGCGACGGCGGTGCGGTGACCGGTGCCGACGGCATCGCCCCGCCGCCCTACTGATCCACCCGCGCCGAGCCACACCGAGGAGGAGGCAACGATGAACGCAGGCCACGTCGACCCCGGCGGCCCGCCCCTGGTCGAACAGATCGGTCCCGGGCTGACGCTGAGCAAGCTGTCGGTCGGCCCGATGGACAACAACGCCTACCTGCTGATCCCCGACGACGCCCCGGCCGTGCTGATCGATGCCGCCGCCGAACCGGACCGGCTGCGGGCCCTGATCGGCGACACCGAGGTCGGCACCATCGTCACCACCCACCGGCACCATGATCACATCGGCGCGCTGGCCGAGCTGGCCCGCGACACCGGGGCCCGGCTGGTCGCCGGTCGCCCCGACGCCGCCGCCATCGCCGACGCGACCGGCACCCGGCCGGAGCCGGTGTGGACCGGCGACGCGATCGGCATCGGTGGCTCCGAGCTCGCGGTGCTCGGGCTGGTCGGTCACACCCCGGGCTCGATCGCGCTGGCGTACCGCCCCGGCGACGGCCGCCCCACCCAGCTCTTCACCGGCGACTCGCTGTTCCCCGGCGGGCCCGGCAAGACCGCAAACCCGACCGACTTCGGCTCGCTGATGGACGATCTCGAATCGTCGGTCTTCGGTGCGTTCGACGACGCGACGGTGGTACGCCCCGGCCACGGCGACGACACCACCCTCGGCGCCGAACGACCCCACCTCACGGAGTGGCGGGACCGCGGCTGGTGACATCGCAGCCCGGGCCAACCCGACCACGGGCGGTGATCGTGCTCCGCCGGGATCTCGTCGTGAGCTGACGCCCGCTGCGCGGACGCCAGCGGGCGTCAGCTCACACCGGAACCGTCAGCGCAGGTCGTGCGGATTGTGCAGCGGCCGATCGGTGTCATTCTCCGAGCCGGTCCCCGCCTCGCGCTCATGGGCGGCGCGGACCTCTTCCGGGTCCCTGGCCGCGGCGGTCTCCTCGCGGCCGTGGGCGTCGGGCTCCAGGCCGTGCTCGACATTCCACCTGGACCGGATCAGGCTGGCCACGGTGGTGATCAACAGCACGCCGATGATCACGGTCAGCGACAGCCAGATCGGGATCTCGCCCTCGTTCGGCAGCGTCTTCACCGTGTCATAGGCCCACTGCATCGCCGGCCCGACCACGGGCGTCCCCGCGTACTGACCCGACTCGTGCATCGCGTGCAGGAAGAGCTTCACGCCGATGAACGCCAGGATCACCGACAGGCCGAGCGACAGGTAGACCAGCCGCTTCAGCAGCCCGCCGATCAGGAAGTAGAGCTGTCGCAGACCCATCAGGGCGAAGACATTCGCGGTGAAGACCAGGAACGGCTCCTGGGTGAGCCCGTAGATCGCGGGAATCGAGTCCAGGGCGAACAGGATGTCGGCGCTGCCGAGGGCGATGATCACCAGTGCCATCGAGGTGAGCACGCGCTTGCCGTCGATCTTCGCGGTCAGCTTGGTGCCGTGGTACTCGTCGACGAAGGGAAGGTGCCGGCGGGCGAACCGGACCATCGCATTGTCGCCGGTCTCCTCCTCATGCTTGCTGTAGTCGACGGCGAGCTTGATCGCGGTGTAGATGAGGAACAGGCCGAACAGGTAGAAGACCGCGGCGAACCGGTCAATCGCGACCGCCCCGACTGCGATGAAGATGCCGCGGAAGATCAGCGCCAGCACGATGCCGACGAGCAGCGCGAACTGCTGCAGGTGCCGCGGCACCTTCAGCGAGCCCATGATGATGATGAAGATGAACAGGTTGTCCATCGACAGGCTGTACTCGGTCAGCCAGCCGGCGAAGAACTCACCGCCGTAACGGGGCCCGGCGAAGATCGTCACGCCGATTCCGAAGATCACCGCCAGGCCGACATAGATCGCGACCGCGATCCCGGCTTCCTTCATCGAGGGCTCGTGCGGGCGCCGTCCGATGATGAAGATGTCGAAGGCCAGCACGCCGACCAGCACCACCGCGGTGATGATCCAGACATACAGATGGATATTCACTCAGAACCCTTCCAAGACACTCACTGCACATGTGTGATGAATCCTGGAGGTCTCTTCCGCCCGGTCCGGGCCGAGGACACCGGGGCGACCGATGGCCGCGCCGTGATGACGGCGTCCGCGTTGCAGGAATACTCCCCTCCGCGCCGTCCAGTATCGCAGGCGGACGCGGATCTGCGAAAACGCGTCAGCGGGTCGCCTCCAGATGCTGGCGCAGGTGCTTCTTCAGGTCCGAGATCTCGTCGCGCAGCCGCGCCGCAACCTCGAACTGCAGCTCCGCCGCCGCCGCATTCATCTGGTCGGTGAGCTCGGTGACGAGATCGGCCAGCTCGGTGGCCGGCAGGTCGGTCAGGTCTCGCGAGCTGACCCGGTCCACATCGCGCGGCACCGGCGACTTCACCCGCTGCCGGCCCTTGCCCTGCCCCGAGTACTCGGCGAGCAGCTTGGACGTGTCGGCATCCTCGCGGGCCAGCATGTCGGTGATGTCGGCGATCTTCTTGCGCAGCGGCTGCGGGTCGATGCCGTGCTCGGCGTTGTAGGCGGCCTGCAGCTCGCGGCGCCGATTGGTCTCGTCGATCGCGGCCGCCATCGACGGGGTGATCTTGTCGGCGTACATGTGCACCTGGCCGGCGACATTGCGCGCCGCGCGACCGATCGTCTGGATCAGCGACTTGTCGCTGCGCAGGAAGCCCTCCTTGTCGGCGTCCAGGATCGCGACCAGCGACACCTCGGGCAGGTCGAGCCCCTCGCGGAGCAGGTTGATGCCGACCAGCACGTCGTACTCCCCCATCCGCAGCTCGCGGAGCAACTCGACGCGGCGCAGGGTGTCGACCTCGGAGTGCAGGTAGCGGGTGCGCACCCCGTTCTCCAGCAGGTAGTCGGTGAGGTCCTCGGCCATCTTCTTGGTCAGCGTGGTGACCAGCACCCGCTCGTTGCGCTCGGCACGGGCCTTGATCTCGGCCATCAGGTCGTCGATCTGGCCCTTGGTCGGCTTCACCACGACCTCGGGGTCGACCAGCCCGGTCGGGCGGATGATCTGCTCGACGTGACCGTCGCTGCGGGCGATCTCGTAGTCGCCCGGGGTCGCGGACAGGTAGACGGTCTGCCCGATCCGGTCGCTGAACTCCTCGAAGGTCAGCGGCCGGTTGTCCATCGCGCTGGGCAGCCGGAACCCATGCTCGACGAGCGTGCGCTTGCGGGACATGTCGCCCTCGTACATCCCGCCGATCTGCGGCACCGTGACATGCGACTCGTCGATCACCAGCACGAAGTCGTCGGGGAAGTAGTCGAGCAGGCAGTTCGGCGGGCTGCCGGGCGCCCGGCCGTCGATGTGACGCGAATAGTTCTCGATCCCCGACGCCGTGCCGATCTGCCGCATCATCTCGATGTCGTAGGTGGTACGCATCCGCAGCCGTTGCGCCTCGAGCAGCTTCTGCTCCCCCTCCAGCTCGGCCAGCCGCTCCTCCAGCTCGGCCTCGATCCCGCGGATCGCCCGCTCCATCCGCTCCGGCCCCGCAACATAGTGACTGGCCGGCATCAGGTGGATCTCCTCATCCTCGGAGATCACCTCACCCGTCAGCGGGTGCATCGTCATCAACCGCTCGACCTCGTCGCCGAACAGCTCGATCCGGACCGCCATCTCCTCATACTTCGGGAAGACCTCGAGCGTGTCCCCGCGTACCCGGAAGGTGCCCCGCGTGCCCGCGACGTCGTTGCGCGTGTACTGGATGTTGACCAGGTCGCGCAGCAACCGGTCGCGGTCGATCGTGTCGCCGACCCGGACCGTGACCATCCGGTCGAGATACTCCTGCGCCGAGCCCAGCCCGTAGATCGCGGACACGGTCGCGACCACGATCACGTCGCGCCGGGTCAGCAGCGAGTTGGTCGCCGAGTGCCGCAGCCGCTCGACCTCCTCGTTGAGCGAGGAGTCCTTCTCGATGTAGGTATCGGTCTGCGGCACATAGGCCTCGGGTTGGTAGTAGTCGTAGTAGGAGACGAAATACTCCACCGCGTTCTTCGGGAAGAGCTGGCGCAACTCGTTGGCGAACTGGGCGGCGAGCGTCTTGTTCGGCTGCATCACCAGGATCGGCCGCTGCAACCGCTCGGCCAACCAGGCGATGGTTGCGGTCTTGCCGGTGCCGGTGGCGCCGAGCAGCACGACATCCTGCTCGCCGGCGTTGATCCGGCGCTCCAGGTCGGCGATGGCGGCTGGCTGGTCGCCGGCCGGGTCGAACTCGCTCTCGACCTTCAGCGGCGCGACCTGGCGCTTGAGCTCTGCTGCGGGACGCATGTCTGCCAGCGTACGCACCGGCACCGACAGTCCGCGCCGGAAGGCTCAGCCGCCCAACTGGGACCGCATCATCGAGCTGCTCATCGCGCCGAAACTCTGGGTCATCTCGTCCGAGTCCGGGGCGTTCGCCGCATCGAAGATCATCGATCCGATCACGGTCTGGTCGTCCTCGGTACGCACGGACACGAAGGCCACGATGCCGACCGTCTGCGACCCACCGCCCGAGGCCATCGTCACCGTCATGCTGCCGCTGGCCACGTCGAGCGCGGGGTCGACCTCGGTCCGCGTCGGCCCTTCCCGGTCGGCCTCGGTCCCCTCGGCCGCGAGCTGGTCGAAGTAGGAGCGCAGGGTCGCCTCCGCGCCGGCGCCGGTGCCCGCGCCGGCTTGGGCGACATAGACCGAGGTCCCGTCGGAGAGGACGACCGAGTTGGCGCCCCGCTCCTCGACCCGCCACCCGGGCGGCGGCTGCACGGTGACCCCGTCACCGACCTCGACGGCATCGCCGCTCGGCTCGTTCCCGCCACCGCCACCGCCACCGGTGCCGGGCCCGCTGGGCGGCGGATCGGTGGTCGCCGGTGGGGGCGGCACCGGTACGCTCGGCGCGCCCGCGTTCCGCGATCCGCCGGTGAAGCTGGACACTGCGCCGCCCAGGATGGCGATCAGGACCAGCGCCCCGACGATGATCCCGATGATCTTGAGCGGGCTGTTGCCCCTGGTCCGCGGCGGCGCCTGACCGGGACCCGGCGGCTGCGGCATGGCTCCCCACTGGGCCTGGGCCGGGGGCGGCCCGGCGTACGGCGCCTGCTGCGGTGCGAAACCCGGCTGCTGGCCGTACGGCTGCTGCGGCTGCTGCGGCTGCTGCGGCTGCTGCGGCTGCTGCGGCTGCTGCGGCTGCTGCGGCTGCTGCGGCTGCTGACCATAGGGCGGCTGGGGTTGCTGCGGCTGCCCGTAGGGCTGACCCGGTTGCCCCCACTGACTCATGCTCGCCCCCTACCCGCGGGATGGTGCGGTTTGTGCCGGGTCCGCACGGCCACGCCGCAGGCGCTGCAGAACGCCGCGCGGGAGAGCAGCGGCATCTCGCAGCGGTGGCAGAACTCCTCGGCTGCCTCCTCCAGCGCGCCCTCGTCGTCCTGCGCGTCCTCCAGCGCCGCCTCGATCAGACCCAGGTGCAGGATCCGGCGGATCCGCAGCAGCAACACGCTCAGGATGAGCAGCCCCCAGCCGATGCTCAGCACGACGCCGAGCGTCGGGTCGGCGAGGAAGCCGAGCAGGTAGACCCCGCCGGCATAGAGCACGTTCGCGGCGATCGCCTCGCCGAGCCCGCGCAGATAGCGGGGCGTGAACCCGTCATGGCCGCGGCCCAGACCGGAGAACTCGGCACAGGCGATGCCGGTGGCCGTGCCGATCACCAGCGGCTTCACGAAGCCTTCGAGGAAGAGCAGCGACATCCACAGGCCGGGGTCGATCTCGCGGACCAGGCCCCCGGTGACCAGCGGCCAGTGCCGCACGAGCGTGTCGGCGGTGGCATAGGCGACACCGGAGATGATGCCGAAGGTCGTGCCGTCCAGCAGGTCGTCGAAGCGCGGCCGGCTGGCCAGCAGGAGCGGGCCGACTTGGCGCAGCACCTCACCGATCACCGGTACGACGACGGCCACGATCAGCAGGCCGCCGATCGTCGGGCCGAGGGTGCCGCCGAGACCTCCGGGCAGGGGCCGCGTACCCGATCCGCCGAGCCAGACCCACCAGACGAGCGTGAAGCCCAGCGCCAGGACGAACGTCAGCGCGAAGGCCAGGGCCGTGACCTGGACGGGATGGTCGTCCCACAGGTTCACGTCGTAGAGGTAGACGATGTAGATGATCGGGATGGCGAAGGCCGCCAGCAGCACCGCGATCGGCAGCGCCCCGAAGCAGGCGGCGAGCAGCGTCATCACCAGCGCGACGACGAGCGCGACCCGGTACGTCTGCGGCCGCTCCGCCGCACCCCGCGGCATGATCGTGGAGACCACCGCGAACGACGCGACCGGTTCGTCCGGCTTGACGGCGAAAGACCTGCGGCGAGCCAGATCCGGTGTGCGCATGTCCTGACCACAGTGGTGGCAGAAGTGCGCGACCTCGGGCAGCATGGCGCGACAGCGTGAGCATTCCACGCCGAACCTCCTGATCGAATGGGGATGGCTCCCCGGGCGGGCGGGATCAGTGATCCCGGCACCACACTCCCGGATGAACGGCTCAAATCGCCGGATCCACGCCCGAGAACACCGATCGAGTTTGGTGGCAGCGCGCAGCCCTCGCCCACGTCGACCCGATCCATTGCCGCTCCGAGGGTCAGGGCCGCGGAGCCGCGCTGGCTCGGCGTACCAGCTCCTGCCAGACCCGGTCGGCCTCGACCAGCAGTTGGTCCCGGTCACCGGCGTTGTCGACGACCAGGTCGGCCACCGCGAGCCGTTCGGTACGCCCGGCCTGGGCGGCGATCCGCGCGCGGGCCTGCTCGGCGCTCGACCCGTCGCGGGCCATCGCCCGGCGCAGCTGGACCTCGGTGGGCAGGTCAACCACGACGACCAGGTCGAAGCCCTCGGCTCGTCCGGTCTCGACCAACAACGGGATCACGTGGACCACGATCGCGTCCGGCGGCGCGGCCCGCTCCAGCTCGGCCGCCCGGGCCCGGATCAGCGGATGCAGGAGCCGCTCCAGATCCTTGCGTGCTTCGGGATCCGCAAACACCACCGCGCCCAGCGCCTTCCGGTCCAGGCCGCCGTCGGCGGCACGGACCTGGTCACCGAACCGCTCCAGTACCGACGCCAGCCCGGGCGTGCCGGGGCCGACGACCTCGCGGGCGAGCAGATCGGAGTCGATCAACACGGCCCCGTGCTCGGCCCAACGATCGGCGACGGATGTCTTGCCCGAGGCGAGGCCTCCGGTGAGTGCGACCCGCAGCATGCGAGCGATGCTACGGCAGCCGCGCCCGCGGCCCGGACCGGTTGCTGTCCCCTGGTGCGGAAACGACAACGGCCCCGCTCCGTCGAGGAGCGGGGCCGAAGCGTCGGGCGATCAGGCTCCGGTGAGCTTGTCCCGCAGGGCCTGCAGGGCTTCGTCGGAGGCCAGCGAGCCGGCGGCGGGCGCCGGGCCGGAGGCGTCATCGGTCGACTCCGCCGCACCACCGCTGCTGTAGCCGGTGTCGGCGACGGCGCTGGCATTGTCCGCAGACTGCTCGGCCTGCTCGACCTGGCGCTTGTGCGCCTCCCAGCGGGCGTGCGCTTCGGCGTACTGCTGCTCCCAGGCGCGCTGCTGCTCCTCGTAGCCTTCCTTCCACTCCTGGGTCTCCGGATCGAAGCCCTCGGGGTAGACGTAGTTGCCCTCGGCGTCGTAGGAGGCGGTCATCCCGTACAGCGCCGGGTCGAAGTCGTCGGCGTTCACGTCGACGTCCTCGTTGGCTTGCTTCAGCGACAGCGAGATCCGGCGGCGCTCCAGGTCGATGTCGATGATCTTGACCAGCACCTCGTCGTTGACGCTGACGACCTGCTCGGGGATCTCGACGTGGCGGGCGGCCAGCTCCGAGACGTGCACCAGGCCCTCGATGCCCTCCTCGACGCGGACGAACGCGCCGAACGGGACCAGCTTGGTGACCTTGCCCGGCACGATCTGGCCAAGCTGGTGCAGGCGGGCGAAGGCCTGCCACGGGTCCTCCTGGGTCGCCTTCAGCGACAGCGAGACGCGCTCGCGGTCCATCTCGACGCTGAGCACCTCGACGGTGACCTCGTCACCGACGGCGACGACCTCCGACGGGTGGTCGATGTGCTTCCAGGACAGCTCGGAGACGTGCACCAGGCCGTCCACACCGCCAAGATCGACGAAGGCGCCGAAGTTGACGATGGAGGACACGACGCCCTTGCGGATCTGGCCCTTCTGCAACTGGGTGAGGAAGGTCTGGCGTACCTCGGACTGGGTCTGCTCCAGCCACGCGCGACGCGACAGCACCACGTTGTTGCGGTTCTTGTCGAGCTCGATGATCTTGGCCTCGAGCTCCTGACCGACGTAGGGCTGCAGGTCGCGGACGCGGCGCATCTCGACGAGCGAGGCGGGCAGGAAGCCGCGCAGACCGATGTCCACGATCAGACCGCCCTTGACCACCTCGATGACCTGGCCGGTGACCACGCCGTCCTCGTCCTTGATCTTCTCGATCGTGCCCCAGGCGCGCTCGTACTGGGCGCGCTTCTTGGACAGGATCAGGCGACCCTCCTTGTCCTCCTTCTGCTGGACGAGGGCCTCGATCTCGTCGCCGACCTCGACCACCTCGAAGGGGTCGACGTCGTGCTTGATGGACAGTTCCTTGGACGGGATCACGCCCTCGGTCTTGTAGCCGATGTCCAGGAGAACTTCGTCGCGGTCGACCTTGACGACCGTGCCGGAGACGATGTCTCCGTCGTTGAAGTACTTGATGGTCTTGTCGATTGCCTCGAGAAAGGCTTCGGGCGAGCCGAGGTCGTCGACGGCAACCTGCGGGGATGCCTCGAGGGAGGACGTCATGTAGTAGGGCTCCGATTGATGGTCTGCAAATGTTGGGCGCGCCGCGGATCCGATTTCGCCGCCGACGGGCGGCCGGCGAGCGCAGCCTGCTCGGTCTGAGTCTGCGCAGGCCACAGCGCCCGGCAAGTCTATCCGCCCCGGTCGGAGTCGGGCAAACACGAGACCATCGGCGGAACTGGGCGTCCCGCTCCCCTCGAGCCTAGGGGAGGTACGCCGTCGCGCCGGCTCGCCGCGGCCCGCGTGTCGGCCCGCGGTGGATCCGCGTCGGTGGACCCCGGGACACCCGCGCCGAAATCCGGATGCAGCGTCGGGAATGCGGGGACTAGCGTGGGTGTTGGCACAGGTGCTGCGGCGGTTTGCAGAAGGCAAGATCGGAGATGCCCTGTGTCGGCGCCGGGGCCTAGCTTTGCATCACCGGCGGCAGTCCGTCGGCTCGAACCCTTCGGGAAGGCAATCATGTCCCTCGACACGTCCCACGCCGGCGACGTACCCACGAATGAACCCGATACCGGCCGCACACCCCCGGGCGACCTGCTGGTGATCGGCCTGATGCTCGCGGCGGCATTCGTCGTCATCCTCAACGAGACGATCATGGCCAATGCGCTGCGCCCGCTGATGCTGGACCTGGGCGTCGACGAGCGGACCGGCCAGTGGCTTTCCACCGCGTTCATGCTGACCATGGCCGTGGTCATCCCGCTGACCGGCTGGGTGATCCAGCGGTTCAGCACCCGCACCGTCTTCATCACGGCGATGACCCTGTTCACGACGGGCACCGTCATCGCGCTCGCGGCCCCCAACTTCCCCGTGCTGCTGGCCGGGCGCATCGTGCAGGCCTCGGGCACCGCGGTGATGATGCCGCTGCTGATGACCACGATCCTCAACCTGGTGCCGATGCAGCGCCGCGGCGCGATGATGGGCAACATCACCATCGTGATGTCGCTGGCGCCGGCCCTCGGCCCCACGGCCTCCGGGCTGATCCTGCAGGGATTCGGCACCTGGCGCGCGATCTTCGGTGTGATGGTCCCGATCGCCCTGACGATGCTGATCCTCGGCATCGTGAAGCTGGTCAATGTCGGCGAGTCCGGCGGCGGCACCTTCGACGCCGTGTCGATCCCGCTCGCGGTGCTCGGTTTCGGCGGGATCGTCTACACCCTGAGCCAGATCGGTGAGTCGAGCGGCGGTGGCGTACCGATCTGGGTGTCGGCGGCGATCGGTGTGGTCGGCGTGGCGCTGTTCATGGGTCGGCAGTTGCAGTTGCAGCGTCGCACCGGCGCCCCGCTGCTGGACCTGCGTACCTTCCGGCATCGGCGGTTCGGGCTCGGCCTGGCGGTGATGGTGATCGCCTTCGCCGGGCTGATGGGCACCGCGATCCTGCTCCCGCTCTACCTGCAGGGGGTGCTCGGGCTGGTGCCGCTGCAGGCCGGCCTGGTCGTGCTGCCGGGCGGCATCGTGATGGGCCTGAGTGGGCCGGTCGTCGGGCGGATCTTCGACCGGTTCGGCCCGCGGGTGCTGGCGCTGCCGGGCACGCTGCTGCTCGCGGCCTCGCTGTTCGCCTTCAGCCGGGCCGGGGAATCGACGCCGGTGTGGATGATCGTCGCGGCGCACATCGCGCTGATGGTCGGCCTGTCGATGCTGTTCACGCCGATGTTCACCACGGCGCTGAACGATCTGCCCCCGCATCTGTACCCGCACGGCAGCGCGTGGCTCGGCTCGCTGCAGCAGGTCGCCGGTGCCGCCGGCACGGCCCTGCTGGTCACGGTCTCGGCGACGGTCGCGGTGGCCACCGCCGGCGCGACCGGCGACCCGGCCGCCGCCGGCCCGCAGGCCGCCGGCTTCGAGACGGCGATGAGCGTCGGCGCGGTGATCGCGCTGCTGGCCGTCCCGCTGGTGCTGGCGCTGGGCCGGGGCAAGCCCACCGAGCCCGTCGCCGCCGCGAGCGGTCCGGTGGGCGACGGTGTACCGGCCGCCGAGGCACCGCCCGCGCACTGACGCGCACTGACGCGCACAACAAGGGGCGCCGGTCATCCGTGACCGGCGCCCCTTGTCGTGTCCGGGCACGATCGGCGAGGTCCGTGTCCCGCCCGATTCCGGAGCCCCGTACCGGAGCCGCAATTTCTCCCGTAGCTGATGCCCTCAAGTCCGCTCCAGAGCGGGCATAACTGCGGAAACAATTCGGGACGGGGAGCGCGTAGCGACGCCGGGCGGCGCACGGAGAGTCAGGCGGCGCGAGGGGAGTTCAGGCGGCGCGAGGGGAGTCAGGCGAGGCCCGGAGAGTCAGGCGGCGTTGCGGAGCGTCAGTGGCGGGCGGCGTTGCGGTGCGACGGGTCGGGCTGCGCCGCCGCCCCCTGCGCCGCCGCCCCTTGCGCAGATTTGCCGGCAGGGGCGCCGTCACGCCTGCTGGCCGGGGCGCCGTCACGCCTGCTGGCCGCAGCGCCGTCACGCCCGCCAGCCGCCGCACCGTCACGCCCGCCAGCCGCCGCACCGTCGCGTCTACCGGCCGAGGCGCCGTTGCGCTCGCGGGCCTCGACGGCGGCGCCTCCCATCGCGGCGTCCGAGGTGCCACCGCCCTCCACAGCGGGAGCCGGGTGTGCATCGAGGGCGGCGACCCGCCGGACGAAGACGGTCACCCAGGAGAAGATCACGGTTGCCGACACGACCTCCACGGCGGTCCAGGTGAAGTAGCCGACGACCCGGCTGAGGAAGATCGCGGCGACCACGATGCCGACCGCACCGCCGGAGGCCCAGACGAATCCGCGGTCGAGGCCGAGCACCTTGATCGGAGTCAGCGCCATCAACAGGACCAGGGTCAGCGCCATCGCCATGGCGAAGGCGACATGCACCGGGCGGGAGGTGCTGACCGGGATCGCGCCGATCAGGACCATCAGCACGCCCGCCCCGCCGAGCAGCCAGCGCAGCAGGCGCCGGCCGCCCGGCCGCACCTGGGCGGCATGCCGGCGCAGATCGTGGTCCAGGTAGTCCACCAGCACCACGACGGCGATGCCGGAGAGCACGAGCGTGACATTCAGCGTCAGCGCCCCGAAGCTGCCCATCCCGCCGAGCTGGGAGAAGTCGCGCTGCCACCACGTCGAGTCGCGGGCGATCAACATGGCGCCGATGCAGCCCGTCGCCAGCATCGTGATCAGCACGCTGGCCAGGTGCACGGTGCTGGTGATGGTGGCCGAGTACTGGGCCAGCACGGCCGCCACGAAGGCCGCGACCATGATCAACAACGCGCCCGCCACCGGATCGAGGGTGAGATCGTAGAAGCCCTGCTGGAACAGCCCGAAGACGCCCAGGCACAGCAGCCACGCGATCAGCGCGTGCGCCAGCGTCAGCACCACCACATCGAGGTGCCAGCGCGTGGTGGGCTGGTGCCGACGCCAGGCCAGCTCCGGGCGACGGTTGGCCCGCGCCCGCTCGACCGGGTACGCCACGGCGGCCGCGACGCCGCAGACCACCGACGCGATCAGACCGATCGACGCACCGCGCGCCATCAACGGCAGGTGCTGACCCCACAGCAGCACCACCCCGACCACCAGCCCGGCCACCCCGAAGCATGACGGCAGCACGCGACTCAGGTCGCGGTGGCGCGGCGCCGGATCCGGTCCGGGGTGCTCGGCTGACATCGTGCTCTCCTCAGTGCGCGGCGTCGAACCACGACCTACCGGCTCCGACGGAAACATCCAGCGGCACTGTCAGCTCGACGGCGTGTCCCATCTTGTCGCGCACGAGCGTCTCGAGCGAATCGCGCTCGCCCGGGGCCACCTCGAAGACCAACTCGTCGTGCACCTGGAGCAGCATCCGGCTGCGCAGCCCCGCGTCCGCGATCGCCTGCTCGACGTCGAGCATGGCGATCTTGATGATGTCGGCGGCCGACCCCTGGATCGGAGCATTCAGCGCCATCCGCTCGGCCATCTCGCGGCGCTGGCGGTTGGAGCTCATCAGATCGGGCAGGTACCGGCGCCGCCCGAGCAGCGTCTCCGTGTACTCCGTGCGTCGCGCCCCGTCGACCAGCGATCGCAGGTAGTCGCGTACCCCGCCGAATCGCTCGAAATACTCCTCCATCAGCGCCTTCGCCTCGGAGGTGTCGATCTTGAGCTGCTGACTCAGGCCGAACGCGCTCAGGCCGTAGGCCAGGCCGTAGTTCATCGCCTTGATCCGGGCGCGCTCGGTCGTGCCGATCGCGTCGGGGGCGAGGTCGAACACCTTGGCGGCGGTGATGGTGTGGAAGTCCTCGCCCGACCGGAATGCCTCGATCAGGTCGGCATCCTCGGAGGCGTGCGCCATGATCCGCATCTCGATCTGGGAGTAGTCGGCCGTCAGCAGCGAGTCGAATCCGTCGCCGACTACGAAGGCCCGGCGGATCCGGCGGCCCTCGTCGGTCCGGATCGGGATGTTCTGCAGGTTCGGCTCGGTGCTGGACAGCCGGCCGGTCGCGGCGATCGTCTGCAGATAGGTGGTGTGGATCCGGCCGTCGTCGGTGACCGCCTTCAGCAGGCCCTCGACGGTCTGCCGCAGCCGGATCGCGTCGCGGTGGGCCAGCAGGTGGGCCAGGAACGGGTGCTCGGTCTTCGCGAAGAGCTGCTGCAGCGCATCGGCGTCGGTGGTCCATCCGGTGCGGGTGCGTTTGGTCTTCGGCATCCCCAGCTCGTCGAACAGCACCACCTGCAACTGCTTCGGCGAGCCGAGATTCACCTCCTTGCCGAGCACGTCGTAGGCCCGCTGCGCGGCATCGCGCACGGCGGCGTCGAATTCCGACTCCAGGCCCGCCAGATAGTCGGTGTCGACGGCAATGCCCGCCTTCTCCATCGTCGCCAGCGTCCGCTCCAGCGGCAGCTCGACATCGGTCAGCAGGTGCGAGTTGCCGCGCGCGGCGAGTTGTTCGTCGAGGGCGACGGACAGGTCGATCACGGCCCGCGCCCGGACCATCGCCGCCTGGGCCGCCGCCTCGGAGGTCGAGGTCTCGGTGTCGGCGAACAGGGTCGCCTGGTCGGTGTCGACGCCGATCTCGGGCGTGTCCACCGCCAGCTCGCGCTTGAGGTGGCGCAACACCAGATCGGCCAGGTCGAAGGTGCGCTGGTCGGGCTTCAACAGGTACGCCGCAAGCTCGGTGTCGGACACGATGCCGCGCAGATCCCACCCCCGCGCCCAGGCCGCGAGCAGTGGACCCTTGGCTCCGTGCAGCGCCTTCGGCCGGTCGGGATCGGCAAGCCAGTCGGCCAGCGCGCGCTCGTCGGCGGGCCCGAGCTCGGTCGCATCCACCCAGGCGCCGGAGCCGTCGGCCGAGGCCAGCGCCACGATGTGCACCTGCCCCGTGCCCGATCCCCAGGTGCCGAGCACCTCGACGCCGGTGCGCTCGGCGGCGGCGTGCTCGTCGAGCCAGCCCGCCACCTCGCCCTCGCCCAGGCGCACCCCGGTCAGCTCGAAGCCGCCCTCGGGCGCGGCCTCCTCGTCCGGCAGGCTCTCCAACAGCCGGTCGCGCAGCACCCGGAACTCGAGGGCGTCGAACAGCGTGTGCGTCGCCTCCCGGTCCCACGCCCGACGCTCCAGATCGGGCAGCGCGACGGCGAGCTCGAGGTCGCGGACCACGGCGTTGACCCGGCGGTTCAGCCGGACGGACTCCAGGTGATCGCGCAGGTTCTGCCCGGCGACCCCCTTGATCTGGTCGGCATGCGCCAGCAGCGTCTCCAGGTCTCCCCACTCGCCCAGCCATTTGGCCGCGGTCTTCGGCCCGACCTTGGGCACGCCGGGCAGGTTGTCGCTGCTCTCCCCGACCAGCGCGGCCAGATCGGGATAGCGCTCCGGGGCGACCAGGTAGCGCTCCTCGACGGCCTGCGGGGTCATCCGGGCGAGATCGGACACCCCCTTGCGCGGATAGAGCACCGTCACCGAGTCGGTCACCAGTTGCATCGCGTCGCGGTCGCCGGTGGCGATCAGCACCTCGGCTCCGGCCGCCGACGCCGTGGTGGCCAGCGTCGCGATGATGTCGTCGGCCTCGAAGCCCTCCAGCTCCACATGACTGACGTTGAGCGCGTCCAGCACCTCCTTGATCAACTGGACCTGGCCCTTGAACTCGTCCGGCGAGCTGCTCCGGTTGGCCTTGTAGTCGGCGTACAGCTCCGAGCGGAACGTCTGCCGCGACACGTCGAAGGCGACCGCAAGGTGGGTCGGCTGCTCGTCGCGCAGCACATTGATCAACATCGAGGTGAAGCCGAACACCCCGTTGGTGTGCTGGCCCGTGCGGGTGGCGAAATTCTCCACCGGCAGGGCGAAGAACGCCCGGTAGGCGATCGAGTGCCCGTCGATCAGCAGCAGCTTCGGCCGCTGCGCCGCACCGTCGCCATTGCCCGCGCTGGGAGTCGTCGCTTTCACCACGGATCGACTCTAGCGATCGGCACCGACAATGCGTTCGGGCGCGGTCAGTCCTCGCCGAGATAGGCCTTGCGGACCCGGTCGTCGGAGAGCAGATTCTGGCCGGTGTCGGAGAAGGCGATCGAGCCGACCTCGAGCACATAGCCCTTGTCGGCGAGCGACAGCGCCGCCTGGGCGTTCTGCTCGACCAGCAGGATCGTCACCCCCTCGGACTGCAGCTCGGCGATGGTCGACATGATCCGCTGCATCATCAGCGGCGACAGGCCCATCGACGGCTCGTCCAGCATCAGCAGCCGCGGCCGGCTCATCAGCGCGCGACCCATCGCCAGCATCTGCTGCTCACCGCCGGAGAACGTGCCGGCCGACTGCTTGCGTCGTTCCTTCAGCACCTCGAACAGATCGAACACGCGGGCCAGGTCCGCCTGCACCCCGGCGCGGTCGCGGCGGGCGAACGCGCCGAGCATCAGGTTGTCCTCGACGCTCAGCCGGGGGAAGATCCGTCGTCCCTCCGGCGACTGCGCCAAGCCGCCCTGGACCACCTTGTGGGCAGCCATCCCGTCGATCCGCTTGCCGTCGAACCAGATCTCGCCGGCCGACGGCTGCAACAGCCCGGACAGGGTACGCAGGGTGGTCGTCTTGCCCGCCCCGTTGGTGCCGAGCAGCGTCACCACCTGCCCCTCCTCGACGGAGAAGTCGATGCCCTTGACGGCCTTGACCCGGCCGTAGGCGACCTCCAGGCCGTGCACCTCAAGCATCGCCATCGCGTTCGCTCCCCTCGGTCGGTCGGTCGGAGAACCGCTGCGGTGTCGGATCGGAGACCCGCTGTGGTGTCGGGTCGGAGACCCGCTGTGGTGTCGGGTCGTCGCCGGCCAGATCGGCCTCGGCCTCGGCGCTGGTGCCGATATAGGCCTCGATCACGCGCGGATCGGACTGCACCTCCTCCGGCGTACCCTCCACCAGGACCTTGCCCCGGACGAGGCAGAGCACCCGGTCACAGAGATTGAAGATGAATCGCATGTCGTGCTCGATCACCACCACGGCCAGGCCGGTGTCGCGGATCTTGAAGATCAACTCCTCCGCCTGCCGGGTCTCCTGCGGATTCATCCCAGCGGTGGGCTCGTCGAGCAACAAGACCTTCGGCTCGGTCGCCAGGGCCCGGGCGATCTCCAGCCTGCGCTGGTCGCCGTAGGGCAGGTTCCGCGCCAGGTGCTCCGCGGAGTCGCCGAGCCCGACGAACTCCAGCAGCTCCTGCGACTTCGCCCGGGTCGCGGCCTCCTCGGCCTTGAATCCGAACGCGCGGGTGATGGCACTGATCGCGCCGGTCCGGGTCCGGCAGTACCGGCCGACCATCACGTTCTCCAGCGCCGTCATGTTCTGGAACAGCCGGATGTTCTGGAAGGTACGCGCCATGCCGGCCTCGACCACCTTGCGCGGCGAGGAGGTCAGTTGCCTGCCGTCCAGCACCACCCGCCCGGAGGTCGGCTTGTACAGGCCGGTCAGGCAGTTGAAGAAGGTGGTCTTGCCCGCGCCGTTCGGCCCGATCAGGCCGACGATCTCGCGCGGGAAGACCTCCATGGCGACATCGCTGACGGCGGTCAGGCCGCCGAAGCGCATCGTGACATTCTCCGCCGACAGCAGGGGCGCCTCGGCCCCGGCCACTCCCCCGCTCGTCCCGGGGTCCACTGCGGTGCTCATCGGGTCTCCTCTCCGGCCGAACGCCGAGCCGGTGCTCCGGCGGGCTCGCCGCTGTCCGGCGGCCCACCGGTCAGCTCGGCGTCGAGGTGTTCGGCGAGTTCCTCGTCGCTCTCGTGGAACTCGAGCTGGCGACGGCTGCTCGGGATCAGGCCCTCGGGGCGGAACCGCATCATGATCACGAGCAGCAGCCCGAAGATCAACAGCCGGTATTCGGAGACGAATCGCAGCTTCTCCGGCATCAACTTCAACAAGGTGGCACCGACCAGAACCCCGACGATGGTGCCCATGCCGCCCAGCACCACCGCGGCCAGCAGGAAGGCCGACTCCAAGAAGATGTACTGATCGGGAGTGACCGAGACATCGACGTGGGCCTTGACCGCACCGGCCACGCCGGCCAGGGCAGCACCGCCGGCGAAGGCCAGCAGCTTCAGGCCGAAGGTGTTCACACCCATCGCCTCGGCGGCCTTCTCGTCCTCTCGGATGGCGACCCAGCCGCGACCGATCCGGCTGTCGGAGAGCCGGGAGAAGACCAGGATGATCAGCGCCAGCACCAGCAACAGCAAGAAGAAGTAGTTGCCGAAGCGAGTGATGGTCACCCCGAGGATCTCGTGGCTCTGCCCGAAGTCGAATCCGAACAGGTTCAGGTCCGGGATCCCCGGGATGCCGTTGGAGCCGCGGGTGATGTTCGGGCCATCGCTGCCGTCGAGGTTGATCATCACCAGCCGGAAGATCTCGCCGAAGGCGAGCGTGACGATGGCCAGGTAGTCCCCCGCGACGCGCAGTGTCGGCGTACCGACGACCAACCCCAGGGTGCCGGCGACGACCGCGGAGATCAGCACCACGACCGGGAAGGGCGGGTGCCAGCCGATCGTGGAGAACGCCGAGTTCGACAACACGGCCGCGGTGAACGCGCCCGCGCCGAGGAAGGCGATGTAGCCGAGGTCGAGCAGGCCGGCCTGGCCGACCACGATGTTCAGCCCGAGCGCGGTGGCGGCGAAGATCAACACCTGGGTCGCGATCGACATGTTGGCGTCGGAGCCGTCCTGGGTGAACGGGAAGGCGAAGGCCGCGACGAAGGCCGCGAAGACCAGCACGTGACGGTGGGTACGCCCGACCGCCCCGAGCCAGGAGCCGAGACCCGAACGCATGATCACCAGCAACACGGCCAGGACGAGCGCCGCGCTGACCACGAAGGAGCCCGCATCGTTCTCGTCCAACAGGTACGCCGCGACCAGCAGCGCGACTCCCACCAAGAAGATGACCGCCAGAATGCCCAGCCAGCCCGGGGTACGCGACCGGCCGAGCGTCGGCACCGGGCCGGGAGGCAGCAGCCGGGTGCCCAGATAGGCGACGAGCGCGCCGGCCAGCGCGATCCAGCCACCCCACTCGACATAGACCAGTCCGCCGCCGTCGGCGGCGATCATGATCAGGGCCAGCGCGATGTAGATCAGGCCGCCGAGGGCGGCGCCGGAGGCGGCCCCGACCAGATTCAGCGGAGCGCGGGCGGGCGGGTTCGGCGTACCCATCTGGCCGGTCAGCCGACCCGCGATCGCCGACGCCACGACCAGAACCGCGATCCCGAGGAAGAAGAACTGCAGGCCGGACGGCCCGCCGAGATAGGTCATGTCGTCGAGGGCGTCGGAGGAATATGCCCACGGCAGGTATGGCGCGCCGAGCATCAGCACGCCGCCGATCAGGGTGAGCAGCCAGCCGACCCCGGCGAACCGGCGCCGGGTCTCCAGCGGCGGGAAGCTGGTCAGGAAGAGAATCACCGCGTTCATGCCCGATCCACCACCCTCGCTCCGAGCAGACCCTGGGGCCGGAAGACCAACACCAGGATCAGCAGTGCGAATGCCCAGATGTCCTTCCAGGCCGATCCGCCGAACTGTCCGGGGATCCAGTCGGTGGCCAAGACCTCGACCAGACCGAGCAACAGGCCGCCGACGACGGCACCCCAGATGTTGCCGATGCCGCCCAGAACGGCTGCGGTGAAGGCCTTCAGACCGGCCATGAATCCCATCTTGAAGTCGATGTTGCCGTAGCGCAGGCCGTGTGCCACGCCGGCCACCGCGGCCAGTGCGGCGCCGACAGCGAAGGCGACCATGATCACCCGGTCGACGTTGATACCCATCAGGCGGGCCGTGTCCGGGTCCTGGGACGTGGCCTGCATGGCCCGCCCCATCGATGTCTGGTTGATGAACATCCACAACAGCCCGGAGCAGACCAGCAGCGCGCCGATGGTGAACACATTCGACCGTTGGATGATCAGGCCGGCGAGATCGATCGCCTCACCGGAGACGCCCTGGACCGGCGGGTAGGGCACGGCGGCCTTGGCGACGAACAGGCGGACCGCCTCCTGCAGGATGACCGAGACACCGATCGCGGTGATCAGCGGGGCCAGCCGGGGCGCATTGCGCAGCGGTCGGTACGCCACCCGTTCGGTGAGCAGGGCGACCAGGACGGCCGCGATGATGCCGCCGAGCAGCATCAGCGGCAGTTGCCACAGCGGTCCTGGCGTCTGGCTGCCCAGGATGATCCAGGTACCGAGCGAGGCGAAGGCGCCGATCATGAAGATCTCGCCGTGGGCGAAGTTGATCAACTGGATGATGCCGTAGACGACGGTGTAGCCGACGGCGATGAGCGCGTACAGCGCGCCCAGCGACAGTCCGTTGACCAGGCTCTGTGCGATCTCCACGCACGTCCTCCTGAGGTCGAGAAGCAGTGGGCCCTGATCCGGGCAGGGGACGGGCGGGCGCCGGGATCGCCGGCGCCCGCCCGGTTTGACCGCGCGGGCGGCCGAGGTGTGATTACTCGTTGAACTCGCTGCTGAAGTCAGGCGCCCACTCGCCGCCCTCGACCTTGTACACGGTCAGCACGCGAGTCTTGTTGTCGCCGTACTCGTCGAACGCGACCGGGCCGGTCGCGCCCTGCAGTTGCACGCCGCCGATGGCATTCACGGTTGCCTCGCGGGCGGACTCGACGTCCTCGGCGCTGGCCAGCGACGTCTTCATCGCCTCGATCAGCACGTTGGCCGCGTCGTAGGCGTACGCACCGTAGGCGCCGTAGGGCTCGGAGAAGCCGCCGGCGTTGTAGGCATCGACGAAGGCCTTCGCCGAGTCCAGCGTGTCGACCGGCGCACCGACCGAGGTCGACAGGTCGCCGTCACGGCCGCCCAGCTCGATGAAGTTCGGGTCGTAGATGCCGTCGCCACCCATCAGCGGGACGTTCAGACCGGCCGCGGCCATCTGCTTGCTGAGCGGGCCGGCCTGCGGGAACTCGCCGCCGTAGTAGACCGCCTTCGGGTTGGCGCCCTTGGCCTGGTTGATCACCGCCGAGAAGTCCTTGTCCTCGGGGTTGATCGTCTCGGCCGCGACGATCTTGCCGCCGTTCTCGGTGTAGTACTTGCTGAACGCGTCGACCAGGCCCTGGCCGTAGGCCTTCTTGTCGTGGATGGTCGCAACGGTGTCGATTCCGTTGTCCAGCAGGTACTTCGCCGCGAACGGGCCCTGGACGGAGTCGGTGGTGCAGGTGCGGAAGTAGGTCTTGTAGGGCCGCTCGGGGCTCTCTTCCGGCTTTGCGCCGCGGGTCATGGTCGGGTTGGTGTTGGCGGGAGAGATCAGCGCCACCCCGGCGCCGTCCATCACCGGCTGCAGTGCCTGGCCGACCGAGGAGTTCAGCGGCCCGACGACGCCGATCACCTCGGGATCGCCGGCCAGCTTCGTGGCGGCGTTGCGGCCGACATCGGGCTTGGCCTCGTCGTCCTCGGCCGCCACCTCGATCGTCCATCCCGGGATCGCTCCGGACTCGTTCGCCTGCCGCGCGGCGAGTTCGACGGAGTTGCGGATGCCCAGGCCGAGCGGGGACAGGTCGCCCGACAGGGGCGCGATCACGCCGATCTTCACGGTCTTGGTATCGCCGCCCCCCGTGTTGCCACCGGGGCCCGCGTCACGGGTCCCGCAGGCAGTGAAGGCCAGCGAGGCGGCCAGCACGACTGCGCCCGCAGCCACAAACCTCTTGTGTTGCACAAGTCCTCCCAGGAGTGAATCGCCGCGTCGGGCGATTGTTCAGTCCGGCTGTGCTGCCGGACGAGCTTTGCTGAACAGTAAGCCCACCCGAGCGGCCTGGGAGGTGCGTGCGAGGTGGCGTTGTGAGTTCGTTACACCCGTAAGGAGCAAACCATCGGTTTGCTGGCGAGAGCGCCTCAGCGCTTGGGCAGGCCCTTGCCCTCGTTGCGCTTGGCCTGCTCGATGACGCCCTCGGCGACCTCGCGCATCGGCTTGCGAAGATCCATCGCCGTCTTCTGGATCCAGCGGAACGCCTCGGGCTCGGACATCTTGAACCCCTTCTGCAGCAGCGCCTTCGCCTGGTCGACCGCCTTGCGCGCCGCCAGCCGGTCGGCGAGGTCCTCGACCTCGGCCTCGACGGCGCGGATCTCGGCGTACCGGGCAACGGCGATCTCGATCGCGGGCACCACATCGGAGGCGTCGAACGGCTTCACCACATAGGCCATCGCCCCGGCCTCGCGCGCGGACTCGATCAGCTCGCGCTGGCTGAAGGCGGTCAGCATCACGACCGGGGCGATCCGCTCCTCGGCGATCTCCTTGGCGGCGCTCAGCCCGTCGCGTCGGGGCATCTTGATGTCCATCACGACCAGATCGGGGCGCAGCTCGCGGGCGAGCCGGACCGCCTCCTCGCCGTCGGCCGCCTCACCGACCACCTGATATCCCTGATCGGCGAGCAACTCGGTCAGGTCGAGCCGGATCAGCGCCTCGTCCTCGGCGACCAGCACCCGGCGCGGCGCCGGCGCGCCCGTCTCGGTCGCCGATTCGGTTGCGTCGTCCGTCGTGGCCTGGGGGGCAGCGGTGCGCTCGTCGGAGGTGCTCACCCCCGCATTCTGGCGGGCCGTGCCCGCAGCGGCAAACGGCGCGCCCGCGCCGCGACCGCTACACTGTTCGCGGCGCGGCCGGCGGTCGCGCCCGGCCGGGGTGGCGGAATGGTATACGCGGACGGCTCAAACCCGTCTGGCCGCAAGGCCATAGGGGTTCGACTCCCCTTCCCGGCACCGTCGTCGACGGGTCCGCCCCCGGATCAGGAGGCGGAGCCGATCGTCTTCGGATCCCGGATCTTGTGCACGCGCAGGGCGTTGGTATTGCCCGGTACGCCGACCGGCGTACCCGCCACCACGATGACCTTGTCGCCCGGTTCGCACAGACCCTTCCCGACCATCGTCTCGTCGACCTGGGCCACCAGGTCGTCGAAGTTGTAGACCTCCTCGGTCAGGAAGCTCCGCGCGCCCCAGACCAGCGTCAGCTCCTGCCGGGTCTGGTCCAGCGGCGTGAACACGAAGTAGGGCATCTTGGCCCGCAGCCGCGCGACCCGGCGAGCGGTGTCGCCGGACTTGGAGAACGCGATCACGTACTTGGCGCCGACGCGATCGGCCACCTCGACGGCGACCTTGGCGATCACCCCTCCGGTGGTGTGCGGATCCCAGTCGATGTCCGCGATCTCGTCGAAGCCCTGCTCCTCGGTGCCGGCGACGATCCGGGCCATCGTCTCGACCGCGACCACCGGGAACTGCCCGACGCTGGTCTCACCCGACA
This sequence comes from Naumannella cuiyingiana, assembly GCF_013408305.1. Taxonomy (NCBI): domain Bacteria; kingdom Bacillati; phylum Actinomycetota; class Actinomycetes; order Propionibacteriales; family Propionibacteriaceae; genus Naumannella; species Naumannella cuiyingiana. The sequence goes on along the minus strand of NZ_JACBZS010000001.1, from coordinate 2,875,464 downwards.
GCATCACCGCGTCCGCGCCGTCCAGCACCGCATTGGCGACATCGGAGGCCTCCGCCCTGGTGGGCCGCGGATTGCCGATCATGGACTCCAGCATCTGGGTTGCCACGATCACCGGCTTGGCCATCCGTCGGGCCTTCTCGATGATCATCTTCTGCACCATCGGGACCTCTTCGAGCGGCAGCTCGACCCCGAGGTCGCCGCGCGCGACCATGATCGCGTCGAAGGCGTCGATCACCTCGTCGATGTTCTGCACGGCCTGCGGCTTCTCGATCTTGGCGATCACCGGGACGGTACGCCCCTCCTCGGCCATCACCTGGCGTACCGCGGCGCAGTCGGCGGCGGTACGCACGAAGGACAGCGCGATCATGTCGAAGCCCTGCCGCAACGCCCAGCGCAGATCGGCCAGGTCCTTGTCGCTCATCGCGGGGACGTTCACCGCCACCCCGGGCAGGTTGATGCCCTTGTTGTTGCTGATCGGGCCGCCGACCTTGACCCGGGTGATCACGTCATTGCCGGCCACGTCGACGCATTCCAGCATCACCCGGCCGTCGTCGATCAGCACCAGATCGCCGGGCGCGACATCGCCCGGCAGCCCGGCATAGGTCGTCGACGCGCGCTCGCCGTCGCCGAGGATCGGGTCGGTGGTGATGGTGAACTGCTGGCCGTAGGCCAGGGTCGCCCGGCCGTCGCCGCCGAAGCGGCCCAGCCGGATCTTCGGGCCCTGCAGGTCGGCGAAGGTGCCGATCGGGCGACCGGCCTCGGCCGCCGTCTCGCGGACCGCGACCAGCGCCCGCTCGTGGTCGGGGTAGTCGCCGTGGGACATGTTGAACCGCGCGACATCCATCCCGGCGGCGATCAACTCGCGAAGACGCTCGGGAGAGGAGGACGCGGGGCCGAGGGTGCAGACGATTTTTGCTCTACGCACGCGTCGACCCTAGCGAAGTACCGGGACCGTGCAGACCCTTGTCCGCGCCGGGTCCCTCACTCCTCGCGCAGCACGCCCAGGGCGTGGACGAGGTCGGCCGGCGGTTCGGAGGAGAACTCGACCCGCTCCCCCGTGCCCGGGTGGACGAAGCCGAGCCGCACGGCGTGCAACCACTGTCGCTCCAGCCCCAGCCGTCGCGCCAGCACCGGGTCGGCGCCGTAGGTCGCGTCCCCGGCGAGCGGGTGCCGGATCGCCGACAGGTGGACCCGGATCTGGTGGGTTCGGCCGGTCTCCAGGTGCAGTTCGAGCAGCGTCGCCCCGCGAAACACCTCGAGAGTGTCGTAGTGGGTCACCGACGGCCGCCCGCCGGCAGCGACCGTCATCTTCCACTCCCCGCTGGGATGCCGGCCGATCGGCGCATCGATCGTGCCGAGCGGCGGATCCAGGTGCCCCTGGGCCAGCCCCTGGTAGACCTTGTCGACCGTGCGGTCGCGGAAGGCCTGCTTGAGCACCGAGTAGGCGTGTTCGCTCTTCGCCACCACCATCAGACCGGAGGTGCCCACATCGAGGCGCTGCACGATGCCCTGCCGCTCGGCGGCGCCGGAGGTGGCAATGCCGAAGCCCGCGGCCGCCAGATGTTCCACCACCGACGGGCCCTCCCACCCCAGCGAGGGATGGGCGGCCACCCCGACGGGTTTGTCGACCACCACGAGGTCGGCATCGTCGTGCACGATCCGGATGCCCTCGACCGTCTGCGGAACCACCGGTACGCCCGAGGGCCGCTCGGTGAGCTCGACCTCGAGCATGGCGCCGGGCCGCACCGGGGTGGAGGGCTTCGTCACGGGCTCGCCGTCCAGGCGTACCGCCCCGGTCTCGATCAGTCCGGCGATCCGGCTTCGGGACAGGCCCAGCATCCGCGCGGCGGCCGCGTCCACCCGGTCGCCGGCCAGCCCGTCGGGCACCAGGAGCAGCCGCCCGCTCATCCGGTCGCGGCCTTCTCGGCGCGGCTGCCGGTCGCGTCGTCGGTGATCAACCGCCCGTCGAGCCCGCGGCGCAGGAAGATCGACATCGCGATGATCAACACCGCGGCCGAGCAGATCCAGACGTCGGCCAGGTTGAAGATCGGCCAGTTCGGAAGCTGGAGCAGGTCGACCACCTCACCGCGCAGCGGCGCCGGGGGCCGGGCGATCCGGTCGACAAGATTGCCCCCGATGCCGGCGAGCAGCAGTCCGATCGCCACGGCCCAGGCCGGGTGTCGCAGCCGTGGCAGGGCGTAGGCGGCGATGCCGATCACGGCGGCGATGGCAAGCATCGAGAAGATCCAGGTGTAGCCGGTCCCGAGGCTGAATGCGGCACCGGAGTTGAAGAGCAACCGGAACTGCAACAACTCGCCGACGAAGGGCACCGATCGCCCCGGGGTCAGCGACCGCAGTGCCCACTCCTTGGCGAGCTGATCGGCCGACAGCAGCGCCGCGGCGAGACCCAGCGCTATCGCCAACGCGGGCCAGCGGGCCGGGCGGACCTCGGCGGCCGCCCGATGCTGATCAACGGCGCTCGGCACGCTGCTTGCACTCGACGCACATGACGGCGCGCGGGTGGACCTGCAGACGGCCCTTGCCGATCGGGTTGCCGCACTCCGCGCAGTAGCCGTAGCGGCCCTGCTCGATGGCCCGCAGCGCCTCCCGCGCCTGTTCCAGGGCCTCGCGCGCGCTGTGCGCGAGCGTCATCTCCTGGTCCCGCTCGAAGTTCGCCAGGCCGATGTCGGCGGGGTCGCGCCCGGCATTGTCGGCGCCGTCGCGGATCAGGCCCGCCAGGTCGCCCTCGGCGACCTCGATGGTGTGCCGGTGCCGGTCGATGTCGGCCTCCAGGTCGGCGCGCAACTCGTCGACCTCCGCGCGCGTCCACGCCTCCTCGCCGTCGCGGATGGGCATCGCCAGGGCGACATCGTCGACCGGTGCCCGGACCTCGGTGGCACTCGCGGCCGCCGCGGCGGGACGCCCCTTGGCGGCGGTGGCTGTGCTGCGCTTCTTGGCGGGCATCAGTCGCTCCTCTTCACGATCGCGGCTTCGGTCGGGGCGGGCCCCCGGGGCCGGCCGAGGCTGCTCGGTCCGCCGAAGCGTACCCGACCCGGACAATCGCGACGGGACCCCACCGAAGCGGGGTCCCGTCGCGTTGTTGCGGGTGTGCTGACGCGGTCAGCGGTTGTTGTCGCCGAGCAGCGCATCCAGCCGCGGCGTGCTGGTGGCGCCGACGGCCTGCGGGCCTCCACTCGACCCGGAAGCGGCCTGGTTGCCCGACCCCCCGCCGGCCAGCGCCGGAGCATCGGACGGCTCGATGACGGCCTTCTCCACGCTGTCCAGGGTCGAGCGCAACTGCGAGGAGAAGCTGCGCCGGTACTTGTCCTCGAAGGTGCGGAGCTGGGCGACCGCCGACTGCAGCCGGTCACGCTCGTCCTCGAGGTCGGCGAACAGCTCGGTGCGGCGCGCCTCGACCTGGCGGCCGAGGTCATCGGCGCCGCGCTTGGCCTCGTCGGTCACCTTCTCGGCGCTCACCCGGGCCTCGGACTCGATCCGGTCCGCGCGGGTGCGGGCATCGGTGGTGATCTGATGCGCCTTCTGGTTGGCCTCGTCGACCTTGCGGCGGGCCTCCGACTCGGCCTCGCCCACCAGCCGCTCCGCCTGTTCGGTGTGCAGTTGGACGAGTCGCACGACCGCGGCGCTGGCCTCGGGCGTGGTCGACACGACGAGCTTCTCGGTGCCCGACGACGCGGTCGCGGTCGCGGCCGGCTGCGCCGGGGCGACCCGCGTCTGCTCCTGCTCGCGCTCCTGGGTGGCGCGCTGGGCCTGCGCACGGAGCTGCTCGACCTGCTTCTTGAGCGCCGCGTTCTCCTCGGTCAGCTTCGCCGTGGCCTGATCGTTCTGCGGCTGCTGCTGCGGCTGCTGCTGGGAAACACGGGCCGAGTTGGTCTGCGCGGACTTGAGCGAGTCGACCTGCTTCTTCAGCGAGCCGTTCTCCTCGGTCAACTGTCCGAAGGACTCCTCGACCTGGTCAACGAACCGGTCGACCTCGGTCACCTCGTAACCGCCGCGCTTTGCCACGTGGAACTTCGTGTCGCGGATCTGGTCCAGGGTCAGGGTCATCAGTCACCTCACGGGGAACGTTCTGGAACGCTTGGTGCGCATGTGCACTGTTGGGAGCGTAGCACCGATGGTCAGCGCATGAGCAATTGCTCGTTGAGCACACGGAGCAGGATTACCGCAAACCACAGGCCGAGGAAAGCGAGATCGAAAGAAACCTGGCCGACCCGGACCGGCGGGAGGAACTTGCGGAACAGCCGCAACGGCGGATCGGTGACAGTGTAGACGGCCTCCGCGAACACCAACACGGCACCGCGCGGGTTCCAGCCCTGCACCACGATCGGCATCCACGACAGCACCATCCGGGCGAGCAGCAGAGCGGTGAACACCCACAGCACGACATTGATCACGGTGCCGAGCAGGAAGAGGGGGCCGAGCGTGGTCATGGGCCAAGTCTGCCCGATCGGGCCAATAATCCGGGGGTCGGTCAGGACTGGTTGAAGAACCCGCCGGCGATGCGTTCCTTGTCCTCCGCGGTGACGTTGATGTTGCGCGGGGACAACAAGAACACCTTGCTCGTCACGCGCTCGATGTCGCCGCGCAGCCCGAAGATCAGTCCGGCCGCGAAGTCGACCAGGCGCTTGGCGTCGGCGTCTTCCATCTCCGACAGATTCATGATGACCGGTACGCCGTCGCGGAAGTGCTCGCCGATGGTGCGGGCCTCGTTGTAGGTGCGCGGGTGGACCGTGATGATCCGCGACAGGTCGGCCGTCCGGGGCTCGGGCTCGCGCCGCGCACCCAGCGCGGTCACCGTGCCGGCCGGCGCATCCGCACCGGCGGCCGGGCGCCGCACGTCGGCGTCCTCGCGGACCGTCTCTCGCCGATCGCCCCGCGCCGCGGCGCGCTCATCGGCAACGTCGACGCCCTCGGTGAGCTCGTCGTCGTAGTACTCGTCGTCATAGCGATCGTCCGCCACGAGGCCCAGCCAGGCAGCGGCACGCTTGATGCGATCGGCCATCGTCCATCCCTTCACCTGCTCAGCGGATATCGGGGCCGAGGTTACCGCCCGGGAGCCGCCGTGGCGGGGATTGCGCCGCCGACACGCGGGGCCAACCAGACCAGTGCGCCGAGACTGCCCATCCGCGCCCCGTCGCGTCGATAGGAGTGCAGGAGCGGGTCCTCGCGGGTGCAGGCCGCCACCTGCTCGACCCGGCAGCCCAGGCCGAGCAGTTGCTGGCGTGCCGCGCCGGGCAGGTCCAGCGCGGGGGTGCCCCAACTGGTCGTGGCGGCGGCTCCCGGCAGGCCGGCGGCCACGGCATCGCGCATCTCCCCCGGCACCTCGTAGCACGAACCGCAGATCGCGGGGCCGATGACGGCGGTCGGCGCGGTGGCGCCCAGCGCGGCGAGCGCCTCCACCGTCCGGGTCAGTACGCCGGCGGCGAGGCCGACCCGGCCCGCATGGGCGACACCGACCGCGCGGGCGGTCTCGTCGACGAAGATCACGGGCAGGCAGTCCGCGGTCCGGATCAGCAGTGCCACGCCGGGCCGGTCGGTGACCAGCGCGTCGGCCTGTGGCGACGCCGGCTGGCCGGGCACAGCGCTGCCGAGCCAGGCATCGGCCGACCAGCCGGACAGCGCCGCGTCGTCGATGGTCAGCACGTCGGTGCCATGTACCTGCCAGGGGGTGTAGAGCCGCTCGACCCCGATCGCGGCGAGAACGGCGCGGCCGTCTCGGCGTACCGTCTCCACACCGTGGGTCGCCGCGCCGCCGAGGGTGAGTCCCACGGGACCGCTGCCGCCCACCCGGTCGGTGAAGGCGTAGCCCGGGCCGCCGGGCCCGGCGGGGCGATGCAACCGGAACATGTCAGCGCGTCCGGGCCGCTCGAACGGATCGCGTCATCTCGGGCCGCGGGTCACTCGGGGCGCCCGGTCCGGAAGCCCGTCACTTCAAGAAGCCTGGTCACTTCAGGAAGTCGGGCACGTCCAGGTCGTCGTCGCCGGCCGGGGGGCGGCCGCTCAACGGTCCGGGCGGAGTGCTGCCCGGGCGGGTCGGCTGCCGGTCGGGGCGGTCCCCGGACGGGGAGGTTCCGCCGGCCGGCACGCCACCACTCGGCTGGCCCGGGCGCGATTCGCCCGCACTCGACGGGCCCGCACTCGATGGGCCCGCACCGGATGGGCCAGCCCCCGAGGGTCCGACACCGGGCCGGCCGGCACCCTCGGCCGCGGACTCTCCGCCCGCCGGGCCGCCGGTCGTCACCTGCTCGGGGCGGCGGCTGCGCTGTTCGACTCCCGGCTGGCGCCGCGGCGGCGCGCCGCCCTCGAAGCCGGCCGCGATCACCGTGACGCGCACCTCGTCGCCGAGTGCGTCGTCGATCACGGTGCCGAAGATGATGTTGGCCTCGTCGTGGGCGGAGGCCTGGATCAGGTTGGCGGCCGAGGAAACCTCGAACAGGCCCATGTCGGAACCGCCCGCGATGGACAGCAACACGCCGTGGGCGCCGTCGATGCTCGCCTCCAGCAGCGGCGAGGAGACCGCCATCTCGGCGGCCGCGCGGGCGCGGTCCTCGCCGCGGGCAGAACCGATGCCCATCAGCGCGGAGCCCGCATTCGACATCACGGACTTCACGTCGGCGAAGTCCAGGTTGATCAGGCCGGGGGTGGTGATCAGGTCGGTGATCCCGGAGACGCCCTGCATCAACACCTGGTCGGCCTGCTTGAAGGCATCCAGGATCGCGACCTGGTGGTCGGTCATCTCCAACAGCTTGTCGTTGGGGATGACGATCAGGGTGTCGACCTCCTCGCGGAGCTTCGCGATGCCCTCCTCGGCCTGCACCTGACGCCGCCGGCCCTCGAAGCCGAACGGCCGGGTCACCACGCCGATGGTCAGCGCGCCGAGCGCCCGCGCGACGCGGGCCACCACCGGCGCGCCGCCGGTGCCGGTCCCGCCGCCCTCACCGGCGGTGACGAAGACCATGTCGGCGCCCTTCAGCACTTCCTCGATCTCGTCGGCATGGTCCTCGGCGGCCTGGCGGCCCTTGTCCGGGTCCGCGCCGGCGCCCAGGCCTCGGGTCAGGTCGCGGCCGACATCGAGCTTGACGTCGGCATCGCTCATCAGCAGCGCCTGCGCGTCGGTGTTGATCGCGATGAACTCCACGCCCCGCAGGCCGGACTCGATCATCCGGTTCACCGCATTCACGCCGCCACCACCGACACCGACGACCTTGATCACGGCCAGGTAGTTGTGCGAGGGATTTGCCACGGGATTTCCTTAGGAGCCGACACGCCGGACAGGTTGCCTGACAGGCTAGAGAGCGCCGACAGGCGTGTCCAACACCGCAACCGCGAGAGTCGGGGATCGGCCTCAACCTCTAGTTGACCCTCAGACCGAGGGTCGTCGACCCCGTGGCCACAGGCTCGGGATGGCCGTGATCGCCACCGCGAGCACGGTGAGCACCGCGCTGCCGATGGTGGCGAAGGTGACCACATGATCACCCGCGGGCAGCAAGACGTCCACCAGCAGCGAGCCGAGCACCTGGCCGGCGACCGCGCCGAGCGACAGCAGCAACACCCCGAGCTGGTGCACCAGCACGGAGGAGGCGGCGATGTAGACCACGCCGATCGCCCCGCCGAGGTACGCCCAGCCGGGCGCGACACCCGGCCGCGGCAGCCCGGCCGTCGCGGCGTGCACGGCGAAGGCCAGGCCGAGCAGCAGCGTGCCGACGCCGAAATTGCCGACCGTCGCCACCAGCGCCGAATCGGCGGCCCGGCGTACCCGCCCGTTGGCGGCCTGTTGCCAGCCCATCGCGATGCCGATCGCGATCGGTACGGCCATCGCCAGCCACGGGGCGGCGGCCGACGTCCCTGCGGACGCCCCCCAGATCACGGCGACGACCATCGCCGCGCCGCCCAGCACCCGGGTCGGCGTCACCGGCCGCGGGCCGCCGGGCCCGATGCCCCAACGATCGATGAGGATCCCGCCGATGCTCTGCCCGGCCACGGTGCCGACGGTGAACAGCGCGACGCCGAGCAGCGGGCTGACGGCCGCCTGGGCCAACACGAAGCTGGCGCCGACGACTCCCCCGCCCAGCGCCCAGACCGGTAGCTCGCCCGAGCGGACCGCCGCGGGAATCCTGGCCAGTCCGCGCCTGCCCCGCCGCAGGGCCAGGCAGGCGGCGACGACGATCACCAGGCCGGTGCCGAAGGACCACAGCGCAGCGGCGAACGGGTCGGCCCAGACGCGTCCGAGTTCACCGTTGCCCCGCGTCTGCAGCGCCATCCCCATGCCGATGCAGACGGCCACCGCTACCCCGGCGACCACCCGCAGCGCCCGGAGCGGCCCAGGGCTCCGCGTCATCGCACGACCGGATTGCCCGGAGCGCTGACATCGATCGTGCGCCCCTTCTGCGACAGCAACGCGGTGGCCACCTGTGCCTTCAGCTCGGCGTCGTCGGAGGATCCGAAGAACACATCGGGGCGGCCGTCCACCACCAGGGTGATGTCGTCGCGGCTGCTCGCCCGCAACTCGCGCCCGCGGTCTCGCAACTCCGGGGTGAGCGCGCCCGCGACGCGAGCGACCGACGCCAGCAACCGCGGATCACCGCCCTGGACGGCCGCCACGGGCAGATCGTCCGGCACCTTGTCCCCGGGCGGGAAGGCCGCGCCGTCGGCGTCGACCAGCCGCGGCCCTTCTTCGGTCGCCGTGACGAGCACCGGGGTGCGTTCGGTGACGACGATCCGCACGGTGCCCGGCAGCTCGCGGCTGACGGTCGCCCGGCGCACGGCAGGCAGCGCGGCGACCCGCTCGCCGATCACGGACTCCGACACCCGGACCAGCGGGGTGCCCTGCGGGATGGCGGCCGCCTCCCCCACCTGAGCGGGGGTGAGCACACTGGTCCCCTCGACCGTGACCTGGCGTACCACCAGCGCCGGTGAGAAGCCGACGACATAGCCGAGTACGCCGACCACCAGCAGGACCGCGGCGATGATCACGACCCGCCGGGCCCGGCCGCGGGCGCGCCGGCGGCGGCGCTCGTCGCGATAGGAGTCGAAACGGGTCGCGGTGCTCACCGACGCAGCTCCGCGACGATCGGCGCGGCCAGTTCGGTGACGTCCCCGGCGCCGAGGGTGAGCACCAGGTCGCCGGGGCCGGCCAGCTCGCGGATCCGGGCCGCGACGGCCGCACGCGAGACCAGTTCCGAACCGGGCAGCCGCTCGCCGATCAGCGCCGAGGTGACGCCGGGGATCGGTTCCTCGCGGGCCGGGTAGATGTCCAGCAGCAACACGTGATCGGCACCGGCCAGCGCCTCGGCGAACCCGGCGGCCTGGTCGCGGGTCCGGCTGTACAGGTGCGGCTGGAAGACCGCGATCACCTTCCGGGGCCCGGTCTCGCGGGCGGCGGCGAGCGTCGCCGCAACCTCGGTCGGGTGATGGGCGTAGTCGTCGACCACGCGGATCCCGCCGGCCTCGCCCGCCGACTGGAAACGCCGGGCAGTGCCGCTGAAGGCCTCCAGGCCGGCCAACCGATCGCCCAGCCCCAGCTCGCCGAGCACGGCGGCGGCGGCGGTGGCGTTCGCCCGGTTGTGCGCGCCGGGGACGGCCAGCTCCAGACGGACCGTCGCGAACTCGGCCCCCGGCGCGTCGCCGTAGCCGATCACCCGCGGCCCCCCGGCGGCTCGGGCCCGACCCGCGAGGGCGGCCGCGCCGGGGTCGTCGGCGCCGGCGATCAGCACCCGGGCAGGCGCCGCGAAGGCATCGAAGCCCGCCACATAAGCCGCGGGATCGCCCCAGTTGTCCAGATGGTCGGCCTCGACATTGGTCACGACGGCGATGTCGCGGGGCAGTTGCAGGAAGGACGCGTCGCTCTCGTCGGCCTCGGCGACGAACGGCGCGCCGGGATCGCCGAGATCGGCGCTCACCCCGGTCGCCGCGAGCGGCGCGCCGGTGACATAGCCCGGCCGGACGCCGGCGCCGAGCAGCCCGGCGACGATCATCGCCGACGTGGTCGTCTTGCCGTGCGTGCCGCCGACCGCGATCGATGGCCGCCCCCGCATCAGCGCGCCCAACGCCGCGGACCGGTGCAGCACCCGCAGGCCGCGCCGACGGGCCTCGACCAGCTCGGGGTTGTCGTCGCGGATCGCGGTCGAGACCACGACGGTGCGGGCGTCGCCGAGTTGGGCGGCGTCGTGGCCGACGTGGGTACGGATGCCGCGCAGCCCGCGCAGCGTGGCCGAGTCCGTCCGGTCGCTGCCGCTGACGGGTACGCCGAGATCGGCGAAGGCCTGCGCGATGCCCGACATCCCGGAGCCGCCGACGGCAATGAAGTGCACCGGTCCGAGGTCGGCAGGAGAGGGCAGCGCCGCCAGGTCGATGGGCTCGATCAGCGTCATCGGCGAGCCGCCGCGAGAGCGCGCTGGGCGAGCACCCGCGCCGCGTCTCCCGGCGTACCCGATCGCGCGGCAGCAGACATGTGATCGAGCACCGCCGGATCGGTGACCATGTCGATCACCTCCGCCTGGATCCAGGTGCTGGTGAAGGCGGAGTCGGCGACCAGGCGGGCACCGCCCGCGCGAACCAGTTCCTCGGCATTGCGTACCTGCTCGCCGTTTCCGTGCGGGAACGGCACCAGGACGGTCGGCAGCCCGACCACACCCGTCTCGACGACGGTCCCGGCGCCGGATCGACCGATCATCAGATCCGCGGCGGCATAGGCATCCTGCATCCGGTCGACATAGCCGACCGGGTGATAGCCCGCGCCGGTGTCGGGATCGGTCACCTGGAGATGCTCCTCGGTGAGCTTGTCGGGGCCGAGCACGTGCAGCACCTGGACGCCGGCGGCGAGCAGCGCGTCGCGGGCACCGAGCACCGCGGTGTTGATGCTCGCCGCGCCCTGCGATCCGCCGCTGACCAGCAGCACCGGCAGATCGTCGCGCAGCCCGAAGTGGGCGCGGGCCGCCGGCCGCGCGGCTGCCCGGTCCAGGTCCGCAATCTCGCGCCGCAGCGGGAGCCCGATCGTCTCGGCGCCCGGCAGCGGGGTGTCGGGGAAGGTGGTGAGGGTGGCCTCGGCGAAGCGGGCCCCGATCTTGTTGGCGATGCCCGGCACCGCATTCTGCTCGTGCACCAGGATCGGCAGCCGAAGCTGCCGGGCGGCCAGATAGACCGGCGTCGAGACATAGCCGCCGAAACCGACCACCGCGTCGGCGCCGAGCCGGCGCAGCGTCTGCTTCGCCCCGCGCACCCAGCCGAGCAGGTCCAGCGGCAGCCGGAACAGGTCGGCGCCCACCGAGCGCGGCAGCGGGCCGGCGTCGATCAGCTCCAGGTCGATCCCGGCATCGGGCACCACCCGGACCTCCAGCCCGCGCGTCGTGCCGAGCGCCGTCACCGCCACGTCGGGGTGTTCGCGCAACTGCTCGGCGGTCGCGATCAGCGGCGACGTGTGACCGGCCGTGCCGCCGCCGGCCAGCACGATGTGGGACCTGCCCGACCGTGGGGTGGGGTTGCTCGCCATCTCGGCCCTGTCTCCTCTCCGGCGCCGGCTCAGCGCCGGCCGCCCACCAATGTCGTCACCCGGGGCCGCCGCGGGCCGCGGCGCGCCTCCCGGAGCGCTCGGGCGCCGGGCTCGTTGCGGGCGCAGGCCACCAGTACGCCGAGTGCGCACAGATTGGCCAGCAGTGCAGACCCACCGTAGGACACCATCGGCAAGGGCACGCCGAGGACCGGGAGCAGCCGCAGCACGACGCCGAGGTTGATCAGCGCCTGCACGCTGAACCAGGCGGTGACCCCGGTGGCGGCGTACCGGCAGAAATCGATGTCGCTGCGGATCGCGATCCGCAGCCCGGCGTAGGTGAGCACGGCGAACAGGGCCAGCACCACCAGCCCCCCGAGCAGCCCCAGCTCCTCGGCGATGACGGCGAAGATGAAGTCGTTGTGGGCCTCGGGCAGGCTCCCCCACTTCTGCCGGCTGCCGCCGATCCCGGTGCCCCACCAACTGCCGGAGGCGATGGCATACAGCGCCATCGTCGACTGCATGTTGGCCCCGTCGAGACCCTCGGCGGGATTGAAGAAGGCGCTGAACCGCCGCATCCGGTCCGCCGACAACAGCGTCATCGGGATCACGGCGGCCACCGCCGCGGCGGCCATCGCGAGCATCAGGCGCATCGGCGTACCGACCCCCCACAACATCACGGCGATGATCGCGATCATGATCATCGCGGTGCCGAGGTCGCCCTGGAAGACGACGAGCCCCAGCAGCAGCAGCGCCGCCGGCAGGAAGGGCACCAGCAGGTGTCGTGGCTGGTCCAGCAGCCGACGCTTGCGGCAGAACACGTCCGCGCCCCAGACGATCAGCGCCAGCTTGGCGAACTCCGAGGGCTGGATCCGGAACAGGTCGATGCCGAGGCTGAGCCAGTTCCGGTTGCCGTTCACCGTCACCCCCAACGGGGTGTAGGTGAGGATCAGCAACAAGAACGCCAGGCCCATCCCGATCCAGCCGACGATCCGCAGCTTCGCGATCGGCAGCCGGGCCAGCACGAAGGCCGCGAGCAGGCCGACGACCAGGAAGAACGCCTGACGCTTGAGGAAATAGAACGCATCGTCGTACCGGTTGGCGGCATAGACGCTGGAGGCGGACAGCACCATCATCACGCCGAGGCCGATCAGCAGCGCCGAGGAGGCGAGCACCAGGTGCAGGCTGGCCTGCGGGTGTTGCAGCAGTACGCCGAGCTGGGAGCGCAGGTCGCCGCGCCTGCCGTCGGCCGTCCGGGGATCGCGTTGATCTTGATCGGGGAAGTGATCGATCGCCACGCCGCTCTACTCCTTCGCGCCTGGCCGGGTCTGCGCCGGCGGGTCGGTCCCGAGCACCGCTGCGGCGAAGTCGTCGCCTCGCGCGGCATAGTCGGGCCAGATGTCCAAGCTGGCGCAGCCGGGGCTCAGTGCCACCACGTCACCGGGCTGCGCGAGGGTCCGCGCGGCCGCCACCGCCTGCGCCATGGCTCCACTATCGGCCCGCGCGACCTCGATCACGGGGAGTTCGGGTGCGTGTCGGGCCAGCGCCTCGGCGATCACCGCGCGGTCGACGCCGAGCAGCACCGCCCCCCGCAGCCGATTGGCGTGCCTGGCGACCAGGTCGTCGAAGGGCGCACCCTTGGCCTGCCCGCCGGCGATCCAGACCACCCGGTCGAATGCCGACAACGCGGCATCGACCGCATGCGGATTGGTCGCCTTGGAGTCATCGATCCACCGGACGCCGTCCAGCTCCGCGACGGTCGCCAACCGGTGCGGGGGCGCGGCATGCGCGCGCAGTCCGTCGCGGACGGCACGCGGCGCGACGCCGAACGAGCGGGCGAGCGCGGCCGCGGCCAGCGCGTCGGCGACATTGTGCGGGCCGGACGGGCTGACATCGGACACGGAAGCGAGCTCGACCGCCGAGCTGCGGCGCTCGCGGATGAACGCGCGGTCGACCAGCAGGTCGTCGACGACACCGACCATGCTCGGGGCCGGCACGCCGAGGGTGAACCCGATCGCCCGGGCCCCCTCGGTGACCTCGGCCTCCTCCACCATCCGTTCGGTCGCGCGATCCGCGACGTTGTAGACGCAGGCGTCGGTGACGCCGGCATAGATCCGGGCCTTGTCGGCGGCGTAGGCGTCGGCACCGCCGTGCCAGTCCAGGTGGTCGGGCTGCAGGTTCAGCACCGCCGCGGAGTGCACGGCCATCGTGGTCGTCCAGTGCAACTGGAAGCTCGACAGCTCGACGGCCAGCACGTCCAGCGGCTCGGGATCGAGCACCGTCTCGGTGATCGGCCGCTCCAGGTTGCCGACGGCCGCCGTCCGCAGTCCCCCGGCCCGCAGCATCGCAGCGAGCATCAGGGTGGCCGTGGTCTTGCCGTTGGTCCCGGTGATCGCCAGCCACGGCACCTCCGACAGCCGCCATGCGAGTTCGGTCTCGCCCCAGACGGGTACGCCCGCGCGCGCGGCCGCGACGGGCAGCGCGGCGCCGGGCCGCCAACCGGGCGAGACGATCAGCAGGTCGGTGCCCGCCGGCAGGGCGGCGCTCGCGCCGGGGCCGATCCGGACGCTCGCGCCGAGCACCTCGAGCAGCGTGCCGCGCTCCCGATTGTCGGCATCGTCGCGTTCGTCCAGCACGGTGACCGTCGCACCGAGCTCGAGCAGCGCGTCCGCGGCGGCGAATCCGGACCGGCCGATCCCGGCGACGGTGACCCGGGCGCTCGCCCAGGGCGCGTCCCGGCCGCGCCAGGCCGCGACGTCCGGGTGGTCCCGGCTCACAACCAGGCCACCCACTCGCCGTAGAACAGCCCCAGGCCGAGGGCGGCACAGATCCCCGCGATGATCCAGAACCTGATGACGATGGTCACCTCGGCCCAGCCGAGCAGCTCCAGGTGGTGGTGCAGGGGTGCCATCTTGAACAGTCGCTTGCCGCCGGTGGCCTTGAAGTAGCCGACCTGCAGGATGACCGACATGGTGACCACCACGAACAGGCCGCCGAGGATGATCAGCAGCAGCTCGGTGCGGGTGAAGATCGCGATCCCGGCCAGCGCCGCACCCAGCGAGAGCGAACCGGAGTCGCCCATGATGATCTTCGCCGGCTTCGCGTTCCACCACAAGAAGCCGAAGCAGGCCCCGGCGAGGGCGATCGAGACCATGGCGAGGTCGAGCGGATCGCGTACCTCGTAACAACCCGGGCCGACCGAGCGGATGGATCCGCAGGACTGGTTGGACTGCCAGATGTTGACCAGCGTGTAGGAGGCGAAGACCATCGCGCAGGCGCCGGTGGCCAGGCCGTCCAGGCCGTCGGTGAGGTTGACCGCGTTCGAGGTTCCCGCGATCAGCAACATGATCCAGGCCACGATCAGCACGGCCGGCAGCGGCGGACCGATGTCGCGGAGGAAGGACAGCGCCTGGGAGGCCGGGGTGACGCCCCGCTCGTCGGGCAGGCTGAGCGCCAGGACGGCGAAGGAGATCCCGACGATGCCCTGCCCGATCAGCTTGGCTTTGGCATTCAGCCCGAGGCTGCGCTGTTTGCTGATCTTGGTCCAGTCGTCGAGGAATCCGACGATGCCCATGCCGACGAACAGCCAGAGGATCAGCAGTCCGGAGACGCTCGGCATCGACCAGGTGATCAGGTGCGCGCCGAAGAAGCCGAGCAGCACCGCGATGATGATCACCAGACCACCCATGGTCGGCGTACCGCGCTTGGTGTGGTGACTGGTCGGCCCGTCGTCGCGGATGAACTGGCCGTAGCCGTGTTCGGTGAAGTAGCCGATGGCCAGCCGCGTACCGAGCAGGGTGACGATCATCGAAATGCCGCCGGACAGCAGGATCGCCCTCATCGGCGCTCCCCCCGCGACTCGCCCTCGCCGAGTCGCGCGGCCAGCGCGGCGGCCAGTTCCTCCAGTGCCTGGGCGCGAGAGGCCTTGACCAGAACCGTGTCGCCGGGCTGCAGCATGTTCGCGAGTTCTCCTGCCACCTTGGTCCTGTCGTCGCTGCCCAGCACCGTAACGGTCCGGACGTTGGGTACGCCCGCCTGCTCGGCGGCCCCGGCCGCGGCCTCGGCGTACTCGCCGACCGCGATCAGCAGGTCCACCTCGAGCGCGCCGGCCGCCCGGCCCAGCGCCTCGTGCTCCGAGCGCGCCGTCGCCCCGAGTTCCAACATGTCACCCAGGACAGCGATCGCGCGGCCCTGGCCGGTGGCGGCGC
The DNA here is from genome assembly GCF_013408305.1 of Naumannella cuiyingiana. Taxonomy (NCBI): domain Bacteria; kingdom Bacillati; phylum Actinomycetota; class Actinomycetes; order Propionibacteriales; family Propionibacteriaceae; genus Naumannella; species Naumannella cuiyingiana. The sequence continues at coordinate 2,859,753 of NZ_JACBZS010000001.1, read as the reverse complement.
GGCGGCGCCGGGCGATGTGGGCGAGGGACTCCAGGGCGGCGAGCATCGAGTCCGGGTTGGCGTTGTAGGCGTCGTTGATCAACAGCGCCTCACCCCCCGGCACCGCGAGGGTGCTCAGCTCCATCCGCCAGGCCGAGCGGGGTCGGGCGGCGCCCAGCCGTTCCGCGACGCGCGGCAGCGCCTCGGCGCCGAGTTCGACGAGCGCGGCGGTCGCGGCGGCGAGCGCGTTCGCGATCTGGTGACGGCCCGGGGTCGCCAGCCGGACGGGGGCGCTGGCGAGCGCGCCGCCGGATTCGGCGTGCAGCACGAATCCGTGCCGGTCGAGTTCGTCGGCATCGGGGTCGCTGGCCCAGACCCGCAGCTCGCCGGGCAGGTCGGGACGGCTGCCCACCGCCCACCAGGCGATCCGTCCCGCGGTCCGCGCGGCCATCGCGGCGACCCGGACGTCGGTGGCATTCAGCACCGCCCAGCCGTCGGGCGACAGCGCCTCGACCAGCTCGCCCTTCGCGCGGGCGATCGCCTCCCGGTCGCCGAACTCGCCGAGGTGGGCCTGGCCCACGTTCAGCACGATCGCGACATCGGGCGGGGTGAGCCCGCACAGATAGGCGATGTGCCCCTCGCCACGCGCGCCCATCTCGCTGATCAGCCAGCGGGTGTCGGGCTCGACGCGGGTCGCGGTCAACGGCAGGCCGTACTCGTTGTTGTAGGACCCCACCGGGGCCACGGTCGGCCCCTCGGCCTCCAGCAGTTGGGCGAGCACGTCCTTGGTCGTCGTCTTGCCCTGGGAGCCGGTGATCGCGAGCACCCGTGCGTCGGTGCGCCGAAGGACGTCGCGACCGAGCAGGCCCAGCGCGGCAACTGTGTCGCCGACGACCACCTCGGGAAGCTCACCGGTCGGCCGGCTGACCAGGGCGGCGGCCGCGCCTCCCGCGGCGGCGGCGGCGGCGAAATCGTGGCCGTCGACCTTGCTGCCCGGCACGGCGACGAACAGCGCGCCGGGGGTTGCGCGCCGGGAATCGATGACCACATCGGGGCCCACCGGGGTGTCGGGATCGCCGGCGAGGCGACCGTTGACGGCGCGGGCGAGCTCGTCGAGGCGCAGTGATCTCATCCGCGCTCCCCGGCGAGTCCGGCCCAGGTGCGGGTGACCACCTCGGCGTCGTCGAAGGGCAGGATCTCCCCCGCGATCTCCTGGCCGCGCTCGTGCCCCTTGCCGAGGATCGCGACAACGTCGCCGGGGGCGGCGAGCGTCAGAGCCTCGGCGATCGCGTCGGCCCGCCCGCCGGCATCGCGGACCACGGTGTCCGGTCCGGCCGCGGCGCGGGCCCCGGCCAGCGCGGCGGCCCGGATGGCCGCCGGATCCTCGGTGCGCGGATTGTCATCGGTGACCAGGACCACGGCGGCGCGGCGCGCCGCCGCGGCGCCCATCGGCTCCCGCTTGGCGCGGTCGCGGTCCCCACCGCAGCCGAACACGGCGATCACCCGCTGCCCCCGCTCGCCCGCGGCCGCCAGCGCCGCGTCGATGGCCTGCGGGGTGTGGGCGAAGTCGACATAGACCTCGGGGGCGTCGCCATCGAGCCAGATCCGCTGCATCCGACCGGGCACCGTCGCATCGGCGAGCCCGCGCGCGGCCGTGGCGGCGTCCAGGCCGGCGGCGCGCAGCATCGCCAGGGCGGTCAGGGCATTGGTGATGTTGTAGGCGCCCGGCAGCGCGAGCGCGAAGTCGAGCTGGCCGTCCGGGGTCGCCGCGTTGACCTCGGTCCGCCCGGCGGCGTCGGCGCCGGTCCGCAGCACGCGGAAATCCGCGTCCTCCGCGCCCACCGTGAGGAGCGGCAACTCGCCGGCGGCCCGGATCGTCCCGGCCAGCCGGCGGCCCCACTCGTCGGTGGTCACGATGGCCGCCGCAGCCACGTGCTCCGGCGTGAACAGTGACGCCTTCGCCGCGAAGTACTCCTCCATGTCGGCGTGGAAGTCCAGGTGGTCGCGGCCCAGGTTGGTGAAGCCGGCCGCGGCGAACCGCGCGCCAGCGGTGCGGCGGTACGCCATGGCGATGCTCGACACCTCCATCACCACCCGGTCGGCTCCCTGGTCGGCCATGGCCGCCAACAGCGCGTGCAGATCGGGCGACTCCGGCGTCGTCACGGTGGTCCGGGCCCGGTCCAGTCCCCGGCCGTCGACGGCGAAGCCGTTGGTGCCGATGATGCCCACGCTGTGGCCCAGCGCGCGCAGGCCGGCCTCGACGAGATGGGCGGTGGTGGTCTTGCCGTTGGTGCCGGTGACGGCGAAGAGCCCGAGCCGCGCTGCCGGGTCCCCGTACACCGCGGCGGCGAGCGGGCCCATCGCGGCCCGGGGATCGGGCACCTCGACGACGGGCACCCCGACGTCGCCGGCCAGCGCGACACCCTCGGCGTCGGTCAACACGGCGACCGCCCCGGCTGCGGCGGCCTGGGCGGCGTAGCGGGCGCCGTGGGTGCTCGATCCGGGCAGCGCGACGTACACATCGCCCGGCCCGACCAGCCGCGAGTCCAGGCCGACCCCGCTCGCGGCGGGCAGGCCGTCCGGGACGCGCGGATCGCGATCGGCGGGCTGAGGCACAGCCTGGACGGTACTCACCGCTGCCGCTCCGGCCAACTCACCATTCGATGTCGGGATAGTCGACCTCGCGCTTCACCGGCGGGATCCCGTAGTGGGGCAACGCGTACTTCATGATGTCGACGAAGACCGGTCCGGCGTCGCTGGTGCCAGAACCTCGCCCGTCCTGCAGCACGACGTAGGTGAGCAGGGTCGGGTCCTGGGCGGGTGCGACGCCGACGAACGAGGTGGTGAAGGAGTCATAGCGCCCGGTCTTGGTGTTGAACTTCTGCGCCGTGCCCGTCTTGCCCGCGGTGGCGTACCCCGGAATCTCCAGGTTGCCCACACCCGTGTGCACGACCGAGCCCATCATCGACACGATCTGCTTCGAGGTTTCCTCCGAAACCACCCGGCGCGGCTGGCCGCGGTCGATCGGCACATCGCGACCATCCGGTCCGGTCGCCGACCTGATCAGGGTCGGGCTGTTGTAGACACCGCCGTTGACGATGCCGGCGACCGCCGCCGCCATCTGGATCGTGGTCGTGGAGTACGCCTGACCGAACGCGACCCGGTCGCTGGTCGCGCGCTTGCCGAAGGCGTCCTCGGCGGGCAGCGAGCCGGTCCCCTCGCCCGGCAGCTCGATCCCGGTGCGCCGGCCGATGCCGAAGTCGGCCAGGTACTTGCGGAGCACGCCCTCCTCCATCTGGCGCGAGATCAGCATCATGCCGAGATTGGACGACTTCACGAGTACGCCGCGCGCGGTCAGGTTGATCGTGCCGTGCTCGAAGTGATCGGTCACCCTCGATCCGCCCGACCGCAGGCTCGGCGGGATGATCAGCCTCGACTCCGAGGACACCGTGCCGCTGTCGATGGCGGCCGCCATGGTCAGCACCTTGCCGGTGGATCCGGGCTCGAAGGCGAAGTTGTTCGCCCGGTTGAACAGGTCGTCGGGGTTTGCCTCGCCCGGCCGGTTGGCGTCGAAACCCGGGGTGTTGGCCATCGCCAGCACCTCCCCGGTCTTGATGTTCATCACCACGGCCGCGCCCGAGCTCGCTCGCGTGTCGGCCATGCCCTGGGCGAGCCGGCGCTCGGTGGCGGCCTGCAGCGACGTGTCCAGGGTGAGCTGGTAGTCGATGCCGTCGACCGCCGGGACGGTGACATTGCGGCCGAGCGGGATGCGATAGCCCGAGGAGGACTCATAGGTCTCCTCGCCCGGCGTACCGGTCAGATTGTCGTTGGCCGTCATCTCGATGCCGGCCCGGCCCTCGCCCTCGGAATTGACGAAGCCGAGGACGGCCGCCGCGGTGGACTGTTCGGGGTAGAGCCGGATCGGGTCGGACTGCCGAAACACCCCGTAGATGCCGAGCTGGGTCAGCTCGTCGGCGATCTTGGCGTAGCTGGCGACCGGTACCTTGCGCGCGACGAAGGCGAACCGGGTGTTGGGCTTGGTCAGCGCCTCGCGATACTTCGCGGGTTCCGGATCGGTCAGGTGCCGCACCAAGACGTCGACGATCTCGTCGGCCCGGGTGGCCGTGAGGCTGGGATCGGCGGTGATGGCGACCGCCTCCTCGGTGGTCGCGAGCACCGTGCCGGATCGGTCCGTGATCTCGCCGCGGACGGCGGGCAGCTTGACCTTCGCGGTCAGTCGGCTCTCGTTCTTCGCCGCGTATGCCTGGGTGTCGAGCGCCTGGATCTGGATCAGCCGGCCCGCGCACAGCGAGACGACGATCGCCAGGGCGATCATCAGCACGCGCAACCGCTGCTGGGCCGAGCCGAGCGGGATCCGCAGCGGGCGCCGGCGCCGGGTTCCGCCGCGCCGGACGGGGCGCCGACCGCCGCGCGAGCGGCCGGCGGCCGGGCCGCGGCGGGTCCGCGAATCGGGGCGTCGCGTCATCGGTCTCCTCCTCGGGAATCGTCGGAGTTGCCTCGGTTGTTCGCCTCGTCGCCGCGGGCGCGGTCGCCCCGGGCATCGGTCGCGCCGTCGCGCCGCGCCTGGTCGCGGGCCCGCTCGGCCTGCTCGCGCTCGACGTCGGCCCGCCGCTGCGCCCGCGCCTTCTCCTCCGCGGCGATCCGCTTGTCGGCCTGCTCGGCCGCCTTGGCCCGCTCCTCCTGCTGGACGGTGGCGGGGTTGCGATCCAGGAATGCGCGCGGGTAGTCATCGCCCGCCGGCTTCGGTTCGCCGCTGATCTTGCCGTCCGGTAGCACCAGGAATGCCGTGTTGTCCCGAGGCCGCATGCCGAGATCGGACGCGCGCCGGGTGAGGTTGCGGGTCGAGCCCTGCTCGTCCAGCGCCGCGCGCAGCCCGGCCTCGGTGTAGGACAGGTCGCGGACCTCGGTGTTCAGCCGGTTCAGCTCGAACGCCTGGGCCTGGAGCGCGGTGTTCAGCAGCAGCAGCCCGCCCATCCCGATCCCGAGCAGGGCGGCGAGCACGGCCAGGAACGGGACCCGGGACAGCCGGCCCGCGGCCGGGCGGGCCACCGGCTCCAGCGGCGGCCGCCGGCGACCGGGGGTCGCGTCCGGCAGCAGCGTGTCGAGCAGTGCACTCATGCGGCAACCTCCTGCAGTTTCTCGACGGCACGCAGCCGGGCGGACGCGGCCCGCGGATTGCCCGCGGTCTCGTCCTCGGCCGGCTGTTCGGCGCCACGGGTGAGCAGCCGCAGGCGCGGCCGCAGTTCGGATGCGGGCACCGGCAGGTGGCGCGGCGCGTCGGCGGTGGCGCCGGCGCGGAAGACCCGCTTGACCATCCGGTCCTCCAGCGAGTGGTAGGCCAGCACCGCCAGCCGCCCGCCGGGCCGGCCGGCGGCGGGCTCGGCCAGCGCGTCGACGGCGGCGGGGAGCGCCCGCGCCAGCGCATCCAGCTCGCCGTTCACCTCGATCCGCAGCGCCTGGAAGGTCCGCTTCGCGGGATGCCCGGTACGCCGCCCGCGGCCCGGGCGACCGGCGACGGCGCCGACCAGGTCGACGAGCCGGGCCGAGGTGTCGAACGGCTCGCTGGCCCGCGCCGCGACGATCGCACGAGCGAGCGGGCGCGCGGCGGGCTCCTCGCCGTAGGCCCGCAGCAGCCGGGCGAGGTCGGCCTCGGAGTAGGTGTTCAGGATGTCGGCGGCGGTGCGCGGGTCCCGGGCATCCATCCGCATGTCCAGCGGGGCGTCGACGGCATAGGCGAACCCGCGGTCGGCGGTGTCGATCTGCAGCGAGGACAGGCCGAGGTCCATGCAGATCGCCTGCACCCGCGGCGTACCGGCCTCGGCGAGCACGTCGGCCAGTTCGTCATAGACCGCCTGCACCAGGCGTACCCGGTCACCGAACGGAGCCAGCCGATCGGCGGCGAACGCGAGCGCATCGGCGTCACGGTCGATGCCGATCAGCCGGGCGCCGGGGTTGGCACGCAGCACGGCCTCGGCATGTCCGCCGAGGCCGAGGGTGCAGTCCAGATAGACGGAATCCGGTTCGGCCAGTGCGGGCGAGAGCAGTTCGGTCATCCGCGCGAGCATCACGGGCTCGTGTTGCGGCCCCGGCTGCTGCGACATCTCGACCCTCTCGCCAACCGCGCGTCCGACGTGTGTGCTTGCGGCCGCGCCGCGAGGTCCCAACCCGGAGGGCCTCGGGAAGGTCGCCTGGCATCGGGGAAGGGATGCCAGCCGACAGGCCCACCGGGTCAAGGCCGCGCGGCGCGGTCGTGCCCGATCCGTCCCGGGGTCAGCTCGCTGGCGCCCCGGGGAGTTCCTCGTTCATGGCGGCGAAGACGGGCTCCTGCTGCCCGGCGTACGCCTCCCATGCGGCGAGGTCCCAGACCTCGACCCGATTGATGGCGCCGGCGACCACGATGTCCTTGTCCAGCCCGGCGTAGTGCCGAAGCTGCGTCGGAACCGTGATCCGGCCCTGCTTGTCCGGGACCTCGTCGCTCGCCCCCGACGCCAGCATGCGCTGGTAGTCGCGGACCTGCTTGACCGTCCCGGGCGCCTGCGCCATCTCCTGGGTCATCGCCACGAACGTCGCCATCGGGTAGATCGCCAGGCACCGTTCCTGTGCGCGGGTGATCACCAGACCTTCGGCGAGTTCGTCGCGGTACTTCGCCGGGAGGAAGAAGCGGCCCTTCTCGTCCAGCTTCGGGGTGTACGTGCCAAGGAACATCGCACCTCCCCGGGCCGCCGATCAGCTCCGCTCTCCTCCACTGCGCTCCACTGTACTCCACTTTCCTCCACTCAATGCAAGTACCGCCCCACTTCTCCCCACCGCGTGTCCGTTCGTCCGCGCGATCGCGGACCGATGAACGCGGTCGGGAGAACGGGTGGGCCGGGAATCGTTGTCCCGCCGTGACCTCACGTACAGTGGCCCGGGCGCCGACACCGGGACGGCGTCCCATTCAGCAGTCGGCACAGCACGGAGGAAACGTGAACACCACCTATGAGGCCGGGCGCGCGGCGGCGCCCCCGCTGGAGCACGTGGGCGAGGTCATGGGTCGGGTCCGCGACGCGATCGAGAGCGTCATCGAGGGCAAGAGCGAATCGGTCAATCTGGCCCTGGTGGTGCTGCTGGCCGAGGGGCACCTGCTGGTCGAGGACGTCCCCGGCGTGGGCAAGACCATGCTGGCGAAGGCGATCGGCCGCTCGATCGACAGCTCGGTACGCCGCGTGCAGTTCACCCCGGACCTGCTGCCCTCCGACATCACCGGCGTCTCGGTGTTCAACCAGGAGACCCGCGACTTCGAGTTCAAGCCCGGCGGCATCTTCGCCAACATCGTGGTCGGCGACGAGATCAACCGCGCTTCGCCGAAGACGCAGTCCGCCCTGCTGGAGTCGATGGAGGAGCGGCAGGTCTCGGTCGACGGCACGACCTACCGGCTGCAACTGCCGTTCATGGTGGTGGCCACCCAGAACCCGATCGAGATGGAGGGCACCTACCCCCTCCCCGAGGCCCAGCGCGACCGCTTCATGGCCCGCATCGAGATGGGCTACCCGACGCCGAAGTCGGAGCTGGACATGCTGGAATCGCACGGCGCCTCGGACCCGCTGCGGTCCCTGCAGCCGGTGACGGACGCGCGTACCGTGCTCGGCCTGATCCAGGCCGTCAAGGACGTCTACGTGGCGCCGGCGATCAAGGAATACATCGTCGCGGTGATCAACTCGACCCGGAACACCCCGGACCTGCGGCTCGGGGCATCGCCCCGCGCCACCTTGCAGTTGCTCCGCGCCTCGCGCGCCTATGCGGCCCTGGCCGGCCGCGACTATGTCAGCCCCGACGACATCGCCGCGTTGGCGGTGCCCGTGCTGTCCCACCGCGTCCTGCCCTCGACCGACGCGCAGTTGGCTCGTCGCGCCGTCGGCGATGTGGTCGCCGAGCGGCTCCGGTCCGTCCCGATCCCGCAGGCGAACTGACCCCAGGCCCGCCGGCCGGTCCCGCAACTCCGCAACCAGAAAGACCTCATGCGCAATCCGTGGCGACTGATCACCGCCCGCGGCAAGCTGTTGGCGCTCATCGGCGCCATCACCGTGCTCGCGGCGATGCTGTTCGGCCAGCGCGACCTGCTCTGGGTCGGGCTGTTCCTGATCTTCTTGCCGCTGATCGCGTGGTTGATCATCGGGCGCAGCCGGCTGCGGCTCGCCGCGCAGCGCGAGCTGTACCCCTCCGAGGTCGCCATCGGCGACCCGATGACCGGTGAGATCGCCGTTTCGAAGCGCAGCCGGCTACCCCAGGGCGTGTTGCTGTTCGCCGATCATGTGCCCAGCGAGTTGGGCCGATCGCCGCAGTTCCTGATCTCCGACCTCGACCCGCACTGGCAGCACGACGTGACCTATCCGCTCACCGCACGCAGCCGCGGCCGGTTCCGGACGGGCCCGCTGCTGGTCCGCAGCACCGATCCGCTCGGCATGGTCACCCACGACCGCCAGTTCACCGCGACGACCGAGGTGATGGTGATGCCGCGCATCCATCCGCTGGGCCCGATGCGGGTCTCCGGTTCGGGCTCCAACACGGGCGAGAGCCGGCCGCAGACGGTCGGCACGCTCGGCCCGGACGATGTGATGATCCGCGAGTACCGCGCCGGCGACGATGTCCGACGGATCCACTGGCCGAGCACCGCGCGCCGCGGCGACGTGATGGTCCGCCGCGAGGAGCAGGCCTGGGATCCCAGCGCGACGATCATCCTGGACTCGCGCTCCGAGGCCCATGTCGGCGCCGGTCCGGATGCATCCCTGGAGTGGGCCGTGTCGGCGGCGGCGTCCATCGCACAGTACTTCCTTGATCAGCGCTACGCCGTCGATCTCTACCACGCCGACGGCGCGGTCACCCGCGCCGAGTCGCCCGACGGGCACCAGCTCTCCTCGCGCCAGGTGTTGATGCATGCCCTCACCGATCTGCGGGCCAGCCGTCAGCCGACGATGTCCAAGGCACTCGAGGCGGAACTGGCCGGCCAGTCCGGTGAGTTGCTGGTCGCCATCTGCGGGCTGCTCACCCCGGCCGACGCCGAGGTGCTGCTGCGGGCCCGGCGTACCCGCTCCCAGGCGATGGCGCTGGTCGCGGACGTGCCCGGCTGGGTGCTCGGCCCGGATGACGAGCCGATCGCGGTGAACGAGACCCAACGCAATGCCCACCGCGACGCGGTACGAATCCTGCGTGATCACCAGTGGCGGGTGGTCGAGGTGCCACGTGACAAGGCCCTGCCGCTGGCGTGGCGCGAGCTCGACCTGATGGGGGCGCTGATCTGATGGCGATCGATTCCCCGCCCGCCCCCGTGCGCCGGGCCGACGATCCCCGGCCCGATCCGCGACCGGCCCCCGTGGCCGCCGCCCGTCGGCTGCTGCCGAGCGATCGGTACGCCATCGCCGTGTTCGCCGCCATGGTGCTGGCCAGCGTGCCGCTGCTCAGCCTGACCGTCGATCCGGCCTTCCTCTGGCTCGGCACCGCGCTGGCTGGTGTGCTCTGCCTGGCCGGGCTGATCGCCCGCCGCTTCGACCTCGACCCGTTGATCATCCTCGGCGGCCAGGTGCTGTTGCTGGCGATCTTCGTGTTCGCGATCGCGGTCACGGCCGGCAATTCCGATCTCGGTGTGTTCGCCCGCCTGCCCGATCTGTACTCCCAGGGCATCCAGCACATGGCCAGCCAGCCGGTCCCGATGGAGCCCTCGGCCGGGGTCACGCTGCTCTTCGTGACCATGATCGGCGCGATCACGATCATGACCGATCACTTCGTCGAGACCGTGCAGCGCCCGGTCGCCACCCTGGGCCCGCTGATCACGCCGTATCTGATCACCGCTCTGGTGCCGACGCTGTCGGCGCCGTGGTGGGCGTTCGTCTCGATGGCGGCCGGCTACCTGCTGATACTGGTCGCCGAGGGCATGAACGGCGCCGAGTCCTGGACCCGTGGGATCAGCACGGACTCCGGCGGCCGGACGACCATCGGCCCCATCGCCTGGCAGCTCGCCGCCCTGGTGGGGATTCCGGCGATCGTGCTCGCCCTGGTGGCGGCGATGGCGTTGCCGGTACGCGATGCCGGCGGCAACTGGACGCTCGCCCCGCCGCGCGGCGACGCCGGGCCGCTGCAGCTCAACGACCCGTCGCAGGACCTCAAGCGCAACCTGACCCAACCCGAGGACCGGGTGGTGATGGTCTACCAGACGACGGCGAGCGACCCGGAGTACCTGCGGATGGCGACCCTGCCTCGGTTCGACTCGCAGGGCTTCTCCGGCATCCCGATCCAACTGAACTCGGGCAACGACCTGCCGCCCCCGCCGGGCGTCGCCGACGTGCCGGACCCGAGCGTGCAGACGTCGATCCAGATCGGCGAGCTGAACTCGATGTACCTGCCGCTGCCCTATCCGACCGACCGGTTCGAGGCGCCCGGACGATGGGCCTATGACCCGAACTCGTTGACCGTGTTGTCGAACGGCGACAACCGGGAGGCCGCCACGGCGAATCTGCAGTACACCGTGACCAGCTATCCCGTCGAGCCCGACGGAGCCGGGCTGGCGGCGGCCGAGGCGGGAATGCCCGCCGACTTCCAGGTCAGTGGCGAGGTGCCGGCCGACCTGCCGCCGGAGCTGATCGAGCTGACCAACCGGGTGGTGGGCGACGCGCCGACGCCGGCCCTCAAGGCCGCGGCGATCCAGGCGTACCTGCGCTCGGACGAGTTCACCTACTCGCTCGAACCGTCGGACTCCGACGGCTACGACGCGCTGACCCAGTTCCTGTTGGAGGACAAGCGCGGATTCTGCGTGCAGTTCGCCGGCTCGATGGCGATGATGGCGCGGGTTGCCGGCATCCCCAGTCGGATGGCCATCGGCTTCCTGCCGGGCACCAAGGCCGGCGACAGTTGGGAGGTCACGGTACGCAACATGCACGCGTGGCCGGAGCTGTACTTCGAGGACTACGGGTGGGTCCGCTTCGAGCCGACCCCGGGCGTCGCCGCCCCGCCGCCGTGGTCGCTGACCAGCAACGAGGGCGAGGGCGAGGAGCCCGACGAGCCGTCGGCGACCCCGATCCCCGAGCCGGCGCCCGAGCCGACCACCTCGGCCTCGCCGGTGCCCGTCCCCACTCCGGAGGACGAGGTCGGCATCCGCGACGACCTGGCACTGATTGCCCAGCGGGTGGCCGCGGCCGCCGGCGTGGTGCTGGTGCTCGGGCTGCTCGCCGCGCTGCCGGCCATCGTGCGACGGCGGCGCAAAGGGATACGGATGTCGGCGGAGGGTACGCCGAGCGAGCGCGTCGAGGATGCCTGGACCGAGGTCCGCGATCTGGTGGTCGATCACGGCCACGACTGGCCGAGCAGTTCGCCCCGCGACACGGGCGCCCGGATCGCGCAGAAGCTCGACGACGGGCCCGGGCAGGCCATGCAGCGACTGTCGGTGCTGGTGGAACGGGCCCGGTTCTCCCGTGACTACCGCAATACCGACGACCCGCGCCCGCTGGTCAAGCGCGTGGAGCAGGGCCTGCAGGCCAAGGAGGACGGCCGGCTCGGCCGGCTCGCGGCGCGCTACTGGCCGCGCTCGGTCTGGCACAACTTCAACCGGCGCCGCTGACCGACGCCAATTCGCCAGGGCCGCCGGTTCACCCCGCGGTTGCCGGTTCCACCCGCGCCTGCCGATCCACCCCGCGCCTGCACGTTCACGACCTCATCCGCGAACCCAACCGGCACACGCGAACCGAGTATCGCCCGCGCCTGCCGACTCAACCCGCGGCTGCACGCGCACGACGCCATCCGCGAACCCAACCGGCACACGCGAACCGAGTATCGCCCGCGCCTGCCGAGTCAGCCCGCGGTTGCCGACTCGCCCCGCGGCTGCCGGTTCAGCCCGCGGCTATCACCCAGAACGCGCGAAGGCCCGGCGGGTGAAATCCCGCCGGGCCCTCGCGACTTACGTGTGGTTCAGAAGCCCTCGTCCTGGCGTCGCCGCCAGCGCTCCTCCATCCGGTCCATGAAGTTCTTGCTCTCACCGGCGCGGCGGTGACGGGTCCGGCCACCCGGATCGGTCCGCGCCCCCATCGGCTTGCGCGGGTCCGACGGCTCGGGCCCCCGCGAACGCACCCGCCCGGCTCCGTTCCAGGACGAGATCGCGACGACCGTCGCGACCAGCATCAGCACGAATCCGGCGACGCTCAGGACCGGGTGGACCTCCATGCCACCGATCAACATGCCGAGTCCCGCGACGAATCCGATGCCGGCCAATGTTGCCCGCCGGCGGTGCAGGCGCCGCTGCGTGCTGCCCCGCATGGCGTTGGCCAGCTTGGGGTCCTCAGCCGCCAGCGCAGCCTCCATCTGGTCGAGCAGTCGTTGCTCTTCCTCTGAGAGGGCCACTGTCACCTCCCGAATCCGTCCGTCGAAACCTCGTGGGTGTCGATGATCCTTGGTGTCGACAGTCTAGTTGCGCCGGGGGGTGAAAGAAACCCGCAGCCGGGGCCGTTCACCGACCCTCTCGATGGGTACGCCGAAGCCGCCGTCAGGGTGTTCCGGCCGCCGTGGCGTACAGGTGCAGCCGCGGCGCTGCGGCCAACAGGCCCGGGTCGGCAGCGAAGGCACGCTCGAGGTCGAGAATCGCGCCGCCCCGGCCCTCGCCTACCTCGTCGGAGATCTGGCCGGCGGCGAGGCCGAGCCCGTGCGCCTCGCGGATCTCGAAGCCGGCCACGGCCAGCAACTCGCGCGCCCGCACCGGGTCGAGCATGGTCGGGTCCTGCCAGGTTGCCCGCGCCCTGGCGAAGTCTCCCGCGGCGGCGTGCGCGAGCGCCCTCGGGTAGCGCTGGGCCGTGACCAGGCTGAGGGCACCGCCCGGGCGCAACACGGTCGCGATGCCGGTCAGCGTCGCGGCGCGGTCCGACACCAGCTCGAGCACCTCGTGGCAGAGCACGAGATCGGCGGCGCCCGGTCCAAGATCGCCCACCAGAGTGGTGCTGTCGCCCTGGCGCCCGGTGAGCCGGTCACCGACCCCGAGCTCGGCGGCGCGGCGCTGCACGGCGGCCAGTGCGTCGGGGCTCGGGTCGATCACGGTCACACGATGGCCGAGCCCGGCCAACGTCCCCGCGAGACCGCCGGTGCCGCCACCGAGGTCGACGACATCGCTCGGCCTCGCGCCCAGCCTGGCCGTCAGCGCGTCGACCAGCACGCGCTGGGCGGCACCTGCTCCCCGCATCGTGCCCTCCTCACGCCGCGACCGGCACCTGTCGGGTCACGCGAGGTGCGCATCCCGGCCTGGGGTCGAGCGTAGTGGTCGGGTACGCGGACGCGCCGCGCGGATCGGGAATGCCCCGACGCCCCCGGGGGTCGAGGCCGGGAGCGTCGGGACAAGCCCCGGTTCGATCGCCTGCGAGCGGTCCTTCCCCAAGTCCGCATCGAACAGTTGTTCGAACACGGACCACTATAGACGCGACCTCCGACAATCGGTCAACAGCGCCACACCGGGCCGCGGTCCGACCCGCCGCCGACCGGCACTCCCGTGGGCCGACCCGCCGGGCCACCCTCGGCCGATGGTGCGACGCGACACCTGCGGGCATCGTGTGCGCGTGCCCTCCTCTGCCTCCACCCCGCCCCGGATCGCGCTGCTCGATGTCGCTCGCGGCTTCGCGCTGTGCGGCATCATCTTCGTCAACGCGCCGACCGTACTGGCCCGGTTCCATGATCAAGACCTCTACTGGCGGCTCGCCGACATTCCCGCCGAGGCGGTGCTGCAGGTCTTCGTGCAGCAGCGGTTCTTCCCGATCTTCTCGTTGCTGTTCGGGATCGGCTTCGGGATGATCTGGGGCTCCGCGAGACGGCGTACCGACCGTCCGCGGCTCGCGCTGCTGCGGCGGATCGGAATGCTGGCGGCTCTCGGGGCACTGCACCAGATCATCCAGCCGGGCGAGGCGCTGCTGCCGTACGCCATCGCCGCGCTGTTCTTCCTGCTCCCGGCAACCTTCCTGCCCGCCCGGCTGCGCTGGGTACCGATCGTGGCCGGAGCCGCGCTGACGGTCGCCGGCGCGCTGTCCGGGGGGATGGCCCTCATCCCGGGCCTCTTCCTGCTCGGCTTCGGACTGGCGGGCTACCGCGTTCCCGAACGGCTGACCGGGGCACGTGCGGGCGTGGTGGCCGCGGCGCTGGCGCTGATCATCGCGGGGATCAGCGCTCCTGCCGTGATCATGCTGATTTCCGACCCGACGCAGATCGCGCTCTGGCCGTTCGCCTCGGTCCTCGGCCTGGTGATGGCGACCGGCTACCTGGCTGCGCTGGTCGCGCTGCTGGCCACTCCCCTTTCCGGCGCCCTGCGCGCGATCTTCGCTCCGCTCGGCCGGATGGCGCTGACCAACTACATCGGGGCATCCCTCGTCCTGATGCTCGTCGCACTCACTCTCACCGAGCCCTTGGGCATCGACGACAGCCAGGCCGGGCGGGTCCGCCTGATCATCGTCTGCGCAGGGATCCTGTTGGCTCAGTTGATCATCAGCACCCTGTGGTTGCGCGCATTCGGTCAGGGTCCGCTGGAGCGGGCGTGGCGGCGATTCACCTGGTGGGAGGCCCGACCGCGCACCGCAGGTCGGCAGCCATCGTCGAGCTGAGCAGGTCCCTCGGCGTACCGGTGAAGATCAGTTCTCCGCCTGCGCTGTCGGCGCCGCTCGCTCAGCCGACAGTGCCAGCCCCTCCATCGTCGCGGCCGCATCGCGCAGCAGCCCGGGCGCGAGCCTGCGATGCACCGGCGCCAGGCACGACCAGCGGGATCGGCCGCGCCGGTCGCGGTAGCTGATCAAGGTGGTCAACGAAACGCTGCCGCGGCACCCGTCGGTCGGTCCCGGTGCGCCCTGCCGATCCGGCGCGACCTCCACCAACAGGCGACAACTGACCAATCCGAGGCATCGGCCAGCCAGATCCGACGCGCCCCCTCCGCCCGCTCGATCCGGGCCACCGCAACGCGCTCACCGCCGAGCACCGTACCCACGGGCATCCCCAGTACACCGCGGAAGATCACCGTCTGACCGGGATCGGGAGCGTCGCCGAACATCGCCTGGGCCCAGGCCCGCGGATCCTCCGGGGAATCGGTAGGCCCCGGGCTCACTCGCGCACGAACGGTCCCAGCACCTCGACCGCCCGGGCCACGTCGTCGGCGTCGTTGCTGACGTGGAACGACACCCGCAACCGCCCGGCACGCATTGCGGCCTGGATCCCGGCCGCGGCGGCGGCCTCGGCCGTGCCGGGTGCGACCGGGACGCTGACGATGGCCGACCCCGCCGGCGGGCGACCGAGCGCGGCGAGGAAGTCGTCGGCGAGCCCGACGTCGTGGGCGTGGATCTGCTCGATGCCCAGGCCGAGCAGGAAGTCCAGGGACTCCTCGAGCCCGACCCAGCTGTGCCAGGCCGGCGAGGCGTCGTAGGCGCGCGCGGTGTCGGCCAGTCGCAGCGGCGCCCCGTAGATCGAGTTCCAGACGTCCGCGTTGCCGAACCAGCTCGCCCCGTGCGGGATCGCCTCTCCGAAGTGCTCCGGCGCCATGGTCAACATCGCGCACCCGCGGGGAGCGAGCAGCCACTTGTACGCCGCGCAGACCGTGTAGTCGAAGCGCCCCGCGTCGATCGGCAACCAACCGGCCGCCTGGGTGAGATCGATCAGGGTCCGCGCGCCGTGCTCGCGGGCGGCCGCCTCGATCGCGTCGAGATCGGCCAGCGCCCCGTCGGCCGACTGGACGGCCGCCACCGCGACCAGCGTGGTGCCGGGCCCGATCTCGCCGGGCAGGTCGGCGAGCGGCACGTCACGGACCCGCACCCCACGCCGCTCCTGGGCGAGGAACGGGAACATCACGCTGGTGAAGTCCCCGCTGGCCAACAACACCTGCGCATCATCGGGCAGCCCGGCCGCCACGATGCCGGCGAGCACGCTGACCTGGGATCCGATGGCCACCCGGTCCGCGTCCACTCCGACCAGTTCGGCGTACCGCTCGCGGGCGTGCTGGACCGGGGCATCGAAGTCGGGGGCATTGTCCAGGCCGTGCGACCAGCGCTCGACGGCCGCCGCCACGGCGTCGACGGTACGCCGGGGCGGCAGCGCCAGCGAAGCCGTGTTCAGGTAGGTCCCCGCAGGGCTGAACTCCGCACGCACGCTCGCGATCGTCATGATCACGAATCTAGCGCGAGCGGGCCGGTCAGCTCTGGATGTAGTCGACCAACTGCTCGCGCTCGGTCTGCAACTCGTCGATCCGGTGCTTGACGATGTCGCCGATCGACACGATCGCGGCCAGCCCGCCGTCGGCGATCACCGGCAGGTGCCGGAACCGGCCGTCGGTCATCGTCCGCGCGACGACCTCAAGATCATCGTCGGGGGAACAGGTCTGCACGTCAGCGGTCATGATCGAACTGATCGGTCGGCCCAACAGGTCGGGGCCGTCGGTGAGCGCGCGCACGACATCGCGCTCGCTGACGATGCCGTCGACGCTGCTCCCGTCCTCGCTGACCACCACCGCGCCGATGCCGTGCTCGGCAAGCAGATCGACCAGGGCCGCGATGTCGGAATCGGGTCGCGCGGTGACCACATCCGCGCCCTTGCGGTCGATCACGTCATGGATGCGCATACTCGACGATAACTGCGCCAGCGCCCCGACACCAGAGCACGGCGAACGGCGGCCCCGATACCGGGACCGCCGTTCGTCGGGGGAATCAGACCGCGACCGCGAAATCCTCGCGGTGCGCGTGCGGCTGCTTGGCCCGGCACAGGTAGCGCGCATAGCCCGGCACGGTGAGGAAGGTGGCGTAGTCCTCGCCGAGCACGACCTCGCTGAACAGCTCGCGGGCGAGGTCGAACTTGTCCCCCTCGAACCGCTCCAGCCCGGCGAACTCCTCGTCAATGACGGCCTCGACCCACTGCGCGGTGATCGGCGTACCGTCACTGGTCTGCGAACCGGCGTTGATCCACTGCCACAACTGGGAGCGCGAGATCTCGGCGGTAGCTGCGTCCTCCATCAGGTTGTGGATCGCCACGGCGCCGTTGCCCCGCAGCCACGCCTCGAGGTAGCGAATGCCGACCTCGACATTGGTCCGCACGCCCGCCTCGGTGATCTCACCCGGCGTCGACTCGATGTCGATCAGCGCCCGATCGTCCGGGGTGACATCCTCGCGCAGCCGGTTGACCTGGTTCTCCCGGTCACCCAGCACCTCGTCGAATGCCGCCCGAGCGGTCTCGATCAGATCGGGGTGCGCCACCCAGGAGCCGTCGAATCCATCACCGGCCTCGCGCTTCTTGTCCTCGGCGACCTTGGTCAGCGCCTGCTCGGTTGCCTCCGGATCCTTGCGATTCGGGATGAAGGCGGCCATCCCGCCGATGGCGTGCGCGCCTCGCCGGTGGCAGGCCCGGACGAGTTGCTCGGTATAGGCCCGCATGAACGGGGCGGTCATCGTCACGTCCTGGCGATCCGGCAACACGAACCGCGGGCCGCGGGAGCGGAAGTTCTTGATCACGCTGAAGATGTAGTCCCAGCGGCCCGCGTTCAGGCCGGCGCTGTGCTCCTTCAGCTCGTACAAGATCTCCTCCATCTCGAACGCCGCGGTGATCGTCTCGATCAACACGGTGGCCCGGATGGTGCCCTGCTCGATGCCCAACAGGTCCTGCGCGAGGATGAAGATGTCGTTCCACAGCCGGGCCTCGAGGTGCCCCTCCAGCTTGGGCAGGTAGAAGTACGGTCCCGCGCCGTTGGCGATCAACTGCTTGGCGTTGTGGAAGAAGTACAACCCGAAGTCGACCACACCGCCGGCCATCGGCACACCGTCGACCAGCAGGTGCTTCTCGGCCAGGTGCCAGCCGCGGGGCCGGACGACGATGGTCGGCGTCTGGGTCGCGGTGACCTTGTACTCCTTGCCCTCGGGCGAGGTGAAGTCGATCTCGCCGTTGATCGCATCGCGCAGGTTGACCTGCCCGTCGATCACATTGGTCCAGGCGGGCGTGTTGGCGTCCTCCAGATCCGCGAGCCAGACCTTCGCGCCGGAGTTCAGCGCGTTGATCGTCATCTTCCGGCTCGTCGGCCCGGTGATCTCCACGCGGCGATCCACCAGCCCGGGCGCCGGCGGGGCGACGTGCCAGGAATCGTCGTTGCGGATGTGCTCGGTCTCGGGCAGGAACCGGGGATCGCGCCCGTTGCCGATCTCGGTACGCCGGTCGCGTCGGTCCTGGAGCAGTTCCTGGCGGCGGCCGACCGACAGGTCGTGCAGCCGGACCAGGAAGTCCAGCGCCTCGGGCGTCAGCACGCTGTCCTGTGCCGGTCCGTCGTCGCGGGTGACGGTGATGCGGTCGTTCATGATCATCTCCTGAGGAAGTGGTGGGGGTCAGCGCGTCGGCGACCCGGGTGTCAGTGGAACTGGGCGCTCTCGGTGGAGCCGGTCAGGGCCTGGGTGGAACCGTTCGGGTTCACGGCAGACGAGACCAGGTCGAACCAGCCGGTGCCGACCTCGCGCTGGTGCTTGGTGGCCGTGTAGCCGCGCTCCTCGGAGCCGAACTCGCGCTCCTGCAGGTCCACGTAGGCGCTCATTCCCTCACGGGCGTAGCCGTGGGCGAGATCGAACATCGAGTAGTTCAGCGCGTGGAAGCCGGCCAGCGTGATGAACTGGAAGGCATAGCCCATCGCGCCCAGCTCCTTCTGGAACTTCGCGATCGTCGCGTCGTCCAGGTTGGCCTTCCAGTTGAACGACGGCGAGCAGTTGTAGGACAGCATCTGGTCCGGGTACTCGGCCTTCACCGCCTCGGCGAACTTCCGCGCGAGCTCGAGATCGGGCGTACCGGTCTCCATCCAGATCAGGTCCGCATACGGGGCGTACGCCTTCGCGCGCTCGATGCACGGCTCGATGCCGTTGGTCACCTTGTAGAAGCCCTCCGGCGTCCGCTCGCCGGTGATGAACTGCTGATCGCGCTCATCGACATCGGAGGTGATCAAGGTCGCCGCCTCGGCATCGGTGCGGGCGATGATCACGCTGGGCACGCCGGCCACGTCGGCGGCCAGCCGGGCGGCGTTGAGGGTACGCACGTGCTGCCCGGTCGGAATCAGCACCTTGCCGCCGAGGTGACCGCACTTCTTCTCCGAGGCGAGCTGGTCCTCCCAGTGCACGCCGGCCGCGCCGCTGACGATCATGGACTTCATCAGCTCGTAGGCGTTCAGGGGGCCACCGAAACCGGCTTCGGCATCGGCGACGATCGGCACCAGCCAGTCCTCGACGCTCTGCTTGCCCTCCGAGAACTCGATCTGGTCCGCACGCTGCAGCGCGTTGTTGATCCGCCGCACGACCGCCGGCACCGAGTTGGCCGGGTAGAGGCTCTGGTCGGGGTAGGTCTGACCGGCGAGGTTGGCATCGGCCGCCACCTGCCAGCCCGACAGGTAGATGGCACGCAGGCCGGCCTTGACCTGCTGCACGGCCTGGTTGCCGGTGAGCGCGCCGAGGGCGTTGATGTACTCACCGTTCGGCGTGCCCTCGGTCAGCTCTCGCCACAGCTTCTCCGAGCCGCGGCGGGCCAGGGTGTGCTCCTCCGGCACGCGGCCGCGCAGGCGTACCACGTCCTCGACCGTGTAGTCGCGCTCCACACCCGCCCAACGAGGGTTGTTGGCCCAGTCGTGAGCCAGCGCTTCGGCGCTCATCGGCACATTGCTGGGGTTGGTGTTCTCCGACATCGGTCGCGACTCCTTCGTGGTCTCCCGGGCCGGGCTGCCCGTCGTGGAACAACCTTGCGGGCAGAACGCCAGTTTGATCGAGCCGAATCAGTGGAAAGATTCGCAAATCTTTCCTATGGTGAAGGAATGGCCGAGACGACATGGTCCAGTCCCGCGGCGGGCACCGTCCCGGCCGAGCGAAACACACCTTTCGAGCTCGGTCGCCGGCTGCGGCACCTGCGCAAGCAGCAGGGGCTCACCCTCGCCCAGGCCGGCAGCATCGGCGGGGTCGCGGCGTCCCAGCTCTCCCTGATCGAGAACGGCAAACGCGAGGCGCGGATCGGTACGCTGACCAAGCTCGCCAACCACTACGGGGTGGGGCTGGACGAGCTCACGGGTGCCGAGCCACCGAACCGGCGTACCGCCCTAGAGATCGAGCTGGAGCGCTACTCCCGCTCCCCGCTGGCGACCTCGCGGAATCTGCCGAAGGTCAGAATCGGCCCCCGGCTACCGATGGATGCGCTGGAATCGCTGGTCGCGCTGCACCGCCAGCTCGAGCGCGACGCCGAGGAGCGCACCGCGACACCGGAGGAGGCCCGGCGCGCGAACGCCCAGTTGCGCCGCGACATGCGTGCCCGGGACAACTATTTCGCCGAGATCGAGGAGGAGGCACGGTCGCTGCTCGGCAAGGTCGGCTATCGACGCGGCCCGCTGTCGGAGCACCTGGTGAACGCGATCACCGACAAGCTCGGCTTCAGCCTGCACCACGTCGAGGATCTGCCGCAGTCGACGCGGTCCGTGACCGACCTCAAGCAGCGGCGGATCTACCTCTCCCGCCGCTCGCGCGGTGATCATGATCCGCGCTCGGTGCTGTTGCAGGCGCTCGGCCATCACGTGCTCGGCCACGACACCCCGACCAGCTACGGCGATTTCCTGCGCCAGCGGGTGGAGACCAACTACTACGCGGCGGCGCTACTGATGCCCGAACAGGCGTGCGTGGACGTACTGACCGAGGCACGCAAGGCGAAGGAACTGGCGATCGAGGACCTGCGCGACACGTTCGCGGTGTCGTACGAGGCGGCCGCCCACCGGATGACGAATCTGATCACCCACCACCTGGGCATCCCGGTGCACTTCATGAAGGTGCACGAGGGCGGAACCATCTACAAGGCCTACGAGAACGACGATGTGGCCTTCCCGACCGACCACACCGGCGCGATCGAGGGACAGCGCTGCTGCCGCTACTGGACCTCCCGGATGATCTTCACCGTCCCGGACACCTTCAACGCCTACAACGCCTATACCGACACCTCGACCGGGACCTACTGGTGCACCGCCCGCACCGAGGGCACGACGCAGGGGACGTTCTCGACCTGCCTCGGCGTGCCCTATGTGCATGCGAAGTGGTTCCGTGGCCGGGAGACCAAGGAGCGTTCGGTCTCGCGCTGCCCGGACCCGAGCTGTTGCCGCAGCGCGCCCCAGGAGCTGCGTACCGACTGGGACGGGCAGTTCCTGCCCAGTTCGTCCGCGCACAGTCATCTGCTCGCGGCGCTGCCGCCCGGCGCCTTCCCGGGCGTCGACGAGGCCGAGGTGTATGCCTTCCTGGATCGGTACGCCGGGAGCTGATCCCCTGCGCCTGGCCACCCACCCGCCGCCTCAGATTCGCCACCCACCCCGCCGCCTCAGACTCGCCACCCACCCCGCCGCCGCCCCCTTCGGAATTGCTTCCGTAGTTATGCCCGCTATCAGGGACTGATAGCGGGCATAACTACGGAAACAATCGACCGGGAGGCGGGTGCGAGGGGCGGCCGGGAGGCGGGTGAGGGGGCCTCAGCCGGCGCGGCCCACGGGCCCGGAGTCGCGTACCTCGTGCACCGCGGCAAGCGCCTCGCGCATCCGGTCGATCCACTCCCCCTCGTTCTCCCCGACCAGGCGGACGCACCAGGCGAGCGCATCGGAGCGCGAGCGGGCGACGCCGGCATCGACGAGCGTGTCGAGCACCTTGCGCTGGGGCTGGCGCAGCCGCGTCATCACCGGAACCGCCAGGTGGGTGAAGAGCTGGCTCGTCTGCCCACACCTTACGCCCCAGGCGACCTTGCGGCCGAAGCGCTCCTCCGCCTCGTCGGCGATCGCCATCCGCTGCTGCCGGGTGTCCTCCCGGAAGCGGCGGATCCGGCCGGCCTGCGCCGCGGCATCGTCCTCGACGCCCTCGGGGGCCGCGACCTCGCCGGTCACCACGATCTCCTCGCGGTCGACCGAGACCTCCGGCGCCGCCACGAACCACTCACCGGGCAGCCGCCCCGCGAACCACGCCCCCACCTGGGAGCCACTCTCACCGTTCATGAAGTTATTACATGATTACATTGCATCAAAGTCAAGACCTCTGGCTTCGCCCGCGCCGCCACCGTCCCTGCCGGCCCTACACTTTCCCCATGGGCGCGCTTCCCCTCGTCTTCACCAGCGGTTGGGCATCGGGCGTCAATGCCTATGCGACGGTCCTGGTTCTCGGCCTGCTCGGGCGCTTCGCGGGCTTCGGCGACGTGCCGCAGGCGCTGCAGCGTACCGATGTGTTGATCATCGCCGGCATCCTCGCGCTGGTGGAGTTCTTCGCCGACAAGATCCCCTACGTCGATTCGGTCTGGGACACGATCTCGACGGTGATCAGGCCGGTCGCCGGCGCGGTGATCGGCGCCCTGATGGCCAACGCCCAGGGCGACCTGGTGACGATCACGCTGGCCTCCGTGGGCGGCCTGACCGCGCTCGTCTCGCACCTGGTCCGCGCCAGTCTCCGGCTGGCGATCAACACCTCGCCCGAACCGGCGAGCAACATCGCCGCGTCCGCGGGCGGCGAGGTCGCCGTGGTCGGAATGACCACCTTCGCCGTGCTCAACCCGATCCCGGCGGCGATCGTCGCCGGCATCTTGTTGATCATCGGAATCGTCCTTGCCGTGCTGGCCGCGCGACAGATCCGGCGCGGTTGGCGCCGCCTGCGCCACTGGCGGGAACGCCGGGCCGTCGGCCCGCCCGCGTGAGCCCGTCCGCCGAAGCCGTCGAGCGCACGCCGGTCGCCGTGATCGGGGCCTCGCTCGCCGGTCTGGCGGTCGCGGCCCGCCTTGCGCTGGCCGGGCACCGGGTGATCATCCACGAGCGGGCGTCCGCGCCCGCGCTCACCCTGCCGCCCGTTCTCGACCTTCCCGCCGCCTGGCGCGACACCTTCCGCAAGTCGGGCCGCCCGCTCGACCTCGAACTCGACCGGGCAGGCCTTTCCTGGACGCCCGCGCCGCCCACGGACCACGGTGCGCTCGCGCTCCCGCACGACCGGGCCGGGCAGTACGCCGCGATCAGCGCCGCCGCCGGTCCCGCGACCGCCCAGGCGTGGCAGGACTTCCTCGACCGCACCGATGACACCTGGCAGCGGCTGCGCCCGCTCGGTCTGGAGCAGGAGTTCCGGGCCCGGCGCCCCGACCGCGCGACCCGCCGCGCCATCGGCTGGCGGCACTCCCTCGCCGATCATGCCCGCGAGCTCGGCCACCCGCTGCTCGGCGACCTGCTCGGCGCCGTCGCGGCCGAACAGCACACCACCGCCGACCGGCTACCCGGCTGGTACGCCACCCGGCACGCGCTGCGGCGTACCTTCGGCCGCTGGACCATCACCGACGCGACCGGTACGCCGGACAATGCCGCCCTCGTCCGGCTGCTGCTGGCCCGCCTCGACAAGCGCGGCGTGGAGTTGCGCCACGGCAGCGAGATCCCCGATCCCGCGCGGCTCGATCCGGTAGAGCTCGGCGCCGCGGCCGTGGTGGACACCACCGGCGGCGACCGGATCGCCTGGCGCGGGCGCCGCACCTGGCAGCGGCTGACCCCGACGACCCGCTCGCCGGGCCGCTACTACGCCGGCCCCCTGACCCGGGCGGGCACCGAACCGTGGGCCCAACTGCTGTCGGCCGCGCTCGCCGCGTATGCCGTGCACCGCGATCGCACCGGCGAGGACATCCGGCCGACCCGCAAGGACACCCCGCGCCGCCGGCTGATCTGACCCGCGCCGGTCAACCGGCGACCCGAGCGGGACGAGGTGCACCGGGACGAGCCGCCGCGGGCCGGGACGTCCTTCGAGCGGCCCGGGGTCGGGCATAGACTGTGGCGTCTTGTTCCGGCCGATCCGGCCGAAGCGAAGAGGATGGACGGACCACTGAACCAGCAGCAGACGACCGACGCCCTGGAGCGCGAGCTGGCCACCGAACAGGCCCACGTCGACCGCGTCTACGAGCGCCTCGCCGCCGCGGCCCGGTCGGCCCGGCAGGTCGCCTCGGAGGGCCAGGCGCTCTACCGCACGGATCGCAACAACTTCTTCCGCGACGAGGACGGCACCGGAATGCTGGAGCGCGATGTCTTCGCCTTCCAGGCAGCCAAGCGCCTCGCCACGCTGGATGCCGAACACGAGGGGCTGGTCTTCGGGCGACTGGACCGCACCGACGGCGAGGTGCGCTACATCGGCCGCCTCGGGGTGCGCGACGAGGACTACGAACCCCTGGTGATCGACTGGCGCGCGCGGGCGGCCGAGCCGTTCTATCGCGCCACGCCGGCCGAACCGATGGAGGTGGTACGCCGTCGCGTGCTGCGCTCTCGCGGTGAGAAGGTCATCGGCATCGAGGATGACCTGCTCGACACCGACAGCGACACCGATCTGGTGGTGCTCGGCGAGGGGGCCCTGATGGCCGCGCTGAGCCGGGCCCGGGGGCCCCAGATGCGCGACATCGTCGCCACCATCCAGGCCGAGCAGGACGAGGCGATCCGCGCCCCCTACCAGGGCGTGACCATGATCACGGGCGGGCCCGGCACGGGCAAGACGGTGGTGGCGCTGCATCGTGCGGCGTACCTGCTCTATTCCAACCGTCGTCGCTTCGAGTCCGGCGGCGTGCTGGTGGTCGGGCCGAGCCAGGTGTTCATGAACTACATCGAGCGGGTGCTGCCCTCGCTCGGCGAGGACGCGGTCACGCTGCGCTCCATCGGTGGCGTGGCCGTCGACGCGCTGGGCATCACCGCGACCCGCAACGACCCGCCGGCGGCCCACGCGATCAAGGGCAGCCTGCGGATGGTGCCGGTGCTGCGGCGGCTGGTGAACAACCCGCCGACGAACGCCGGCGAGCCGCGGCTGCGGGTCAGCGTGAAGGGCGAGATCCTGACGCTCGACCCGCCACAGCTCGACCGGATCCGCGCCCAGGTGCTGCGGCAACGCCGCTACAACCAGGGCGCCGGCGAGGCCCGTGGCGCGCTGCTGGAGGCGCTGTGGCGACGCTGGGACGGGCTCGACCGTGGCACTGATGCCGCCGACCTGGAGCGGGAGGCATTCGAGGATCTGGTCATCTCCTCGGCCGCTTACCGCGACTTCCTCGCCGCCTGGTGGCCGGCCCAGACCCCGGCCGGGCTGCTGCGCCGACTCGGCGAGCCAGCGACCGCCGCCGCTCTGGCGCGAGACGATCTGACGCCGGACGAGGTGGCCACGCTGAGCGACAGCTATGCCGATCCGGCGGCCGGCTGGTCGGTCGACGACATCGCGCTGCTCGACGAGCTGGCCGCCGTGCTCGGACCGGCGCCCGCACCCGCCAGTGACGAGGACGACGACGATGGCTCGCTGGTCTTCGCCGAGGGCAATGGCCGCACCGAGGAGGTCGTCACGGTCGCCGACCGCCTCGCGCGCCGCCCGGTCGACGATCCGTTCGCCGAGCCGCACGACACTTTCGCCCATGTCGTCGTGGACGAGGCCCAGGACATCACGCCGATGCAGTGGCGGATGCTGCGCCGCCGCGGCGGCAGTGCCTCCTGGACGGTGGTCGGCGATCCCGCGCAGAGCTCCTGGCCGGATCCGGCCGAGACGCAGCGCGCGATCGACGATCTGGTCGGGCGCGGGCAGTCGCGGCGGTTCCGGATGAGCACCAACTATCGCTCCCCCGCCGAGGTGTTCGAGTTCGCCGCCGACGTGGTACGCCGCTCCTTCCCCGATGCCGATGTCCCCGCGGCAGTACGCCGCACCGGGTATCCGCCCCGGCTGGAGACCGCGCCGGCAGCCGGTCTCGACGAGCGTGTCGCCGAGCTGGTCGCGGAACTGGGCGGCCAGGTCGAGGGCACGATCGGGGTGATCGCGCCGCCGTCGCGGGTTCGTCAACTGGCATCACGGCTCGCGGGCGCGCTGCCCGAGGAGATCGGCCGGCGGCTGGCGATCGTCTCGCCCCTGGAGGCGAAGGGGCTGGAGTACGACGGCGTGGTGGTCGTCGCGCCCGACGAGATCGTCGCGGAGTCCCCGGGCGGGGCGCGCGTCCTCTACGTCGCCCTGACCCGGCCGACCCAGCGCCTGATCACCGTCGACGTCGCCGGCACCTGCGAGTGGCGCCCGGACGCGGCACGCCGCGAGCCGTCGCCGGCGAGCCCGCACTAGCGGGTCACGCCAGGCGCGCGAAGATCTCCCGGGAGGCGCGGGAGCGGTTCAGGGTGAAGAAATGCAGGCCGGGAGCGCCTGCCTCCAGCAGCCGCTCGCTCAGCTCGGTCGCGATGTCGACGCCCACCCGGCGGACCTGCGCCGGATCGTCGCCGACCGCGTTCAGCCGATCGACCACCCGCGACGGCAGCTCCGCGCCGGACAGTTCGGCGAACCGCTTGACCTGGCCCAGGTTGGTCACCGGCTGGATGCCCGGGATGATCGGCAGATCGCAGCCGGCAGAGCGCACCCGGTCAACGAGCCGCACCCAGGCCTCGGCATCGAAGAACAACTGGGTGATCGCGAACGAGGCACCCGCCCGCGCCTTGTCGATCAGCACCCGGGCATCAAGATCGGCATCGCGCCGATCCGGATGCAGGTCGGGAAAGGCGGCCACGCCGATGCAGAAGTCGCCGAGCGAGGCGACCAGCTCGACCAGTTCCGTCGCATTCGCCAGCCCCTGCGGGTGCGGGTGCCATGGCGCGGTGGGCCCGCCGGGCGGATCCCCGCGTACCGCCAGCACGTGACGCAGCCCTGACGCGGCGTACGCGCCGATGGTCCGCCGCAGGTCGGCCGCGGGTTGGCTGGCGCAGGTCAGGTGCGCCATCGTCCGCAAGGTGGTGTCGCGCGCGACCCGCTCTGTCACCCGCACGGTGCGCTCGCGCGTCGAGCCCGACGCCCCGTAGGTCACCGACACGAAGTCCGGCCGCAACGGCTCGAGCTCGCGGACGGTACGCCACAGCGTCTGCTCGCCCTCGGCGTCCTTCGGCGGGAAGAACTCGAACGAGTACAGCGGACGGTCCGCCTCCGCGAGCAGTTCCGCGATCGTCGCGGCGCGCGTGGGGGTCGTCGGCATGGCGCCCAGCCTAGGCAACGCCGCACCGAGCACCCCCTAGGCTCGCCCGGTGGACAGCACCCCCCTGCTCGACCCGGCCGAGCCCGCCGGGCCGCGCCTGCGCGCCGGCGTCGCCGCCGCGCTCGACACGTTCCTGGCCGGCCAGGCCGCGCGGCTGGCCGCGATCGGGCCCGAGACGGCCGAACTGTTGCGCCAGGCCCGCGCGGCGAGCGCCGGCGGGAAGCGGCTGCGGCCGGCCTTCTGCCTGTGGGGGTACGCCGCGGCGACCGGCGAGCTGGATCCGCCCGCGCCCGTCATCGCGGCCGCGGCCAGCCTGGAGCTGTTGCACCTGTCGGCGCTGCTGCACGACGACGTGATGGACGACTCGGCCACCCGCCGCGGGACGCCGGCCTCGCACAAGCAGTTCGAGGCCGGCCATGCCGCGGCCGGTCTGGCCGGTGACCAGGCCGCCTTCGGCCGGGCCGGGGCCATCCTGCTCGGCGATCTGTTGTTGATGTGGTCGGTCGAGCTGCTGCACCGGGCGGGGCCCGCGCCGGAGCAGTTGGCCCGGGGGTTGCCGCTGCTGGAACAGATGCGGACGGAGGTGACGGTCGGCCAGTACCTCGATGTGCTGGCCCAGGCCGCGCCCCTCGACGAGGCGGGGCTCGGGACCGCAGAACGGGTCGTGGAGTACAAGACCGCGCGCTACACGGTGATCCGGCCGCTACAGTTCGGCGCCGCGCTGGGCGGGGCGTCGCGGGAGTTGCAGCATGCGCTGGCCGACTTCGGCTCCCCGCTGGGCCGCGCGTTCCAGTACCGCGATGACCTGCTCGGCGTCTTCGGCGACGAGGCGGTGACCGGCAAGCCGGCCGGCGATGATCTTCGGGAGGGCAAGCGCACGGCGCTGCTGGCCCACGCGCTGGCCGGGTCGGCGCCGCGGGCGCGGGCGGAGCTGGCGGGCCAGATCGGCCGCCCGGATGCCGACATCGACCGGGCCCGGCAGTTGATCATGGACTCCGGTGCCGTGGCGCGGGTCGAGGAGATGATCGACGCCGGCCGACAGCAGGCCCTCGCCGCGCTCACCACGGCCGGGGTGCCGGACGCGGCCCGCCGGGGCCTGACGGGGCTGGTCGCGCGTGCGCTCGACCGGCAGGCCTGAGCCGTTCAGGCGGTCTGATCGAGGACCACGGCGAATGCCGGCCAGCGGGTGTCGGCGATGCGCTCGTCGAGGACCTCGCGTACCCCCGCCCAACCCGGGAGATCCTCCGGCCACGGCCAGCCCGCCAGCACCAGGGCGGTCGGGGCGGCGAGGTCGGTCAGGCAGTCCGCGAGCGCGTCGAGGTTGCGCCCGTACCAGTCCGGGAAGCCGAGCGCGTCGCCGACGGCGCCGAGCAGGTCGTCCTTCGTGCCGCCCGGCGCGGCGCCCAGCGTTGCCACCCGCCAACCCCAGGCGCGCAGCCGCCGTTCGGCCAGGGCGGTTCCGCCGCGCACCCGATAGACGCCCGGCTCGCGGCGCCGCAGCCCCTCGATCGCGCTCATCGCAGGATCCTCACAAAGCTCTGGTAGTGGTCGGCCGTCCAGTAGTAGACGTCCGGTCCGCGGCCGCCGGTGACGATCCGCCACGGACCCCGGTCGTCCTCGCCGGGTTTGTCGACCGTGTATTCGCGGTAGTAGCCGCGCTCGCGCTTCGGCAACAGGCCCTCCCGATTGCCGAATGTCTGCCCGTCCTGGCGGTAGGGGAACGGCCCGCCGGCATCGATCGACGCCAGGGTCTCCCGGGCGCTCGGCGGCAGCTCGGCCTCGGCGATCCCGCGGGCACCGTCTCCGGCCGGCGCTGTGCCGGACGGTGCGGTGCCGGACGGTGCGGTACCGGGCGGCGCCGAGGGTACGCCGGGCCCGGCCGCGTCGCCGCCGGAGCCGAAGACCAACCAGCCGAGCAGCACCAGCGCGGCCAGCACGGCACCGGCCGCGAGGAGGGTACGCCGAGACGCCGGCGCGGCGGCGCGATCAGCGCGGGTCATCGCGCAGGCTGGCCCGCTGGCTCGGGCCGAACGCGCGCAGTGCGTAGTCGCGGGTGGCGGGATCCTCGGCCCACGCGCGATTGATGCGGTCCTTGAGCGCGCGGGCGGCCGCCTCGGGGTCGCGCGCGTCGGTGATCGCGCGGACGACCACCACCCGGCGGGCACCGGCCTCGATCACCTCGTCCAAGGTCTCGGCGTTGATCCCGCCGATCGCGAACCACGGCCGCGCCTCGACGTCACCGGGCGGCGCCACCCGCGCTGCGTAGCGAACCAGGTCGAGCCCGGCCGGGGTGTAGTCCGGCTTGGTCGGCGTCGCGAACACCGGACCCACGCAGAAATAGGCAAGCTCCGGATCGGCGAGCGCGGCATCGGCCTGGGCCGGGTCGTGGGTGGAGCGGCCCAGCAGCGCCCACTTCGACACCTGCTTGCGGGCCTCGGCGCTCAGGGCATCGTCCTGACCGAGGTGCAGCACGTCGGCCCCGAACCGACCGGCGAGTTCGGGCTGGTCGTTCACCGCGACCAGGTGTTGGGTGCCGGCCGCGGCCCGGGCGCGCTCGAGGTATTCCAGCTCGACCTCGGCAGGCAGGTTCTTCTCGCGTACCTGCACGATGTCCACGCCACCGGCGAAGGCCGCCGCCACGAGATCGTCGAAATCGCCCCGTTCGCGGCGGGTGTCGACGCACAGATACAGCCGCGACTGGCGCAGCCGTGTGTCCAGACCGAGCAGGAACGTCACCTGCTCACCATAGAGGAAACACCGGGCCCGCTGGCGTCGCGGACTAGGATCGGATGAGTGGATGTGGTGATCATCGGGGATGGCCTGATCGGCTCGGCCATCGCCTGGCGGCTGGCCGAGCGGGGCTGCACCGTCTCCGTGATCGGCACGTCCTCCCCTGCCGCGGCGTCCGGGGTGGCGGCCGGGATGCTGGCACCGGTGACCGAGGCCACCTTCACCGACACCGCGATCGTGGGCCTGAACCTCGCCTCGCTGGCCCGCTTCGCCGACTTCGCGGCCGAGCTGGAGGCCGCCTCCGGGCTGCCGGCCGGGCTGTCCCGGGAGCCGACGCTGTCCGTCGCCGCCGATGCCGACGACGTGGCGCGGTTGCGCGACTTCGCCGGATTCCTCACCGAGCGCGGCATGATCGACTCGCCCGAGTTGATCGTCGGCCGCGAGCTACGCCGCCGCGAACCCCTGCTGGCGCCGACGGTACGGGCGGGCCTGCCGGTCGAGCGGGACTGGTCGGTCGACAACCGTCGGCTGTGGGCCGCGCTGCGCGAGGCCGGCGGGCGCGCCGGCGTGCGTCGGCTGTCGGGTCGCGTCGTCGCGGCCGGCGGCGGGTACGCCGAACTCGCCGACGGGCGTACCGTCCGCGGCGATGTCGCCATCGTTGCCGCGGGCGCCTGGTCGGGGACGCTGGAGCTGGGATTCCGGCTGCCGGTCCGCCCGGTGAAGGGCGTGATCGCGCGCCTGCGAGCGGGCCGGGTGCCGCGGCCGCGGGGGACCGTGCGGGCGTTCAGCTCGGGCTTCGAGGTCTACCTGGTGCCGCGCGTCGACGGCGAGATCGTGATCGGCGCCAGCGTGGAGGATGTCGGCTTCGACGATGCCGCCACGGCGGGCGCGGTGTATGAGCTGCTCCGCGATGCTCGCCGGGTGCTGCCCGCCGCGGCCGAGTACGCCGTCGACGAGATTTCCGTCGGATTCCGCCCGGCCACCCCGGACAACCTGCCCTTCCTCGGAGCTTCCCCGGTCGACGGGCTGCTGCTCGCCACCGGGCACTATCGCAACGGCGTACTGCTCACCCCCATCACCGCCGACACGATCAGCGCCCTGGTCGTTGACGGCGAGTTGCCCGAGGTCGCCCGGCCGTTCGGTTGGTCACGGCTCGCGGCGCCCACCCGACCCGAGACCGTGAGGAACTGACGATGTTGATCACTGTCAATGCCGAACCCCGCGAGGTCACCGACGGCACGACCATCGCCGATCTGGTTGCCGAGTTGCCCCATCGCGGAGTCGCGGTTGCCGTCGACGGCACGGTGGTACGCCGCAGCCAGCACGCCGAGCGCACGCTCGCCGAGGGCGATCGGGTCGAGATCGTCACCGCGGTCCAAGGAGGTTGATCATGGAGCAACCGGAACTGCCGCAGTCGATGCGGATCGCCGATGTCGAGTTCTCCTCCCGGTTGATCATGGGCACCGGCGGCGCACCCAGCATGAGCGTGATGCGCGATGCCCTGGTGGCCAGCGGCACCGAGCTGACCACTGTGGCGATGCGCCGGATCGACCCGAATGCGCCGGGATCGCTGATCGAGCTGCTGGACGAGCTGGGGATCGGGGTGTTGCCGAACACCGCCGGCTGCTTCACCGCGGCCGAGGCCGTGCTGACCGCGCAACTTGCCCGGGAGGCCCTCGAGACGAACTGGGTGAAGCTGGAGGTGATCGCCGACGAGCTGACCCTGCTGCCCGACCCGATCGAGCTGGTCGAGGCGGCCGAGCAGTTGGTCGCCGACGGCTTCGTCGTGCTGCCCTACACCAATGATGATCCGATCCTCGCGCGCAAGCTGGAGGACGCCGGCTGTGCGGCCGTGATGCCGCTGGGGGCGCCGATCGGCTCGGGACTCGGGATTCGCAATCCGCACAACATCGAGCTGATCGTCGGTGCCGCCGGCGTACCGGTGATCCTCGACGCCGGCATCGGCACTGCCTCGGAGGCGGCGCTGGCGATGGAGCTCGGCTGCGCGGGAGTGCTGCTCGCCTCCGCCGTCACCCGCTGCCGGGCGCCCGCCCGGATGGCGAGGGCGATGCGGCTGGCGGTGGAGGCCGGCGCGCTGGCGGCCGGGGCGGGCCGGATCCCGCCGCGCCGCTACGCCGAGGCGAGCACGGCGATGGCGGGCCGGATCGACTGATCCGGGTCGGTCAGCGCAGATCCTCCGGACCGCTACCCGGCTGCCCGTAGCCGGGCTGCTGGCCGTAGCCCGGTTGTTGCTGCCCGTACCCCTGCTGTTGCTGGCCGTAACCCGGCTGCTGCCCGTAACCCGGCTGCTGCTGGCCGTAACCCGGCTGCTGCTGCCCGTACCCCGGCTGCTGCTGCCCGTAGCCCGGCTGCTGGCCGTACCCAGGCTGTTGCTGCCCGTACCCCGGCTGCTGTTGTCCGTAGCCCGGGGCGGGGTAGGCCCCGTAGGCCTGGACCGGGTCGCCCATCCCCTGGTCGCGACGACGGATCAGGTCGATGTAGTAGATGGTGTTGTAGGCGGTCGCGAACGGCGTGCTCAGCAACGAGACCAGCAGGGGCGGGATCGAAAGCACCAGCATCACCGGGATCAGCGCAGCCATCACGGCGGTCGGATCGGAGCTGGAGTCCATTCCGGACGTCAGGGAGGAGCCGATCACCTGCCCCGGGACCTGCGCGATGGAGGTGACCACGCTGATCAACAACCCGAGCAGCAGGTAATAGCCGAGGGTGCGGAAGAAGAAGCCCCGGGTGAGGTCCCAGGCCCGCTTCAGCGCCGTCATCCCGCCGAGTTCCTCCACCGCCAGCACCGGCAACAACACGTACAGCCGGACGCCGATGATGATGGCCACCACCCAGACCGCGAAGCCGAGGAAGAACATCAGGAAGCCTGCGCCGACCATGGCCCCGGCCGCTCCGGCAGCGGAGTCCGACGAGGAACCGCCGGACACGGACGCAGCGATGACCGACATGGCGATGCCGGCGAACACGGCGAAGAAGATGCCGCCGACCACGAGCGCCACCGCGGTGAAGAACAAGGCGATGCCCAGCACCCGCCCCATCAGACCGCGGGTCCTGGCCCACAGCTCCCCAATGCTCGGATCGCCGCCCGCCGCCAGGTCGTAGGTGAGCAGGGCCATCATCCCCTGGGTCCTGACCAGGAACAGGACCAACAACACGCTCGCCACGAAGACGATCAGCACCCCGAGCACGACGAATCCGACAATCGTGCCCGCCCCGGTTTCTCCGGTCGCAGCGCCGACGGCCATCGCGGCGATGAGTCCCAGGGCGAGCGTGATCACCAGCACATAGGCCAGGGTCGCGGCGACGGGCAGCAGTGCCAGGCCGAGATACCGTCCGAAACGGGCCTTCATGGCGGCGAACGCACCGCTGAACACATCGCCGAGACCGAGGGCGTGCGGCGGGATGATCGGGGCGAGCGGCACGGGAGAGCTCATGCGCCCATCCTGTCAGCCGGCCGGGGCAACGGGGCCGGGGCACGCCGATGCCGTCGCTTCCCGGCCCTCGCTTGGCGCTCCCTCTAGACTCGGCCCTGGCAGCCGGCGTCCCGCGCCGGATGCCGACAGACCGCGGTACCTTCCCCTTTCGACCGCCGGAGTAGTTGATGACCATGACGCAGATGGGCGACCCGTTGATCGGTCATGTGCTCGATGGCCGCTACGAGGTCACCGATCGCGTCGCCCGCGGCGGCATGGCGACGGTCTATCTGGCCACCGATCAACGGCTGACCCGCACCGTCGCCGTCAAGGTGATGCAGGAGGGGCTGGGCGCCGACGAGGACTTCGTCGCCAAGTTCGATCGCGAGGCCCGCTCGGCCGCCCGACTGTCGCATCCCAATGTCGTCTCGGTCTTCGACCAGGGCCACGATGGCGACCGGCCCTACATCGTGATGGAACACATCGCCGGCGGGACGCTGCGGCAGTTGATGAACCGCGCCGGCGTGCTGGAACCGCTGCGGGCGCTGGAGCTGATCGAGCCCGTGCTGGCGGCGCTCGCGGCGGCGCACGAGGCCGGCATCGTGCACCGCGATGTCAAGCCCGAGAACGTCCTGATCACCGACCGCGGTCAACTCAAGGTCGCCGATTTCGGTCTGGCCCGCGCGATCAGCGCGCAGACCATCACCGCGAACCAGGGCCTGCTGATCGGGACGGTCTCCTATCTCCCACCGGAGCTGGTGCTGCACGGCCGCGCGACGCCCCGTTCCGATGTCTACAGCGCCGGGGTGGTGTTGTTCGAGATGTTGACCGGTAGCAAGCCGCACACCGGCGACACCCCGATCCAGGTCGCCTGGGCGCACGTGCACAACGACATCGAGCCGCCCTCGCAGCGCCTGGACACGTCCTGGCGGCACACCCGCACGGCCATCCCGCCCTATCTCGACGCACTGGTGCAGTCCGCGACCCGCCGCGAACCGACGCAGCGGCCGGCCGATGCGCGCGGCCTGCTCGCGGCGGTACGCGAGGCACGCGCGGCCCTGGGCAGCGGCGTGATGGACGACCCCGCGCTGACCGCCCGGTTCCGCTCGCTCGCACCGTTCGACGGCGCCGACGACCGCACGCAGGCCTTCGACCGGCCGACCCAGGTACGCGACACACAGGTACGCGACACACCGGTACGCCCCGCTCCGGTGCGGCCCGCGCGCCCACCGCGGCCGGCGACGCCCGTGCACACGCCGCTGTCGCCGAGCGTGCCGTGGGCCGAACGCAGCACCGACCGCGCGACCCCGGTGCCGATCGGCCCGCCGCCGGAGCCCGGGCGTACCGCACTGCTGCCGGCACAGCCCGACGAACCACGGGCACCGTCCTCGCCGTCTCGGCACCGGCGCGAGTTGGTGGAGCGACAGCGCCGCCGACGGCGCCGCGGGTGGATCTGGCTGGTCCTGCTGACCCTGTTGGTGCTGCTGGCCGCCGCCACCGGCTGGTGGTTCGCCGAGGGCCGGTTCACCGCGGCGCCGACCGTCGCCGGGATGACCCAGGCGCAGGCGAGCGACGCCGTCCGGCAGGCGGCCCTGCAACCGCGTACCACCGAGCGGTTCAGCGAGGACGTACCCGCCGGAGCGGTGATCGGCACCGAACCCGCCGGCGGCAGCCGACTGGAGCGCGACAGCGCGCTGACCCTGGTGGTGTCCAAGGGCCCTGAGCGGTTCGAGGCACCCGAGGTGGTCGGTTCCTCCCTCGACGATGCCCGCTCGGCCATCGAATCAGCCAGCCTCAAGGTCGGCAAGATCAGCGAACGCTGGGACGAGAAGGCGAAGAAGGGCACGGTGCTCTCCGCCGACCCGAAGGCCGGCAGTTCGCTGAAGCGGGACAGCACGGTCAACCTCGCCGTGTCGAAGGGCCCCGAGCCGATCAAGATCGGCGACTGGGTGGGCAAGGGTGCCGAGGAGGCGCGCGATGCACTCACCGAGAAGGGCTTCAAGATCAACGAGAAGACCGCGAACTCGGATTCGGTCCCGAAGGATCGGGTGATCAGCCAGGATCCGGAGTCGGGCACGGCCTTTCGTGGGGACACGATCACCATCGTCCGCTCGCTCGGCCCTGAGCTGGTCCAGATCCCCGAGGTGAAGACCAAGAGCGTCGACGAGGCGACCAAGCTGTTGAAGGAGGCGGGCTTCAAGGTCGAGTCGAAGCCCGGCCCCCAATATCTCGGGCTCGGCTATGTGATGTCGGTCGAGCCGACCGAGTCGGGCAAGGCGCCCAAGGGCTCGACGATCACGCTGCTGCTCGTCTAGTCGCACCGATCGCGACGGCAACCCGATCCGGGTGTGTCCGGTGGGCTGAGCGGCCGGTGTCAGGGGCGGGAGGCGGGTGGTGGGCCGGTGAGCGCGCCGGGCCGCCAGCCCTGACCGCCGATGCCGCCGGCCGGCGCCGTCGTGGGCGGGGCCCAGTTGAGCGTGGGCGGGGCCGGGCGGCGCTCGACGAGGTCGCGCTCGTAGAGCGTCTGGGCCGCCGTGAGGTACGCCACCGAGAACAGCGCGACCACCGGCGCCAGGACGATCGTGAGCAGCAGTGAGGCCCAGCCGGCGCCGAGCTGGGACCCGGCATCGGCACCCGGATTGGCCGCGGCGGCCAGCAGCGCGACCGGTAGCAGGGCGAGCACCCGGAGCAGCCAGGTCAGCGCCCCGAGCATGGTCACCCAACCCAGCGTGCGGGCCGTGTGTCCGGCGGTCAGTCGCCACGCCTCGCCCAGTGCCCGCACCCCTCCCGCGCGGCCGAGCGCCAGCACCGGCAGCAGGGGGTACAGCCGGGCGCCGACCACCGTCCACGCCGCGCCCGCGATCAGCACGGTGACGATCACCGGGATGAGTTGCGGCTCCGCGGTGCCGTACAGCCACCGGGCGATGAGCCAGACCAATCCGCTGCCGACCAGCAACACCACGCCCGCGCCGAGCAGGACAAGTCCCGTCGCGCGCCCGAAGAACCCGCGGCTGCGCCGCGCGGCATCGGCGACACCGATGCTCTCCCCCTGCGCGGTTGCGTGCGTCAGGGCACTGATCATGGCCAGCACTCGGAGGTTGACCAGCGCGCCGATCACGACCAGGGCCACGCCGAGCGCGCCGAGCAGGCCGGAGGTGAAGCCGTCGAGGCGACCCGGCTGCAGCGCGACGGCGATGGCGGCGGGCACCGCCAGCGCGACCGTGCCCAGGAGTGCCGGGGCGATCGACAACACGGCGTACGCCAACGGCCGGCGACGCAGGCATTGCCAGGCCGCGACCAGGATGTCACCGGGGTGATCGCGACCCGGCCGACCCAGCGCAGGAAGCTGGTGCGCCACGCTCAGACCTCCGCGGGCTCGCCGACCGTCAGGTCGACCAGCTCGGTATCGGTCAGCTCGCCCAACCGTCCACGGAACAGGCCGAGGTAGCGATCGTTGACCAGCCCCTCGTGTATTCCGAAGGCGCGCGGCGCGCCGACCGCGCGGACGAAATCGATGTGCTCCTTCATCGCCGCCCACGGGCCCATCACAGGCAGGGCCAGAATGTCGACGCCGCCGGGAACGGTGGCCAGCGAGTCGCCCGGGTGGAACAGCCGGGCTCCGCCCGGCGCGCCGATCACAAAGCCGACGTTGCCGATCAATGGGATGTCGCGATGGATCTCGGCATGGGTGCCGCCGACCGCGCGGACCTCGACGCCGCCGATGCGAAGCGCCGAGTCGGGCCCGAAATCCTCGGCCCGATCCGCGATCGCCGTGATCGCCTCGCGTACCTGCGGCTCGACCAGCACCCGCGCCTCGGGATTCGCCGTCAGCAGGCCGGGCAGCCGCTCGGGATCGGCATGGTCGGCATGCTGATGGGTGATCAACACGGCATCGAGCCCGGTCAACCCGACCCAGCCGTCGCCGAAGTTGCCCGGATCGATCAGCAGCCGGGTCCCGGCTTCCTCGACCAGCACGGCCGAATGCCCGAGGTGGGTGATCTTCATGCCCACCAAGTTACCCGGGCCTGCGGGCCACCCGGGCTCAGGCGAGCAGGTCGCCGACCAGTCGCCCGGCGCGTTCGCAGTCGGCGGCGGACACGTCGCGGTGGGTGACGGCGCGCAGCACGGACGGACCCATCGCGCTGATCAGGACGCCGGCGTCGCGGGCGCGCTCGGCGAGTTCGCCGGCCTTGCGCTCGCCGGTGTCGATCCGGACCAGATTGGTCTGCACGGTGGCCAGGTCGACCGCCTGCGGTGCCCGCTCGGCGATCGCCGCGGCGAACCGCCGCGCCGACTCGTGGTCCTCGGCCAGCCGGGGCAGCTCGTGATCGAGCGCGTAGTCGCACGCGGCCGCCAGCACCCCGGCCTGGCGCATCCCGCCGCCCAGCCGCTTGCGGAGCACCCTGGCCTCGGCGATCCGGTCGGCCGAGGAGACCAGCACGGAGCCGACCGGCGCCCCCAGCCCCTTGGAGAAACACACGCTGACCGTGTCGAAGAGCGCACCGTAGTCGGCCAGCGGTACGCCGGTCGCCGCGTGCGCGTTCCACAGCCTGGCCCCGTCCAGATGGGTGGCGATGCCCAGGGGTTCGCAGAACCTGCGTACCCGGACCAGCTCGGCCAGCGGCTGGATCCGGCCGCCGGAGAAGTTGTGGGTGTTCTCCAGGGCGATGGCCGCGGTCGAGACCAGATAGGGGCCCGCGTCGGGGCTGGCCAGCTCCGCGAGCACGTCGGCGGGTGGCGTACCGTCCGGCGTGAACCAGGTCCGCATGGTCACCCCGAACCAGGCGGCGTGCCCGCCGAGCTCGGCCCGCGCGATGTGCGCCCGGGCGTCGCACAGGACCTCCATGCCGCGCGGCACGAGCGCGGCGACGCCGAGCATGTTGGTCATCGAACCGGTCGGGCAGAACAGCGCCGCCTCGTGCCCGAACAGGTCCGCGACCCGCTCCTCCAGGGCGTTCAGCGTCGGATCCTCGCCGTAGACGTCGTCGCCGACCTCGGCCGACGCCATGGCCGCGATCATCCCGGGACTCGGCCGGGTCAGGGTGTCCGAGCGCAGGTCGACCGGACTCATCGTCTCTCCCGCGCTCACGCGGGCAGGTCGGCCCGCGCGGGGGCGAGCTCGTTGCCCGACTGTTCGAGGTCGCGCAGCCCGCGCCGGACCCGGCCGTCGGTGAGCCGCTGGGAGACCAGGAAGGCCAGCTCCAGGGACTGGTTGCGATTCAGCCGCGGGTCGCACAACGACTCGTACCGATTGCCGAGATCGCCCTCGGCAAGATCATCGGCGCCGCCGACACACTCGGTGACGTCGTCTCCGGTCAGCTCGACATGGATGCCGCCGGGCCAGGTGCCGAGTTGATCATGGACGTCGAAGAAGCCGTTGACCTCGTCCATCACGTCGCCGAAGGCGCGGGTCTTGTAGCCGTTGGCCGCCTCGAAGGTGTTGCCGT
Source organism: Naumannella cuiyingiana (assembly GCF_013408305.1). Lineage (NCBI taxonomy): Bacteria > Bacillati > Actinomycetota > Actinomycetes > Propionibacteriales > Propionibacteriaceae > Naumannella > Naumannella cuiyingiana. Next base: position 2,821,166 of record NZ_JACBZS010000001.1, on the reverse strand, counting down.
GCATGGGATCGCAGATCCACACCACTTCGCGGCCGCTCGCGCTCACGCCTTCGATCACGTCCGGCAGCAGGTCGCGGATCTTCTTCGCGCCCATCCGGGTGATGAAGCTGATTCGGCCGGGCTCGTGATCGGGATCGAGCCGGTCGGCCAGCGCCAGCGCATCCGCGGCGGTCGTGGTCGGGCCGAGCTTGATGCCGATCGGGTTGCGGACGTGGCGCAGCATCTCGACGTGCGCGCCGTCGAGCTGCCGGGTCCGCTCGCCGATCCAGACGAAGTGGCCGGACACGTTGTAGGGGCGCTGGGTACGCGAGTCGACCCGGGTCAGCGCGTGCTCGTACTCCAACAGCAGCGCCTCGTGGGAGGCGAACAGGTCGACGCTGCGCATGGCGTCGTCGTCCAGCCCGCAGGCGACCATGAACGCCAGCGCGCGGTCGATCTCGTCGGCCAGTTGCTCCCACTGCTTGCCGACGGGCGAGCTCTTCACCCAGTCGGCGTTCCAGGAATGCACTTGCGCGAGGTGGGCGAAGCCGCCGGTGACGAAGGCGCGGGTCAGGTTCAAGGTGGCGGCCGAGGCGTTGTAGACCTCCAGCAGCCGGCGCGGGTCCGGGGTCCGCGCCTCGGGGGTGAACGCGAAGCCGTTCACCGCGTCGCCCTTGTAGACCGGCAGCGTCACGCCGCCGCGGGTCTCGGTGTCCTTGGAGCGCGGCTTGGCGTACTGCCCCGCCAACCGGCCGATCTTGACCACCGGCACCTGGGCGGCGTAGGTCAACACCACGGCCATCGCCAACAGCACCCGCAGCTTGCCCTGGATGTTGGCGGCGGTGACGCCGGCGAAGGTCTCGGCGCAGTCGCCGCCCTGCAGCACGAAGCCCTCGCGCCGCGCGACCTGGGCCAGCTTGCCGCGCAGGTCGTCGCACTCGCCGGCGAACACCAGCGGCGGCCGCTGCTCCAGCTCCTTGACGACCTCGGTCACGGCCGAGGCGTCGGGATAGGCCGCCTGGTGCAACGGGTTGCGCGCATGCAGGTCGGCCAGCGACGGAAAGGCTTCGGGCATGGGCAACAGCCTAGTTCGTCGCCTCCTCGCGGCCCGAATCGTCTCTCATCTCGTCATCGGCGAGCCACCGTACGCATCCGGCCGCATCATCGACGGTCACCGTCAGTACCCGCCCCTCGGTGAGCGCGAACGCCACGCCCTCCCCGGCCCGCACAACCACCGCGGCCTTGCGAAAGAACCGCAAGCTACCCCGGTAGCCCCAGCCCCCATGCTGCATTGGCGCCACGCGAACAACACGAGCCGACAAGATCTCGGCACGAGGAATCTCGAGCCTCGGAAACCGTGGCGTGGAAAAGCCAATCCGCAATTTCTCGCGATCAATGCGAAGGTCAACCTTGAAAAACATCACACACAACAATGCCAGCACCAGCGCGGTCGATGAAAAGAGCACCGCGCCCATCACGGACACTCTCGCTATCCACATTGACGCAACCCCGCCCACGATAACGCAAGTCACCGAAACAGCCGGGAAAATTTTCGACCATGCGCCCCCTCTCCAGACGCTCATCGGATCCATCTGGACACCCCTCCTCGAATCCTCGCGACGGAAGCGGTGCGGGTTACGACTCGGGGGCATCCGCTTCAGAAGAAAGCCTAGCCGAGAATCACGACGCGCCGATCGCAATTTCTCCGAAGCTCCAGATCCCGAGAAGAAGCGGGGCACACAAAAACAAGACCAACTCCATGCGTGCTCTTGATCACGGCGCCACAGCCGATCACGAGGTGCACGCAGTGCCCACGACAACAGGATGGCTCAGTCGGTGCCCGATTCCATCGCCGCCCGGTCCAGCGCCTCGGCGTCGTCGTCGGGGCCGACGCCACCGGCGATGGCCCGGGCACCCCCGGGAGTCAGATCCCCGACCAGGTCGGCGGTGGCGCCACCGACGATGCCGCGCAGGGCGTACTGCTCCAACCGGGCGCGGGAATCGGCGATGTCGAGATTGCGCATGGTGAGCTGGCCGATCCGCTCGGTCGGGCCGAAGGCGGCATCGGCGACCCGCTCCATCGACAGCTTGTCCGGGTGGTAGCTCAGGCCGGGGCCGGTGGTGTCGAGGATCGAGTAGTCCTCGCCGCGGCGCAGCCGCAGCGTCACCGTGCCGGTGACCGCCGAGCCGACCCAGCGCTGCAACGACTCGCGCAGCATCAGCGACTGCGGGTCGAGCCAGCGGCCCTCATACATCAGCCGCCCCAGCCGGCGACCCTCGGCGTGATAGGCGCTGAGCGTGTCCTCGTTGTGGATGCCGGTCAGCAGCCGCTCGTAGGCGATGTGCAGCAGCGCCATCCCGGGCGCCTCGTAGATGCCGCGGCTCTTGGCCTCGATGATCCGGTTCTCGATCTGGTCTGAGATCCCGAGCCCGTGCCGCCCGCCGATCGCATTGGCCTCCAGAACCAGGTCGACGGCGGAGGCGAAGCCCTGCCCGTTGATCGCGACCGGCCGGCCCTGCTCGAAGGCGAGGGTGACCTCCTCGGGCTTGATCTCGATCTCGTCGTTCCACGACGCGACGCCCATGATCGGATCGACGATCTCGGCGCCGGTGTCCAGGTGCTCCAGCCGCTTGGCCTCGTGCGTGGCACCCCAGATGTTGGCATCGGTGGAGTACGCCTTCTCGGCCGACGCCCGGTACGGCAGACCGCGCTCGGTGAGCCACTGCGACATCTCGCTCCGACCGCCCAGCTCGGCGACGAAGTCGGCATCCAGCCACGGCTTGTAGATGCGCAGGTTCGGGTTGGCGAGCAGGCCGTAGCGGTAGAACCGCTCGATGTCGTTGCCCTTGTAGGTGGAGCCGTCGCCCCAGATCTCCACGCCGTCGTCCTTCATCGCGCGGACCAGCAGCACGCCGGTGACCGCGCGGCCGAGCGGGGTGGTGTTGAAGTAGGTACGCCCGGCCGTGCGGATGTGGAAGGCGCCGCACTGGAGCGCGACCAGCCCCTCCTCGACCAGCGCCTGCCGGCAGTCGACCAGCCGCGCCAGCTCGGCGCCGTACTCCCCCGCGCGGTCCGGGACCGAGGCGATGTCGGGCTCGTCGGCCTGGCCGAGGTCGGCGGTGTAGGTGCACGGCACCGCGCCCTTCTCGCGCATCCAGGCGACGGCGACGGAGGTGTCGAGGCCGCCGGAGAAGGCGATGCCGACGCGTTCGCCGACGGGCAGGGAACTCAGGACCTTGGGCATGCCCCGAGCGTACGCATAAGTTTTCCAGAAGTCGAATAAGTATGCGGTCAGCTCGCCGGCTCGATGAAGGTACGCGGGGCGTACTCGTCCACATAGACCTGCCCGGTCAGCGCCCGGATCGCCTGCATCACCTGATCGGTGGCGGCCCGCAGCGCGCCGCGGTCGTGGGCCCTGCCGACGAACGCGGTCAGGTCCAGCGGCGGGCCGAAGCGCACCGTCGGGGAGTGGACCTTGCCGAAGTGGCGGTCCTTGGGCGCGATCTTGTCCGTGCCGATCACCCCCGCGGGCACCACCGGCGCGCCCGTCGTCAGAGCGAGCCGGGCGATGCCGGTGCGGCCCTTGTAGAGGCGACCGTCGGGCGAGCGCGTACCTTCGGGAAAGATCCCGAACAGCTCGCCGCGCCGCAGCACCTGCGCGCCGGCGGCCAGCGCCGCCTCGCTCGCCCGGCCGCCGGACCGATCGATCGGCACCTGCCCGGTGCCGGAGAAGAACCCGCGTTGCAGGAATCCCTTGAGCCCGGACCCGGTGAAGTAGTCCGACTTCGCCACATAGGTGATTCGCCGCTTCAACGCGATCGGCGTGAACAGCCAGTCCGCCACCGAGAGGTGATTGCTGGCGATGATCGCCGGGCCGTCGACCGGCACATGTTCCAGCCCCTCGACCTTCGGTCGGAAGATCGCCTTCACCACCGGGCTCAGCGTCGACTTCAACAGCCAGTACGCGGCACCGCCGCGCGTACCGTCGTCGACGTCGCCCCCGGCCGGGACCAGTTCGTTGCGCGGCCGGTTCGCGTCTGCGGCGTCCGGGTCGCTCATCGGGACTCCACGGCGGGCGGGGTACGCCCGAAGCCGGGCCGGGGCAGGCGCCGCTCGGCCAGCTCGGCCTCGTCGTACTGGCCCGACTTCACGCTGCTGCCGTAGACATCGACATAGTCCTGGCCCGACAGCTCCATGATGCCGTTCATGATCTCGTCGGTGACGAAGCGCAGCACATTGCGATCGGTCGACCGGTCGTGCCAGGCGGAGAAATCCATCGGCTCGCCGAACACCACGCCGGGCCGGTTCACCATCGGCATCCCGAGCGGGCCGCGGACGCCCTCGGTGTTGCTCACCGCGACCGGGATCACCGGGACCCCGGCCGACAGCGCCAGCCGCGCCACGCCGGTGCGGCCCTTGTAGAGCCGCCCGTCCGGTGACCGGGTGCCCTCGGGGAAGATCGCCAACAGGTTGCCCGAGCGCAGCACGTCCGTCACCTCGCCCATGGCCGCCGCGCTGGCGCGCCCGCCCGAGCGATCCATCGGCACCTGCCCGACCGCCCGGAGGAAGGCGGCGACCACCCGCTGCGGGAGCGTCCTGCCCTGGAACAGCTCGGCCTTGGCCGGGAAGGTCAGCCGGCGCGGCGCCATCAGCGGAATGAGGATCGTCTCGGCGGCGCCGATGTGGTTGCTGGCCAGCACCGCGCCGCCACGGCGCGGCACGTTCTCCAGCCCGTCGGCCCACGGCCGCCACAGGACCCGCAGCACGGGCACGAACACAAGGTGCTTGAGCAGCCAGTAGACCACGGCGGCATGCTACCCCGCGCGCTTGCCGCCGCGAGCGGTCCGCGCTGGCTAGCATGCGGCGTGTGAATGCCCTGTTGTCGCCGGAGTCGTCGGTCTCCACCCAGACCTCGATGCCCGACGATGCCGCCGACGACAGGCCGGTCGGGGTCGTGTTGTGCCACGGCTTCACCGGGTCGCCGACGTCGATGGAGCCGTGGGCCGAGCACCTGCGCGCCGAGGGTTTCGCCACCTCGGTCCCGCTGCTGCCCGGGCACGGGACGACCTGGCAGGACCTGAACACGGTGCCGTGGACGCGGTGGTACGCCGCGGTCGACGAGGCCGCCACCGAGCTCGCCGCCCGCACCCGCACCCTGTTCGTGGCGGGCCTGTCGATGGGCGGCGCGCTCGCGCTGCGGCTGGCTCAGTTGCGCGGTTCGGAGATCGGCGGGCTGGTGCTGGTGAATCCCGCGGTACGCTCGGCCGACCGTCGGCTGCTGGCCCTGCCGCTGCTGCGGCGGGTGCTGGCATCGATGCCCGGGATCGCCAACGACATCGCGATGCCGGGGCAGGACGAGAACGCCTACTCGCGGACCCCCCTGAACGGGGTCGCCGCGATGATGCGGCTGTGGCGGGTGGTCCGCGCCGACCTGCCGCTGGTCGACCAGCCGGTGCTGCTGTTCCGCTCGCGTACCGACCATGTCGTCGATCCGAGCTCGGCGCGGATGATCATGCAGAAGATTTCCTCACCCGAGGCGACCGAACGGGTGCTGCACCGCAGCTGGCACGTCGCGACGCTGGACCACGACGCCGAGACGATCTTCACCGAGTCCGCCGACTTCATCCGCCGGCACGCCGGCTGAAACCACCGCGCCCGGCCGGTCAGCGGCCGGGGCGGACGATGTCGTGGCGCTCGGCCTCGCCCAGATCGGACTCGTAGCGGGCGAGTAGCGTGCGGAGCAGGTCGTTCAGGGTGCGGCACTCCTCGGCATCCAGCGCGTCGAACAGATCCGCCTCCACGCGTACCCGGGCCGCGGTGGCAGTGCGCCAGCGGCGCCGCCCGACCGCGGTGATCACGATCGGCCGGCTGCGACCGTCGCCCGCGGCGCCGGCCAGGGCGACAAAGCCCTCGGCGCTCAGCCGGGCGATCCGCGTGCTGACCGTGCCCGAGGTGAGCCCGAGCGCCGACCCCAGGGCCGTCGGCGTGATCGTGCCGCCGGAGCGGACGATGGCCGACAACGCCTCGAGGTCGCCGACGCTCAGCCCGGCCTCGCGAGCGACCAGCTCCACGGTGCGCCCGAACAGGCGCGACAGCCGGCCGATCCGTTGCCGAGCCGCCTCCACCTGCGGCGCCACCTCGGGCATCTCGGCGAGCCACTCGTCGAGCTCGCGGTCCACCGAATCCGGTTCGGCCGAACTCATGGTTGATCTCCCTTGATGCTCAAGATAGATTGCCTTGATAGTCAAGGTTAATTGTCGGGCGGAGTTCGATCAAGGAACGAACTCGATCAGGCAACAAGGAGAACGCATGACACAGCAGGTGTGGTTGATCACCGGGGCGAACGCCGGCTTCGGGCGCGCGATCGCCGAGGCCGCACGCGCGGCGGGGGATCTGGTGGTGGCGACCGCGCGCGACGTGTCCTCGCTGCGCGACTTCGACGAACCGCTGACCCTGGACGTCACCGACGCGTCGTCGGTGGACAAGGCGGTGCGCGCGGCGCTGCACCGGCACGGGCGGATCGACGTGCTCGTCAACAACGCCGGCCGCGGGCTGATCGGCGCGCTCGAGGAGTGCACCGACGACGAGCTGCGCGACCTGTTGGAGGTGAACCTGCTGGGCGCGCTGCGGACGACCCGCGCGGTCCTGCCGGCGATGCGCCGGCAACGATCGGGGCACATCTTCGCGATGTCCTCGGTGGGTGGGCGCGTCGCCAACCCGGGGCACGCGGCCTATGCGACGTCGAAGTTCGCTCTGGAGGGCATGTCGGAGGCGCTGGCCGGGGAGGTGGCGCCGTGGGGCATCCGGGTCACGATCATCGAGCCCGGCCCCTTCCGCACCGAGTTCGCCGGGCGCTCGATGGCGTACACGACCCCGATCCCCGACTACGCCGACACCCCCGCCGGGCGGTTGCGGGAGCGGTTCACCGACCAGGACGGCCGCCAGCCCAACGATCCCGCGCGGGCGGCCGAGTTCATCGTCGGGCTCACCCGCACCGATCCCGCGCCGCTGCGCGTGCCGCTCGGGCCCGAGGCGCTCAGTCGGATCGAGGCGGCGATGGGCCGCGACCTGGAGACGCTGGCGGCCTACCGCGAACAGGCCGCGGACATGCGGTTCGCGGATTGATCGACCGGGCCGGTGATCAACCGGCCAGCGCGCCGAACAGCTCCTGCCGTTGGGCGGCGCCGTCGAACCTGCGGGCATGCGTCCTGCCCCGATGCCCCGCGGCGATCAATGCGTCCGGCGCGGAGCAGACCTCGGGGATCATCCGCGCCAGCGCGCGGGGGTCGCCCGGTTCGACCAGCCAGCCCGTGCGCCCGTGTTCGACGATGTCGGGTACGCCCCCCGTGCGTGTGCCGATCACCGCCATGCCTGCCGCGGCCGCCTCCGCGAGCGCGAGGCCGAACCCCTCCTGCACCAGCCCGGCGGCGGCACGGCGTACCGGAGCCAGGAAAAGATCATGCTCGGCCAGCAGGGCCGGCATCCGTCCCCGGTCCACCGCACCGGCGAAGGCCACCCGCTCCCCCGCGCGCCGCCGCAGCCGATGATCCAGCGGGCCCGACCCCGCGATCGTCAGCGGCGGAGCATGATCACCGAGCAGCCGCCACGCATCGAGCAGCGTCCCGAAGCCCTTCTGAGCCACGAATCTGCCGGCCGCCAGGCAGCGCACCGTCGTCGCCGGCCGGCGGTCGATCGCGAAGAACTCCGGTGCAACCGGCGGGGGCACCATGATCACCTTTGCCCGCCCGGCCGGCGGCAGCACCGCGGCGATCGCCTCGCGGGTCCAGGAACTGATCACCCCGAACGCGTCCACCCCGGCGACGATCCGGCGCAGCGCGTGGCGGGTGCCGGGCAGCCGCGCCCACCACGCCTCGTGCCCGTGGCTCAATGCGACGATCCGCCGTGCACCGGCCCGCCGGAGCGCGGGCGCCAGTAACCCGAGGGGTGCGGCGGCACTGATCACCACGCGCTCGATTGCCCGCCGCCGGATCAGTTCGGCGGCGGCCCCGGCCACCGCGCGACCGGGCAGCAGGGTCGGCTGCCGGCACCGCCCCCCGCCGGACAACCGCGGACCGGGTATGCGTTCGACGGGGTACGCCAGCTCGGCGTCGTGGGCCGCGCTGCCCGGCTGCCGCGCCGTCAGCACGATCACCTCGCCCAGCCAGTCGCACACCGCGGCATTGAAGGTCTCAATCCCGCCGATCCGCGGACCGAAATCGTTGGTGATCACCAGCGTGGTCACCGGGCGCCGCCGCGCAGCTCCGCGATCCGCCGGTCGATCTCCGCGGCCAGCTCGCGCTCGGACAGTCCGAGGCCGGTCAGCACTCGCTCCGGCGGCTCGCCGGCGGCCAGCTCGGCATACGCCCGCTCCGCCCGTGGGACCGCTTCGGGCCCCCCGCCGGCGATCACCCGCCAGGCAAGCAGGGCCCGGCCGTATCCGGTGCCGCCCGAGCCGAACTCGGCGTCGGTCGGCACTCCGCTCGGCACCCGCCCGCGCAATCCGTCGGCCAGGATCGCGTCCATCTCGCCGACGGCCTCGGGCCAGGCCTGCTGAGCGCGCCACTCGGCGTACCCCTCCTCGACCCACAGCGGCGCATCCGTCGCCCAACTGGCGGTCTCCACGTGCACCGCTTCGTGCGCGATCAGCACCCCCCGGCCTTCGGGGGTCAGCCGGCCGACCGCAGGGTTGACGATGATCTCTCCGCGGTCATCGGATCCGGACCGGGTCAGAGCCGCAGTTCCGGTACGCCCGGACCCGCCGGTCAGCCGGGCGAAGCCGTCGGCATTGCGCGGCACAATGATCAACAACTCCCCACCCGACCGCCCGGCGGCCGCCAGCCAGGGGGCCGGGTCGTCGGCGGCGAGCACCGCGACGTCACCGGCAGCGCGAGGTTCGACGGGCTCGAGCGCCCAGACCGGCAGCTCCGCACCGGTGGTCGCGGCCCCGATTCCGGCGAGTCGCGCCGCGTCCCCGGTGCCCTCGACCACCAGCCACAGCGGCGTGGCCCGCTGCACGGACCAGCCGTCGACCGACCAGGTCACCGTCGTCTCGATCACCCGATCACCGCGCGGGTCACCCGGACCGGGCGGCCGCTGCCGCCCGGTGGCGGCGAGTCCGCGAAGATCGAGCCGGGCCAGATTGCTGCGCAGCAGGTCGGTGGTCGCGGCCCCGCCGGGCGTGGACCGGCTCTCCCACAGCCCGCGGTCGTCATCGACCGCCGCGCGGACCAGATCGCCGAGCAGGACGCGCGGATCGTCCTCACCCGGCGCGGTCGTCGGTGGCGCGGCGCAGCCGGGAAGAACCATGCTCGCCGCGGCCATCAGGGCCGCGGCGAGCAGGCGTAGCGCCGGAGTCAGCGTGGGTCGTGCGCTCAGAGCACGCGGGCTGCGGTGTTGAACGGCATCTGGTCGACAGGTGCGTAGCTGACCGTCTTGCCCGGCCGGGGCGAGTGGATGATCTTGCCGTTGCCGACGTAGATCGCGACGTGGCTGATCGGCGAGTAGTAGAAGACGAGGTCGCCCGGCTTCAGGTCGCTGCGGCTGACCCGCTTGCCGGCGCCGGCCTGCGCGCGCGACACGCGCGGCAGGCTGACCCCGGCCGCCTTGAAGGCGTAGGAGGTGAAGCCGGAGCAGTCGAAGGAGTCCGGGCCGGTCGCCGCGTACACATAGGGCTTGCCGAGCTGGGCCTTGGCCGTGGCGAGCACCTTTGCCACCCGATCGCTGTCGGGGATGCCTGCGGTCGGGTCGGAATTGCCCGACGACGAGGTCTTGGACGACGAGCCGGACGAGCCGGAGCCCGAACGGGTCGAGCCCGACGAGGAATCGGAATCGCTGTCGGAATCGGCGTTGGCCGCGGCCGCCTCTTCCTGCTGGCGGCGCTCCTCCTCGCGCTGCAGCCGCTGACGCTCCTCCTCGGTGAGCCGATTCAGCACGGCCTCGGCGTCGGCGACCTTTTGCTTGGACTGCTTCTGCAGATCCGAGACCTTGCGCTCCTGCTCCGCGATGGTCTTCACATCCGCCTCGGAGTCGCGCTTCATCGTGGCCAGCGACGCCTCCTGGGCCTGGAACTCCTGCAGCAGACCGTTCTGGCTGTCCGTGACGTGCTGCACGGTCGCGAACCGGTTGATGAACGTGTCGCCGTCGGAGCTGAACAGCACCCGGGTGCTGGGGTCGAGTGCGCGGTCCTGGTACTGCGCCAGCGCGAGCGCCCGGAGCTGAGCCTTCAGGTCCTCGACCTTGCGCTGCTGCCCGGCCTCGTCGGATTCGCGGTTCTTCAGCGCCTCACGCGCCTTGTCCAGCTTCTCCTGGGCCTCCAGCGCGTCCTGGTCGATCGCGTTGGCCTCGGTCTGGAGCTCCTCGACCCGCTTCTTCGCGGCCTCGACCGCATCGGGATCGGCGCTCGCCAGGGGTGCCGCGACTGCGGTCCCCGCGATCAGACCGGCGGTCAGGGCCATCGTTCCCAACAGCCGGAGACCGGCCTTGCGGCGATTGCGTGCTGCCACGCGCATTCCTTCCTGGGCGTACCGCCGGTTCCTGAGAACCGGCCGACGTGATCTCAGCCTGTGCGCCGGGTCCGGTGGGGAAGCCCGCAACTGCCGCGCGACACGGCAGCAACAATAGGGGTACGCCCGCCCTCCGGCAAACCTTGGCCGCGGTTTCCCTCAGGTTTTCTTCATTTTTTCCTCAGGGGCGCGCTATCGGCCCGTTGTCGGTGGGCGCGCGTAGCGTCCGCCGCCATGACCGCCCCCCGGGCCCAGCCCAGCTTCGACGACCTCGGCACCCCGCTGTCGGCCGCGACGTTCTGTGTCGTCGACCTGGAGACCACCGGCTCCGGCCCGGGCGCCTCGATCACCGAGTTCGGCGCGGTGAAGGTCCGGGCCGGCGAGCGGCTGGGCGAGTTCCAGACGCTGGTCCGGCCGGTCGGCGCGATCCCGGCATCGGTGACGGTGCTGACCGGCATCACCAACGAGATGACCGCGGGCGCGCCGTCGCTGGCGCAGGCCCTTCCGGCCTTCCTGGAGTTCGCCGCCGGGACGGTGCTGGTGGCGCACAACGCCCCCTTCGACACGGGGTTCCTGCGCCGCGCGTGCGCCGAGCTCGGTTATCCCTGGCCCGGCTGGACGGTGCTCGACACCGCCGCCCTGGCGCGCACCATCCTGCTCCGCGAGGAGGTACGCAACTGCCGGCTCGGCACGCTGGCCCGGCACTTCGGCTCGCCGACGACGCCCGACCACCGGGCGCTGACCGATGCCCGGGCCACGGTCGACGTGTTGCACGGGCTGTTCGAGCGGGTCGGCAATCTCGGCGTCGGGACGGTCGAGGACCTCGTCGAGTTCTCCCGCAAGGTCTCCCCGCAGCGCCGCCGCAAGCGGGTGCTCGCCGACGGCCTGCCCGAGGGCCCGGGCACCTATGCCTTCGTCTCCGACCGGACGGGACCGGGCCGCGCCGGCCCGGACGGGGTCGAGATCCTCTATGTCGGTACCTCCGTCAACGTTCGCCGCCGGGTCCGCAGCTACTTCACCGCGGCCGAGAAGCGCCGCCGGATGGAGGAGATGGTGCGGCTCGCCACGGCGGTCCGGGCCACCCCGTGCGCGACGGGTCTGGAGGCCGAGGTGACCGAACTGCGGCTGATCCTCGCCCACCGGCCGCGCTACAACCGCAAGTCGCGGTTCCCCGAGCGCGAGGCATGGTTGAAACTGACCCGCGAGGCATTCCCCCGGCTCTCGGTGACCAAGGCCGTGCGCGGCGACGGCTGCGACTATCTCGGCCCTTTCCCGAACCGGCAGGCCGCCCAGGCGGCTGCCGCCGCACTGCATGACGCCTTCCCCATCCGCCAGTGCACGGCGCGCCTGTCTCCGCGTCGACCGAGTTCGGCGTGCGCGCTCGCCGAGCTCGGCAGGTGCGCGGCGCCGTGCGATCGCAGTATCGATGTCGCGGGGTACGCGGCGATCGTCGATGGCGTCCGGATCGCCTGGCGGGCCGACATCCGGGCTCCCCTGGGCTCCGTCGCGCGGCGACTGGAGCGGCTGATCGCCCAGCGGCGGTTCGAGGAGGCCGCGGCGCTGCGCGACCGGCTCGACGCCCTGCGCCGGGCGAGTGTGCGGATGCATCGGATCGCGGCGCTGGCCCGCTGTCCGCAGATGGTCGCCGCGGCGCCGGCGCGGGCGGGCTGGGACATCCACGTGATCCGCCACGGCCGCCTCGCCGCGGCCGGGCGTACCGATCGGGCGGAGAACCCGCTGACCCTGGCCGACGAGCTGGTCGCCGGCGCGGCCACCGTGCCCGAGCCGACCACCCCGCCGCTGCCGGCGGGCAGCATCGCCGAGGCCGAGCTGCTGGCGGGCTGGCTGGAGCGGCCCGGGGTGCGGTTGATCGAGATCACCGGCGACTGGACCTGGCCGGTACATGCGGGCATCTCGCGCGCGGAGCGACCGGCCGTGCTGCTCGGTGCTCTAGGGTGACGGCATGGTCACCGCGATCGTCTTCGTGCACGCCGATGTCGCCCGGATTCCCGAGGTCGCCGAGCAGATCGCCGGCCTCGACGGGGTCACCGAGGTCTACTCGGTGACCGGCGGGATCGACCTGATCGTGCTGGTCCGGGTCCGCAACCACGACGACATCGCCGCGGTCGTCGCGGATCGGCTGAACAAGATCGACGGCGTCGTGCGAACCGAGACCCACATCGCCTTCCGGACCTATTCCAGCCACGACCTGGAAGCCGCCTTCTCGCTGGGCGACTGATCGTGCCGCGCGTACCCACCCCGGTGCTGGCGGCGCTGGCCGTCGTCGCGGTGTTGATCTTCCTGGCGGTTGCCGGTGGCCTGTACTGGCTCAGCCTGGACCAGCCGATGGAGCCGGTTACGCTGCAGCCCGGCTGAGGGCTGGCGCCGGCGATCAGGCCAGCGCCAACCCGACCGCCGTCAGTCCGGCCAGCGCGACCGCGCCGCCACCGAGCAGCAACCACTGGTTGCGGCCGCGTGCCGCGGCATTGCCGGGCGCCCAGCCGATCAGCGCGCCGGCCAGGGCGCCGCCGAGGATGCCGCCCAGCAGGCTGACCACGCCGAGCAGCGAGCCGCCGACGCCGCCGAGCACCACGTTCATCACGATCAGCAATGCGAACAGGATCAGGTCGGGCCGCACATCCATGCCCTGGCGGAACTTCAGCACCGCATTCGCGCCGAGCAGCCCGAAGATCGCCGCGCTCGCTCCGTACGCCGCCGCGTCCGGGCCGCCGAACAGGGCGAGCGCCGCGACGCCGCCCAGTCCGGCGATCACCCATACCGCGATCGTGCGCGCGCTGCCGACCATCGCCTCGATCGCGTTCCCGATCAACAAGATCATCAGCACGTTGATGATCATCGCGAACAACCCGCCGGGAACCAGCGTCCAGGTGATGGCCCGCCAGACCTCGCCGGCTGCCGCGGCCTGGCTGATCCAGGCCATCAGCATGGTGAACATGCCGCCCGTGATCAGGTCGGCAATACCGAACAGGGCGACGACCGCCGCGAGCACGACCGGTGCGCCGAAGCCGAGCCGCAGGCCGAAGCCTCCCGGGAGCGCCATCTGCGGCTGGTTGCCGCGGGCGGCGGCGCCACGCGGCCGGCGTACCCCCTCGTTGGCGGCGCCGACGCATTCCGGGCACTGGAAGCCCACCGACGCCGGCGCCATGCACTCACCGCAGATCGGCTTGTTGCACCGCTGGCAGGTGATTCCGGTACGCCGGTCCCGGTGCCGGTAGCAGGGTTGGAACCGGGCATCGTCCGACGGGCCCCGATCGGGATCGGGCACCGGACGCGGGCCGCTGGGGTGATCGGACAAAGGTCAGCCCTGGTCGATCTCGACGGACTCGATCACCACGGGATCGTTCGGCCGGTCGTTGCGGCCGGTGGGCACCTTGGCGATCTTGTCCACGACCTCGCGGGAGGCCGGATCGGTCACCTCGCCGAAGATGGTGTGCCTGCGGTTCAGGTGCGGCGTCGGGCCGACCGTGATGAAGAACTGCGATCCGTTGGTGCCGGGTCCGCGGTTGGCCATCGCCAGCAGGTAGGGGCGGTCGAAGGCGAGGTCGGGGTGGAACTCGTCGTCGAACTCATAGCCCGGGCCGCCGGTGCCGGTGCCGAGCGGATCGCCACCCTGGATCATGAACCCGTCGATGATCCGGTGGAAGGTGGTGCCGTCGTAGTAGTTGTCGGTGGTCAGCACCCCGGTCTCCGGGTGCTCGAACTCCTTGGTCCCGGTGGCCAGCCCGACGAAGTTCTGCACCGTCTTCGGGGCCTGGTTGTCGAACAGCTCGATGACGATGTCGCCGTGGTTGGTGTGCAGCGTGGCAGTGGACACGTGTGGGCCTTTCGGGTCGATTGCTCGCCGACCGGTCGGGGCCGGCTGGCCCCCGGTGCGGCACCCGTCCATCTTGGCACGAGCGCCCGGGTGGGCCGCTGCGGTGCCCGGCGGACGCGGTAACGTGACCGGGTCCGCCCCGACCGGGGCCGACGAACCCCATCGGAGGAAGCGATGAGCAAGCGAAAGAACGCCGCCGCAGAGATCACTCACACGGCCGCCAAGGCTGGCGAGGACGCGCTGAACAAGATCGGCCCGTACGTCGAGCAGGCCCGCGACCAGATTGCCCCCAAGATCGATGAGGCGATCGGCTCCGCGCGCGAGCGACTGGACAAGGACATCCTGCCTCGGTTGAACGAGGTGCTGAAGGACGCGTCGGAGCACCCGGCCGCCGAGGAGGCCCGCAAGCGCAGCCAGGCCGCCGCGGCCGCCCTGCGTGGCGAGCTGTCGCTGCCCGAGCCCAAGCGCAAGCGCAAGGTCTTCCTGCCTTTGCTGCTGGTGCTGCTCACGGCCGGCCTGGGTTACCTGGCCTGGAAGAAGCTGGCCGGCGACAAGGACGAGTGGGAGACCTACGGCAACACGTCGTGGAATCCCAGCGATGACTTCTCGGTGAAGGACGACAGCACCAGCCAGAGCTTCTCCGAGCCGGTCGATGTGCCGGAGGCCGCCGGTCAGGATGCGCCGGCGGCCGGGTCGGCCGGCCCGGATGCCGCGAGCACCTATGGCCCCGGCAGCTACGTGGGCGACGAGCCGCCGGTCGGCCACACGATCAAGGGCAACGCTCGGTCGATGAAGTACCACACGCCGGACTCCGGCGGCTACGAGCGCACCATCGCCGACGTCTGGTTCACCGACGAGGACGCGGCGCAGCGGGCAGGTTTCACCCGCGCCCAGCGCTGACCCGCGGCCCCGACGCCGCACACCGCCAGTGGCGGGTCCCCGTTGCGGGGGCCCGCCACTCGCGTCTTCTGGCGTCTTCGGTGGCCCCCTGCCGATTCACCCCGCGAATGCGACCGGGCACCCCCATCCGCGAACTCAACCGGCACCCGCGAACCGAGTAACGCCCGCGCCTGCCGACTCAGCCCGCGGATTCGACCGGGCTCCCCCATCCGCGAACCCAATCGGCACCCGCGAACCGAGTAACGCCCGCGGATGCCGACTCAGCCCGCGGATACGACCAGACACCCCCATCCGCGAACCCAACCGGCACCCGCGAACCCAGTAACGCCCGCGTCTGCCGGCCTAGCCAGCATCTGCCGATTCACCCCGCGGATGCCGATTCAGCCCGCGGATACGACCAGACACCCCCATCCGCGAACCCAACCGGCACCCGCGAACCGAGCAACGCCCGCGGATGCCGACTCAGCCCGCGGATGCGGCGTCGCGTCCCTTCCGCCCGACCTTTCCGGTCCCGACCTGCCCGGCCCCGCCCGACCTCCCACCCCGACCCCGGATACCGGACCTCGACCCCGGACCCCGGCCCGAGGTGTTGTCCGAACCCACTCAGGTGTTGTCCGACACGGGCCCGGTGTTGTCCGAATGCGGTCAGGTGTCTCCCGAGTGCCTCCCGAACGCCGGTACGCCCGGATTCCCCGCTGAACTGTTCCCGCGGCCGCCCGCCGGGTGGCACCGGGATCGAGGAGGCGAGATGTCAGGACAGCGCAGCGACACCGAGTGTCGGGGGACGCATGAGTGGGTGTCGGCTGCGCCGTTCCGGTCGCATCTCGCCGATCTGGTCGGGACCACCGGGTTGCCCTGGCGGGCGGTCGCCCTATATGCCGATGTGCCGACGCGATGCGTGCGGTCACTCTTGTTCGGCCGCCGGGGTCGCGTCGTGCGGCGGATTCCCGCGCGGGTCGCCGAACGGTTGCTGCGCGTCCGCGCCGCGCAGCTCAACGGGCTGACAGCCCGGTCCGGCGATGCCTGGGCGGCGCACGATCTGGCGTCGCGCCTGGCCGGGCGCGGCCAGTCCGCGGCGGAGATCGCACTTCTCGCGCGGGCCACCCGGGACGAGGCAGCGCTGTGGCTGGTCGGCCCGCCCGGCTGGGTCTCCGCGCGCAGCGTGCTGCTGTTGCAGGCCGCCTGTCACGCGGCGGGCATGGACTGGGCCGGGCCCGCCGACCCGTGGGAACCCAGCCCGGCGGAAGCCGCGGCCTAGGCTGCCCGGCATGTTCGGAGATGCCGCGAGCCTGCCCACCGCGCTGGGGCTGGCCGCGGCGACGGCGGCGGTCTGTGCCGCGGCCGCTCGGGTGTTGCCGGCGCTGCTGCCCGAGCCGGCCGAGCCCGACGGCAAGCGGCCGTACGCCGAGCTGGCCGACGCGCCGATGATCCTGGGCTGCGGCACCGCCGGCGCGATCGCCGGCGGTCTGATCGGCTGGTTCCTGCCCTGGCCGCTGTGGCCGGCCTGGCTGGTGTTCGCCACGCTCGGCCTGGTGCTGATCGCGATCGATGCCCGCACGACCTGGCTGCCGCTCGCGCTGACCCGGCCGCTGTGGGCGGCGACGGCGGCGGCCGTGCCGGTCACGGGTGCGCTGGCGGGTTGGGAGGTCGCATTCCGGATGATCGTCGCGGGGGCGGCGGTGGGCGCCTTCGTGTTGGCGTTCTGGTGGGTCGGGCGCGGCGCGCTCGGCTTCGGCGATGTGCGGCTCGCCCCCGTCCTCGGCGTCGTCACCGGCACCCTGGGCGTCGGCGCCGTCCTCTGGGGGCTGCTGCTCGGCTCGCTGATCGGCGTCGCCTGGGGACTCCTCGCGCGCCTGACCGGGCGCCGGGGCGCCTTTCCCTACGGCCCGGCCCTGTGGCTGGGTGCGTTGCTCGCGATTCCGCTGACCGCGTCCTGAAATTTCAGCCGACGTTCGCGCGCTCGGCGCCGATCGTGGTGTCGGGTCCGTGGCCGGTGTGCACGACCGTCTCGTCCGGCAATTCGAACAGGCGCGTCCTGATCGATTCCACGATCAGGTTCTCGTCGCTGAAGGAGCGGCCGGTCGCACCCGGGCCGCCGGAGAAGAGGGTGTCGCCCGAGAACAGTTCGCCGGTGTCGGCCAGCAGCAGACAGACCGCGCCCGGCGCGTGCCCCGGGGTGTGGATCACCCGCAGGTTCGTCCCGCCGATCCCGATCTCCTGCCCGTCGGCAAGGTCTGCATCCCAGGAATCGTCGGGATGGGTCAGCTCCCACAGCGGACGGTCCTCGGGATGCAGGTGGATCGGCGCACCGGTACGCCGACGCAGCTCCGGCGCGTACCGAACATGATCATCATGCGCGTGCGTGCAGACGATCGCACGCAGCTTGCGGTCCCCGACGAGTTCCATGATCGCGTCCGGGTCGTGCGGCGCATCGAGCACGACACACTCCGCATCGTCGCCGATCACCCAGACGTTGTTGTCCACCTCGAAGGTCTGCCCGTCCAGGCTGAACGTGCCCGACGTGACGCCATGATCAACGCGCACACTCACCAGACCACCACCGAACGTAGCACGTCGCCGTCGTGCATCCGGGCGAACGCCTGCTCGACCTGGTCCAACCCGATCTCCTCGGTGACGAACGCGTCCAGGTCGAGGCGACCCTGCTGGTACAGATCGACCAGCATCGGGAAGTCGCGCTCGGGCAGGCAGTCGCCGTACCAGCTCGACTTCAGCGACCCGCCGCGGCCGAAGAAATCGATCAAGGGCAGGTCGGGCACCTTCATCTCCGGCGTGGGTACGCCGACCAGCACCACCGTCCCGGCAAGATCACGCGCATAGAACGCCTGTCGCCAGGTCTCCGGCCGGCCGACCGCGTCGATCACCACATCGGCACCAAACCCGTCGGTGAGCGCCTGGATTCCCTCCACGGGATCGGCCCGCGACGAGTTGATCACATCGGTCGCACCGAGATTCTTCGCCCACTCCAGCTTCCGGTCATCGACGTCCACGGCAATGATCCGGCCCGCGCCGGCCAACCGCGATCCGACTACGGCGGCCATCCCGACGCCGCCGACGCCGATCACCGCCACGCTCTTGCCACGACCGACGTTGCCGGTGTTGATCGCCGCTCCGAGCCCGGCCATCACGCCGCAGCCGAGCAGTCCGACGGCCGCCGGACGCGCGCTCGGATCGACCTTGGTGCACTGCCCCGCCGCGACCAGGGTCTTGTCCGCGAAGGCGCCGATACCCAGCGCCGGGCTGAGTTCGGTCCCGTCGGTCAAGGTCATCTTCTGCAACGCATTGTGGGTGTCGAAGCAGTACCAGGGTTCGCCGCGTCGGCATGCCCGGCACCTGCCGCAGACGGCACGCCAGTTGAGGACGACGAAATCGCCGGGGGCGACCTCCTCGACGCCCTCGCCGACCGATTCGACGACCCCCGCCGCCTCGTGACCCAGCAGGAACGGGAACTCGTCGTTGATGCCGCCCTCGCGATAGTGCAGATCGGTGTGACACACCCCGCAGGCCTGGATCGCAACGACCGCCTCACCGGGCCCGGGATCGGGGATGTTGATCTTCTCGATGCGGACCGGTTCGCCCTTGGCCCGCGCCACGACTCCGTTCACCTGCTGCATGGCACCAACTATTGCCGACGCGACACCGCGCCCGTGAGCGGGGTCACAGACCGAGGCCGCGGCGACCGATCTCGTTCAGGTCGGAGACGGCGAACCGATCGGGCCAGCCGGCCTCGTAGTTCTCCTCGGGGAAGTCGGCCGGGCTGTTGCCGGTCTCCAGGGCCCGCGCGACGCTCGCGGCGTACTCCGCATTCTTGGCACACCACGGCGCGGCGGGGATGTACATGACATTGCCCCAGCCCTGCTGGTCGGTGACCGGCGCGACGGAGTGGATCATGTCGCAGTGCCACCACACGGTGTCGCCGGGAGCGACGTCCGGGATCCCGGACAGCCCGCGCACGAGGTGCGGGTGCAGCTCGGGATTCACCGGGAAAGTGCGATTCGGGCGTACCCCGGCCATCTCCGTCTCCGGAACATCGGACAGCAGCGGGCGCAACATCAGGTACGCCATTGCCTTCGGGATCGGCACGGTGTGCAACACGCCCTGGTCGCGGCCCATCTCACTGAGCGCGGTCCACCCCTGGAAGGTGCGGAAGGCCGAGCACATGGTGCTGCCCGGATACTGCGCGGCCTCGGTGCGGTACGCGGCATCCCACGGGTCGTAGCTCGCGACATCACCGGCGAACAGGTGGCGGAAGTGCTCCTGGTAGCCGGCGGTCATCCACAGGTCGAGCGTGCCCGGGTCGAGATGGGTGCCGAGGCCGCCCGAGTCGGTGCCCGGCGGGCGGCGGCGGATCCGGTCGGGGTAGAGCGAGTCGCGGTCGGGATCGAACCAGACCCGGCCCTCGGACTCATGCGTCCACAGCGAGTTCAGGAAGCCCTGTGCGGTGGCCATCCGCGGATGGGTACGCGCCGCCATCTGCGCTTCCGACCAGTAGATCGGGTAGATCTCGGGCTTGCTCATCACCGACTCGAAGAAGTCATCGGCGGGACCGGTGTAGGCGTCGAAGAAGCCGTTGCCCTCGACATACTCGACGATGTCGCGATCCCACTGCTCGGCCTGCGCGCGGTCGAAGGTGCCGCGGATCACCGCGCAGCCGCGGCGGCGTACCTGCGCGCGCTGCTCGTCGGAGATCTCACCGGCGGCGATGTCGGCGAAGTCCAGGACCGGCCAGACCTCCTCGCCGCGCGCCCGGGTTGCTTCGACGTCGGCGACCTCGGCCTCGACGTGGGCGACCACATCGGCGAACACGTCCTCGACGCTGCGGCCGGACTCGCGCTCGATGCGCTCGCGAAGTGCCCGCTTGATCTCGGCAGTGGCAGCGGCCAGGTCGGTCGGCTGGGTCTCCCAGTGCGGCAGCTCGGTGGTGCTCGTCATGATCATCCTCGATCCTGCGATATTAGTAAAGGTTCCTAACTAACGATAGGCGGTGCGACTGGCCCGCGCAAGCCTCCCCTGCCAGACTCCCGGGGTGACCACGCCCTCGCAGGACCTCGTCCGCGCCGAGACCGACCGGCAGGTGCTGCGTGAGTTCTTCGCCAACGCCCGGTTGACCCGGGCCGAGGTGGCGGCGAGTACAGGCATCTCGAAGCCGACGATCAGTCAGGCGGTACGCCGGCTCGCCGAGCGCGGGCTGCTCGCCGAGGCCGGCCCGGCCAGCGGCGGCCGCGGCCGATCCGGGACCTGGTATGCGCTACGAGCCGAGGCCGGGTGCGCGCTTGCGGTCGATGCGGGTCCGGACGGGGTACGCGCGGAACTGCTCGACCTGACCGGTGAGCGGCTGGCCGAGGTGGCCCGCCCGCTGCGCGCGCCGGTGGCCGGCAAGGCCCTGGCCGAGGCGCTCGATGGCGTGCTGGCGGAGGCGACGGCGGCCAGCCCGGGATCGGTGCTGGCGGCGACGGTGGGCGCGGCCGACCCGGTCGACCAGGGCAGCGGCCGGCTGGTCGAGCTGCCCGGATCACCGTTCCTGATGGGCGATCTGGACGCCGGGGCCACCCTGGAGCGCCACGTGCCGGGCCGCTGGCTGCTCGACAACGACGTGAACTGGGCCGCGCTCGCCGAGCGCGAGGCGGCCGGGACGCCGGGCCCGCCGGAGTTGGTGTTGATCTATCTCGGCCCGGGCATCGGTTCCGGGCTGATCATGGACGGGCGGATCGTCCGCGGCGCGCGCGGGCTGGCCGGCGAGCTGGCCCAGGTGCCGGTGCCCGGGCCGGAGGGGACGCTGCGCCTGGTCGAGCTGCCGGGCGCGCTCGGCCTGACCAGGCCCGGGACCTCGGCGATCGATGTTGCCCGAGCCCGCGCGATGATCACCGATCCGGTACGCCGCGAGCCGCTGCTCGCCGGGCTGACCGCGGCGATCTGCGCGGTCACGGCGCTGCTCGACCCCGGGCTGGTCTTGATCACCGGGCCGTGGGGCCGCGGCACGGGCCTCGCCGAGGCACTGGATGCGCGGGTCGCCGCCGAGGCCGGCGTACCCGCCCCGGTGCGGGAGGCCGCCCTGGGCCCGGATGCGGTGATGGTCGGCCTGCGCACCGCGGCCCTCACCCGCGCCCGTGCCGCCGTCGAGGCCGGCTGACCACAACCACGATTCTGCAAAGGGCGGAACACTTCCCGCTGTTTGCAGAATCCTCGGCGGCACTCTGTGTCAGACCTGCCTGTCAGCCTGTGATGAAGATCACCCCCAGCACAGGAGGACGAGATGACAGTCAACCACGTCGACCCGATGAACCCGATCCGCTCGATGCGATCGGCGTTCGAGCGCCTCACTGACAAACTGACACCAACCTTGAATCCAGAAATCAGCTCGCGTCTGATCGAGCAGTCCGATGCAGGACAACAGGTGCTCGACGCCGCGGCACGCGGCCATCGACGCCACATTCACGTGAGCGCGTTGTCCGCCCTCCTCGCGGGACCGATTTTCGGAGCCGCATTTGCCAATGTTGCGAGCATCGGGACCACTTCGCGATCGGTCGCCGTAGCTGGCGCCATCGTGCAAGGTGGCACGATTCTTATCTTGCTCGCGGCTATCGCATTCCTGGTGACCACCCGCGACCGCGCCCGTGGCGCTTACCTTGCGGCCCTCGGCGTAGTGGCATTCGCCCTTCTCAACAAGTTCATTCGCACCCCGGATCAGCGGCGGTATCGCGCGGCGTGCAACGCCATCATCACTTACGGCCGCCAGGTGTACCGATCGGCCAGAACCCCGCTCCTCTGCCACGAGCTTCGGCGCGCGGATGCCGATAATGCGAAGGATGCCGCACGGGCAGTTCTGTCGATCGGTGCCGCCGTAGGAAACTGTGCCGACCAGAACGCGCGTGACGAGCTGAGCGCAAGACTCGCCCAAACCATCGGGCATGCAAATGCTCAGCAATGGCGCAACGTGAGAGAGTTGCGAGTTGCTGACGCGACATTTCAAGACCCGCGAATCTGGTCCGTGTCGGTTGCTGGAATCGGTGCGGCGATTTCTTCTGCCCTCGGTGCCGGCTTCGTGGTGCCCTTGATCAAGCTGTTCATCCAGGGACGCTGACGCGACACTCCCCCGCTCCCCCGCTCAGCGGTCGGCGGCGCGTCGGGTGGCGGCGGCCCAGGCCTCCAGCTTGGCGGTGGCGGCACCGGATTCCATGGCGGCGACGGCGTCGGCCAGGCGCGGGCGGAGTTGCTCGGCGAGGTCGCGGTCCAGGTTCGGCCCGGCATAGGCGAGCAGGGCCGCGGCGGCGTTCAGCGCGACGATGTCGCGGACCGGGCCGGGCTCGCCCGCGAGGGTACGCCGAGCGATGTCGGCATTCAGCGCGGGCTCGCCGCCGACGAGTTGGTCGAGACTCGCCCGCGCCAGGCCCAGCTCGGCGGGATCCAGTGCCACCTCGCGGACCCGGCCGCCGCCGATCAGCCAGACCCGCGAGCGGGTCGTGGTGGTCAGCTCGTCCAACCCGTCGCCGCCGTGGAAGACCATCCCGCGGTGCCCGCGGTCGGCGATCACGCCGGCGACCAGCGGCGCCGACCTGGCGTCGGCGATCCCCACGGCCTGGGCGGCGGGCCGGGCGGGATTGGCCAGCGGGCCCAGCAGATTGAACGTGGTGGCGATGCCGAGCTCGCGCCGCGCCTGCGCGGCATGCCGCAGGGCCGGGTGATAGCGCGGCGCAAAGAAGAAGACGATGCCGGCCTCCTCCAGCAGCCCCGGCTGCGCCTGCGGGCCCGGGTCGAGGACCACCCCGAGCTCCTCCAGCACATCGGCCGTACCGCAGGCCGACGACGCCGCCCGGTTGCCGTGCTTGGCGACCCGCGCTCCGGCCGCGGCGGCCACGATCGCCGCCATCGTGGAGATGTTCACGGTGTTCGCCCGGTCACCACCGGACCCGACGACATCGACGGTCTCGCCCCCCAGCCGCACCGGCGTACCGTGCTCCAACATCGCATCGGCCAGGCCCCGCAGCTCGGCCACGGTCTCGCCCTTGGCCCGCAGCGCCACGGCGAAGGCCGCCACCTGCACCGGCACGGCGGCGCCGGTCAGCACCTCCGACATGGCCCAGCGCGCGTCATCGGTCGACAGGTCGGCGCCTCGGACGAGCGCGGTCAGCAGATCCGGCCAGTTCGGGACCGCGGACCCGGACGCAGTCGCGGCCACCTGCTCAGGCGACGGTGTCGGCGAGGCGGGTACGCAACTGCCCGGCGACGACGCCCGGCAGCGCGACGGGATCGACCGGATGGGTCGACACCGCATCGGCATGCGACCAGGTGGCGAGCCAGGCGTCCTGGGGTCGGGCGACCAGGACGACGATCGGCGGGCAGTCGGCCACCTCGTCCTTCACCTGGCGACACAGCCCCATCCCGCCGGCCGGCACCGCCTCGCCGTCGAAGACCGCGACATCCACCCCGCCGGCGTCGAGCGCGCGCAGCACCGCCTTGTAGGTGGCGGCCTCGACGATCGCGATCTCGGGCAGGTCGGCGGCGACGCGGCGGCCCAGGGCGTACCTGATGTCGTCCCGGGTGGACCGGTCATCGGAATAGATCAACACGGTCGCGGGGCGCTCGGCTGCTTGGTCATCCATGGCTGTTCGTCCTCACTCCAACACCGTGTAGTACGACAATTCGTCGTCGATCCTCCGTGACGTTCGCGAGCATGGTAGCGCCCGGGTTGCGGGTGATCGCGATCACGACCGGCGCGGCAGGGTCCCCCAAAGATGCCGGACGGACGATCTATGGCAATAATGACCCCGTGGCAACATCAATCGAGGCTGTCGGCGACGCCGGTTCGGCGCGCCGCCCGGACGAGATCGCGGCGGGTGCCCTGCACCGGATCAATCCGGCCCGCCTGAACGGCGTCAAGGGCCGCCCCGACCTGGCCGCCATCGGCACCATGGTGTGGCTGGCCTCGGACCTGATGTTCTTCGCCGGGCTGTTCGCGGCCTACTTCACCATCCAGAACGTCACCGACGCCCAGGCGGCGGCGACCGGTGGGACGGCGCTGTTCGAGTGGGGCCACTCGCTGATGAACATCCCGTTCACCGTGACCAACACCGCGGTGCTGGTGGCGAGTTCGTTCACCTGCCAGATGGGCGTGTTCGCCGCCCACCGGCGGCAGGTCTCGCGTACCGGAAGCATCCTCAACCCGCTCAAGTGGGGGCTGCGCGAGTGGTACATCCTCACCTTCGTGATGGGCGCCTTCTTCATCGGCGGCCAGGTTTTCGAGTACGCCACGCTGTTCAGCGAGGGCCTGACGATCTACAGCGACCCCTACGGCTCGATCTTCTTCCTCGCGACGGGCTTCCACGGCCTGCACGTCACGGGCGGCCTGATCGCCTTCGTGTTCGTCCTCGGCCGCACCTACCTGGCGCGGACCTTCACCCACGAGCAGTACGTGTCCACCGAATGCGTGTCCTACTACTGGCACTTCGTCGATGTCGTGTGGGTGGCGCTGTTCTTCGTGATCTACCTGCTGCCGTTCCTCACCTACTGAGCGCCCCGGAAGGATTGTTGTGAAGTTCTTGTCATCCCGTCGGCGGCACCCGGCGGCGAAGCCGATCCTTCTGCTGCTGGCGCTCTTCTTCATCGGCGGCCTGTACGCCGTCGCGGCGCCGAGTTCGCAGAGCTCGGCCGACGGCGGCAACTCCCAGCAGGTCGCCGAGGGCAAGGCGTTGTACGCCGTCGGCTGCTCCTCGTGCCACGGCATGAACGGCGAGGGCAGCCGCCAGGGCCCGCCGCTCGCGGGTGTCGGCGCCGCTGCCGTCGACTTCCAGGTCGGCACCGGCCGGATGCCGATGGCCGCCTCCGCCGTGCAGGCCCCGCGCAAGCCCGCCCAGTACTCCCAGGCCGAGATCGACGCGCTGGCCGCCTATGTCGCCACCCTGGGCCCCGGCCCCGCGATTCCGGAGCCGGACCAGTACGAGCCGGCCGGGCTGTCGCAGGAGGAGATCAACCGCGGCGGCGAGCTGTTCCGGACCAACTGCTCCGCCTGTCACAACTTCGGCGGCTCGGGCGGTGCCATGCCCAGCGGCAAGGCCGCACCGCCGCTGACCGGCGTCGACCCCAAGCACATCTACGAGGCCCTGCGGACCGGGCCCGGTGAGATGCCGGTGTTCTCCAAGGAGGTCATCACCGACGAGGACGCGAAGGCGATCATCGCCTACCTCGAGGCGCTGCAGCGCCAGCCGTCCGGTGGCCTCACCCTCGGCGCGCTCGGCCCGGTCTCGGAGGGTCTGTGGGCCTGGGTCGTCGGCATCGGCGGCCTGTGCCTGTTCGCCGTCTGGATCGCCTCGAAGGGAGCGCGCGCGAAGTGACCAGCCACGACAACCCGGGCCAGCTCGAGCCCAGCAACGGCCGCGACGCGGGCCGCATCCCCGGCACCACCGTCGTCGACACGAAACCGATCGCCGACCCCGGTATCGAGGAGCATGTCGAGCGCTGGACCGATGTCGACGAGGGCGCCGCCCGCCGGTCGGCCCGCAACATCTCGGCGCTGTTCCTGCTGGCTCCGGTGTTCGCGATCGCCTATGTCGTGATCTATTTCGCCGTGCCGCGGGAGATGACCATCCGCGTGTCGGAGACCAGCCAGTTCTCGGCGCAGACCACGCTGCTCGGCGCGTGCCTCGGCCTGGCGCTGCTGTGCATCGGCGTCGGCGCGGTGCAGTGGGCGCGCCAGATCATGACCGACCACGAGGAGGCCGAGGAGCGGCACCCCGCCGCATCCTCCGACGC